>NZ_CP023067.1:1273750-1910625 GCF_002288525.1 Sinorhizobium sojae CCBAU 05684
TACCAGTTCATGAACGCCGCGGTGGCGAGGCTCAAGCTGAGATAGACGATGAGCCAGATACTGACGATTTCGATCGATTGTCCGGTCTGGTTGAGAATGGTTCCCCCAACCGCGACCAGGTCCGCGTAGCCGATCGCGACCGCCAGCGACGAGTTCTTGGTGAGGTTGAGATACTGGCTGGTCAGCGGCGGGATGATGATCCGCATGGCCTGCGGCACGATCACGAGGCGCGTAGTCAATCCTGGGCGGATACCAAGCGCGTGAGCGGCCTCCGTCTGTCCCTTGGACACCCCGCGGATGCCCGCCCGAACGATCTCGGCGATAAAAGCCGCGGTATAGAAAGACAGAGCGAGGAAAAGCGAGAGGAATTCCGGCCCGACGACGGAGCCGCCGGTCAGGTTGAAACGGCCCGCGACCGGGATGTCAAAGCTGAGAGGCGCGCCCGTCGCCAGAAAGGTGACAAGCGGCAAACCGATTATGAGCCCGACCACGGTCCACGCGACCGGGAAGCGCTGGCCGGTCGCCATCTGCCTCTGGCGCGCATAGCGGGCAATGAGGACACTCGCCACGATGGCGATGAGGAAGGCAAAGAGCGTGTACCCCGCGCCCTCTCCGGGAACGGGCCTCGGGAAGGCAACGCCGCGATTGCTCACGTAGACATCGAAAGGCAGGGCGAGTGCCTCTCGTGCCTGCGGCAATACTGCCAGGACGCCGCTGTACCAGAAGAATATGACGAGCAGTGGCGGCACGTTGCGGAACACTTCGACATAGGTCAGCGAAAGTTTCGCGATAATCCAGTTGTGCGACAGGCGGCCAATGCCGATGATGAAGCCGATTATTGTGGCTGTGATGATGCCGGTGACGGCTACGAGCAGGGTGTTGACGAATCCAGCCAGCAGTGCGCGGCCGTAGGAGGAGTCGCTGCTGAATGCGATCAGCGACTGACCCATGTCGAAGCCGGCGCGGCTGTCCAGGAAACCGTAACCTGAGGCGATATTGGCTCGCCTCAGGTTTTCGACCGTGTTGTCGACGATCCAATAGACGAGAACCGCGAGAATAATGACGGTAACTGCCTGGTAGAAGATCCCGCGTACCTGAGGATCGTTTATGATCGATCCGGAGGATTTGCTCTTTTCAGGCGCATTCGTGACGCCAATGGCCATGCAATGCCTCTTTCCCCTATCCGCCCTTTGCGGGCGTTCTTATCGTTGAAAACGGAGGAGCGGCGTATACCGCTCCCCCGCGATTCGTGAAAGCCGATTAGCGAACCGGCATCGCGTACTGGAGACCGCCCTTGGTCCAAAGGGCATTCAGGCCGCGCTCGATCTTCAACGGGCTGCCTGCACCGATGTTGCGGTCGAAGACTTCGCCGTAATTGCCGACGGCCTTGATGATGTTAACCGCCCAGTCGTTGGTGAGGCCGAGGTCGGTGCCGATCTTGCTGTCGGCCTCGACGCCGAGGAAGCGCTGAACGTCCGGGTTTGGAGAGCTCTTCATCTCCTCGACGTTGGCCTGGGTGACGCCGAATTCTTCCGCCTGGACAAGCGCGTAGTGAACCCAGGTCACGATATCGAACCACTGGTCATCGCCCTGGCGGACGGCCGGGCCGAGCGGCTCCTTCGAGATGATTTCCGGCAGGATCACGTGATCGTCCGGGTTGGAGAGCGTCAGGCGCAGCGAATAGAGGCCGGAAGCGTCGGTGGTGTAGACGTCGCAGCGCCCGGCGTCATAGGCTGCGTTCACTTCCTCGAGCTTCTCGAAGACCACCGGATTGTACTGCAGGTTGTTCGCCTTGAAGTAGTCCGCGAGGTTCAGTTCGGTGGTGGTGCCGGTCTGCACGCAGACGGCTGCACCCGAGAGTTCGAGGGCGGACTTCACGTTGAGGGCCTTGCGAACCATGAAGCCCTGGCCGTCATAGTAGTTGACCGGGCGGAAGTTGAAACCGAGCGCCGTGTCGCGGTTGATGGTCCAGGTCGTGTTGCGGGCCAGAACGTCGACCTCACCGGACTGCAGTGCCGGGAAGCGCTCCTTGGCGGAGGTGGGCGTATACTTCACCTTCGTCGCGTCGCCGAAGATGGCGGCCGCAATGGCCTTGCAGTAATCGACGTCGAAACCGCTCCAGTTGCCGGCAGCGTCGGGTGCCGCGAAGCCGGCGAGGCCCGTGTTCACGCCGCACTGGACGAAGCCCTTGGCCTTCACGTCGTCAAGGGTGGCGGCCGATGCACCATTTGCGCCAATCCCCATGACCGCAGCACCTAGAAGGGCTGTCACAATTCTTCTTGCCATTTTTTTGAACCTTTTCGGTTGTCGTTAGTTCCCGTCTGCACGATGATGCGCTCGTAGCGCGTGCAGCCTCAGCCACCCTCCTGGCTTGAGTGCGATCTATCTCATGCCCAAAATCCACAAGGGTCAAGAGATGATGCCGATTTTCCGTTTTTTCATGTGAAAAACGTGAAATCCGCCAGAAGTTTAGGCAGATTTCGCAGAAAATCCGGCGATTATGAGTAAAAAATCGGCCACGTGCACCTTTATCGCGATTCGACGGTTGCTGACCGAATTTCCCCTTGACCCCGCGGATGCGGCATTCGATGAGTTGGCGTCGAATTAGAGCAGCGGACGTTTCAATGGCAGACAAGAAGAGCGTAGTAAGCGAGATGGGGATCAACACCCGCCTTGCGCACACTGGCAATAACCCCTCCGATTTCCATGGATTCGTCAATCCGCCGGTGGTGCACGCCTCGACCGTGCTGTTTCCGGATGCCAGAACCATGGAAACGCGAGCGCAGAAGTACACCTACGGAACGCGCGGCACGCCGACGACCGACGCGCTCTGCGACGCGATCAACGAACTCGAGGGGGCGGCCGGAACGATCCTCGTGCCCTCGGGGCTCGCTGCCGTCACCGTGCCGTTCCTCGCCTATCTCTCATCGGGCGACCACGCCCTCATCGTCGATTCGGTCTATTTCCCGACGCGACATTTCTGCGACACGATGCTGACCCGGCTCGGTGTGACCGTCGAATATTACGATCCGATGGTCGGCGCGGGAATCGAAGCCCTGATCAGGCCGAATACACGGCTCGTTCATCTGGAGGCGCCGGGCTCGAACACGTTCGAGATGCAGGACATCGGAGCGATCGCCGCCGTTGCGCATCGCCATGGCTGCATCGTGACCATGGACAACACCTGGGCAACGCCGCTGTACTTCCGGCCGCTCGAGCATGGCGTCGACATTTCCATCCATGCCGCCACCAAATATCCGTCCGGCCACTCGGACGTCCTCCTCGGGACGGTTTCCGCAAACGCGGCACATTGGCCGGCTCTCAGCGAGGCGATGGTGACGCTCGGGGTCTGTGTATCCCCGGACGACAGCTACCAAATCCTGCGCGGCCTGCGCACGATGGGCATTCGCCTCGAGCGACATCAGGCAAGCGCCCTTGAAACCGCGCGCTGGCTCGAGAGCCGTGAAGAGGTTGCGCGCGTGTTGCATCCGGCGCTGCCGAGCTTCCCGGGCCATGAGCTTTGGAAGCGCGACTTCGGCGGCGCAAGCGGCATCTTCTCGTTCGTTCTGAAGGCCGAGCCGGAGAAGAGCAGGGCGAAGGCGCATGCCTTCCTCGATGCGCTCTCCATCTTCGGCCTTGGTTATTCCTGGGGCGGTTTCGAGAGTCTCGCGCTTCATGTGAACCTCACCGACCGCAAGGTGGCGAAGGCGCCTTCGGAAGGCCCGGTAATCCGGCTGCAGATCGGGCTGGAAGATGTTCAGGACATCCGCCGCGACGTCGAGGCCGGTCTTGCAGCTGCGAACGCGGTCTGACCGCGCGGGCACAAGAGGAGTGCTCCCGCACATGTCGGGGGCGCCGCGCTCTATCGTCCCGGAGCGCCGTAGCCGTAAAGCCAGTCGAGATCGGCGGCGAGCGCTTCAGGGCTCCGTAGCGCCAGAACCGCGTTGCGCACTACCTGGATCGGTCCGCGGGCGTGGTAGGCAAAGCGGTTGAAGGCGCCCCTCTTGCGGACGCGGTCGATGCGCGGTCTGCGGGCGGCCTCGTACCGGCGGAGCGCGGAGGCAATGTCCTCGCATCGCGTGAGGCAACGGGCGAGTTCGTGGGCGTCCTCGATTGCCATCGCCGCACCCTGGGCGGCGAAGGGCGTCATGGCATGTGCGGCGTCACCGATGAGAACGATATCACGCCCGTTCTGCCACGCGCCTTCATCGACCGTGCAAAGGGGCCAGTAAGTCGCTGAGGCGGCATTGTCGAGCATCGAGCGCAGGCGGGCATTCCAGTGCCGAAATGAAGCGGTGAGTTCCCGTCGCCGTCCTTCGGAGTTCTGGCCGACCCATGTGTCGTTAGCGGGACTGCCACCGATGATCGCGATCAGGTTGAAGCTGTCCGTCTCCCTGATCGGGTAGGCGACGAGGTGGGCGTTCGGTCCAAGAAAGGCGGTGACGCGATCGTCGGAGAGGACGTTCGCCGTCCGAGCGCGGGGCACCATCAGTCGCCAGGCGACATTGCCGGAAAAGCGCACCGTACCCGCTCCAGGGAGGACGGCTCTGACCTGCGACCGGATGCCGTCGGCGCCGACGACGACCTGTGGCCGCCGGCCTGTTTCCGCCATGACCGCCGGGCCGGGATCGCGTTCGATCCGATGTCCGAGATGCAGCCTGCAGCGCGGCTCCAACTGCACGGCCCTGAGCAGGATCCGCTGAAGACTGGCGCGGTGGAGCACGCCGTAGGGCGCCGCCCAGCGGCTGCGGGCGTCGGCGCCCGCCGGCACGCGTGCAAGGGTCCGCAGCGACCGCCCGTCGGCAAGGATAATCGAATCCGGTTCGCTCCATACCTCCTGAAGGGCTTCGAGCAGCCCGAGTTCGATAAGGATCCGCGATGCATTCGGCGAGAGCTGGAGCCCGGCGCCGACCTCCTCGAGCGCTTCGGCCTGTTCGAAAATCTCCGAGTCGAGGCCTTGGCGCGCAAGGCAGAGCGCCATCGTAAGGCCGGCAATGCCGGCGCCGACGATTGCGATCGGAGCCTTTTGCATCGGCGCCTCGCCGACTGGCAATCAGGCAGCTTTGTTTTCGAAGAGACAGCCCGGCGGGATCGTTTCCGTCGCCGTCAACGACGGATTATAGCGGTAGAGCGTGGAGCAATAAGAGCAGACCTTTTCGTTGTCATCGCCCATGTCGATGAAGATATGCGGGTGATCGAAGGGAATGGATGCGCCCGTGCACATGAACTCCTTCACGCCGATCTCGATTACCCGGTGCCCGCCGTCATTCTGGAAATGGGGGATGCTGTGGCCGGCCATGTCTTGAGACTCCGATGTATGCAAATCTTGGGGTGTCGATTTGGCCGGCACCATAATGAGCTTTGCTGCAAATGTGTAGCAGCAAACATGACGCGCCTGTGGTTTTGGGGGGTGAAGGGGTTTTCCGCCAAGTGGTTACCGCCTAGTTTTCGGCCGAACACAACAATTCGCCAGGAACAGAGATGGATCTGAATCCGCCGCAATTTTCCCGCTTCGCGCATGACGGGCTGGAGATCGCTTTTTTCGATGAGGGCGACCCTTCAGGGGATCCGGTCCTGCTCATCCATGGCTTCGGCTCGAGCGCCAATGTCAATTGGGTCTTTCCGGGCTGGGTGAAGACATTGGGCGAAGCGGGTTACCGGGTGATCGCGTTCGACAATCGCGGCCACGGCGCCAGCAGCAAGCCCTACGATCCTTCGCTTTATCATCCGCCGCAGATGGCGGGCGATGCGGTCGCACTTCTAAGCCATCTCGGCATCGGCGAGGCGCATGTCATGGGCTACTCCATGGGCGCGCGCATCTCCGCCTTCCTCGCCTTGGGGCATCCGCACCGCGTCCGTTCGCTCGTTTTCGGTGGCCTCGGGATCGGCATGGTAGCGGGCGTCGGAGACTGGGATCCGATCGCCGGCGCGCTTCTCGCGCCATCGCTCGAGGACGTGACGAATGAACGCGGCCGCATGTTCCGCGCCTTTGCCGATCAGACGAAAAGCGATCGCCAGGCACTTGCCGCCTGCATTTCCACCTCGCGCGATCTGCTATCGGTGGAGGATGTCGGGCGTATCGACGTGCCGGTGCTGATCGGCGTCGGGACCAAGGACGATATTGCCGGATCGGCCCAGGAACTTGCCGCACTGATTCCGCATGCCAAGGCGCTGGACATCCCGGGTCGCGACCATATGCTTGCGGTGGGCGACCGGGTGTTCAAGAAGGCGGTTCTCGAGTTCCTCGCAGAGGTCGGCCGGTCTTAGAGCCTTTCCTGCTTAGGAAAACAATTCTGTTGGCTCAAGCGGAGCGGAATGTTTGCGCGGCTGGGGCGCGGCGTAGCCAAAGCACACGGCCAAGCCACAGCCGGGCAAACAGGCCGCCCGCTTCAGCCAACCCGTAGGGCCGGGCCTGTTTCCACCAGGCAAGGCCCTAGGGCGCCGAGGTCTTCCACCGATGGGCCGAAAGGCCCATTTATGTCGGCGGGGAATTGCCCTATATATGGCCCTTGGCGGTACAATCTGATCGGGAAGGAGCGCGGCCATGGTCGCAAAGACCGAACTTCGTCATGCGGAATCGCTCAAGGCGGTCGACCCCATCTGGGATAGTCTGCGCGAAGAGGCGCGGGTGGCTGCAGAGCGCGACCCGATGCTCGCCGCCTTCCTGTATTCGACCGTCGTCAATCAGCATTCGCTGGAAGAAAGCGTAATCTACCGCATTTGCGAGCGGCTGGATCATCCGGACCTCCAGGCAAACCTGCTGCATCAGACCTTTTCGGAGATGCTCGATGATTGGCCGGAATGGGGCACGATCCTGCGCGTCGATATCCAGGCCGTCTATGATCGCGACCCGGCCTGCACGCGCTTTCTCGAGCCTGTTCTCTATTTCAAGGGTTTCCATGCCCTCCAGACGCATCGTCTCGCGCATTGGCTCTGGAATCGGGGGCGGAAGGATTTCGCTCTCTATCTACAGAGCCGCTCCTCGAGCGTGTTCCAGACGGATATCAATCCGGCCGCTCGCATCGGCCGTGGCATTTTCCTCGATCATGCGACGGGCCTTGTGGTCGGCGAAACGGCCGTCATCGGCGACAACGTCTCGATCCTGCACGGCGTGACGCTTGGCGGTACCGGAAAGGAAGGCAGCGACCGCCATCCGAAGATCGGCGACGGCGTGCTGATCGGCGCCGGCGCGAAGATTCTCGGCAATATCCACATCGGCCATTGCTCGCGGGTAGCCGCGGGTTCGGTGGTGCTGAAGCCGGTGCCGCCGAAGACGACGGTTGCAGGCGTTCCGGCAAGGGTGGTCGGCGAGGCCGGATGCTCAGAACCGTCGCGCCAGATGGACCAGCTCCTCTCGAGCTTCGACATCTGAGAGATGTGGGCGCTAAGGCGCGTCCCGTTTTCCCGGGGCGCCCGTTGCATTAGGATGCCCTCCTGTTCAAGGGTTGTGTGAGAATCTGAGAGTCGACGAGCGGCAGGCGCCGGAGTGGGTTTACACCCGCCGCCGTCGCATGCGAGAAGGCCCCAAATCAACCGGCTACGGAGAGTCAATTTGAAGCCCGAAGAGATCCGCAAGCTTGAGGCCTATTTCAAGCGCACATTCAATCAGTCGATGGTGGTCAAAGCTCGCCCGAAGAAAGACGAATCCGCTGAAGTCTATCTCGGCGACGAATTTCTCGGCGTCGTTTTCCGGGATGAGGAAGACGGCGAGCTTTCCTACAATTTCTCGATGGCGATTCTGGACATCGATCTGTAAGAGCGGACCGGTTTTTCCGCCCGCATGCCGCATGGTGACCCACGCGCCGCAAAAATTCCGATTTTCTCTGATACCCGGTTGCGAACTCGGGTTTTCTTCATAAATCGTACTTTTGTGTCGCCAGCGCAGAGATATACTGCAAGGGGCGGCTCTTTCATCAAGCTGTTGCAGGATTTACGTACTGTTGCGATGCACAACATAACTTGACTTTTTGTGCATTGCACCTAGACTTGTACCGCTACTCTGCCCCACGCAAAAAGGAGACGCCCCATGTTTAACTTCGATGACGCGAATAAAAAAAGCAAGGAAGCGATGGATGTGGCTGTCAAGAGCTACTCCGCCCTGACCAGGGGCTTCCAGGCCATTGCGACCGAAACCGCGGACTATTCGAAGAAGTCCTTTGAGGAGGGTATCGCCCATCTCGAAAAGCTCTCCAATGCCAAGAGCATCGAGGCAGCTTTCGAACTTCAGACGAACTACCTGAAGGCGAGCTACGAAGGGTTCGTCACGGAAGCGACGAAGATCGGCGAAATGTATGCCGACCTCGCCAAGGATGCCTACAAGCCCTATGAGGCACCGGTTGCCAAGGCGGCCGCGCAGGTCAAGTCTGCCGCAGCCGCCTGACGACGAGGGCGATCGCCAACTTTGAAAAAGGCCGGTCGCGGGTGTCGCGGCCGGCCTTTCCGCGTATTGGCGGCGCAGGCACGCCCGGGGAGCTTTCTCGGCTCCGGACGGGTGTGGTGCTCGCTGGTGGCAGAATTTGCATCAATCTTGTGCTTCGCCATGCGAATATGATTGCAGTGCGTCTGTTCGGCCTTAAAATCCAAGAATGAACCATTAAATAAAGGCAATCAGGCCGTAGCCATGTCCATGGATTGCGGCTCTCGAGGGAATGAAACAGAATGATCGCCATGCCGGTCCGGATGCAGCAGGGAAGCGAAGGAGACGGAGGCGGCCCCAATCGCGGCACTTCCGTAATCACGCGCACCAAGCCGAAGACCAAGAAGCCGAGTTTGTACCGCGTCTTGCTTCTGAATGACGATTACACGCCGATGGAGTTCGTCGTTCACATTCTGGAGCGCTTCTTTCAAAAGGACAGGGAAGAGGCAACCCGTATCATGCTTCATGTCCATAATCATGGCGTTGGAGAGTGCGGCGTCTTCACCTACGAGGTTGCCGAAACCAAAGTGGCGCAGGTGATGGATTTCGCCAGGCAGCATCAGCATCCGTTGCAATGCGTCATGGAAAAGAAATGAGGATTCAACGTGCCAACATTTTCGCCCAGCCTTGAAAAGGCGCTGCATCAGGCACTGACTTTTGCCAACGAGCGCCATCACGAATATGCGACGCTCGAGCACCTGCTGCTGGCATTGATCGACGATCCCGACGCTGCAGCCGTCATGGGCGCATGCAACGTGAACCTCGATACGCTTCGCAAGACCGTGACCGACTATGTCGACAACGAACTGTCGAACCTGGTCACCGGCTATGACGAGGATTCGAAGCCGACTGCAGGCTTTCAGCGCGTGATCCAGCGCGCCGTGATCCATGTGCAGTCCTCCGGCCGCGAGGAGGTGACGGGTGCCAATGTGCTCGTCGCGATCTTCGCCGAGCGCGAGAGCCATGCCGCCTATTTCCTGCAGGAGCAGGAGATGACGCGCTACGATGCGGTCAACTTCATCTCGCACGGCATCGGCAAGCGGCCGGGCAGTTCCGAGTCGCGGCCGGTGCGCGGTGCCGAGGATCAGGAATCCGAACAGAAGGCTTCCCGCGAAAGTGAGGAAGCCACGCCGAAAAAGCAGCAGGATGCACTCACCGCCTACTGCGTCAACCTCAATGAAAAGGCGAAATCCGGCAAGATCGACCCGCTGATCGGCCGCCAGGCCGAGGTCAACCGTACGATTCAAGTGCTTTGCCGCAGGTCTAAGAACAACCCGCTTTATGTCGGCGATCCCGGCGTGGGCAAGACGGCGATCGCCGAGGGGCTTGCCAAGCGAATCGTCGAGAAGCAGGTGCCGGAGGCGCTCCAGGACGCAACGATCTTTGCGCTAGACATGGGCACCCTCCTTGCCGGGACGCGGTACCGCGGCGACTTCGAAGAGCGACTGAAGCAGGTCGTCAAGGAGCTCGAGGAGTTTCCCGGAGCCGTGCTTTTCATCGACGAGATACATACGGTGATCGGCGCGGGCGCAACCTCAGGCGGTGCGATGGATGCATCGAACCTCCTGAAGCCGGCGCTCTCCTCCGGTTCGATTCGCTGCATCGGTTCGACGACCTACAAGGAGTATCGCCAGTTCTTCGAGAAGGATCGGGCGCTCGTGCGTCGTTTCCAGAAGATCGACGTCAACGAGCCGACGATTGCCGACGCGATCGAGATCATGAAGGGACTGAAGCCCTATTTCGAGGGCTATCACAACCTCAAATACACGAACGATGCGATCCGGGCGGCCGTCGAGCTTTCCGCCCGCTACATCAACGACCGCAAACTGCCGGACAAGGCGATCGACGTGATCGACGAATCGGGCGCAGCCCAGATGCTGCTTCCCCTGAGCAAGCGCCGCAAGCTGATCACCGAAAGGGAGATCGAGGCGACGATCGCCACGATGGCGCGCATTCCACCCAAGACGGTGTCCAAGGACGACGAGGCGGTGCTTGCCAATCTCGAGAAGGAGCTTCGGTCGGTCGTCTATGGCCAGGATCTGGCGATCGAGGCGCTTTCCTCGTCAATCAAGCTCGCACGCGCGGGCCTGCGGGAGCCGAATAAGCCGATTGGCTGCTACGTCTTCTCCGGCCCGACCGGCGTCGGTAAGACCGAAGTGGCCAAGCAACTGGCCGTGTCGCTCGGGGTCGAACTGCTCCGCTTCGATATGTCGGAATACATGGAGCGACACACCGTTTCCCGACTGCTCGGCGCTCCTCCGGGCTATGTGGGCTTCGACCAGGGCGGGCTCCTGACCGATGGCGTCGACCAGCATCCGCACTGCGTGCTGCTGCTCGACGAGATCGAGAAAGCGCATCCGGACCTCTTCAACATTCTGCTGCAGGTCATGGATCACGGTTCGCTGACCGACCACAACGGCAAGCGGATCGACTTCCGCAACGTCATCCTGATCATGACAACGAATGCGGGCGCGTCCGATATGGCCAAGCCGGCCATCGGCTTCGGATCGACCACACGGACGGGTGAGGATATCGAGGCACTGAACCGCTTGTTCACGCCGGAGTTCCGCAACCGTCTGGACGCGGTGATTCCGTTCAACTCGCTGCCGACGCCCGTCATCCACCAGGTCGTGCAGAAGTTCGTCATGCAGCTCGAGACCCAGCTCGCCGAACGTAACGTCACCTTCGACCTCGCGCCCGATGCGGTCGCCTGGCTGGCGGAGAAGGGATATGACGAGAAGATGGGCGCCCGGCCGCTGGCGCGCGTCATCCAGGAGAATATCAAGAAGCCGCTGGCGGACGAGATCCTTTTCGGCAAGCTCAAGAAAGGCGGCGTCGTCAAGGTGACGATCGGCACGAAGGAGGACGGCAGCAGGGGGCTGGTCCTCGACGCGGTGCCGGAGACGGCTCCGATCAAGCCGAAGGCGGAGGTGTCGCGCCCGGCAAAGAGCGCCAAGCCGAAGAAGACGGAAGAAAAGGAAACCGTCCCCGCCGAGGCGAGCCCGAAGGCGAAACCGAAGAAATCAGCGTCAAAGTCCGGCTCCTCGGATGCGGCTCCGTTGAAGGGACGGACGGTTCCGAAGGTTCCGCGCAAGAAGTGACGCGGTTGTAACTGCACAGAGGGTGCCGGGTGGCTTCATCCGGCACCGCTCAATGCGGGCACGTGAACCTATGCCTGTTCTGCCGGCACTATCCCCCGAGAGGGAGGACAGCATCGAGGTTTTCGCGAGTGTGCAAGCGCTGCGGAGTGTTGGAACGCGCGCTTGAGCGCTACCCTTCTTTGCGGTGAGATAACGCGGCCGACGATGAACCGGGTGCCCGCCTCTTCCCAACCTTCCCCTTGTGGGGGAGACACCCGGCAGGGCAGAAGGGGTGAAGACGCAGCACCGTAGCAGGTCCAATCGCAACCACACCAGACAGACGATCCGACGTGTTTTTCATGGAAGATGTTGAAGACGAACGACCTTCCCTTGCCTGGTTTCTGAGGGGCGCTCGGGGGATTTTCAGCCTGCCGGCCGCCATCCTGATGCTGTCCTTCGTCGGCTTCTGCGCGCTCACGGTCCAGGCGGGCGTCCCGCCGGAGCAGGTGGTCTTCATGACCGGCATCGTCTGGGCCTTACCGGCCAAGGTCATCCTCGTAAGCTCGGTCCTCGGCGGTGCGAGTCTCGCGACGGCATTTCTGGCCGTTACTCTCTCCTCGATCCGACTGATGCCGATGGTTGCCGCGCTGGTACCGGAATTGCGTGGTCCGAAGACGCCGACCTGGCTGCTTCTCGTTCTGTCGCACTTCGTCGCGATCACCGCCTGGGTCTTTGCCATGGAGCGGATTCATGACGTGCCCAGACACCATCGCGTTACGTTCTTTGCAGGCTTCGGCATCACCCTGGTCGCGGCCAACATGGTCCTAGTCGGCGTCGTCTACAATCTCGTGGCCGAGTTTCCGCCGATCGTCGCCGGTTGCCTGTTCTTCCTGACCCCCGTTTATTTCCTCGCATCCATCTGGCATTCCGCACGTCACCCGGTCGTCTATGCCGCTCTTGCCGCCGGACTCGTGGCCGGGCCCTTGTTCTATTGGATCGCTCCTGAATTCGACATCCTGCTCGCCGGCGTCGGCGGGGGAACGGTCGCCTGGGCCGGCGAACGGTTGTGGCGGTCGCGGCGTGAGGCGAACACATGAGCTGGCCGGAAGGGTGGTGGGCCTATGCCTTCATTGCGATTGCCGGCTGGCTCGCGACGGATATCTGGCGGTGGCTGGGCGTGATTGCCGGCAAGCAGCTCCGGGACGATTCAGAGGCGTTGAATTGGGTGAGGGCGGTGGCAACCGCGCTGGTCGCGGCCGTCATCGCAAAGCTGATCCTCTATCCGACCGGGGTCCTCGCGCAGTCGCCGCTGTGGCTGCGGGCAGGTGCCGTCGTTCTCGGGGCGCTGGCCTTCTTTCTAGCCCGGCAGAAGCCTGTCGCCGGCATCGCTACGGCAATCGCCGTTCTTGCCGCCGGGCTTTGGTGGCTCGGTTTTTGAGGGGGTCTACAGGGCCTGTCGGATCTTCTCCGCGTTTGCGGCCAACACGTCGCCGTCTTCCATCTGTCCGGAATGGGGCCTTAGCGGAACGCCGGCGCGACGCGGAATGACATGGAAATGCAGGTGGAAAACCGATTGGCCGGCCGGGGCCTCATTGAACTGCATGATGGTGACGCCATCCGCGTCGAAGGCCTCCTTCGCTGCGATCGCGACCTTCTGAACCGTCTCGATCAATGCGGGCAGGGTGGCGGGGTTCGCGTCGAGAAGGTTACGGGACGATGCCTTCGGCAATACCAGGACATGCCCTTCCGCCTGCGGCATGACGTCCATGAACGCCACCGTCGCATCGTCTTCATAGACCCGATGGGAGGGAATCTCGCCGCGCAGGATCTTGGCAAAGATGTTGCTGGTGTCGTAGCCGCTCATGTCATTTCCTCTTGTTGGAGCGCCGCCGAAATTCCACGGCGCTCGTCGGTTTCATTGTCGCGCACTTTTGCGGAAGGGACCGTGCTCCGCAAGGAATTCGCCGGTCTCTTCCACATCGCGGCGTTCCCGTTCCAGGTAGTCCGCGACCGCGCGCGCCAGTCCGGGATGGGTGATGAAATGGGCCGAATGGGTCGTCACCGGCATGTAGCCGCGCGCCAGCTTGTGCTCACCCTGCGCTCCGGCCTCTACGCGCTGCAGTCCCCGGGCGATCGCAAAGTCGATCGCCTGGTGATAGCAGACCTCGAAATGCAGGAAGGGGTGATCCTCGATGCAGCCCCAGTGCCGTCCGTATAGAGCATCGCCGCCGATGAAGTTGATGGCGCCGGCGATGTACCGGCCGGCCCGTTTGGCCATGACCAGCAGGATGTCGTCGGCCATCCGCTCGCCGATCAGGGAGTAGAAGTCGCGCGTCAGGTAGGGACGCCCCCATTTGCGCCCGCCCGTGTCCATGTAGAAGGCGAAGAACTGGTCCCACATGTCTTCGGTCAGGTCGCTGCCGGTAAGCCAATCGATCGTGATTCCGTTCTCGACGGCGGTGCGGCGCTCCTTCTTCAGCGCCTTGCGCTTTCGCGACGCAAGGGTATCGAGGAAATCGTCATGCGAGTTGTAGCCGGCATTGATGAAATGAAACTGCTGGTCCGTCCGGTGCAGGAAACCAGCCCGCTCGAAAACCGGCATTTCGTCGGCAGGAGCGAAGGTCACATGGGCAGAGGAGACGCTGTGTCGGCGCGTGAGTTCTTTGAGCCCCGCAGCCAGCGCATCACGCCCCGGTCGGGGATCGGTCCCCTCGGCGGTCAGGAGGCGCGGGCCAGTGACCGGCGTGAAAGGCACCGAACACTGCAGCTTCGGATAATAGCGCCCCCCCGCCTGCTCGAACGCATTTGCCCAGCCATGGTCGAAGACATATTCGCCCTGGCTATGGTTCTTCATGTAACAGATGAGGGCACCGGTGAGGGATCCATCCGCATCCTCCATCAGGAGATGTTGCCCCAGCCAGCCTGTCTGCGCCGTCGCCGAGCCGGATTGCTCCAGCGCCGACAGATAGGCATGCGAGACGAACGGGTTATAGGCCGTGCCGGGATGCTCTTTCGAAGCGCCGGCAAGCCGATCCCAGTTCGCGGGCGAGATCGCGGTGAACGAATGCTCGATGCGGATGGTGATCGCGTCTGACATGACCTTAGGAAATCATGGTCTCCCGTGGATCGAAACCTTCGAATGTCATTTGATCGGCATGGGCGAAGGTATGTTCCTGTGCCCGCCGGTCGCGCACGGTCCAGGTGATGACCGTGCAGCCAAGGGTGCGCTCCTTGGTGATGAACGGGTTCGGCAGGTCGCCGTAGAAATAGGAAATGAAATCGAGGCCGAGTTGCATCGCTTCTTCGTGCACGAAGAAAATTTCCGGTTTGGAGCCTTCGGCGGTCAGCCCGAGCGGATGGGGGGCGTCGAGCGCCTTCAGGTCCCTGAGCAGCCAATGGTCGAAGCTCATCAGCGCCACTGGCCCCTTGTAACCCTCCAGCGTGTCGAGCACGGCTGCCGCGAAGCCCTCGTCGTCGCCCTTCCGGCCCTTGAGTTCAAGGACGAGCGGTACGCGACCGTCGACGAGCCGAAGAAGTTGCGACAGTGTCGGCACCTTGTCCCCGGTACCGCCGACGGAGAGGAGGCCGAGTTCTGCAGCCGTTTTCGCCCGGACATCCCCCTTCAGCCCGCAGAGACGCTGCAGGTCGTCATCATGAAAGACGACCGGGCTGCTGTCCGCCGTGTATTGCAGGTCGCACTCGATCGCGAAGCCCGCCTCGACGGCGCGGGCGAAGGCCGAAAGCGTGTTCTCCCAGACTTCGCGGTTCATGTCGTGATAGCCGCGATGCGCGATCGGCTGGGCCTTGAGAAAGGACGTGTCCTTCATAAATGGCGTCCCTGATCAGGCGATCTCGAGGATGGCGTCGATCTCGACCGCCGCATTGAAGGGCAGGGAGGCCATGCCGACCGCTGCGCGCGCGTGCTTGCCGGCTTCGCCGAGCACATTCGCCAGGAGATTCGAGGCGCCGTTGATGACGAGATGTTGTTCGGTGAACTCCGGTGTGGAGGCGACGAAGCCGTTGATCTTGACGAGGCGGCGAATGCGACCGAGATCGCCGCCGAGTGCCGCCTTTGCCTGCGCAAGGATGTTGATCGCGCAAAGCTCGGCCGCCCGTTGTGCCGCCGCGACGTCGACCTCCTTACCGACGTGCCCCGTAACCGCGACCTTGCCGCTTTCCATGGGCAATTGCCCGGAAATATGGAGCGTCGAGCCGGTGACGACGAAAGGAACGTAGTTCGCGACAGGCGCGACCGCCTGCGGAAGCTCGATACCGAGTTCGTTGAGGCGCGTTTCGATCTCTGCGGACATAGGGGGCTCCGTTGTTGTCTTTTGTGATAAAATCCGTCATGCAGGCAGGATTGGCTCGAGCCGGGTGGCGCTGCCTTGTTTCTGCCGAACGCTTGTTTAACGCATTGACGGCGAGTCCAACAGGAGGAAACGGATGTTTCGCAAAGGCTTCGGTCTCGTCGCTTTCTCGTGCGCCTGGCTCGCCGCGGCGGCCGCTTCCGACGTGGCCAATGCCGGTACGCTCGCGCCTCACCGCGCCGTCTACGACCTCGAGCTGAAGAATGCCTCCGAACGTTCCGGCATTACCGGAATGTACGGGCGCATGGTCTACGAGTTCATCGGTTCCGCCTGCGAAGGATACACGGTCAGCTTCCGGTTCGTGACTCAGGTGGACACGGGTGAAGAAGTTCGCCTGACAGACCAGCAGACGACCACCTTCGAAGATATGAGAACCGGCAGCTTCCGCTTCCTGACACGTTCCTTCACGGATGAGAAGCTGGACAAGGAAGTACGCGGCAGCGCGCATGAGGAGACGTCCGGCGTCAAGGTGGAACTGACCGTGCCCGACAAGCGCGAAGTGGCGTTGGCCGCAAGCCGATTTCCGACCGAACACATGCTGGAGGTGATCGAGCGTGCCAAGAGGGGCGAAACCTTCTTCGAATCCCGCATCTTCGATGGCTCCGATTCGGGCGACAAGACGCTGATCACCTCGACCTTTGTCGGCAAGGCACGCGAACCGGCGCCGGATGACGCGGACGCCGGCAATGCCGGCAAGCTGGCGGGCGAAAGCTATTGGCCGGTGACGATCTCCTACTTCAACGACGGAGCCACCGGCGATGCGGTGCCCATCTACCGCATGTCTTTCAAGCTCTACGACAATGGCGTCACCCGTGATCTGACGATGGACTACGGCGACTTCGTTCTGACCGGCAAACTTGCCGAACTCGAAGTCTTCAAGGCGGAAGACTGCAAATAATACATGTCGTCCCGAGTGTGTGCAGCGGTTCGGGACAACGACATGCGTGACGTCCTCAAGCGCGTCGCACGAAAAACGCGATGCGCTTTTGGCGGCAAATCTGACTTCGTGTCTTGATTTGTCGGACGGTTGCGGCTAAGGGCTGGCCATTCCACACGTGAGGCATGGGGTTATCCGGGAGAAATCCGGATCGTTCCGCCGGTGGGCACATCGATATGTGCTCGACGCCTTGCGGAGGTTCAACCGGAAAAGGAGAATAAAGGCATGGCATTGCCTGATTTTAGCATGCGCCAGCTTCTCGAAGCAGGCGTCCACTTCGGTCACCAGACGCACCGCTGGAACCCGAAGATGAAGCCGTACATCTTCGGCGACCGCAACAACGTCCACATCATCGACCTCGCTCAGACCGTGCCGATGCTGTCGCGCGCCCTTCAGGTCGTCAGCGACACCGTTGCCAGCGGCGGCCGCGTGCTCTTCGTCGGCACCAAGCGCCAGGCCTCGGAAATCATCGCTGACGCAGCAAAGCGCTCCGCCCAGTACTACGTCAACGCCCGCTGGCTCGGCGGCATGATGACCAACTGGAAGACGATCTCCAACTCGATCCAGCGTCTGCGCAAGCTCGACGAGATTCTCGCTTCCGAAGCTTCCGGCTTCACGAAGAAGGAGCGCCTGAACCTCGAGCGCGAGCGCGAAAAGCTGAACCGTGCGCTCGGCGGTATCCGCGACATGGGCGGCACGCCGGACCTGATGTTCATCATCGACACAAACAAGGAATCGATCGCGATCGAAGAAGCCAAGCGTCTTGGCATTCCGGTCGTCGCCATCATCGACTCCAACTGCGATCCGGACCTGATCGATTACCCGATCCCCGGCAATGACGACGCGTCGCGTGCGATCGCCCTTTATTGCGACCTCGTCGCGCGCGCAGCCATCGACGGCATTGCGCGTCAGCAGGGCGCAGCCGGCCGTGACCTCGGCGCAGCCGAAGAGGTTCCGGTCGAGCCGGCTCTCGACGAATCGTCCGAAGCCTGACCGGGAGATCGGCAGCAGTCGCTGCCGTATTCCATGAATTGTCCGGACGAGGCCGTTTCTGATGGAAATCTGAACGGCCTCGTTCTTTTCAGCCGGGAATGGCGCGGCTCCGAGAATTAGCCCGCGCCGCACCACGATGACGACGTCATCACGGTGTCACATGCAAAGGCCATTCCCTGCCAAACCTTCTGGCACAGCGCCACTTGCTGTTGGCGCGCCAGCGAAACAGACGAAGAGGCATGAAGATGACTGTTACTGCCGCGATGGTGAAGGATCTGCGCGAGAAGACCGGCGCAGGCATGATGGATTGCAAGAAGGCGCTTGCTGAGACCAACGGCGATATGGAAGCCGCGATCGACTGGCTGCGCGCCAAGGGCATCGCGAAGGCCGACAAGAAGTCCGGCCGCACCGCTGCCGAAGGTCTCGTTGGTATCGCCAGCGCCGGCAACAAGGCCGTTGTCGTCGAGATCAACTCCGAGACCGACTTCGTCGCTCGCAACGAGGCCTTCCAGGACCTCGTCCGCGGCGTCGCCAGCGTCGCGCTCGGTACGGACGGCAGCGTTGAGGCCGTTGCCAACGCGACCTATCCGGCCACCGGCAAGTCTGTGGAAGAAACCATCAAGGACGCGATTGCGACGATCGGCGAGAACATGACGCTGCGTCGTTCCGCCCTGCTCGCTGTCGAGGATGGCGTTGTCGCGACCTACATCCATAATGCCGCCGGCGATGGTATCGGCAAGCTTGGGGTTCTGGTCGCGCTGAAGTCCACGGGCGACAAGGAAGCGCTGAACGCCATCGGCCGTCAGGTTGCCATGCACGTCGCCGCGACCAACCCGCTCGCCGTCCGTCCGAGCGAGATCGATCCGGCGGTTGCCGAACGCGAGCGCAATGTCTTCATCGAGCAGTCGCGCGCTTCGGGCAAGCCGGACAACATCATCGAGAAGATGGTGGAGGGCCGTATGCGCAAGTTCTTCGAGGAAGTCGCGCTTCTCTCGCAGGCCTTTGTGATGAACCCCGACCAGACCGTCGAAGCGGCCCTCAAGGAAGCCGAAAAGAACGTCGGCGCGCCGATCGAGGTTACGGGCATCGCTCGCCTGCTGCTCGGCGAAGGCGTAGAGAAAGAAGAGTCCGACTTCGCAGCCGAAGTGGCAGCCGCCGCCAAGGGTTGATTTCTTCTTCCCGATTGGGAAAAGCTCAGGGCATCGCGTGACAACGCGGTGCCCTTCGTGTATCCGGCATTCGTCATTGCGTCGGGCCCGCTGGAACGCACATCGAGGCGGTCGATACCACGCAATCGGATTTTTCCTTGTTGCCGCTGTGCGCGCCTTTCGCGCATGCGTGCCGATCTGTTCAGGAGTGATGATGTCGGCCAACCCAATCTATAAGCGCGTTCTTCTCAAAGCCTCTGGCGAAGCCTTGATGGGGAGCCAGGGCTTCGGCATCGATGTGGCGGTTGCCGATCGGATCGCATCGGACATCGCCGAAGCTCGGGCCATGGGCGTTGAAGTCGGCGTCGTCGTCGGCGGGGGCAATATTTTCCGCGGCGTGGCGGTCGCCTCCAAGGGCGGCGACCGGGTGACGGGCGATCACATGGGCATGCTGGCGACCGTCATCAATGCGCTTGCCCTTGCAACATCGCTACGCAAACTCGATATCGATACGGTGGTGCTCTCGGCGATCGCGATGCCGGAGATTTGCGAAAGCTTCTCGCAGCGCGCGACGCTTTATCACCTTTCTCTGGGGCGTGTGGTGATCTTTGCCGGCGGTACCGGCAATCCGTTCTTCACGACGGATTCGGCGGCGGCGCTTCGTGCCGCGGAGATGGGTGCGGAGGCGATCTTCAAGGGAACGCAGGTCGACGGAATCTATTCCGCCGACCCGAAGAAAGTTCCTTCTGCCACCCGCTTCGATCGGCTGACCCATAGCGAGGTCCTCGAAAAGGGATTGGCCGTGATGGACGTTGCCGCGGTGGCGCTCGCGCGGGAAAATGCCATTCCGATCGTCGTTTTCTCAATCCACGAGAAAGGCGGGTTCGCAGAGATATTGACCGGTGGCGGCCGCGCCACCATCGTTACGGACAACTGATAATCTGCGGGGGCCCGGTGGGCCGCCTAACAGAACGGGAGCTAAAATCATGAGTGAAGGTGTGGATCTGAAGGAACTGAAGCGCCGGATGGACGGGGCGATTGCCGCGTTCAAGCACGACATCGCATCGCTTCGTACCGGCCGCGCATCGGCAAACGTTCTCGATCCGGTGACCGTCGAGGCCTACGGATCGCGTATGCCGCTGAACCAGGTCGCCAACGTCACGGTCCCGGAAGCGCGGATGCTCTCGGTTTCGGTTTGGGACAAATCCATGGTCGGCGCCGTCGAGCGGGCGATCAGGGAAGCCAATCTGGGCCTCAATCCGATCGTGGATGGGCAGAACCTGCGCATCCCGCTGCCGGAGCTGAACGAGGAGCGCCGCAAGTCGCTGGTAAAGGTCGCGCATGACTATGCCGAGAAGGGCAAGGTAGCGGTGCGCCATGTCCGCCGCGACGGCATGGATGACCTGAAAAAAGCCGAAAAGGATGGCGAGATCGGCCAGGATGAGAGCCGCGCCCAGTCAGAACGCGTGCAAAAGATGACCGATGAAATGATCTCCGAAATCGACCGCTTGCTCGCGGAGAAGGAAAAGGAAATCATGCAGGTCTGACCCGTTAGAATGTGAGTCTCTATTTTCGGACAGCCCATGCCAGATATCACCTTCACAAACGTACCGGCTCACGTCGCCATTATCATGGACGGCAACGGTCGTTGGGCGAACGCGCGTGGACTGCCCCGCACGATGGGCCACCGCAAGGGAGTCGAAGCGGTCCGCGGCGCGGTGAAGACGGCCGCGGAGCTGGGCGTCCGCTATCTGACTCTGTTTGCATTTTCCTCGGAAAACTGGAGCCGGCCCGAGGATGAGGTCAGCGACCTCATGGGCCTGCTCAAGACATTCGTCCGGCGGGATCTGGCCGACCTGCATCGCGAGAACGTCCGCATCCGCGTTATCGGCGACCGCGCGAATCTGACCAGCGATATCCTGCCGCTCTTGCTCGAGGCGGAGGAGACGACAAGCGGCAATACGGGGATCACCCTGGTGATCGCCTTCAACTACGGCGCGCGGGACGAATTGGCGAGAGCAATGCGGCGCCTGGCTGAAGAGGTGGCCGCCGGCCGTCTTTCTCCCGGCGACATCACGGCGGAGCGGATCGCAGAAACAATCGACACGGCAGGCATTCCCGATCCCGATCTCATCCTTCGGACGAGCGGAGAGGAGCGCCTTTCCAATTTTCTGCTTTGGCAAGGAGCCTACTCCGAATTGCTGTTCATTCCCGAGCTGTGGCCGGACTTCACGCGGGAGACGTTCATCGCAGCGATCGAGAAATATTCCGGCCGGGAACGCCGCTTTGGCGGACTGCCGCGACCGACTTTGGCGGTTGGCTCCTGATGCAGACCGAGCTGAAGCTTAGAATCGCCTCCGCCGTCGTGCTCGCCGCGATTGCTCTGGGCGCCACCTGGGCGGGAGGCTTCGCTTTCCAGCTTCTGGCCGTCGCGATCGGCCTGTTGGTCTATTACGAGTGGTCGACGATCACGAGGCTCGTCGAAAGCGATTTCCGGGGCAATGCTTTCGGCTGGCTGTCGCAGGTTGTCGTCGCTGCGCTGGTGCTTCTTGACCATATGTCGTTGACCCTGCCTGTGCTCGCCGGTTCGATCGCGCTGGCGGCGCTGTGGGTGTCGATCAGGAAGGGAAGCTGGTGGCTGCCTGGTGGCATCGCCTATGCCGGCTTGACCAGCATATCCTTGGCGGCCATTCGCGGGGCGGATTATCTTGGCCTCATCGCGATGCTCTTCGTCTTCGCCGTCGTCTGGGGAACCGATATTTTCGCCTATTTTGTCGGCCGGGCGGTCGGGGGACCGAAGCTGGCTCCGGCGATTTCGCCGGGCAAGACCTGGTCGGGGGCGATCGGTGGTACAATCTGCGGGGTTCTTTCGGGCCTCGGCGTCTTCATGGCGCATTTCTCGCTGCAGGACCTCCGTATTCCGGCCATTGCCCTCGTGCTCTCCATCGCCAGCCAGATTGGCGACCTGTTTGAATCCTTCATCAAGCGGCGCTTCGGCGTGAAGGACTCAAGCCGACTGATACCGGGGCACGGCGGAGTCATGGATCGGGTCGATGGATTGATTTTCGCCTGCGGAGCAGCGTTGCTTCTCGTGCTAGGCCAGCTCCTGTTGAGCGGCGGCCGGGAGTCCGCCTTTGGTTCCGTGCTTCTGGGTCTCTAGGTTGCGCCGGTGGGCGGCCTACAGCGCCGCGCGTCTTATCAGGCGCGCAAAGGTCGATTTTGGGAGACATGCAGCAGAAGCGCGGATGCGGAGTCTCACAGTTTTGTCATTGCCACCGTCGCTGCTTGCATAGTTTCTTAAAGCCCCATGGAAATAAGAGTAGGATTATGCAGCATCTCGAAGTCGGACAGCGGTCATCGCCACAGCGGATGCGTTAGGAACCAAAATGAGCCTTCTGCTTGACAACCTCCAATACACCATTCCCACGTTCCTGTTCCTCCTGACCTTGCTGGTCTTCGTTCATGAGATGGGGCACTACCTGGTCGGTCGCTGGTCCGGCATCCGCGTCGTCGCATTTTCCGTGGGCTTCGGGCCGGAACTCTTCGGCTGGACGGATCGCCAAGGCACCAGGTGGAAATTCTGCATCATTCCGCTTGGTGGCTATGTAAAGTTCTTCGGCGACCAGGACGCGGCGAGCTCGCCCGATTACGAAGGGCTGGAGAGGATCGCCCCGGGCGAACGCGACAGAACGTTCCTTGGCGCAAAGCTGTGGAAACGGGCGGCAACCGTTGCCGCCGGACCGATCGCCAATTTCCTGCTGGCAATTGCTATCTTTGCCGTTCTTTTCTCGGTTTACGGCCGCGCGGTCGCCGATCCGGTGGTCGCCTTCGTCGCGCCGGGCAGTGCAGCGGAAGAAGTTGGCGTCCAGCAGGGGGACAGGCTCATCTCCATCGACGGCACCCCGGTTTCGACCTTCGATGACGTGCGCCGCTATGTCAGCGTCCGCCCGGAACTGCCGATACAGGTCCGAATCGAGCGCGACGGCACCGTGATCGACCTGCGCATGGTGCCGCAGCGCACGGAAACGATTGATCCGCTCGGTAACAAGGTCGAAGAGGGCAAGATCGGTATCGGAACGAACCAGGAGGCGGGCAACTTCCGAATCGAGACCTATGGCCCCCTCGAGGCTGTCGGCCAGGGTGCCTTGCAAAGCTGGCGGATCGTGACGGGTACGTTCGACTATCTGGGGAATATGATCGTTGGCCGGATGAACGCCGATCAACTGGGAGGGCCGATCCGAATCGCGCAGATGTCCGGCCAGATGGCGAAGCTCGGGATCGCCGAAGTGCTCAACTTTGCGGCCGTACTTTCCGTTTCCATAGGATTGCTTAACCTCATGCCCGTGCCGGTGCTTGATGGCGGACATCTCGTGTTCTATGCGGTCGAGGCTTTGCGGGGAAGGCCGGTTGGCCCGGCTGCACAGGAACTGGCATTCCGCATAGGTTTTGCGATGGTGCTGATGCTGACGTTCTTTGCGGCCTGGAACGACATCAACTGGCTCTTCGGCTAAATCGGTTCCGATTTTGGGGCCGAGGCGCTAGCCGAGCAATCCGCGAAGGCCTGCAGAGCGCATGGGTGGTCGAGGGGAGAATGCCTGGGGATTGTCTGAGCGACCGATTCCGGTCACTTGTTTCGCAACCATTTGTTTACGATAACGCGACGCCGTAGTGGCTGTTAAGCCACGGTTCGAATTGAAGTAAACAGAAATTAACGAGCCGGCTTGCTTGTATGGGAAAAGCCGGTAAAACGGCAACCGTGACCGGAGTCGGTACGGAATTGCCGCGGTACGTTGGAAAAAGGTAAGAATTGACAATGAAAGCTGGTTCAAGGTTTTTGAACGCGGTCTCGGCGTTTGCGCTGTCTGCGAGCATGGTTGCGACAGGAACCGGTGTCGGGTTGATTGCTGGTACGTCGGTCGCCTATGCCGCGGTCGTCAATCGGGTTGAGGTGCGTGGTGCGACGCGTGTGAGTCCCGAAACCGTTCGGGCGAACATCACGATCGTTCCCGGCAGGAGCTTCAGCAATGCCGACATCGATGCTTCCGTTAAGCGCCTTTATGCTACCGGCTATTTCTCGGATGTCAGCATTAGCGTTTCCGGCGGTACGCTGGTCGTCAATGTCAGTGAAAATCAGCTGGTGAACCAAGTCGTCTTCAACGGCAACCGCAAGATCAAGGACGACAAGCTGCAGGCAATCGTTCGCACGCAGCCGCTTGGTCCCTACAGTGAAGCGACCGTCGAAAACGACATCCAGGCCATCAAGGATGCCTATGCCGCGATCGGCCGCAGTGACGTTGCCGTGACGACGCAGGTCGTCCCGATCGCCGAGGGGCGCGTCAATCTCGCATTCGTCATCAATGAGGGCGAGCGCACCAAGATCACCCAGATCAACTTCGTTGGAAACGAAGTCTACAGCGACGGTCGTCTCCAGTCGGTGATCGCGACGAAGGAATCCGGCATTTTCTCGTTCCTGACGCGCAAGGATGTCTATAATCCGGACAAACTGCGCGCCGACGAGGAACTGCTGCGCCAGTTCTACTACAACCGCGGTTATGCGGACTTCCGTGTGATCTCGTCCGACGCGACGCTCAATGAAGCGACAAACGAGTATACGGTGACGATCACTGTCGAGGAGGGTCCGCGTTACACCTTCGGCCCGATCAACGTGGAATCGACTGTCGAAGGCATCGATGCCGATGAATTGAGAGGCCTGGTCCAGAGTCGTGAGGGTTCGGTCTACAAGGCCAAGGACATTCAGGACACGATGAGCGCGATCTCGAAGCGTGTCGCTTCGGCCGGCTATCCCTTTGCACGCGTAACGCCGCGCGGCAACCGTGATCTCGCCAACAACTCCATCGCCGTCGATTACCTCGTCGACCAGGGCGAGCGCGCCTATGTCGAGCGCATCGAGATCCGCGGCAACACGCGTACGCGTGACTACGTCATCCGTCGTGAGTTCGACGTCGGCGAGGGTGATGCGTTCAACCAGGAAATGATCGCGCGCGCAAAGCGTCGGCTCGAGGCGCTGGGCTACTTCTCGTCGGTGAATATCTCGACGGCGCAGGGCAGTGCGGCCGATCGCGTGATCGTCATTGTTGATGTTCAGGATCAGGCCACCGGCTCGTTCGGTATCGGCGCCGGTTATTCCGCAGGCAGCGGCGGCGGCTTCCTTATCGAAGCCTCGATCGAAGAGAAGAACTTCCTTGGTCGCGGGCAATACATTCGTCTCGCCGCCGGCAGGGGCGAGGACAGCAGGACCTACAATATCTCCTTCACGGAGCCCTATTTCCTCGGCTATCGCCTGGCTGCGGGCTTCGATGTGTTCAAGAACGAAAACGACTTCGACGACGATAACTACAGCTATAATGATCAGGGCTTCAGTCTGCGCGTAACGGCGCCGATCACGGAAAGTCTGTCGACCACGCTGCGCTATAACTATACCGAACTGAAATATTTCGGCGACGAGGACGAGCTGTCTTCGCCGTATGACAGGGCAATTGACGGCAGCCCCTGGACACGTTCGTCGATATCGCACTCGTTCACCTACAACACGCTCGACGACGCGCAGCTGCCGCGTGAGGGTATTCTCGCTTCGGTCACGCAGGAGTTCGCCGGCCTTGGCGGTACCTCCGATTTCTACAAGATCTCGGGCAAGGCGAGGTGGTACTACACCCTGAACGACGAAGCGGATATCATCGGTTCGCTTGCCGGCAGCGCGGGCCACCTGGTGAAGACGTCCGGATCGATGGAGGTCTTCGACCAGTTCCAGTTGGGCAGCGGCGACATTCGCGGCTTCGAGCGCAACGGTGTTGGTCCTCGCGTCAACAATGGCGACGCTCTGGGCGGCACGACCTATTTCACGGCCTCGGCGGAAGCATCGTTCCCGCTGCCGGGAATTCCGCGTGACAGCGGATTCCGGGGTGCGTTCTTCGTCGATGCCGGTACGCTTTACGGTAATGATGTCGAGCTCACGGGTGCCGGCGAGTTCGCCCGCGGCACCGACGCCTCCCTGCGCGCCTCCGTCGGCGTCAGCCTGATCTGGGCATCGCCGTTCGGGCCGCTGCGTGTCGACTATGCCGTGCCGGTCGCGAAGGAAGATTTCGACAAGGTCCAGAACTTCAAGTTCGGTATCAACTCGTCCTTCTGATAAGCGCAGTCCAGAACTGCCAGGCAATTGTTCTGGAGTGTCCATGGAACAGAATTGGTTCTTTCCGCCCCATGAGGGGATTCGCTTGGGCGACCTGGCGAGTCAAATTGGGGCGGAACTCTCGGATGCGGCCGTTGCCGGCCAAACCGTCCATGCGGTGGCACCTGTCTATCGTGCCAAGCCGGGTGACGTCAGCTACATGCTTTCGCGCAAGAGTCGCGATGAACTGAAGAGCTGTCACGCTTCCGCGATCATCTGCGACAAGACGATCGCTTCGGTCGTTCCGAGCCATATTCCCGTATTGCTTACGTCAAAACCGCACACGGCATTCGCACTTGCCGGCGCCTTGCTGCACGGCGAGGCGATGCGTCCTTCGTACAATACGAGCGAACGCGGCATAGCGCCGGGGGCCTTCGTCGATCCGACGGCCCGGCTGGAGCCCGGAGTCGAGGTGGAGCCGTCTGCGGTGATCGGCGCCGGCGCCGAGATCGGCAGCGGCACGAGGATCGCGGCCGGTGCGCTCATCGGACCGAACGTCCGAATTGGCCGCGATTGCACGATTTCCGCAGGCGCAAGCATTCTTTCCGCGCTTGTGGGCAACAGCGTCATTATCCATCCCGGCGCGCGTATCGGCCAGGATGGTTTCGGTTATGCGCCGGGTCCGAGCGGCGGAATGATCAAGATCGTCCAGGTCGGGCGGGTGATCATCCAGGACAATGTCGAGATCGGCGCCAACACGACGATCGATCGCGGCACCATGGACGACACGGTGATCGGCGAGGGTACGAAGATCGATAATCTCGTGCAGATCGGTCATAACGTCCGTATCGGCCGCTACTGCGGCATCGTCAGCCAGGTCGGCATTGCCGGCAGCGCGCGCATCGGCGATGGGGTGATGATTGGCGGCGGCGCCGGCGTCAACGGACATATCAGCATCGGGAACGGCGCGCAGATCGCGGCTATGAGCGGGGTGGCAAGCGACGTACCGGCCGGAGAGCGCTACGGCGGAATTCCGGCGCGACCGATGCGCGACTTCTTGCGCGACGTCGCCGAGATGGCCATGCGGGCAAGCGAAAGGCAGAAGAAGAAGGGTGGCAAGGATGAATGAGGCTGCGACAGTTCTCGGCACTGCGGATATTCAGGAGATCCTCACGCTTCTTCCTCATCGCTATCCGTTCCTGCTGGTCGATCGGATCATCGAAATCGATGACGATAACTCCGCGATCGGCATCAAGAACGTGACGGCGAACGAGCCGCACTTCACCGGTCATTTCCCGGAAAAGCCGATCATGCCCGGTGTATTGCTGATCGAAGGCATGGCCCAGACCGCAGGGGCGATTTGTGCGCGCAAGACGGGCATCGGCAGCAATCTCGTCTACTTCATGACGATCGACAATGCGCGTTTCCGCAAGCCGGTGGTGCCCGGCGACCGCGTGGAGTTTCACGTCGTCAAGCACAAGCAGCGGGGCAATATCTGGAAATTTCATTGTGATGCAAAAGTTGAGGGGCAACTGGTCGCGGAAGCTGATATCGGCGCGATGATAGTCAGCAAGGAAGACGCCTGAAAATGATTGCACCAACTGCGAAGATCCATCCGTCGTCGGTCATCGAAGACGGCGCTGTGATCGGCGAGAATGTGACGATCGGCCCGTTTTGCCACATCGGACCGAATGTCGTTCTGGGAGACGGCATCGAGTTGTTGAGCCATGTCGTCGTTATCGGGCGTACGACGATCGGCAAGGCGACCAAGATCTTCCCGGGTGCCGTGATCGGCGGTGATTCGCAGAGCGCGCATCACAGTGCATTGAATACGATGCTGGTGATTGGCGAGAATTGCACGATTCGCGAAGGCGTGACGATGAATACGGGCACCGTCGAACACGGTGGCACCACGGTGGTCGGCGACAACAACCTGTTCCTCGCCTATTCGCACGTCGCCCATGATTGCCGCCTCGGCAATAACATTATCCTCTCGAACAATGTGATGCTCGCCGGACACGTCACGGTCGAGGATCGCGCCATCCTCGGCGGCGGTTCGGCCGTTCACCAGTTCACCCGCGTCGGCCGGCAAGCCTTTGTCGGCGGACTGTCGGCTGTGAGCTATGACGTCATTCCCTACGGCATGTTGAATGGCAACCCGGGTGTCCTGAGCGGCCTCAACGTCGTCGGTATGACGCGCGCAGGGATCGACCGCCAGACGATCCACACGGTGCGGCGGTGCTACAAGCAAATCTTCGAGGGGCCGCAATCGATCCGTGCCAACGCCGCGGCAATTCGCGAGGAATATCTCGAATGCGCGCCGGCGATCGAGATCCTCGATTTCATCGCAGCCGAAAGCGATCGCGCGCTGTCGTCGCCGAATCGCAGCAGCAAGGGCTGACAGCGATGGCAGTGCATGGCCTGCCGCAGACGAAGGGCAGGCTGGCCATCATAGCCGGCGCGGGGGCATTGCCGCACCATGTTGCCGAAGCGGCGCGCAGGCAGGGAGAGGATCCTTTCATCATCGCTCTGTCTCGCGAGGCGGATGCCGATTGGAGCGGGTTCGATCATTCGACGCTCGCGATCGGCAATTTCGCAGCGATCAGCCGAACTTTTGCGGCGGAAGGCATCGATCGCGTGGTGCTTTCCGGGGCCGTTCGGCAGCGTCCGGAATGGCGTAACATCCGGCCGACGCTGAAGACGCTCGCGAAAGTCCCGAGCGTCCTCAGGACGCTGGTTTCGGGCGGCGATGACGCGGTGCTGCGCATGGCAATGGAACTCATTGAAGCGAGCGGCGCCCGGGTCATTGGCGCTCATGAGGTGGTTCCGGATCTGCTGGCAGATCTGGGACCGATCGGCGCGCACGCGCCGGCGGACGAGGATCATCGCGACATAGCGGCCGGCGTTGCCGCGGCCGATGCATTGGGCGCGCTCGATGTCGGGCAGGGGGCCGTTGCGGTCGGCGGAAGGGTGGTCGCGCTCGAAGGCGCCGAAGGAACCGACGCCATGCTGGCACGGGTCGCGGCTCTCAAGGCTGGCGGTCGCGTGTCGGCGCGCCGCCGCGGCGTCCTCGTAAAGCTCTGCAAGCCGCAACAGGACGAGCGCGCCGATCTGCCGGCGATTGGCCCGTCGACCGTGGCGGCTGCCGAGGCGGCAGGCCTGGCCGGCATCGCGGTGGAAGCCGGACGTGCACTCGTCGTCGAGCGCTCAGCGGTGGTCGAGGCCGCGAACCGCAGTGGCCTCTTCGTCATCGGCATCGAGCGCGAGGCTCGGGGGGGCCGGCCGTGACGGAGCGCCGTTACAAGCTGGCAGTCATTGCCGGAGAAGTGTCGGGGGATCTGCTCGGCGCGGATCTGGTTCGCGCGCTTCGCGGACGTGTCGGAGGAGCCGTCGACCTCGTCGGCGTCGGTGGCGAGGCACTGGAAGCCGAAGGCCTTGTCTCTTTGTTCGACTATTCCGAATTGTCGATCATGGGCTTTTCGCAAGTGCTCGCCCGTTTGCCGAAGCTTCTACAACGGATACGCCAGACCGCGAGTGCGATCATCGCCGCGCGCCCGGACGCTTTGGTGATCATCGACAGCCCCGACTTCACCCACCGGGTGGCGCGCCGCGTACGTGCCGCGCTGCCGGAACTGCCGATCATCGACTATGTCTGTCCGAGCGTCTGGGCATGGAAGCCGGAGCGCGCGCCTCGGATGCGCGCCTATGTCGATCATGTTCTCGCAGTGCTGCCCTTTGAGCCGGAGGTAATGCAGAACCTCGGCGGCCCGCCGACGACCTATGTCGGGCACAGGCTGGCCGCGGACGTCAACGTGCTCGCGGTCCTGCAAGAGCGGCTTGTGAACCAGCAGTCGGGGGAAGCGCGCACGGGCAAGACCTGCCTTTTGCTCCCCGGCTCACGGGCCAGCGAGGTCAGCCGCCTGCTGCCGATCTTCCGCGAAGCCGTTGAGGAACTGGCCGGGCGCCACCGCGACATGCGCTTCCTGCTGCCGACCGTTCCCCGCCAGGAAGGCCGTGTGCGGGAGTTGACGGCGTCGTGGAAGGTCCAGCCGGAGATCTCCGTTTCGGCGGACAGGAAGTGGCAGGCCTTCGCCGAGGCGGATGCTGCGCTTGCCGCATCCGGTACCGTCGTTCTTGAACTGGCGCTCGCCGGCGTTCCGGTCGTGTCGATCTATTATGCGGATTGGCTCGTCACGCTGCTGCACAGCCGGATTCGCATATGGACGGCGGCACTTCCAAACCTGATTGCCGATTTCCCGGTCGTCCCGGAATATTTCAATAGGGCCATCCGTCCGGCAGCCTTGGCGCGGTGGTTCGAACGGCTGTCCGGCGACACGGCCCAGCGGCGCGCCATGCTCGACGGCTTCGCGATCGTGCAGGAGCGCATGGCGACGGATCGACCGCCAAGCGAAAGCGCGGCGGATGTCGTGTTTGACTATCTCCAAAGCAAAAAGCCCAGCCATTTCTGACCGGGCTTTACATGGGGTACGACTTTCGGGCCGATGCGGAATGTTCAGCGCTTGGAGAGCGGCACGTAGTCGCGCAGCGGTGCGCCGATATAGAGCTGGCGCGGCCGGCCGATGCGCTGTTCCGGGTCCTCGATCATCTCGTTCCACTGGGCGATCCAGCCGACGGTGCGGGCAAGTGCGAAGAGCACCGTGAACATGGTGGTGGGGAAGCCCAGCGCCTTGAGCGTGATGCCGGAATAGAAGTCGATGTTCGGGTAGAGCTTCTTCTCGATGAAGTACTCGTCGGTGAGTGCGATGCGCTCGAGCTCCATGGCGACTTCGAGCAGCGGATCGTCCCTGTGGCCGAGTTCAGCCAGGACCTCGTGCGTCGTCTTCTGCATGATCTTGGCGCGCGGGTCGTAGTTCTTGTAGACCCGATGGCCGAAGCCCATGAGGCGGAACGGATCGTTCTTGTCCTTGGCGCGCGCGATATATTCCGGGATGCGGTCAACGGTGCCGATCTCGGCCAGCATGTTGAGCGCCGCTTCGTTTGCACCGCCGTGAGCCGGACCCCAGAGGCAGGCGATGCCGGCGGCAATACAGGCGAACGGATTGGCGCCCGACGAGCCGGCAAGGCGCACCGTCGAAGTCGAAGCGTTCTGCTCATGATCGGCGTGCAGGATGAAGATGCGGTCCATGGCGCGCGCCAGCACCGGATTCACCACATATTCCTCGCAGGGCACGGCGAAGCACATGCGCAGGAAGTTCGAGGCATAGTCGAGGTCGTTCTTCGGATAAATGAATGGCTGGCCGATGTGATACTTGTAGGCCATCGCCGCGATGGTCGGCATTTTCGCGATCATGCGCAGCGACGCGACCATGCGCTGGTGCGGGTCGGTGATGTCGGTGGAATCGTGGTAGAAGGCCGAGAGAGCGCCAACACAGCCGCACATGACGGCCATCGGATGGGCGTCGCGACGGAAACCGGTGAAGAAGCGCGACATCTGCTCGTGAATCATCGTGTGATGGGTGACGCGGTAGTCGAAGTCGTCCTTCTGCGCCTTGGTCGGCAGTTCGCCGTAAAGCAGGAGATAGCAGACTTCGAGGAAGTCACCATGCTCGGCCAACTGTTCGATCGGATAGCCGCGATGAAGCAGCATGCCTTCGTCGCCATCGATATAGGTGATCTTGGACTCGCACGAGGCAGTCGACGTGAAGCCCGGATCGTAGGTGAACATCTTGGTCTGCCTGTAGAGCGAACCGATATCCACGACGCCCGGACCGATCGATCCAGATCTCACTGGCAGGTCCGCCGTCTTTCCATCGATGGTTACTGTCGCGTTTTTTCCTGACATGGGACCCTCCGTCTTATGGCGCCGCGGCATAGACCTATGCCGCGAGATTGAACGTTGCGAATTTGCTATATGATTTACTTTCGGCTGCCAAGCTGTACGAAAGGCAAATGGTGCGATGCGAAAATAGGCATATGGCGATGCAACAATCGCATGTTACGGCAACATGTCAGAGAAGATCAATGATTGCTGAAACGATAGTACGGTACCATTCCATATAGGTCTGCCGCTTTTTTGTGCAGCTAGTCTCCCGGTTGCAAGACGACGCGGTTGGTTGCAGGATCGAGCCGACAGCCAGAAAGGGCAGAGCGCGAGCGAATGGGGGAGGGGCAGGAACAGGCGGCGGTGCGGCATGCTGAGCAGCGTGGGCGGTACGCGGCAGATTTCGCGCCTATAGTCGGCGACGCCACAGCTCTTGAGTTTCGGCCTGAGTCACGGCCCTGGCGGGTTCTGCCGCAATTATCCATTCGCATGCGCGGCCGCAATGTGGTCGCCGCCGCCGCTGGTGGTTTGCGTTCCGCAATGCAGGAGGAAGCGGACTATGGCCATGGCTTCGTGCTGGTTCCGGTCCTCCTCGCGCTTGGTGCTCTTGCATGGTTTGCGCTGCCAAAAACGCCCGGACTTGCCGAACTTGCAGTACTGCTTTGTGTTTTCGGCATAGCAGCGCTTCTGTGTTCCGGACGTTTCCGTGGCCTTAGGCCGCTTGCCCTGGCGCCCATTATCGCCCTCGCGGGAATGCTGCTGGCCGCGGTCGAGACTATCCGGCTGGATACGGTCGTTCTGGACGGCCCGGTAACCACGAGCGTCCGAGGAGTTGTCCTTTCGCGGGAGGTGGACGACAAAGGGCGGTGGCGGTATCTCCTCGAAATCCGCGAGACGTCGGAGCCGCGGCTGCGCAGGCCCCCTGCCAAGGTAACGCTGCTGGCGCGGAGCCGGCACGACCGTTCCCGATTGGGTCGATGATCGAAGGCAAGGCCCGCCTCTCTCCGCCGTCCGGCCCGGCTCTTCCTGGCCTCAACGATTTTGCATTCGACGCCTTCTACAGAGGGATTGGTGCTGTCGGGTTCTTCTACGGCGCGCCGCATGCATCTGTTCAGGCGGATATTGGCCATATGGGCGAAATGACTCTCTCTCTGCGCGCCGCCGCCTATCTGGCGGAGATGCGCGAGTCCATAGGCAGTCGGATACGCTCGACGATCGGCGGCGATACCGGCGCCATGGCTGCCGCCCTCGTTACGGATGAAGAACGCGCGATCGGCCGCGAGACCGTCGAGGTGCTGCGAGCTGCGGGGCTCGCCCATGTTCTGGCGATTTCCGGGATGAACATGGTGCTTGTGACAGGCACGTTCCTCGTCGGCGCGCGGACGCTGTTGAGCTTGGTCCCCGGCCTCGCTGAACGGCTGCCGATCAAGAAGATGGCGGCCGCCGGCGCTCTGCTCATGGTCCTTCTCTATATCCTCATTTCCGGAGGGGCAGTGTCCGCATTGCGCTCCTGGATCATGATTTCCATCATGCTCCTGGCCGTCTTCTTCGACCGGGTTTCCATCAGCCTGCGCAATGTGGCGCTCGCTGCGCTCGTCATCATTGCCTGGACACCGTCGTCGGTTGCCGGGCCCGGGTTTCAAATGTCCTTTGCGGCGACCCTGGCTCTGGTTGCGGGTTATGCCCGCTGGCGCGATCACCGTGCCGGCAATCGGGAGAGGGCGCTCACCCGATCCGCCCTTCGGCCGGCCGGCAATCTCGTGGTCGGCACGGTGGCGACTTCGCTCATCGGCGGATTGGCCACCGCCATCTACGCCGCGGCCCATTTCCACAGACTGCCGGCCTATGGATTGGCTGCCAATGTCGTGGCGACGCCGCTGATCGGCATCCTCATCATGCCGTTCGGCCTCTTCGCCATGTTGCTCATGCCATTCGGGCTCGAGCATTACCCCTTGATGGTGATGGCGCAGGGGCTCGACTGGATGCTCGAGGTGGCTCGCTATGTGGCGGCACTTGACGGCGACTGGGCCACCGGCCGCGTCGGCGAGGTCGGTTTCGTGTCGATCGCTTTCGGTGGCGTGCTGCTCTGTGTTCTGAGGACCCGTTTGGCCTTTGCGGGGTTCGGTCTGGTTCTGCTGGGCGGAACGGCGATCGCGCTGGAACGTCAGGCCGAGCACCCATCGATTGCGATTTCGGAAGACGGCCGACTGGTCGGCCTCATTTCGGACGAGTCGATTGCGACCAATCGACCGCGGCCGCCGCACTTTGTCTTTTCACAATGGCAGCGGGCGCTTGCCCTGGAGAAGCATGCGCCGCCGGTCGCAGCCACTGCCACCGTAGACGACATTCGGGCGAGCGCCGCCGAAGCAAGGGCCATCCTGGCCTCAGTGAAGCCCGGCGTCTTTCATTGCCGCAAAGGTGAGTGGTGCGTCGGACGCAGCCGGGAAGGTTGGGCGGTTGTCGTCATCGATGCCGCGGATTTCTTCCCGGCTTTGTGCGGCGGGGCCGATCTGGTGATTGCCGCCACCCGCCGGCCGCTGGCCGATTGCCCGGCGGGCGGCGCGCTGGTGGTCACGGGTGAGATGTTGCGGCGGAGCGGCTCGATCGAAATCCATGCCGAGCCTGCCGGAGCCGGCGAGCCGGCACGCATGCGCATCGTCGAATCCTTCCCGTCCACGCAGCGGCCGTGGCAGCGCCACCGCCGCTACGATTGGCGCAGCGGCACCTTTTCTTCCGAATGAGCCGAACCCTTGAGCGGAGGCATCGGTTCGCAGGGCCGCGATACTACGGAGCCGCCACATTTTCTTGATAAAAACACTCCAGAAATCTTGTCATCGCCTGACACTATGTCGTAAAGAGCGTGTCCATGGACGTTCACTCGCTGGAGTGGGGGCTTCTTCTACAGCTTCCTACGAGGATCAGGCGGAAGCGATCGCACGAGCGTTCGCGTCCGCCGCAACGACAGCGCCGCGCGTCTTATCAGGCGCGCTAAGTGCTGTAGGACTTTGCATTGCTGCATGTTTTTTCTTCAAATCGATTTCGATTCAAAGAGACATGCGCCAGCACAGGCAAGATGAGGATCAAGATGTCGAATCGGAACCGACCGAGGTTCAACGTCATGTTCGCGGCCACCCTCGCCATTTTCCTGTGGGCCCCTGCAGTGCCCGGACTGGCGCAGACGCCGGAGCCGGAGCCGTCCGCGACGGTCGAGCATGGGGCTGCCGCGCCCGCCGACTCCCCGGATTTCTCGCCCGGAAGCCAGCCGGAAACAGCAGCGGCTGTATCGCCTCAATCCGCTGATGCCGATAGGTCCGCCGCACCCGATGGCTCGGCGCTCCCGCACGATCTTTCGCCGGTCGGCATGTTTCTTGCCGCCGACATCGTTGTAAAGGCGGTGATGATTGCCCTTGCGCTGGCCTCCGTCATCACCTGGGCGATCCTTCTCGTGAAGACGCTGGAGCTCGGCCGCGCGAAATCGCGGTTGAAGCGCTCCGTGGAGTTTCTCGCGGCGGCAAATGGCCTGGCGGAGGTGAAGCCCGGCACGAAAGCCGGTGCAGCCGCCGATATGCTTGCAGCCGCACGCGATGAAATGGTTCGCTCGGAGCCAGTGCTCGACCACGCTCCGGCTGCCGGCGTGAAGGAGCGGGTGTCGTCGCTGCTTACCCGTATCGAGGTTCGCGCCGGCAAGCGGATGAGCGCCGGCACAGGTATCCTGGCATCGATCGGCTCTGTCGGCCCTTTCGTCGGTCTTTTCGGGACCGTCTGGGGAATCATGAATTCCTTCATCGGCATCAGCAAGGCTCAGACGACCAATCTGGCGATCGTCGCGCCGGGCATCGCGGAAGCATTGCTGGCCACGGCTATCGGCCTTGTCGCGGCGATCCCGGCGGTGGTGATCTACAATTACTTCGCCCGATCCGTCGGAGGCTACAAGCTTCTCCTTGCTGACGCTGCGGCAGCCGTCGAACGCTTGGTGAGCCGCGACCTCGACCACCGCCATCTGCGCAAGGCGCAGCCGCGCCGGCCGGAGAGCTATGCCCACGGCGATACGGCGATTGCAAGAATCGGATGACGCCATGGCAGGAAAGATTTCCGAAGGCAGCGGCGATCTCGACGAAAACAGCGAGATCAACGTCACGCCCTTCATCGACGTCATGCTCGTCCTCTTGATCATCTTCATGGTTGCCGCTCCGCTCGCGACGGTCGATATGAAGGTCGACCTGCCGCAATCGGGGGCAAGACCGGCGCCGCGCGATGACAAGCCGGTCTTTATCACGCTGAAATCCGATCTCACGCTGGCTATCGGCAATGAGGAGACGGCCCGCGAGGCCTTCTCCGCGGAGCTCGACCGGATCACCGGTGCGAACAAGGACACGCGCGTTCTCCTGCGTGCCGACCGGCTGGTCGACTATGGTGAACTGATGGCGGTGATGAATCTCATCCAGCGGGCCGGCTACAGCAAGATCGCGCTGGTCGGTCTTGAGGCGGCGCCTGCACGCTGACGCCCTGCGCCCCTTGATGGCACCGGCGGCAGGTAAACTGCCTTTTTCTATCCCGAAATGCCGCGGTCGCTTGAAACCGGCCGTGCGGCGAATTATGAGCTTAGGCTAGGGCTGCCAGGCAGCCAGGCAGAAGACAGCGCGGCTTGCCCGGCCAAAGGCGCCGCGCCCATCGGGACACGAGGCAGTATCATGAACTTCGAAGCAGCGCGCACTAAGATGGTGGACAATCAGATCCGGACGACGGATGTGACGTCCCATTCGGTCCTCTCTGCCTTCCTGACCGTGCCGCGCGAAGAGTTCGTGCCTGCGAAAATGCGTGAACTCGCCTATATCGATGCCGATATTCGACTCGCCGGAGGAGCCGAACCGCGCTACATCATGGAGCCCTCTCCGCTGGCAAAATTGCTGCAGCTCGCCCAGATTTCCAAGTCCGACGTCGTCCTGGAAATCGGTTGCGGCACGGGCTATGCCTCGGCTTTGCTGTCGCTGCTGGCCGGCTCGGTCGTGGCACTGGAGTGTGATGAAGCGCTGGCGGCGACGGCAACGGAGACGCTGGCACGCCTCGGCTACGACAATATTGCCGTCGTGACCGGCGATCTTGCCAAGGGTTATCCGGCCGAGGCTCCTTACGACGTGATCTTCATCAATGGCGCAGTCGAGACCATACCGGCCGGACTGTTCGAGCAACTGCGCGATGGCGGGCGCCTCGTGGTCGTTGAAGGTTTTGGTAACGCATCCCGTGCAAAACTTTACCTGCGCGAATCGGGAAGGACGTCCGAGCGGCCCGATTTCAATACATCCGTGAGGCCATTGCCCGGTTTTCGTCGCGAGCAAACTTTTGTTTTCTGATGCATCCTTGAGGGGCCTCAGTATTTGAGTATAGACGCAAAAAAGTCGATGTTGCCGATTGGCAACGTATTGCCTGTTTCTTTTTGAAATGGCCGGGTCGAGTCGTGGTGCACAGTTGTGGCAAAACCGAATCCGGGTTCAAAGAGCAAGAAGCGGTGATTTGCCTGCTGGTGTGGGGCTTTGCGTGCCATTCCTGGTTGAGCGAATTTACCTGGTAGGGGCGTGCTACTAACTTGCGGGCGGCAATGCCGTCCGGCTGATCGGAGGTAAGATCGTGTCGTTTGTTCGCAAAACAGCCCTGTGGGCGGCTGTCTCAACCAGCCTGTTGCTTGCGCCGCACGCTGTGTCTGCCGAGACCATCTTCGGGGCAATGGCCAAGGCCTACGCGAACAACCCGGATCTGAACGCGGCGCGCGCTGGCCTGCGCGCCACAGACGAAGGGGTTCCGATTGCAAAGGCGGGCTATCGGCCGCAAATATCAGCCGCGGCAACCGGGACGCTGTCGCGAGTTGATAGCGAGGCGACGGGCACGCGCGACCTTCACAGCGGACAGATCGGCATCTCGATCACCCAGACGATCTTCGATGGCTTCCAGACCCTGAACAATGTCAGGTCGGCAGAGGCGACGGTTTTTTCGAGCCGTGAGACGCTGAAGGCCAATGAAATCCAGATTCTCCTGGCGGCGGCACAATCCTACGCCAACATCGCCCGCGACCAGCGGATCGTCTCCATCCGCCGTCAGAACCTGGCCTTCCTTCGTGAGCAGTTGAACGCGGCCGACGCGCGCCTCGAAGTCGGCGAGGGTACCCGTACCGATGTCAGCCAGGCGCAGGCGGAACTCGCAAATGCGCAGTCGCTGCTCGTTGCTGCGGTCGCTCAGCTCAAGCAGAGCGAAGCGGTCTATGTGCAGATCGTCGGCGCGGCTCCGGCAGGCATCAGGCAGCCCGGCCCGGCAACCAAGGCCATGCCGAGATCCCTCGATCAGGCCGTTGCCACGGGCCTCAGAGAAAACCCGCAGATCCTGGCGGCGCAATATGCCGTCGATTCGGCCGGCTTTCAGGTGAAATCGGCTGAAGGCACCATGTTGCCGGGAGTCGTCCTCCAGGGGGCGGTCACCCGCAACACCGGCAATACCGGTGGAGACAACACCACCGCAAGCGTCACCGCGAGACTCGAGGTGCCGATCTATCAGGGCGGTGCGGAGTACGGCCAGATCCGCCAGGCCAAGGAACGCCTGGGCCAGCAGCGCATCCTCGTCGATTCGGCGCGCGCATCGGTGCAGCAGACCGTCGTCTCCGCCCATGCTCAGCTTGAGTCGGCGCTCGCCCGCATCACCGCCAGCAGGTCGCAGATTTCCGCTGCCGACCTGGCGCTCGAAGGCGTCGTCGAGGAGCGCAAGGTCGGCCAGCGCACGACCCTTGACGTGCTGGACGCGCAGCAGGACGTTCTGAATGCACAGGAGTCTCTCGCCAGCGCGCAGCGCGACGCCGTCGTGGCGAGCTATGCCCTGCTTGCGGCGATGGGCAGGCTGACCGTGCAGGCCCAAGGACTTCAGGTGGCTGAATACCGCCCCGAAGAGCACTACGAGGCCGTCAAGGACAAATGGTTCGGCCTGCGTACCGTCGACGGTCGATAAGAAAGGCGCCGAAGGCTCGGCGACCTGATGAGAGTTGGCTTCGCATTCGGTTGGAATGTGAAGCGTTTTGCGTTGTGCCTTTGCTTTGAAGTCTTGGGCGCCTGCCGAAAAAAACAAATCTGTGCAAGAATTTCCAAGCCTGATTCGCGGCGTTTGTTTCGACCGTGAACTCACTTAAGGTTTGTGCGGAATCGGGTCTTGGGGCTTCGCTTGGCGCCCGTCCGCAGAGCAAACGAGGATTGAAATGGCACAGCTCAACGTCGCACGAGAACCTTCGATGGATGAGATTCTCGCATCCATTCGAAAGATCATCGAAAGCAATGAGACGGGGCCGGCTGCCCCCTCTGCCCGGCAGACGTTCGAAGACAACGACGACATCGAATTGGCGATCGATTCGGAAATCGAGGCCGCCGTATCATTCCAATCGGCTGAAGAAGAAATCGCGTCGGTGCGGCGATCTCCGGCGGTTCCGGCAGAGGAGCGGGCCGGCGCTACGACTGAGCCCGCCACTCCGCCATCGCCACTTTCCCTTGCGGACGTCGCAGCACGTGTCAGAGCTGCGTCCGAGCGCCATGCGGCGAGCTACGCGGGACAGGAACCGCCTATGCCTGAAGTGCCTGCACCGCAGGACAGTCCCGTGCTGACGTCACGCATGGCTGCCGTTGCCTCGTCCGCCGGAACCGCGCCGAGTGTCTCCGCTGCAGCGGCCGCGCATGCCGCTGTATTGCCCGATGCTGCGGCGGAACCAGCAGAGACGACATCGAATTCGACTGAATCTGCCACGCAACCGATGACCGCCGATTCGATCCGCGAGGCCGAAAGGAAGGGCGCTGCCATCGTTTCTCCGGCGGTCGGCCGGCAGGTCGCGCGCGCATTCGACGATCTCGCCCATGCGGTGGAACTGGGGCCGAGACGCTCCTTCGATGAGATCGCCGAAGCCATGCTTCGCCCGATGCTGCAGGAATGGCTGGACGACAATCTGCCGACGCTGGTCGAAAGACTGGTGCGCGAGGAAATCGAGCGCGTGGCGCGCGGCACCAGGCGCTAGCGCATCGGCCCGGCAATCGGAGCCGATTGTCGGAAAGCACGATGCGTCGATTCAAAGACCGACGGCGTCCTTTGTGCGTCCTGAAGGACGCAAGGCGCTGCAAATGAAAGACGCCGCGACGGCCCGCTCCGGCGAAAGGTGGCCTGCGGCTTTTTTCCCGTTTGTGTTGACTTGCGCCGGCCCTTCCGGTTTACAAAACACTGACATCAATCTTAAAAATCGGCCCCACAGAATGCTTGATAAGACCTACGATTCCGCCGCCGTCGACCCGCGCATTGCCAAGAAGTGGGACGATGAAAACGCGTTTCGTGCCGGCGCGGGCGCAGAGCCCGATGCAGAGTCCTTCTGCATCGTGATTCCGCCACCCAATGTCACCGGTTCGCTGCACATGGGGCACGCGCTCAACAACACGCTCCAGGACATCCTGGTGCGTTTCGAGCGCATGCGCGGCAAGGATGTGCTCTGGCAGCCGGGCATGGACCATGCTGGTATTGCGACCCAGATGGTGGTCGAACGTCAGCTCGCCCAGCGCAACCTGCCGGGACGCCGCGATATGGGCCGGGAGGCATTCGTCGAGAAGGTCTGGGAATGGAAGGCCGAGTCCGGAGGCCAGATCTTTAACCAGTTGAAGCGGCTCGGCGCCTCCTGCGACTGGTCGCGCGAGCGCTTCACGATGGATGAGGGCCTGTCGGACGCCGTCATCGAGGTATTCGTCAGCCTCTATAAGGAGGGGCTGATCTATCGCGACAAGCGCCTCGTCAATTGGGATCCGAAGCTGCAGACGGCGATTTCGGACATCGAGGTGGAGCAGGTCGAAGTCAACGGCCATCTCTGGCACCTGCGCTATCCGCTGGAGGACGGCGTCACCTACCAGCACCCGGTCGCCTTCGACGAGGATGGCAACGCGACCGAGTGGGAAACGCGCGACTATCTGGTCGTCGCGACAACGCGTCCGGAAACGATGCTCGGCGACACCGGCGTCGCGGTGCACCCGGAGGACGTCCGCTACAAGGGGATCGTCGGCAAACAGGTCATTCTGCCGATCGTCGGCCGCCGCATTCCGATCGTTGCCGACGAGTATCCGGATCCGACGACCGGAACCGGCGCGGTGAAGATGACTCCCGCGCATGACTTCAACGACTTCGACGTCGGCAAGCGGCAGGGGCTGCGGCTCGTCAACGTGCTGACTGCGGACGGCCGGATCACGATCAAGAACAATGAGGATTTCCTGGAAGGCCTCGACCATCCCGCGGCCCTTCATGGCGCCTGGGACCAGCTTGAGGGCAAGGACCGGTTCGAAGCGCGCAAGCTGATCGTCGAAATCCTCGAGGCGGCCGGCCTCGTCGATCACATCGAGCCGCATAAGCATATGGTGCCGCACGGTGACCGCGGTGGCGTGCCGATCGAACCCCGGCTGACGGAGCAATGGTATGTCGACGCCAAGACCCTGGCGAAACCGGCAATTGCCGCAGTCAGGGAAGGGCGGACGAGCTTTGTCCCGAAGAATTGGGAAAAGACCTATTTCGAATGGATGGAGAACATCCAGCCCTGGTGCATCTCGCGCCAGCTCTGGTGGGGGCACCAGATACCCGCCTGGTACGGCCCCGACGGCCAGGTCTTCGTCGAAAGGAACGAGGAAGAGGCGCTGCACGCAGCGATCCAGCACTACCTCGCCCATGAAGGCCCGATGAAGGCCTATGTCGAAGACCTGCTCGAGAACTTCAAGCCGGGCGAAATCCTGACCCGCGACGAGGATGTGCTCGACACTTGGTTCTCCTCCGCCCTCTGGCCGTTCTCCACGCTCGGTTGGCCGAAGGAAACGCCGGAACTCGAAAGATATTATCAGACCGATGTACTGGTGACGGGTTTCGACATTATTTTCTTCTGGGTCTCCCGCATGATGATGATGGGCCTCCACTTCATGAAGGATGCGGACGGTACGCCTGTGGAGCCGTTCCACACCGTCTATGTCCATGCGCTCGTCCGTGACAAAAACGGGCAGAAGATGTCGAAGTCGAAGGGCAACGTCATCGACCCGCTGGAATTGATGGACGAATACGGCGCCGACGCGCTGCGCTTCACGCTGGCGATCATGGCGGCGCAAGGCCGCGACGTGAAGCTCGACCCGGCACGCATCGCCGGCTACCGCAATTTCGGCACCAAGCTTTGGAATGCGACGCGCTTCGCCGAGATGAACGGTGCGACGAGCAGCGCGGGCTTCATTCCCGAGGCGACCTCGCTGACCGTCAACCGCTGGATCCTGACGGAGTTTTCGCGCACCATCCGCGATGTGACCGAGGCAATCGAGAACTACCGCTTCAACGAGGCGGCCGGAAGTCTCTATCGCTTCATATGGAACCAGTTCTGCGATTGGTACCTCGAACTTCTGAAGCCGGTCTTCAATGGCGACGACGAAGACGCCAAGCGCGAGTCGCAGGCCTGCGTCGCCTATGTGCTGGACGAAACCTACAAGCTCCTGCACCCGTTCATGCCATTCATGACCGAGGAGCTCTGGGAGAAGACGGAAGGCCCCGGACGCGAACGCTCGACGCTGCTCTGCCATGCCGAGTGGCCTGCCGCCTTCTATGCGGATGACGCCGCCGCGGATGAAATCAACTGGCTGATCGACCTCGTCTCGGGGATCCGGTCGGTCCGCGCCGAGATGAACGTTCCGCCCGCGGCGCTGGCGCCACTGGTGATCGTCGGTGCCAAAGGGCTGACGGGTGAACGGCTCGATCGGCATGCTTCGGCGATCAAGCGGCTGGCGCGGGTGGAGACGATCGAACACGCGGCAGCAGCGCCGCGCGGCAGCGCCCAGATCGTCGTCCGCGAGGCGACCGCCTGCCTTCCGCTCGGCAGCCTGATCGATCTCGAGGCCGAAAAAACACGCCTCGAAAAGGCGATCGCCAAGGTCGATCTCGAACGGCAAAGGATCCTCGGCAAGCTCGCCAACGAAAAGTTCGTCGCCAATGCGAAGCCCGAACTGGTCGAGGCCGAGCGGGAGCGGCTGGAGGATCTCGATCATCAGCGGGATTCGCTCGGCGTCGCCCTGAGCCGAGTATCGGAAGCAGGTTAGTTCGTCCTTCCCGGGCTACGGCGCCGCGCGTCTTTCCAGACGCGCAAAGGTCGCTGGAACTCTTCGAATTCTACGCATCGGGCATTCCGAAGGTCGATTGCGATTTTTTTGGCCGATGCGCTAAAGACGCGATCCGCGGCAGCAATGCCGCGGAATTTTTATGTGATTCGATGCGACTTCGAATCGAACGGGCGCTTCGGGCGATTTGGATCGGAATTACACCTATGGGTTTTGCCGATCGACTTCCTTGGGTGATGCTCGGAATTGGGCTGCAAAAAGCAATATTGTTGTTGCTGCGTCACACTTTGCTGAATTGATGGAATTTCATTTCCCGTAGTAGAGCTATCGGTCTTGAAGTTGGAATTCTGTTCCTGTTTCCTTCGATTATGACCGAATCGTGAAATTCTTACGTAAATTTGATGGCCGATTTGCTCTGGTTCGGCGCGTCAGCAGTATTTGCCATTTCACGCAATCGTGAGGAATATCCCGCCACGGCGGCATGGGGAATGGTCGCATACGTGAAAGTGCAGGGGAGGAGCTGTATGGCTCGGAATGGACTGAATAGAGGCGTCCTCGCGGCGGTAGCCGGATTGCTTGCTGCGTCGGCGGCACAGGCCGGAGGGCTCGAGCGCGGCGGCTACAATATCGATTTGCTGTTCGACCCGTCGGATTACGCAGCCGAAGCGACCGCGACCTATGTCAATCCGCAGCGTGAACTGAAGAACGTCGTGGACACGGATACTGCGAATTCTGACGCGGCCGCGGGGACGTTTGGCGGTGGCAATTTGAACGGCCGCCCGAACAGTGCGGATGACACGGAAAGCTATTGGGCGCCCCGCATCGGTTTCAAGGCTGCATTGGGGGACAGAGTTGACTGTTTGGCGGACTACTCGCAGCCCTGGGGTGCTCACCTCAATCCGGGCGAGAACTGGGCCGGCGCCAACTCCAACATTGAAACAAAGGTTGAAAGCGACAACTACGCTGCCACTTGTTCCTACAAGTGGGATATCGGCGCTGGTCAAATGCGCGTCATTGGCGGTGTCTTCTACCAGGAGGTCGGCGGCTTCAAGGAGCGTCTTGTTCAGGACTTCACAGGATTTCCAGCGCCATTTTCAAGCCTCTCTGGTGTAGGTCGGATTGATCTTGAGGATAGCGGCTGGGGCTGGCGAGCAGGTGTTGCCTACGAAATCCCCGAATACGCCTTGCGTGCGAGCCTTGTGTATAACAGCGCCGTCGATCTTGATGATCTTCGTGGAACTATCGACCTTTCGGAGGTCGCATTCTTCGTGCCGGGCTTCGGCATATTGAATGGTACGAAGTACGGCGTTCACGGATCTGCATCGATGCCGGATTCGTTGGAGCTCAAGGTCCAAAGTGGCATCGCGCCGGGATGGCTGGCATTCGGATCCGTCAAGTGGACCGATTGGAGTCAGTTGCAGGTTCTCGAGTTTGAACCGGACGAGGCCGCACTGGGCCGGTTTGGGACTAGCCTGAACTTCCTCTATCGCGACGGTTGGACCATCACCGGCGGTATCGGTCACAAGTTCAATGACCAGTGGAGCGGGGCGGTCAGCCTGACCTGGGACCGGGGTACGAGCCACGGCTATGGCGCGCAGACGGACACCTGGAGCATTGGCACCGGTGTCTCCTACACTCCGACCCCCAACGTGGAAATTCGTCTGGCCGGCGTCGCGGGCATCATGACCAGCGGTAGCTCCGGGGCAGTCACCTATCAGGGCGAGGTGATCGGCGACGACGTCTCCTATGACTTCGACAATGATTTCGTCGGTGCCATCTCGACATCACTGAAAGTCAGGTTCTGAACTACTCCTTCAAGACCCTCAAGGCCCGGCCATCGCCGGGCCTTTTGCTATGGGTCGTGCGCTCCGCTTATAAGCGGTTTCGAATGTGACGATTCAGCAACACACTTATCGCTATGGTTTTGCTAGTATGGGGCATGGGCATTTATGTCCATTTCCCGCCACAAAATGAGAGCACCCATGGTAGCGACAAACGTGCGAACGAGTGCTGTGCTTGCGTAGAGGTAAACTGAGTTTGTGTGCTGTCGTGACATCCTTTGGCAATTGGCGTCTGGTGCGCGGTCGGCGTGATGTCGTCTGCGGGGCGGTGGATGCGCGCGGCCTTCGGGTCGGCCGGTCCGGATCGGCCTCGGTGAAGGCTCTGATGGAGGCGCGCCGGGTGCGGGTCGATGTTCGCAGCGTTAGTGGGTTCGGCGTGGCCGCCTGGAACGAAAGAAGCTGATTGTGATGTGCGGGAGTGAATTCAAGTCGCTGAAGGTCGCGGTGCTCGGCATGTCGCTGGCGGTCGGCGCTACTGCGGCGGGGCCGGCCAGGGCCTTTGATCCGGGCGCCGGCGTGACCAAGGAGTCCGGGCCGTTCGCGCTCTTCAAGTTCGGCTTCTCGGCCTACAAGAACGGTCGAAAGGACGAGGCGGTCGAGGCCTATCGCTACGCCGCCGAAAAGGGGCACACGGGCTCCCGCTGGGCGCTCGCCAACATGTACGCCTATGGCGACGGTGTCACCGAAAACGACCTCGAAGCATTCAAGATTTACAGCGAAATCGCCCAGCAGGGGGTTGAGCCCGGTTCGGAAGATACGGGCTATTTCGTCAATGCGCTGATGTCGCTCGCCGGCTATTATCGGCGCGGCATTCCCGACAGCCCCGTGCAAGCGGACCTGCCGCGGGCGCGGCAACTCTATTTCCAGGCAGCCTCCGCCTTCGGTGTTGCCGAGGCGCAGTTCCAGCTTGCCCGGATGCTGCTCTCGGGCGAGGGCGGTACCGTCAACGTGCAGCAGGCCAAGAAATGGCTGAACCGGGCGCGCAAGAACGGCCATGCCGGCGCCATGGGTGTCTTCGGCAATGTCCTCTTCGACGAAGGGCAGGCCGCCAGGGGGCTCGCCTATATGACCGCCGCACTCGACCAGTGTTCGCCAAAGGACAGGCCCTGGCTCCAGTCGATGCAGGAGCAGGCCTTCTCGCTGGCGTCCGAGGACGACCGCCGCGTCGCGATCGCAATGGCGCAGAACATGAACCTTCAGCAGGACGACGACTGAGGGTTCTGTCCGAACGGGGCGAGGTGTCCCAATTTCACGCAGGTTTGAACGAGAACTCGGCGCTAACGGGAACGTGGTCCGACGGCTTTTCCCAGGCACGAACGTGCTTTTCGATCGATGTCGATACGAGCTTGTCTGCCGCCTCCGGCGACAGCATCAGGTGATCGATCCGGATGCCGAAGTTCTTTTGCCAGCATCCGGCTTGATAGTCCCAGAAGGAATAGAGCGGAACCTCGTCCGAGGTCGCGCGCACCGCGTCGGTGAAACCGAGATTGCGCAGGCGTCGGAAAGCCGCCCGGGTTTCCGGCAGGAAGAGAGCGTCGTTCTGCCAGACCTTGGCGTCCCAGCAATCATGGGATTCGGGGATGACATTGTAGTCTCCCGCAAGGATAACGGGCTCCTCGAGCGCAAGGCGCCGTGCAGCAAATGTCGACAGACGCTGCATCCACTGAAGCTTGTAGGCGTATTTTTCCGTGCCTACCGGATTGCCGTTCGGCAGGTAAAGGCAGCAGACGCGGATCGCGCCGCCCTTGACGGAAAAGACGCCTTCGATGAATCGCGACTGTTCGTCGGTGTCGTCGCCCGGCAGGCCGCGGTTGACTTCATCCGGCCGCAGTTTCGACAGCAGGGCAACTCCGTTGAAACCCTTCTGCCCATGCGTTTCCACGTGGTAGCCTAGCGCCTCGATCTCGCTCCGGGGAAAGGACTCGTCGACCGACTTGATCTCCTGCAGGCAGGCGATATCCGGATTGGACGCCTTAAGCCAGGCGATGAGGCTGTCCACACGCGCCTTGACGCCGTTAATGTTCCAGGTGACGATCTTCATGGGATAGCGTCTGCCTTTCCTTCTGTCCGGTGAGCCTTGCCGCAAATTCGTTGTAGCGGCTGGCGCGCCGCGCGTCCAATCGGGGGCAGGACTAGCTTTGCCGCGCAATAGGAGCTCCTGCTTGGTTCTGTGTCTAAATCGATTCCGGCTAGCGATCGATTCCCTATAAGATCTTTTTGCGAATGGGGACCAGCATCCGCTTAAATTGGCAGTGACCGATTTGTGCCGTGCTTTTCGCTTGTCCCGTGCAGCCTTGGGTGGCGGAATTGATTCCGGTCCGGGTCTGTCTATAGTCCCGCGCATGATCGGATTCATCGAAAGTTACTGGCCGCATTTTCTGGCACTCCTGTCCTTCGCGCTGGGCGCGCCGGCGATCATTCATGCGGCGATGACGAAGGACGATGTGCGTGCCGCCGCTGGCTGGGTAGGCGTGATTCTCCTCTCGCCCATACTCGGCGCTGTCATATATGCGGTGGCGGGCATCAATCGCATTCGCCGTTCGTCGCTCAGCCTGCAACGCTCCCTGTTGCGCTTGAGCGGTCCCGATCCATTCCTGCGTTTTAACGTCACGAATGATCACGTGGCGGTCCGCTTTGGCCATCGGTTCGCGGCGATGAAGATATTGGGGGACCGGGTTTCGCGATTTGCGATGTCGACGGGCAATCGCATCACGGTGCTGGACGGCGGCGACAACGTGTATGCGGCGATGCTGGAGGCGATCGCCGCGGCGCGCCGGAGCATTCTGATCGAGAGCTATATCTTCGATCGCGATCGGATCGGGCTTCGCTTCGCCGATGCCCTGATTGCTGCGGTGAAGCGCGGCGTCAGCGTGCGCGTGCTGATCGATGCCGTCGGCGCGCGCTACTCCGTCCCCAGCATCGTTGGATATCTGCAGGAAGCCGGCGTTCCGACGGCCGTGTTCAACGGCAACATCATCATGGGCCTGAGGTTGCCCTATGCCAATTTGAGGACCCATCGCAAGATCATCGTCATCGACGGCGAGATGGTCTTCACCGGCGGCATGAACATACGGGCGGGTTTTTCGGCGGAGATTGCGGGTGGGGAGGCCTCCTTCGATACCCATTTCCGCGTTGCCGGGCCGATCGTCGCCGATATCTTCCAGGTGGCCGCCGAGGATTGGCAGTTCGCCAGCGGTGAGGTTCTCGCGGGCGACGCATGGAAACTGGTCGAGCCGGAGGAACTGGAAGGTACGCCGTCCGTCTTGATGCGCGCCGTTCCCTCCGGTCCGGACAACACCAACGAGACCAATCACAAGATGTTGATGGGTGCCTTTTCGATCGCGCGGAAGCATATTCGCGTCATGTCTCCCTATTTCCTGCCGGACAGGGAGCTGATCAGCGCGCTGGTGACCGCTGCGCGAAGGGGAGTCGAGGTCGATATCGTCGTGCCGGCAGTCAACAACCTCACTCTGGTGGATAGGGCCATGACCGCGCAGTTCGACCAGGTTTTGAAGGGGCATTGCCGCGTCTGGCGCGCCAAGGGGGCTTTCAACCATTCCAAGCTGATCGTTGTCGACGGTCACTGGGTCTATATCGGATCGTCCAACCTGGATCCGCGCTCGCTGCGGCTCAACTTCGAATTCGATCTGGAAATTCTCGACGACGCGATCGCGCAGGCCATCGGCGAGAAAATCTGCGGGCTCCGGGCGAATGCGGAAGAAGTAACCCTCGCGAGCCTTGATGCACAGCCGCTCCTGAACCGCCTGGCCAATCGGCTACTCTGGCTCGGATCGCCCTATCTTTAGCCCGGATCGGCTCCATCTCCTCGAAGGCCGTGCCTTGCAGCGTCCAGCGTCGTCTCAGGCGCACAAAGGCCACCGTGCCTCTTTGGATCTCGCACCGACTTTTTTGGAAAATCGGTTCCGATCTGCGAGCCGATGCGCGAGGACAGCCCGTCAGAGCGAAAAGCTCGTGCCGCAGCCGCAGCTCGCGACGGCGTTCGGATTCTTGATCTGGAACGACTGGCCGAGCAGGTTGTCGACGAAATCTATTTCGGAACCGCCCATGTAGACGAGCGAAAGACTGTCGATCAGGACCTTGGCACTGTCCTTTTCGAGGACCAGATCGTCTTCGTTTTCCTTGTCGACCAGGTCGAATTTGTAGGAGAAGCCGGAACAGCCGCCCCCTTCGACGGAGACCCGCATCGCAGTCTTGTCCTTCTCCGCCTGAAGAATGGCGCCAATGCGCTTTGCTGCTGCATCCGAAAGGGTCACTGTGTCCTGCATCTATTTGCCTCCTGCCGGGGTCAAGGCCCGGAGAGATACGTTGTTATCCGAGAGCGTACGTCCCCAAAGTGCACAAGCGCCGCTCTCGTCCTGAATGTCTGCATGTCTCTACCGCCGGGCACAGAGCGACTTGCTGCTTGTCCCATCAGGCGGCGTTCTGCCGCAAGCATTCTGGCGGGATGTGCACCGCTTTCTTGTAACACATACTATAGGTATGAAGGCGTGAATGTCCCGTCAATGGATGACCCGACAGGTGTGATATGACTTTTGACAGACAGGCCCTCGGCTTCGGTCACGGCGAACATGCGGTCTTTGCTACGAATCCATGGTCGTCGCGCGGCAGGCTCTATCCGGAAACCTCCAGCCCGACGCGATCCGACTTCCAGCGCGACCGCGACCGCATCGTCCATACGACCGCCTTCCGCCGCCTGAAGCACAAGACGCAGGTCTTCATCGCCGCCGACGGCGACCATTATCGCACGCGGCTCACGCACACCATCGAGGTCGCCCAGATCGCGCGCGCGCTGGCGCGGGCGCTAAAGCTCGATGAAGACCTCGCCGAAGGCGTTGCCCTTGTCCACGATTTCGGCCACACGCCGTTCGGGCATACGGGTGAGGATGCCTTGCACGAGGTCCTGAAGCCCTATGGCGGCTTCGACCACAATGCCCAGTCGCTACGCATCGTGACCAAGCTGGAGCGGCGTTACGCCGAGTTCGACGGACTGAACCTCACCTGGGAGAGCCTCGAGGGACTCGTCAAGCACAACGGGCCGCTGATGACGGCGGACGGCAAGGGGACCCGCGGTCCGGTGCCGCAGCCGATCCTCGACTATTGCGCCCTTCATGATCTCGAGCTTGCAAGCTTTGCGAGCCTCGAGGCGCAGGTGGCGGCGATCTCCGACGACATCGCTTACAACACCCACGATATCGACGATGGCCTGCGGGCCGGCTACCTCACTTTCGATATGCTCGAGGAGGTTCCGTTCCTTGAGCGGCTGATGCGTGAGGTGCACGACCGCTATCCCGGTCTGGAGACGACCCGCTTCACCCATGAGATCATGCGCCGGCAGATCACCGCGATGGTCGAGGATGTCATCGGCGTTGCGCAGGCTCGTCTGCGCGACATCCGGCCCCGGAGTGTGGACGAGGTGCGCAGGGCCGGCATGGTGATCGCGACATTTTCCGAGGAGATGAGCGAGACCGATCGGCAGATCAAGAACCTGCTGATGACGAGGATCTATCGACATCCGGAGGTCATGCATGTGCGGCAGGGGGCGGCGTCTATCGTCACAGACCTCTATCATGCCTTCATGGCCGATCCGCGATTGATGCGGGAGCATCACTGGATCGATCAGATCGCCGGGATGGCCGAGCCCGCCCGCGCCCGTCACGTCGGAGATTACCTCGCGGGCATGACCGATACATTCGCAATCACAGTGCACAGGCGTTTGTTTGACCATACGCCCGATTTGCGGTAGTGACGCCCCGCGCGGAGGCTCGAGGTTCCCCACGGACCCGGCCTCCTTTTGAGTTTGCGCTACAGCGCCATGCGTCTCGTCAGGCGCAATGGCCGCTGGGGCACTGTCCAGTTGGGCTGGAATTGGCGGACGGATCAGATGAATCTTTTCACAGACTTCGAATCAAGAATTAAGAACATTCTCGAATCGCTTGATATCGTTCGTGAAAAGCGATCTGATCTTGACTTCGGGCGCATCAATATCGAGCCGCCGCGCGACGCTAGCCATGGCGACGTGGCGACGAATGCTGCGATGGTCCTCGCAAAGGCGCTGAGCACGAATCCGCGCGCCCTTGCTGATCTCATCATCGAGAAGCTGCGCCAAGATCCGGAAGTGGCGGACGTGTCGGTCGCCGGCCCGGGATTCATCAATGTCCGCCTCTCGGTCTCCTATTGGCAGAAGCTGCTTGCCGCGATGATCAGGACCAGCACGGAATACGGCCGCAGCACGGTCGGCGCCGGGCGCAAGGTGAATGTGGAATATGTTTCGGCCAACCCGACAGGGCCGATGCATGTCGGCCATTGCCGCGGCGCCGTGGTCGGCGATGCGCTTGCCAATCTTCTTGCCTTCGCCGGCTATGACGTCACCAAGGAATACTACATCAACGATGCCGGATCGCAGATCGACGTGCTCGCCCGCTCGGCATTCCTGCGCTACCGCCAGGCTCTTGGAGAGGACGTGGGCGAGATCCCGCCGGGGCTCTATCCAGGCGACTATCTCGTCCCGGTCGGCGAGGCGCTTGCGGATGAGTTCGGCACCAGCCTGCGGATCATGCCGGACGACAGATGGATGCCGCTCGTCAAGGAGCGTGTGATCGATGCGATGATGGCGATGATCCGCGAGGATCTGGCAGCGCTCAACGTCAATCATGACGTCTTCTTCTCCGAACGGGCCTTGCACGACAATGGGGCCGCGCGCATTCGCACCGCCATCAACGACCTGACCTTCAAGGGGCATGTCTACAAGGGCATGCTGCCGCCCCCTAAGGGCCAGTTGCCGGAGGACTGGGAAGACCGGGAGCAGACGCTTTTCCGCTCGACCGAGGTCGGGGACGACCTCGATCGGCCGCTTATCAAGTCCGACGGCAGTTATACTTACTTCGCGGCCGACGTTGCCTATTTCAAGGACAAGTTCGATCGTGGCTTCCACGAGATGATCTACGTGCTTGGCGCCGACCATGGCGGCTATGTCAAGCGGCTGGAGGCGCTGGCGCGCGCGATCTCCGACGGAGAGGCAAAGCTGACGGTCCTGCTGTGCCAGCTCGTCAAGCTTTATCGCGGCGGCGAGCCGGTGAAAATGTCGAAGCGTTCTGGTGATTTCGTAACGCTTCGCGAGGTGGTCGATGAAGTCGGCCGTGATTCGGTCCGCTTCATGATGCTCTACCGGAAGAGTTCCGAGCCGCTCGACTTCGATTTCGCCAAGGTGACGGAACAATCGAAGGACAACCCGGTCTTCTACGTGCAATACGCACACGCGCGTTGCTGCTCGGTGTTCCGCCAGGCCCGGGAAGCTTTCCCTGACCTTGATCTGTCCTCGATCGATTTTGCGGGTGCGGTGATGGGGGCGATCGTTGATCCTGCGGAGATGCAGCTCGTCGCCAAGCTCGCAGAATATCCGCGTGTCGTCGAGGCGGCGGCACTCTCACAAGAGCCGCATCGAATCGCTTTTTACCTGTATGATCTTGCCGCAGCCTTCCATGGACTTTGGAACAAAGGTAAAGAAAATACGGAATTACGTTTTGTTAACGATAGGAACAGAGAATTAAGCATTGCCAGACTCGGGCTGGTGCATGCTGTCGCCTCGGTATTGAGGTCGGGCCTGTCCATAACGGGCACCTCGGCGCCGGAAGAGATGCGGTAGATCGTGTCACCAATTCCCCACAATGCGCTGGCAATTCAACGCAGGCAGTTGTGAGTGGAGAGAATGGCAGACAAACAATTCGCACGAAACGGGCCGGCAGAGTTCGAGACATTGGCCGATGATGATCCGTTGAGCGAACTTGCCCGCATTGTCGGTTACGATGCCCGGCCAGCCGTTCAGCAATTGCAGGAGCTGCAGCGCCATCAGGAGTCGATCCGGCGCGATCCGGCTTTCGATCTCGAAGAAGAGCTGCTTCGTGCGTTCGACAGCTATGACGCGCCGCGCACCGAGCCCGTCCATCCGGACGGCGGTCTCGTCGAGCATCCGGTAGCCGAGGCCGCCGCGGAGCCGGTGCTTGCGCCGACCGATGAGATCGATGCTGCGCCCCCGGTTGAACTTCATTCCGACCCGCAGATCGATACGCCCGATCAGCATTCCGGCGAAGTGGGTTCCCTGCATACGGCCTCCGAAGAAGCCGCTGCGGTCGAGCAGACCGTCGAAGCTCCCGTTGAACCGGAAGCGGCCTCTGTCGCGCTGGAAGCGCCGCCGGTCAAGCCGCAGGCGGAAAGCCCGGCTGTGGACATCGATGTCTCGTTTGACCTCGAGCGCGAGCTTGAGCTTTCGCTCGGGCATGATGACGTGGCGCCCGAACCGGTGCCGGGCCCCCACATCGACGAGGCAGCGCAATTGACCTCGCCCTTCGAAGCGGAGGACATTCCGGCCTTCGCGGACTGGGAGGAGCCGCTTACGTCCAAGATCGCGGCGGTCGGTCACGCCGTCGCGCAAGGGGAGGTGTCTGGGCCCGTCTATGCCGATGCCGTTTATGTCGACATGGCGGATGGCATGGCGGAGCAGCACGAGGAATTCGCCGGAAACGCGAATGCTGCCGTCGAACAGCCGGCGGTCGCCGTCTCCGAAACCGATGGCTTCGAACACGTCGATCAAGCGGACGATGTCGCGCCTTTCGCTGCTCCGGTGGCCGTTGCGGCCCCGACTGTCGAACTGCCGTCCGCCGCGCCCGCTATAGAGCCGGTCGCAAAAAAGAGCAGCTATCCCTTCACGCCTATGTTCAGTCGCGCAACGCCGGTTGCGTCGACAGCCGGTGTTTCCGAGCAGCGCGCCTTCGCTGCGCCACTCACGGCGCCCGTTGCCGCCACGCCTCCGGCCGAGACGGCTCTTCCGCCCCAAACCGCGCCTGCCGTATCCGATGAGTTAGTGCGGGGCGAACCAAGCGAGGCGGAGTCGGAACCGAATATCGACATCGAAGATTTCGAACTCCAATTGGCCGATATCGCACTCGACATGAGCGAGGAAGAGGCGCCTGCAGCCGAGGCCGCTTCCGTCGCGCATCCGGCACTGGTCGAACCGATCGCGCAGCCTTTCCTTCAGGCGCTTGTGACGTCACCGGAAGCGCACCGCGAGGAACTGCCTGCTCCTGTTGCCGTTGTCGAGGACGCGGCGGCCGGCAACACGCTGCCTTTCGACCCGGCAATGATCGCTGAGACCGATATCGGGGTGGCGCCGATCGCCGATCTGGATGTTCCGCAACTGCCGGCCATGGAAGCGGAAGAGAAGCCGGCCTCCTTTGCCGCCGACTACGATCTGGACATCGATGCCGAGATGGCGCAACTCTTCGCCACGCCGGCACAAGCCGCCAAGGCCGGCCCCGCGGTCGCGGGCACGTCGCCGCAGGCCGCTCCGGCAGGCAATGGGTCGGCATCGCTTGCATCCATCGACGATTTTGACGAATTCGAGAAGGCGATGGAGGAGGATTTCCGGCGTTCGATGGAAGAGCGCCGCGGCGAAGCACAGGGCAGCGACCGGTTGGCCGCGCTGCCGCGTACCGGTGACGACTACTCCGGGGAACAGGGCTATGGTCGCCGCTCGCAACGCACTCTGTTGTTGGCGGCAAGCGTGGCAGGCTTCGTCATCCTCGGAGGCGCCGGCGTTTATGCCTGGATGGGTGGCAGCAGCGCCACGCTCACCGGCGACGGCCCCAAGATCATCTTGGCGGACAAGGATCCGGTGAAGATCGTTCCTGAGGAGAAGGGCGGCAAGACCGTGCCCAACCAGGACAAGGCCGTCTACGACCGCGTAGCCGGCGAGCGGAGTGATGTACCGCGGCAAGATGCGCTGGTGTCCACCACCGAGGAACCGGTGGACGTGGTGCAAAAGACGCTGACGCCGGAGACGCTGCCGCTCGAAGGCAATGATTTCGATGATGCCTTGCCCGGCGTTTCCTCTCCGGAAGGGGAGGAAACGGCGCGGTTGCTGCCCGATGAATCCGCAGCCGATCCGGCAGCCGAGGAAGAAAGGGCGCCTGCCGTCATCCCGCGCAAGGTCCGCACCATGATCGTCAAGCCGGACGGAACGCTGGTGCCGCGCGAGGAGCCGTCGGTCGAGCCGGAGAGCACGGCCGTGGCTGTCGCGACGTCACTTCCGGCAAGCGCGTCGGCCGCGGCGGGCGCTTCGGGTACGCAGGGCGAGGCTACGGTTGCCGTCGCTGCATCGGAGATCAAGGCGGCCGAGCAGTCTGCCGGCACCGAGCAGGTTGCGCTCGCGACGCCAAGTGAGTCGGCCACGGACGAGCTCACTCCCGTTCGGAGCGTCAAGACGACGACTATCGCAAGTGAACTTCCGGCGGTGCCGCAGCCGCGACCGGAGGCGCCTGCAAAGGCTGCGGAGAACGACGCCGCGGTAAGCCAGGCGGTGACGGAAACGGCGGCCGCCGATCCGCCCGCAGCGCTTGCCACGGCCACCGTGCCGCCCGGCAGCTATGTCGTCCAGATCGCATCGCTTCCCTCCGAGGCCGATGCGCAGAAGAGCTACAACAATCTCTCGCGGAAGTTTGCGGAGATTATCGGTGGTCGCGGCGTCGATATCCGCAAGGCCGAGATTGCCGGGAAGGGCACTTACTATCGGGTCCGCATACCGGCCGGTACGCGGGAAGAAGCAAATGCGCTCTGCTCTCGTTACAAGAGCGCCGGCGGAAGCTGCCTCGTGACCAGATAGGGGGCGGGGCGACCGACTGCTCGCAGGGGCGCGGCCGAGATGCCGCGCCTGTTCTTTTTTTAAGCGAAGCTGTGCATGAAGGGTGAAGAAACGGTTTGCCGCTTCGCGCCCGGGCCACGGGACACTATGATTCTCGCATGAGCGAATCAAAAGCATTCATCTCCGGCTGCAAAGGCCTGGCCCTGACGGCGGAAGAGCGCAGCTTCTTTGCCACTGAACGGCCGTGGGGCTTCATCCTGTTCGGGCGCAATATCGGCGAGCGTGAGCAGATCTGCGAACTAGTCGCCGCCTTGCGCGACAGCGTCGGCAATCCGAAGGCGCCGGTCCTGATCGATCAGGAAGGCGGCCGCGTGCAGCGCATACGCCCGCCGCTTGCCCCGCAATATCCGAACGGCGCGGCGATCGGGGAGCTCTACCGGCGCGACAACGACCCCGGGCTGCGCGCTGCCTGGCTCCTGGGCCGCCTCCACGCCTTCGATCTGATGCGTTTCGGCATCACGGTCGACTGCCTGCCCGTTCTCGATGTGCCGGTGCCAGGGAGCCATGACGTCATCGGCAATCGAGCCTATGGTCATGATCCGGAGACCGTGACGGCGATCGGTCGGGCAATGGCCGAGGGACTGAAGTCGGGTGGTATGCTTCCGGTGATGAAACACATGCCCGGCCACGGTCGGACGCTGGTGGATTCGCACCACAGCCTGCCTGTCGTCAATGCCAGCCTCGAGGATTTGACGGCGAGCGACTTCCTGCCCTTCGTCGCCATGAAGGACGAAGCGATGGCAATGTCGGCGCATATGGTGTTCACGGCGATCGATCCCGACAATCCGGCCACGACCTCGCCGAAACTCGTGCAGGAGATCATCCGCGGCCATATCGGTTTCGACGGCCTGCTGATGTCCGACGACGTCTCGATGAACGCGCTCGCCGGCGATATTGGCACGCGGGCGCGGGGGATTATCGCCGCCGGCCTCGATCTCGTCTTGCATTGTCACGGTATTATGGAAGAAATGAGGGCCGTCGCAGATGCCGTGCCGGTGCTCAGCGGCGATCGGTTGCGGCGGGCGAATGCGGCAGAGGCGGCGTTCCGGGAACCGGATCATTCGGATGAGGAGGCACTGCGCTCCGAATTCGATGCGATGTTCGCCTTGGCCTGATCCGGCTGCATTCCGCTCTACAGCGCGGCGCGTCCTGTCAGGCGCGTAAATCTCGCTGTAGCACGTTGAATTGCTGCATGGCAGAGGTGGCGCCGGCTGGCGCTGAAAGGGCGTTGTGGTGACGGGTTCGGGAGAGGAACAGGGACAGCCGCAGGCGAGGGCGCCATTGGAGCCCCTGTGGCAGGAGGAATCCGCCGACCGTGGCCTTCATGAGGAAGCGCTCGTCGTCGACATCGCCGGCTTCGAAGGACCGCTCGACCTGCTCCTGCACCTTGCCCGCAGCCAGCGGCTCGATCTTTCCCGCATCTCTGTCCTGGCTCTGGCCGAGCAATACATTGCTTTCATCGAGCGCGCCCGTTCCATCCGCATCGAGCTGGCGGCCGACTACCTGGTGATGGCCGCCTGGCTCGCTTATCTGAAATCGCGGCTGTTGATCCCGCAGCAGGCGAAGGACGAGGGGCCATCCGGTGAGGAGATGGCTTCCGCACTCGCTTTCCGGCTGAAGCGGCTGGAGGCGATGCGCGACGCGGCAACGCGGCTCGTCAATCGCAGTCGCCTCGGTCGCGATGTTTTCGCGCGAGGAGCGCCCGAACACATCGTTGCCGAGAAAAAATCGGGCTACGACGCTTCGCTCTACGACCTGCTGAGTGCCTATGCCATGCTGAGGCAGCGCCAGTCGATAACCCGGGTGACGATAGAAAAACGTCATGTCTGGTCGCTCGCCGATGCGCGCCTGATCCTTGCCCGGATGGTGGGCGGCCTGGATGATTGGACGGCGCTCGACCATTTCCTCATCCGTTATATGACAAGTCCGAAGGAGCGCGCGACCGTGATTGCAAGTTCCTTCGCGGCATCGCTGGAAATGGTGCGGGAGGGAAGGCTCGAAATCCGGCAGGAGAGCGCCTTCGCTCCTATTTATCTGCGGCGCGGGCCGAAGCCGATCGATGCCGCAACCCTGGCAGAGATGGAGGCGGCGCGTGGCTGAGGCGCAAAAATACTTGCCCGGGATGCCCGATGACGAGGAAGTGATCGATGAGATATTCATCGATCCGGGGCTGGAGCTGGAGGCGGAGCGTATCGCGGAGGCACTCGTCTTCGCCTCGGCCCAGCCGGTTTCGGAAAGTTTTATCGCCAGCCGCATTCCGCGCGGCGTCGACGTCGGGCGGCTGATGTCCCGGCTGAAGACAGCCTATGCTGTTCGCGGCGTCAATCTCGTGCAGGTTGCGGACCATTGGGCCTTCCGCACGGCCGCCGATCTCTCCTTTGTCGTCCAGAGCGATGAGCAGGAGGTCAAGAAGCTTTCCCGCGCGGCGCTCGAAGTCCTGGCGATCATCGCCTATCACCAGCCGGTGACGCGAGCCGAGATCGAAGACATTCGCGGCGTACAGACCTCGAAGGGCACGCTCGACGTGCTGATGGAGGCGGGCTGGGTGCGGTTCCGTGGCCGCAGGCGCACGCCCGGCCGACCGGTGACATTCGGGACGACGCGCGATTTCCTCGATCATTTCGGGCTCGAGGAGATCCGCGACCTTCCTGGCATAGAGGAACTAAAGGGGGCCGGCCTCCTGTCCGGCCGTGTGCCTTCCAACTTGCATATTCCCGTTCCCACGGGTGAGGACGAACTTTCCGACAACGAGGATCCCATCACCCAAATGGACCTCGAGGAACTCGGCCTCTTGACACCGAAGGCAGAAGAAGACGATTAAAAAATCCTGAGTAGGGATATCGGCTTTATGGCCCGGCCACGAGGCTCCGACCGAGTGCCTTCGGGTCAGGGAATGCAGACCATGGTTTCAGATTCGCTGAACGGCACCGTCGCAACGAGGAGGCGGCCTGGAGTATCGTTTGCGGCGAGCCTAGCATTCGAGAACATCAGCCACCGCTATCACTCCAAGGATACGATCAAGAATGTGTCGTTGAAGGCCGAGGCCGGCGAGGTGCTCTGCCTGCTCGGTCCGTCCGGATCCGGCAAGACGACCTTGCTTCGGATCGCTGCGGGGATAGAGATGCAGACGGGCGGGCGCCTCCTCCTGAACGGACAGGAGATCTCGGGGCCATCCGTATTCCTTCCGCCGGAAAAGCGGGGCGTCGGCCTGATGTTCCAGGACTTTGCCCTCTTTCCGCACATGAGCATCCGCGACAATGTCTGCTTCGGACTGACCGCGCTGCCGAAGAAGGAAGCGCAAATTCAGGCGGAGGCGGCGCTCGATCGCGTCGGTTTGCTGCATTATGCCGACGGCTATCCGCATGTGCTTTCGGGCGGCGAGCAGCAACGGGTGGCGCTCGCCCGGGCGCTCGCCCCGCGGCCGGCGGTGCTGCTGATGGATGAACCCTTTTCCGGCCTCGATTCCCGTCTCAAAGACTCCATCCGGGCCGACACGCTTGCAATTCTTCGTGAAACCCGCGCGACGGCGATCGTTGTGACCCATGACGCGGAAGAGGCGATGCGCATGGCCGACCGGATCGCGCTCCTGAAGGACGGCAGCCTTGTCCAGGTTGGAACCGCCGACGAAATCTATCGCAAACCGTGTGATCTTTTCGCCGCCGGGTTCTTTTCCGAGATCAATGTTTTCGATGCGCGCGTAAGTGGCGGCCGCGTTGAAACGCCGCTTGGCACGGTGCCTGCGGGGCAATTTGGTGAAGGGCAGCCTCTGACTGTCGCGGTCAGGCTCTCCGGCGTCCAGTTGCAGGAAGATGGTGGGGCCATTCCCGCGCGCATCGTTTCGCGGCGGTTCCTGGGCGTCGTCGAGCTCCTCGAACTCGCCGTTCCGCAGTCGGAGCGCACCGTGCGGGCACGCATACGCGCCGATCTGTTGCCGCAAGGATTGCGCGACGTCACGCTTTCCGTTAACGAGCGCGACATATTGGTGTTTGAAAAAGACACCGCGACATCCTAGGTTCGGGTCTAGGATCAGGCGCACTCTCGACCCGCCTGAAAAATGACAACGTGATGGCCTTGAATGTTCAGGGCATCGAGGGAGTAAGTGGATGGGTTCCTTTAGCATCTGGCACTGGCTGATCGTCCTGGTGGTCGTGCTGCTGTTGTTTGGCCGTGGCAAAATTCCGGAACTGATGGGCGACCTGGCCAAGGGCATCAAGAACTTCAAGAAGGGCATGACCGACGACGACGCCGTTTCGGCCGACAAGTCGATCGACGGGAAGACCGTCGAGCACAAGTCCGACGAAGTCCGCTGACGATCGGCACATTGGGCAGAATATCGGGTGCGTAGCCGTGCCCGATAGGCTGCGATACGGATTTGTAGGGCGCGTCGGATGCTTGATATCGGCTGGACCGAGCTTGTTGTCATTGCAATTGTCTTGATCGTTGTCGTTGGTCCGAAGGATCTTCCGCCGATGCTGCGGGCCTTCGGACGAATGACCGCGAAAATGCGCGGCATGGCCGGCGATTTCCGGCGACAGTTCGACGAAGCGTTGCGTGAGGCAGATCTCGACGACGTACGCCGGACGATAAGCGATGCCCAAAGCCTTAATCCGACGACTGCGCTACGCGACGCAATGAACCCACTGCGGCAGCTCGGGAACGAGATCAAGTCCGATCTTCAGAAGGCTGCAACGCCCGACAAGCCGGTGCAACAGGCGCCGGAGACGATGGCTGCGCCGGCAAATGCGTCCACGCCGGCCGTGGAGCCGGCAAAGCCGGCCGCGGCGACCGCCGTCGAGCATTCGGCTCCGGCCTCAGCAAAGTCTGCCGACGCGAAGCCGAAGCGCCCAGCCAAGCCCACAGCCGGGCCGACTACGCCCGCGGCGGCAAAGGCTGCACCGAGCAAGGCCGCCGGCTCCACGGCGGTGAAGAAGTCGGCGGCAAAGAAATCGGCCGCCGGTGCGGCGCAGGCCGAAACGAAGAGTGGAAGGACGCGCGCGGCCACGCGCAAGAAAGGTGACGCATGAGCGGCGATATCCAGGACCGGCCGCAGCCGCTGATGGAACACCTGATCGAACTGCGCTCGCGGCTGATGTGGGCAGTCGGAGCGTTCTTCGCCGCATTTCTCGTCTGTTTCTATTTTGCAAAGGGACTGTTCAACCTGCTCGTCCTGCCCTTCAAGTGGGCCGTAAGCTGGGCTGGGCTCAGCCATCGAAATGTCGAGCTGATCTACACCGCGCCGCAGGAGTTCTTTTTCACACAGATCAAGGTCGCGATGTTCGGTGCACTGGTCATTGCCTTTCCGGTGATCGCCTCCCAGGTTTACAAGTTCGTTGCGCCGGGGCTCTACAAGAACGAGCGCGCGGCCTTCCTGCCGTTTCTGGTCGCTTCGCCGGTCCTCTTCCTGATCGGCGGCGCGCTTGTCTATTTCTTCTTCACGCCGATGGTGATGTGGTTCTTCCTGGCCATGGAGCAGGGCGGCGGCGAAGGGGAGGTCGCGATCCAGCTTTTGCCGAAGGTTTCGGAATATCTGAGCCTGATCATGTCGCTGGTCTTCGCCTTCGGCCTCGTATTCCAGCTCCCGGTCATCACGACGCTGCTCGCGCGTGTCGGCTTCGTCACGGCCGACGGATTGGCCGAGAAGCGGAAATATGCAATCGTCGTCGCCTTCGTGGTTGCTGCGGTCCTGACGCCACCCGATCCCGTTTCTCAGATCGGTCTTGCGCTGCCAGCCATCCTTCTCTACGAAATTTCCATCTATACGGCGCGACTCGTCGAGAAAAAGCGAGCAGCCGAAGCCCTCTCGGCCGAGTTGGCTTCTTCGCAGGAAGGTTCTTCCGAGACGGCTGGCCCCGCCAAGGGCTGACCGTCCGACGTTTCCGCGCCGCGTCCTGCAGCAACCGCACCTGTTCGACGCGGTTCGTTGCAGCACTTTGTAAACGCTGCGGGATCTTCTCCTGGATCGTGCCGATCGGTGGGACCTGCAGCACCAACGCGTGGAACGACTATGCTCGATATCAAATGGATCCGTGAGAATGCTGCCAAGCTCGACGATGCCCTGGCGAAGCGGGGTGCGGAGCCATTGTCGGCACCCCTGATCGAGCTTGATGAACGCCGCCGCGCCATCCTTTCTTCGCTTCAGGAAATGCAAACGCGCCGTAACGCTGCCTCGAAGGAAATCGGCGCGGCCATGGCGCAAAAGAACGGCGAACTTGCCGAGAAGCTCAAGGCCGAGGTCGCAGAGCTGAAGAACGCCCTGCCGGCGGCAGAGGACGAGAGCCGCCGGCTCGAGGCCGAACTGACGGATGCCCTGTCACGAATCCCGAATATTCCGCTTGAGGACGTGCCGGTCGGTCCGGACGAGACCGCCAATGCGGTGACGCGGATCGTCGGCTCCAGGCCGCAATGGAACCACGGGCCGGTTGAGCATTTCGAGATCGGTGAGGCCCTGGGTTTCATGGATTTCGAAGGCGCTGCCCGTATAGCCGGCGCGCGCTTCACCATCCTCAAAGGTCAGCTTGCGCGCCTCGAGCGCGCGCTCGGGCAGTTCATGCTGGACCTGCACACGCAGGAGCATGGTTACACCGAGGTCCAGCCGCCGCTCCTCGTGCGGGATGACGCGATGTATGGAACGGGGCAACTGCCGAAATTCGCGGAAGACCTCTTCCGGACGACGGACGGACGCTGGTTGATTCCGACGGCGGAGGTGCCGCTGACGAACATGGTCCGCGAGCAGATCCTGGAGGCGGAGAAACTGCCATTGCGCTTTACGGCACTCACGCCCTGCTTCCGCTCGGAGGCCGGTTCTGCAGGGCGCGACACCCGAGGCATGCTGCGTCAACACCAGTTCAACAAGGTCGAACTGGTTTCGATCACCGATGCCGAAAGCTCGATCGACGAACACGAGCGGATGACGGCTTGCGCCGAGGAAGTCCTGAAGCGGCTTGGATTGCACTATCGCGTGATGACGCTCTGCACGGGCGACATGGGCTTCGGAGCGCGTAAGACCTATGACCTCGAGGTCTGGCTGCCGGGGCAGGACACCTATCGCGAGATTTCGTCCTGCTCGGTCTGCGGCGACTTCCAGGCCCGTCGGATGAACGCGCGCTATCGACTGAAGGAAGACAAGACAACGAAATTCGTCCACACGCTCAATGGCTCGGGGGTGGCAGTCGGTCGCGCGCTGATCGCAGTCATCGAAAACTATCTCAATGAAGATGGATCCGTCACGGTGCCGGACGTTCTGTTGCCCTATATGGGGGGACTGCGGCGGATCGAGAAAGCGGCTTAGCGGCATCGGCCGAACATCGAGACACGACCTTTTGCGCCGATGCGTAGATTCAAAGGGCTTTAGCGTCCGTCTTGGGGGACGCACGGCGCAGTATGGCGCGGGACGAGCGAAAGAGGCGGTATGCGCATCCTGCTGACAAACGATGATGGCATCCATGCCGAGGGGCTCTCCGTCCTCGAGCGGATTGCACAAACGATCTCGGACGATGTCTGGGTTGTCGCCCCGGAAGTGGATCAGAGCGGCCTTGCGCATTCGTTGACGCTTTCGGAGCCGCTGCGTTTGCGCCAGGTCTCGGATCGGCGCTTCGCCCTCCGGGGAACGCCGACCGATTGCGTGATCATGGCGTCGCGGAAGATCCTCGACCGCAAGCCGGACCTCGTCCTCTCGGGTGTCAATGTCGGGGCCAATCTCGCCGACGACGTCACCTATTCCGGCACCGTTGCCGGGGCGATAGAGGGGACCCTACAGGGCATCCGCTCGATGGCGCTGAGCCAAGCCTATTCCCACGCGATCGGGGCGACGGTGCCCTGGGACGTGGTCGAGACGAACGCGCCGGCGCTGATTCGCAGGTTGATGCAGGTCGACCTGCCGGGCGGAACCTTGATCAATCTGAACTTCCCCAATTGTGCGGCCGATGCGGTAGCCGGCGTGGAGGTCACGTCCCAGGGCAAGCTCGAGATCGGGCTCACCATAGACGAGCGGATGGACGGCCGCGGATTTCCGTACTTCTGGCTGCGATTCGGCGAGCGCTCCGGTGATTTTCGCTCCGGCACCGATATTCGGGCGTTGCGTGACAACCGGATTTCCGTGACACCGCTGAAACTGGACATGACCGACTACACGGTTCAGGAGCGCATTGCCCGCGCCTTGCTGGAAGGGACTGCCGCTTGAGCGGGCGCGTGACGCAGCAGGAGGGGCTGGCAGCGATGGCGCTCCGCCTTCGCGCAGCCGGCGTTGTGAATAACGATCTGCTGAGGGCCGTGGAGCAGACGCCGCGCGGCCTGTTCTGTCCGGCGCCCTATCAGGAGGACGTCTATTCCCGGCGGCTGATACCGCTCGATTGCGGTTCCTTCATGGAGGGATGCGACTTTGCGGTTCGGCTGATCCATTGCCTGAACGTCAAGCCGGGGCAGCGCGTGCTTGAGGTAGGCACTGGCAGCGGCTTCACCGCCGCCGTCATCGGGCGAATCGCAGAGCGGGTGCTGACGATCGACCGCTACCAGACTCTGGTGGGGACTGCACAGAAGAATCTGGAGAAAGCCGGTGTCCGCAACGTCGTCGCGAGACATGCGGACGGCAGCGTCGGGGCGCCGGGCGAGGGCACTTTCGACCGCATTCTCATTACCGCCGCATTCGACAGCCTGCCGCGCATGTATTCCGATCATCTGGTATCCGGCGGCACCTTGCTGGTTCCGGTCATGATGAGCGAAACGCGGTGCCGCATTGTTCGCGTCACCCGGACGGGCAGCCGCTTCGACCGGGAAGACCTGTTTGAAGCGCCTTACCTCCCGATCGTCCCGCAACTGGCATCCTTCCTTTGACGAAGCGGCGATGGCCGGTGTCGTCGCCGGACGTGATTCGCACCGGTCGGTTCGAAGTCCGGCTGCCGCTTCAGCCACACGGAAGGATTGTTTCAGATCAAGCGGTTAACTCTTTGTTAACCCGTCTCCAGCTTCGCGCAAGCTTGTCACCATAGCCCGGAAGGGCACGATGGTCATGGCGCATTTGAGCCGTGGTTCTGCGTTGTTCGTTTGGATCGTGCGATGGACGGAGACGGCAGATGCAGATTGCGAACAGGTTGACGACGGCTGCGACGGGCGATGGTTTGAACAATCTCGCCGGGCGATCGGCGAGCCAGGTCGGGACCACCGTCAAGGAAGACGCGAGCGCACAAGAGGCGCAGGCTGGTTTTTTCGATCCGACGCCGCGCATTTCGCTCTCGGTCGATGCACTGCTTTATCTCAGCCGCACCAGAAAGACGCCCGAAAAGGCGCCGCCCCTGACCGCGGACGAGTGGAACAACCGGCTCTCTCCACAGCTTGCGGCGCGGGAGCACCAGGCTTTCGGGAAGTTCGCCGATAGCGGAGACTATAGGGCCTATTACCGCGCCTTCGTCGAGTACTACGACAATCTCCGGTCGGAAGATCAAAATAGCCTTCGCTATTTCGGCACGCGCGAAGCGGCGGTCGCGGGGTTGCGGTCGCTTGAATACGATGCCGAGAGCGGCCTCGATGGCGATGCAAATTTCAAGAGGATCGTCAGCGTGTTTCTGGATGAGGACAAGACCATTTCTTCGTCCGCTTCGATCGATCCAGCGCCGGACGAAGAGCCATTTTTTGGTTGGGACGCGTCCAATATCAGCTACGAGGCGGAAGCGCCGGAATCGCGATCGCTTTCGGAAATCGAGCGCCTCTATTCGGAACTCCTATAGGGCCGATCAACCCTACACGCCGCGCGCGCCGGGGCGGCATCATGGTTATCACTTCGTCAAATGAATGCCGCCCTTAACCGGGCGGTAACTCTAATGCGCTTTAATCATTCCACAGCGAGTTGCGTTCGGAGTGGGTAAGCGTCATGCGTCAATTTTTATCTCCCGGTGCAGGGAAGTCCTTGATCCGCCTGTGTGCGGCAGCCTTGCTGGCAAGTGTCGCCGCCGGTTGCAGTTCCGGCGTAAGCCGCTTCGACGGGCTCTTTTCAAGCTCCGACGCCCTGACGACGGGGTCGATTCCGGGCAATGCGACTCCTGTTCCGAGGAGTGACATATCGGGCGGTCAGAGTGTCGCCCTCGGTCAGGCGTATCCGGATGCCGGCGGGGGTGTGCCATACGGTCAGGTGAATGACGCAGCGGCGCCGGTGTCGAGTGCGCGCGCAGCCTCGACGCCGATGAATGTCCAGCGTACGGCCCTGGCCGAGCCGGCTCCGGTCATTCCGCGCCAGGCGCCGGAGGCCCCCCGGCAGCCGCAGCCCACTCTCGCAAAAGCCGAGCCGCTACCGACCGCCAAGGAGCGATCAAGCAAGGGCGGTTGGAGCACGGAGAACGCACCGACGGTCATGGTGCGCCCGGGCGACTCCGTTCCCGTGCTGGCGCGCCGCTTCGGTGTGCCGGAAAAGGAGATCCTCAAGGCCAATGGCTTGAACTCCGCGGGGCAGGTAGAGCCGGGTCAGCGCCTCGTCATCCCGAGCTTCGGTGGCGGAAGCAGCGCCGCCAAGGCAGCAGCGTCGAGTTCAATTGCCGACATCGATGGGGGCAGGAAGCAGCCATTGCCGCTGCCGGCCGGCCAGCGTGAAGTTGCGATCCTGCCCGGGCAATCGCAACTGCGCGAGAAGGGGGAGGACCGCGCCGAAGTCGCGAGCGGCAAAGTCAATACTGCCGGCGAAGGCGGTGGCGCTGGCCTCTATACCGTCAAGGCGGGCGACTCGCTCAACCGGATCGCCAAGACAAACGGCGTATCCGTCGCTGCACTCAAGCAGGCCAATGGCTTGACGACTGAATCGATCCGCATCGGACAGAAACTGAAACTGCCGGGGCGCGCCGTTGCAAGCGACGCGACGGCTTCCGTGCCGTCGCGCAAGGCGGAAACGAAAGTGGCTTCGCTTGAGCAGAGCAAGCCGACGGAATACAAGCCGCCGGTCGCCAAGGAGAGCGTTTCGGAAGCTGCAGCCAAATCCGATATCGACGCGGTGTCACCGAAGTCGACCGGGATCGGCAAATATCGCTGGCCGGTGCGCGGCGCCGTGGTTGCTGGCTATGGTGCCAATGTCGACGGTAATCGAAATGACGGCATCAATATCTCGGTCCCGGAGGGCACGCCCATCAAGGCGGCCGAAAACGGCGTTGTCATCTATTCCGGCAGCAGCCTGAAGGAACTCGGAAATGCCGTCCTGGTCCGCCACGACGACGGCACCGTCACCGTCTACGGCAACGCTTCGGAACTCAAGGTTCAGAGGGGCCAGAAGGTCCAGCGGGGCCAGACGCTCGCCTCTTCGGGCATGACCGGTCGGGCCACCCGGCCGCAGGTGCATTTCGAAGTCCGCAAGAACGCGACCCCGGTGAACCCGGCGACCTATCTCGAATAGCCGTTACGGTGCCTCTTTAAGCGCCCCCGCCCCGTCCTCAGGCGGGGTCGCTCAATGACCGGCGCAGGCGCCCCGCAAGATCCTGAATGAACTGCCAGGCGACCCGGCCGGACCTCGATCCTCGTGTCGTCGCCCATTCGAGCGCATCGGCGTGAAGGGTTTCTTGCTCGACGGGCAAGCCATAGTAGCGGGCGTAGCCGTCGACCATGGCGAGATAATCCTCCTGGCTGCATTTGTGGAAGCCAAGCCAAAGGCCGAAGCGATCGGACAGGGAGACCTTTTCCTCGACCGCCTCGGATGGGTTGATCGCGGTCGACTGCTCGTTTTCCATCATGTTGCGCGGCAGAAGGTGTCGGCGGTTCGACGTCGCATAAAGCACCACATTGGCCGGACGGCCCTCGACGCCGCCGTCCAGAACGGCCTTCAACGACTTGTAGGACGTGTCGTCGTGGTCGAAGGAAAGGTCGTCGCAGAAAACGATGACGGGCATCGGCGCGACCTTGAGGATTTCCATCAGGGCCGGTAGCGTCGCGATGTCTTCCCGGTGCACTTCGACGAGTTTTAGTGCGGCGCCGGTTTCGCGGGCCACCTGCGCGTGGACGGCCTTGATGAGCGAAGACTTGCCCATGCCCCGCGCACCCCAGAGCAGGACGTTGTTTGCCGGATAGCCCTCGGCAAAACGGAGCGTGTTGTCGAAAAGGATGTCGCGAACATGATCCACGCCAGTAATCAGCGCAAGTTCGATCCGATTCGGTTTCGTCACCGGCTGCAGATGCCGCGTTGCCGGCGCCCAGACGAAGCATTCCGCCGCAGCCCAGTCGTTGACCGCTTCACCCGGACCGGCAATCCGTTCGAGTGCTGCCGACAGCTTCTGTATTTCAGTGATGAGGACGTCGATCTTGCTTTGGTGCATCTGCTTGTCTCCGGATCGCCGGGTCTGCGGTTCGCCGCGGACGTGACGCGGTCACTCTGCGGTTTGTCCCGTCACGCCGCCTTCAGCGGGCTCTGACGAGGGGTGGTGGGGCGATTTTCCTCGCTAGCACGGTGGTTTGCGCTGGAAAAGCCCGAGCGCGCGTGCGCGAGGGGTTCTCCTATCGCGCAATTTGTGTCAGAGGCAGGAGCAACGGAGCAGGGCACCGACTTTATTGTCGTGGAATCAATCCCCATATTCCGCCGGATTTCGCGCGGGAAAGCAACCGCGCAGTTGAACTCAAGGAGTGATCGATGTTCATTACCGAAGCTTTCGCACAGACGACTGCCCCGGCCGCCGGCGGCGCCGATATCCTGATGTCCATCCTGCCGTTCATCCTGATCTTCGTGGTGATGTACTTCCTGATCATTCGGCCTCAGCGCGCGCAGATGAAGCGTCGTGAAGAGCTCTTGAAGAACATTCGCCGCGGCGATCAGGTGGTCACCGGCGGCGGCATCGTCGGCAAGGTGACGAAGGTCGTCGACGATGCGGAACTCGAAGTGGAGATCGCGGAGGGCCTCAAGGTGCGTGTCGTGCGTAGCGGTATTTCCGAGGTCCGCGTCAAGGGCGAGCCCGTCAAGGAGTAAAGACCGGCGCAGGCCATGACCAGCTGCTGTATGTTTCCCGGGGACCGTGCGGCAATTCAAAGCACCTCGGCGATCTTTGCGCGTCTGAAAGGATGCGCGGAGCTGTAGCGCATCGGCCCGTGGAGCCGTAGGCTTGGCGATGGAGCATTCGACGCATGCCCAAATTCTCGCCGCTGAAGAACGCCGTCATCTGGCTCGTCGTTCTGGCTGGTTTTGCCTTCGCTTTGCCGAACCTCCTCCCCGAGGAGCAGCTTGCCGGTTGGCCGAGATGGCTGCCGCATCGCCAGGTCCCGCTTGGGCTCGATCTGCAAGGCGGTGCCGACATCACGCTGAAGGTCAGCCGCGAAGACATCGTGGCCGAGCGGTTGGATGCGGCCATCGATGCGATCAGCCGGGCGCTAAGGGGCGCTGACATCGGCTATACTGGCCTGGCCGGCAGGGGGCAGGTCATTCAGCTTCGGCTTCGCGACGCTGCGAAGCTGCAAGACGCACGCGAAGCCTTGCGCGCGTTGACAGCGCCCGACAATGAGCTGGTACTTGCCGCTGAGCCATCGACGCCGGAGGGGGCGCTTCGCTTTCACCTGACCGACGAGGCTATCGATCGCCGCGTGGCCGAGTCGGTGTCCCGCTCCACCGAAGTCATTCGCCGGCGTGTTGGCGAGGTCGTGCCCGTGGAGCCGGCGATCGAGCGCCGGGGCGACGGCCGGGTCAGGGTGCAAGTACCTGGATTGGATGACCCGCAACCGCTGAAGGATGTCTTGAGCCAGCGCGGGACCGTCAGCTTTCACTGGCTCGATTTGTCGATGCGGGGTGAGCAGGCGGTCGATCAGCGACCGCCGGCATCGTCCGAAGTTCTTTATTCCCTTGACGATCCGCCCGTTCCCTACTTGGTCGAAAAGCGCGCACTTGTCGGCCCGGATGATTTTCTCTCCGCGCAGCCGGTCTCCGATCCGTCGACCGGAGAGCCTGCTGTCGACGTCACGCTCAAGCCAGAGGCCCTGTCCCGGATTGCACCGACGCTGCAGGCGGATGCGGGGCGGCAGTTCGCAATCGTGCTCGATGGGCAGGTCGTATCGACGCCTACCGTCGCTGATGCGTTCAGGGGCGACACGGCCCGGATCTCGGGCACCATGTCCGAGGAGGGGGCGAACGATCTCGCTGTAGTGCTGCGGGCCGGTCCGCTGCCCGTTTCCCTGACGGTCATCGAGGAACGGACCGTCGGACCCGAGTTCGGCATTGATGCCATCGAAAACGGCCTGAAAGCAGGATTGATAGCTGCGCTGGCCGTTGCGGCTTGCATGGTCGGCTTCTACGGTTTTTTCGGGCTCGTCGCCGTGGCGGCGCTCGTCGTCAACGTCGTGCTGATCATCGCCGTCCTGTCCCTGCTGGGTGTGACGCTGACATTGCCCGGCATCGCGGGAATCATCCTTACGATCGGAATGGCGGTCGACTCGAACGTCCTCATTTATGAGCGGCTGCGCGAGGAGGCACGCAACAGCAGCGAACCACTGCGAAAAGCGCTCGACAATGGCTTTTCGCGTGTATTGAAAAGCATTCTCGACGCAAATCTCTCGATATTCGCCGCGGGTGCCCTGCTTTTCTTGCTCGGGTCCGGCACCATACGTGGCTTTGCGGCAACGCTTGCCATCGGCAGCATCACCACCATCCTGACGGCGCACAGCCTGACGCGTCGCCTCATTCGCGGCTGGTATCGGCGGCGTCGGCCGCGGCACCTGCCGAGAGGCATTCGCACTGGCTTCTTCGCTGAAGCCGATATGCGCTTCATGGCCATCCGCAACCCGGTCTTCATTTTGATGGCGGCGCTTTCGCTTTCGGCGTTTGTCGTGCTGGTCGGTGTCGGCCTCAACATGGGTGCCGATTTCAAGGGCGGCTCGCTTGTCGAGCTGCGCGCGAAGACGGATGCCGCAGACATCGCCGACATTCGCGCGCGTCTTGACGAACTCAATCTCGGCGAGGCCCGCGTTGAGCGGCTCGGCTCTCCGCGCGACGTTCTCGTTCGCATTCCTTCGCAGGACGCTGGCGACAATGCCGAACAGACCGCGGTGACATTGCTGCGCGCCGAGCTCGAGGATGAATATGTGCTTCGACGCGTGGATGTGGTCGGGCCGGCGGTTTCCGGGGAACTGACGCGGGCGGGAACGATAGCCCTCGCAGCCGCGATGCTGGCCATCATCCTTTATGTAGGGCTTCGATTCGGCTGGCGGTTCGCTGTCGGCGCCATCGTCGCAATGCTCTGCGACGTGCTCCTCACGCTGGGTTTCCTCGTCGTCACCGGGATGGAGTTCAACCTCGTAAGCATTGCCGCGCTGCTTACGATTGTCTGCTACTCGCTGAACGATACGATGGTGGTTTATGATCGCATCCGCGAGAATCTCCTACGCTACAGGAGGATGCCGCTTTCGGTCTTGATCGACACGTCGATCAATCAGACCCTGTCCCGTACGGTTCTGACGGCCGTGACAACGGCGCTGGCGCTTGCCGCCCTTTATCTCTTCGGCGGCAGCCGGCTTGTCGAATCCTTCAGCGCAATCCTCCTTTTCGGCGTGCTTGTCGGTACACTTTCCTCGATCTATATCGCGGGGCCGGTGCTCATTCTCTTCAATCGCCGAAACAATCGACTCGATAACGAGTTGGGAGAGCCGGAAGCGACGCCGGAACAGACAGCAAGGGGTGCATCCTGACGATGGCAAAAGGCATTGAAATGCGCGAAGCGCATTTTCCGGGACGCGCACCGATCGACGCCTATGGCAATGGCGGATTCCGCTTTGCCGACATGTCGCATCGCGGCTCGGTGCTGATGCTGCCCTCCGGCATCTACGCCTGGGACGTGGTGGAAGGCGATCCGCTGGCGATCGCCAAGTTCCAGCGCATCTTGCAAGAGGCGCATGAAATCGAAGTGCTGCTCGTCGGCACCGGGCGTGAAATCCGTCGCTTGCCCGCGGATCTGAAATCGGCGCTCAAGGCGGCCAACATATCCTCCGATCCCATGAATACAGGCGCAGCGGTGAGGACCTACAATGTAATGTTGGCGGAATCGCGTGCCGTCGCTGCCGCGCTGATCGCGGTTTGACGAGGTCCGAAGGAAGTTCAAGCCGTGCAACAGCCAGACTCCCAGATTCTCGCAACGCTGCGGGATACCGACCGCGACCGCTATCTCGCCTGCCTTCTCTCGCCCCCGGAGAAGCGGCATTCCCTGGCGGCTCTCTATGCATTTTACGCCGAGATCGCGCGTGTCCGTGACGTCATTCGCGAACCCCTGCCGGGGGAAATCAGGCTGCAATGGTGGCACGACCTGCTCGGCAACGATCAGTCGACAGGCGAGGGGCATCCACTCGCCGAGGCACTGCTTGCCTGCATCCGTGAGCACCGCCTGCCGGTCGCCGTTCTACAGGACATGATCGACGCACGGATTTTCGATCTTTATGACGATCCCATGGGGGACCGGTCGGCTCTGGAGGGCTATGCCGGCGAGACGGCATGCGCGCTCATCCAGCTTGCGTCCCTGATAATTGATCCGGAGAATGCCGCTGCATCGGCGGAAGCGGCGGGCCATGCTGGCGTCGCCCAGACGATCGCCGGCCTGCTGCTGCTTTTGCCGCTGCACTGCCGGCGCGGTCAGGTCTATTTTCCGGGCGAGATCCTGCGCGCGACCGGCCTCGACAGGGAGACGCTGCTCGAGGCACGCGACGAGGAGGCGATCGGTCGAGCCGTGCGCGCATTCTGCGGTCTCGGCCGTGACCATCTCATGAAGGCCCGCAGCAGCATGGGTTCGATCTCCAAGCGGAACTTCGCGGCCTTTATTCCGGTCGCCTTGGCCGGGCCGGTCTTCGACCGCGCCGAGGCTGCGGCAGGGAGCATTCTCAAGCAGGCCATTCAACCGCCGCAGTGGCAGCGGCAATGGTGGATGTGGAGGGCCAGCCGGCGGCGGCGCTTTTAAGCGAAGGCACCGGCGGCCGATCTGCATCTCCGTGCAATTGGTCAAGTTGGCGCAAGTCTGAAGCGCTAGACCTATCGGAATCCTGTCGCCTGGAAGAGGCCCGCGTCAATGCTGTGGTTGCTGTTCATCGCTGTGGTTGTTTGCGCCGGCGCATTCTATATGCGGATGAATGCGCGCGCGGAGCGCGACGTTGCCAACCCGGATGCGGGCCTAGCGATGGTGGAATTCGGCCGCGCCTTTCCGGAGGAGGCCATCCGGGCCTTGCACTCGACCGTCGACAACAGGGCGATCTTCCTGCGCCTGCACGACGGCAAGGCCGGCTTTATCCAGTCTCACGGCTCGCATTATGTGTGCCATGTCATTCAGCCGGGAAAGGTGCGGGTAAACGGCTCCGAAAGCGGCCGGGGGCTCATCGTGCACTTCCCGGATTTCGCCTACCTGGACAATAGCTTCGAATTCAGGACGGCCGCGGAAGCAGCCGAGGTTTCGCTTTGGCTGCTCGGCAGCTTCAGCCCCCAGTCGGATTTTGACTCACCTGCCGAAGCCGGCCAGACGGCACAGGCGCGGGAGTGAGCTTCAAGAGGTGCTTCCCAGCCAGGCCGCGCAATCGGCGAGCGCGCGTGACGCCGTCGCCTGCTTCTTTGCAAGTGCCTTTTCCTTGCCGCGGAATCGCTTGGCTCCTTCGGGCTTGGTCACTGCGCCGGGCTCCAGGGGTGGGAACAGGCCGAAATTGATGTTCATCGGCTGGAATGAGCGCTTGCCCGGCTCGTCGTCGGAAACGACGTGGCCACCGGTGATGTGGTTCAGGAGCGAACCGAAGGCAGTGGTGGCCGGCGGCACCGAGGGTGCTTCACCCTTACGCTCCGCCGCGGCGAAGCGGCCCGCGAGCAGTCCGATGCTGGCACTTTCCACATAGCCTTCGCAGCCGGTGATCTGTCCGGCGAAACGCAGGCCCGGGCGCGATTTCAGCGTCAGCGAGCGGTCGAGCAGTGTCGGCGAGTTGATGTAGGTGTTGCGGTGCAGGCCGCCGAGGCGAGCGAATTCAGCGTTCTCGAGGCCGGGAATCATTCGGAAGACCTCCGTCTGGGCGCCGTATTTCAGCTTCGTCTGAAAGCCGACCATGTTGTAGAGCGTGCCAAGCGCGTTGTCCTGGCGGAGCTGGACCACGGCATAGGGCTTCACGCCGGGATTATGGGCATTGGTGAGGCCCATGGGCTTCATCGGCCCGTGGCGTAGCGTTTCCCGCCCCCGCTCGGCCATCACCTCGATCGGCAGGCAGCCGTCGAAATAGGGTGTGCCTTCCCATTCCTTGAAGCCGGTGGTGTCGCTGGCAAGCAGCGCATCGAGGAAGGCGTTATACTGCTCCTCCGTCATCGGGCAATTGATATAGTCCTTGCCCGTGCCGCCGGGGCCGACTTTGTCGTAGCGCGACTGATACCAGCAGATGTCCATGTCGATCGTCTCGGTATAGACGATCGGGGCGATGGCATCGAAGAAGGCGAGCGCATCGGCGCCCGTTTCCTGGCGAATGGCCTCTGCAAGACCGGGCGCGGTCAGCGGCCCGGTGGCGATGATGGCGAGATCCCACTCCCTCGGCGGCAGGCCGGTTATTTCCTCGCGCACCACGGTGATCAACGGATGGCTATCGATGGCCGCGCTGACGGCCCCGGAGAATCCCTCGCGATCGACGGCAAGCGCACCGCCGGCCGGCACCTGATTGCCGTCGGCGGCGCGCATGATCAGCGACCCCGCCAGGCGCATTTCGGCATGCAGCACGCCCACCGCATTGCTGGTGGCGTCGTCGGAGCGGAAGGAATTGGAGCAGACGAGTTCCGCGAGCCCGTCGCTCTTATGCGCATCAGTGCCGCGCACACCGCGCATTTCGTGCAGGACGACCGGTACGCCGGCTTCGGCGATCTGCCAGGCGGCTTCAGAGCCGGCAAGCCCGCCGCCGATGACATGGATGGGAGAAAAGGAGGAGGAGGTCTTATTCATGCGCGGCTTCCTACCATAGCCGTCTCTCGCTTCCAATTGCGAAGAAACGAAAACGGCGCCCGGAAGGCGCCGTCTTGGTAGGTGTGAAGGCTCGGTCCCGATTTAGCGGAAGGAGCGGGACGCAATGTTGCGGATATCGTAGCGGGTGATGCCGATATCGTTGAGAGCGTGGTTCGACAGGCCGCCCAGTTCGGCGACGGTGCGGCGGTAGTTGATCCAGCTTTTTGCGATACGAATGGGGTTCATGGCCGTTTTCCTCAAGATCTGTTCGCGACAGTGATTGTCTGCGTCGTTGAGGTTCTTATACGCTTGTCCAACGGCAAGATGGAGTGCAAAGAAAATGCATCTGCTATGCATTTGTGCACTGCATCGCTGAATTCCTGTGCAAAGATCGCTTCCGCTCGAAAATGTCTCATCCCTATTCCGTTCAGGGATGACGCGACCCTAGCCGCCAACTCCATGGATTGCTTTGCTTTTTGGGAAATGTCGCACACTGCCCATCGGAGGGCGCGGTGGGATACGCAGAGGCGAACTGCGTTCCTTCGCAGGTGCGAGATGCAGCCGATCTTCTTGACGGAACCAGATACAAAAAAACGCCCGCCGGCGGAGCCGGAAGGCGTTTTCGATGCCGTTGTCGGCGAGGAAGCTCGGAAGCTTACTTGACAGCCTGGCGAGCGACGTAAGGGATGTCGGCGCGGCCGATGCCGAGGTCGTTCAGTTCGCGGTCGCTCATGCGGCCGAGTTCGTTGCAGGTCTGACGGTACTTGCGCCAATTGTTGAAAGAACGCGTGAAGTTCATGATCTATCCTTTCCAGGGTCCTGCCAGCGCTTCTGTCTTGCTGGCCCTCATCTCATGGAGGGGAATATAATCGATTTGTATTCTCGAAACAGAGACGATGCTGCATCGCACCCATGCGAGTTTTGCATTCCTCTTCCTGCCGTTCACTTGCCCTTGATCTTCGGGCCACGCGGCTGCAACGGCCCGCGAAATCACGAATGACGGCAAAAAACACGCTCGATGCGAGGGGAAAAAAACAACGCCCGCCAGGGGAGGAGATCCGGCGGGCGTTGCCTGTCCTGATTGGCAACGGGAGGAGGAGTGCTGCCAATCCGTCTCGGGAGCGCTGGGAGGAGGAGGGCGCTTCCCGATCGATGTTTTGAACATAGGCGTGAACCCCTGATTTGTGTAGGGCGAAGGGGGAATGGCACCTATGCGAAGATTGCATGTCTGCGCCGTGTCCTCCCGCGAAACTGCTTCGATATTGTGCCGCCGGGCAGTGCTGAGGCGTGAAAGGGGAGATAGTAGCAGGGACAAAAATAACGCCCGCCGGGGGAGGAGGTCCGGCGGGCGTCATATAGACGATTGGCAACCGGGAGGAGGAGTGTTGCCAACCCATCGAAGCGGCGCCGGGAGGAGGATAACGCCGCGTCGAATTCCTTCGAGTTCATACTCGAGTCTTCATTACTTGACGGGAGACCAATCCCGTGGCTCCCTGGCTCGTAAACCCTGGTCGCCTTCGATGGTTCCAGTATAAAACGTCGGCCCGGCTTGTGCAGTGCAATATCGACATGGAAGATATGCACTGCGCGCAAAACGCTGTCGTTGGATTTTCAGGCGGCGGGGAAGATATTTGGCGCGCTGGGGTCGGTGTTGCGGTCCGCAGGCGATATTGTCGGTGCTCGGCGATGTTTTGAGATGTCGCCCGGAGGCCGCGACTTCCATGGGCGGTCGAGACCAACCTCAACGATCTCAGTTCTGATATGCGGCTGGTTCGTGACATACTGCAGCGCGCTTGGAAGACAATGGTCGGTCTTCTTCTGCAATCAGTCGATGATACCGGCCCCGACGCAGCGCCCGTGGGGAAAGAGAGAAGGGCGCTGCTTGCAGTGAGGCGCAGGTGTGTCGGCCGGTCGGTCTGGCGTGAGAGGCATCACCCCCGCATGCTGCGATAACGCTCACGCTCTCGTTCGACCTCATCGAGCGAGTACGGGTCGGCATTTTCGTCAAACTGCGTCCATCCCTCTTCAGCATAAATACTCCTGCGCGCGGCAGGATCGACGCGGTTTCGTTGCTTCAGAATCGTTTCTGCTTCAGGCACAAGACTTTCGTCTACCCGTGCCGTCACCAGGGCGCCCCCTCGACGAACGCCCTCGGCGTAAACATGGGCGTCTTCTTCATCGACTCCGGAGTCCGTCAGCGCACCGATCAGGCCTCCGGCGGCGCCACCGGCCACCGCACCTGCGGCCGCACCGGCGGCAGTGGCCGCAAGCCATCCGGCTGCCACGACCGGTCCGACACCGGGGATTGCCATAAGACCTAACCCCGTCAGAAGGCCGACCACGCCGCCTCCGGCAGCTCCGAGACCAGCTCCGGTGGCGGCACCTTCGGCTGCGTCTGAGCTGTCGGCGGAGTACCGATCGCCTATGTTGCTTGCAACAATGCTGATATCATCGGAAGGTACACCTGCCTCTGCCAATTCCCTCACGGCGTCGCGGGCATCGTCATAATCGTCGAAGAGCCCTGTTACGGTTCTCATATTCATTCTCCCTTGGAGTTGAGGAGGGTTTGACGGCCTACTGCGCTGTCACGTTGCCCTGATAGTCTAGGGCGACGGAAACTGATTTGCCGTCCTTCATTGCAGTTGCCTGCCACACACCGTTCTCATCGAGCTTCAGCCCGTTGACGTCGGTGTATCCGGCTTCTTCGATCCGTTCCTGCGCTTGGGCTTCAGTGAAACTATTCGCGCCTTCAACAGGGGCCGTTGGGTTTTGCGAGTCCGGCGTTGCGACTGCAGGCGTATCTCCCTCTGCTGAAGGTGTGGTCTGCGCAAACGACGCCGTGGCCACAGCGCCCATCAGCGCTGCTGCAAAGATAATTGTGTTTTTCATTATTTGCCTTTCACGAAAGATCTGGGTTGATCCCGCGCTAGAAACCCCTCGGTCGGCGAATAGTTCCAGCGGTATCATTGAAATGAGGGTGTGCCATGGGGTCGACTGTGTTCGACTTCGTTACCGGGGACTATGGCACTATCGGCGCCGGTATAAAATGGGACGGCTACCGGCTGGCCGTTCACATCGAACCGGGAAAGGTACGGATAATTCCCGCGGCGGCTACGACTGGACGGTCCGCTTCGCTTCGATCGCGGCCGAGGCGGGTCAGCTCGGTTACGAGAGGTTGATTCTCGACGGTGAGGCGGTGATGCTGGACGATCAGGGGCGGTCAGATCTCGGCACGCTTCAGCGAGCCCTCGGCACGCGACCTAGCCTGCATGGCCTGAGCTATGTCGGCGGCTGTGGCACTGGCTGCACTTATTTGGAGTCGGCCAAGCTACGCGAGCTGCTCGACCAGATTGTCACCGATCGGCCTGCCGTGTCGCTGAGGCGCAAGGCCGCCGTCTTCACGCAGCCGCTGCTCGTCGCGGAGGTCGAATATCGCGCTTGGACGGATGAAGGCAAGCTACGACATCCGTATTCAAGGGGATCAGGGAGCGGGCGGAAGATGCGACGAGCTGAATTAGCAGCGGTGGCCGGTGACAGGACGGAGTGTTCTCCCCTGTCGACTACCGGAAAGTGCCTGACGCGCCCCGTCTTTCGGCCGCTGTGGGGCTACTGCTGCTTGGGCATGACGCCCTTGTTTACCAGCCATGCCTCGAAGGTGTCCGGACATCCCTCGTTAGCCCACTTTCCGCGGTACGAGAAGCCAGGGCCGGTACGCCCACTGCCGTTGAGCCCTTCATCGGTGAGGTGATCGGTTCCACCTACCTTGTGGACCTTTCTGGGATGCTTCTTCTTCAACTTTGCGAACTTCATTGCCTGCCTCCCACTCAATACAAACCGAGAGGGCGTAGGGTCTCACAGTCTAGGTTGCAGTCAAGGCTTAGGGGCGCCGCCCAAAGGGGCTACGCGCGCATAGACTCTTTGACCGCTACACGGAATAGATGTATGAATTAATCAGCGTACTACTTCTATCTGAACGGTAGTTAAATTCCCGATGATGACCACTGTAACGGCCATCGTTTCCGAGCTATTCCGCGCCGCCAATGAGGTCCATCATCTCACCCCGTTGACGGCACGCCGGCTGTTGGAGCGCGCCGTGGCGGTGATCCGCGACATGCGGGAGCTAACGGCGGGCATCGAGGCAAACACCGCTGTCCAGGACGCCACTATCGCATTGTTGAAGGTTGCCATATCCGCTCCAGACCGTTCAGAGCGCGAAATCCGAAGCGCACTGATCGACGCCGCGGAAATCATCCGCCTCCTGAAGAGCGAGCGACATCGGGATGATGAGCTCGGCGAGAAAGAAGCAGACTTCCCTACGGCGGGAAAGCGCTCTGGCAACGGCTTGCCTGTGTCTTGATACCCGCCGCGCCGAACGTCCTGCTTACGCTCCCCTGTTCCCTTCAGCTTTGTCTTCCTCCTCCTCTAACCGCTGGAGGAGATCGACGAACATCCGGGGCAGCGGCTGGACTTTGAAGATAGGGAGGGATCGGAGGAATTCGGCGCTTTGAGCGGTTGCCATTTGCCACCGAATTTGCGCCGCCAGATTGCGATTGGGCACGGGTCTCACTCCAAACAATTCCAACCTGGAGCCGGGAAGATTGTTCCGCGCTTCCATACACATAACATAAAAGGCCGGGCTGGACACGACCTTTCATCACCCGCCCCATACGGCTCAGTGGTCAGCGGCAGACGCGCGTCTTGCCAGCCCGCTCATGAGCGACGAAAAAGCCCCGCACAATGGCGGGGCAATCCCGCATCGCATCCAGTTGCATTCATAGGATGCAAACTCAGCTCGTGCCTGACTATTTCGAATCTTCTGGAACTAGGCTTTGCCACTGGCGCATCGGTCCGAAAATCGTGGCCCATTTTCGGAAAGCTCGATGGGCAGATTTCAACGAGTTACCCCGACCTTTGCGCGTCTGAAAAGACGCGCGGCGTTAGGCCGTGGACTCCCGTACTCTTCAAGGGCGGCCATCTCGTGAGCACCGTGCGTGAGGCGTATCTTCCTATTCGCGCGTTTGCAGCTTGCGCTTCTTCGCAGGCCCTGCCGGAGCGTTCGCCGCGTCGGCCGCTTCCTTTTCCAGCCTCAACTGCTTCAGGCGGGCCGTCTTCTTCTTGCGGGCCGCAGCCTCCTGATCGATTACCGCTCGTGCAGCCAGCGTCGCCTGATCTGCGCGATCCGCCGGCTTCTTCTTCTCGGATTTGAAGAGCACATCGGTATTGGCGTTCTTCATGAACAACCTCCTTTCCGGATGGAAATAAAAAAGGCCGGGCGGACCCGACCTTTCTCATCATCTCGACCCACCAGTGCCAGTACATCCGTGGTCAAAGGCAGGGAGATGACAATCTCATTACGAGCGAGAGCAAATGTCTTCGATCAAGATCGAATGAAACTCTTATGTAGTTCACAATTGTGATTGTTCAAGGCATGACTGGGTCTGTTGTCGCCTCGGAGACTGCTTTATGAGAGCCGTTGCGATCATCGAGCTGAAAGTCGTGGCGGGGGCGGTTGGAGAATCCGACTTCAGCCGGAGAAGATCAGGGTTATTCTGAGGCAGGAAGAATATCCGAACGCCTGACGAGCCGAGCTCGATCAGATTAAATGAGCGGAGCGATTATCCACATCTTCTCCGTCCGAGCGGAAAGGTGGATTAGGGAGTGGATATAAAACGCCACATCTCTGCTAAGACGTTTATTAAGCAAGATACTGAAATATTGGTGCCCGGTGAGGGACTCGAACCCCCATGCTCGCGCGCTTGGACCTAAACCAAGTGTGTCTACCAATTCCACCAACCGGGCAGGCAAGGTGTTGGCCAAGCCTGTAGAACAATGACGGCCCTGTTGGCAAGTCTTGTCGCGTCTGCCTGCGAGTGGGCGGGGGCGGAGGCCAAGGGGCGTTGCGACTGCACTGGAGCGCGGGGCGCCTTGGAGGCAATTGCGGCTTTAGCCGCGCAGTTGTGCCGGAAATGCTTGCCATTCGCAGGCCAACGGGTGTATTTGGCGCCCGTGACACGCCGCGAACTGTGCCGTGTGCCCGCGATGCTCTGCCGAGCTTGGCAGCGCTGGCGTGCTGGTGCCCGCGTCCCGGGTTAGCGTGTCGTGGTATGGAGATGGCAAGTTCTCCAGGCGGCCGGGACAATATCTAGGCCATATATCGGCATTCGACGGTGAGGAGGGCAGGCAAGTGGCATTTTGCTTGCAAAACGGTTCCGGAATTGCGTAAAGCCACTCCCGGCAAATGGATCGGTTCAAGTGCTCGCCAGGCCTTGCGGGGCAAGAGCGCTGTCAACGTGAAGTGAAGGTTTGAACATGCAGGTTATCGAAACGCTCGCTCAAGGGCTGAAGCGCGAACTCAAGGTCGTCATTCCGGCCGACGAAATGGAAGCTCGGATGAACGAGCGTCTGGCTGAAGTGAAGGACCGTATCCGCATCAACGGCTTCCGCCCGGGCAAGGTGCCGGTTGCGCATCTGAAGAAGGTCTACGGCAAATCGATCATGGCCGATCTCGTCAACGAGCTCGTACGCGAAAAGCCGACCGAAATCCTGACGAGCCGCGGCGAGAAGTCAGCCACGCAGCCGGAAATCGCGATGACCGAGGACGAGTCCGAAGCCGACAAGATCCTCAAGGCCGAAGCTGATTTCGAATTCACGGTCGCCTACGAGATCATCCCGGCGATCGAGCTCAAGGATGTAAGCAGCATCAAGGTGACCCGCGAAGTCGTCGAAATCGGCGAGGACGAGGTCAATGAGCAGATCCTCCGCATCGCCGAGAGCGCCCGCACCTATGAATCCAAGAAGGGCAAGGCGGCGAACGGCGATCGAGTCACGATCGATTATCTCGGCAAGGTCGACGGCGTTGCCTTCGACGGCGGCAAGGACGAGGACGCGGAACTGGTGCTCGGTTCCAACCGCTTCATCCCGGGCTTCGAAGAGCAACTCGTCGGCGTCAAGGCCGGCGACGAGAAGACCATCACCGTCACCTTCCCGGCCGATTACCCAGCGGCCAATCTTGCCGGCAAGGAAGCAACCTTCGACATCACCGTGAAGGACGTCGCCGCCGCGGCTCCGGCCGAGATAAATGACGAGCTCGCGACCAAGCTCGGCCTGGAATCGGCCGACAAGCTGAAAGAGATCGTCCGCGGCCAGATCGAAGGCCAGTATGGCTCGGTTACCCGCCAGAAGGTCAAGCGGCAACTGCTCGACCAGCTCGACGAGCTCTATCAGTTCGAAACGCCGGAGCGTCTCGTCGACGCCGAGTTCGAGAACATCTGGCGCCAGATCAATACCGACCTGCAGCAGGCCGGCAAGACCTTCGCCGATGAAGACACGACGGAAGAGGAAGCGCGCGTCGAGTATCGCAAGCTCGCAGAACGCCGCGTCCGCCTCGGCCTGGTTCTTTCCGAAATCGGCGAAAAGGCCGGCGTTCAGGTCAGCGACGACGAGATGCAGCGCTCGCTGTTCGAGCAGCTTCGCCAGTTCCCCGGCCAGGAAAAGCAGATCTACGACTACTTCAAGAACACGCCCGGCGCCGCCGCTTCGCTGCGCGCCCCGATCTTCGAAGAAAAGGTTGTCGATCACCTGCTTTCGGAAATCTCGGTGACCGACAAGACGGTTTCCAAGGAAGACCTGATGGCTGAGGACGAGGCAGAGGAAAAGCCGGCCGCCAAGAAGGCGACTGCCAAGAAGAAGGCGGCCGCCAAGGCCGAGGCGGGCGAAAGCGAAGAGGCTGCCGCTCCGAAGAAGAAGGCCCCGGCCAAGAAGAAGGCCGCCGACGAAAGCGCCGAGTAATACGCTTTGTTGGAATGACTCGAGGGCCGCTCCTTTGGGGCGGCCCTTCCGATTCGATCGGGATAGAAGCGCCTCGCACAGCCCCTCAAGAAAGGCCGCCGATCGGCGGTCGAGAAGTGGGAGGAGCTGAAGCGGGCCGGTCTATTCCCAGTGGCGCCAGGTGTTCCACCTGATCAAAATAGACCCTACAGCGCCGAGCGTTTTTCAGACGCTTCACGCGCAAAGATCGCTCTGATTTTCGGCCCGATGCGCTTAGCGGAATGTCTGCGCGGCTGGCCGGCTTAGCCAAAGCAAACGGCCAAGCCAGCCGGGCGACAGGCTCTAAACCGCCTTGATTTCGCCCATCCGGTTCCAGGCGTCGAGCCCGGCAATCTTGTAGGCTTCCGCGAGCGTCGGATAATTGAAGGTGTTCTCGACGAAATATTCGACGGTGCCCTTCAGGTTAAGCACCGCCTGGCCGATATGCACGAGTTCGGTCGCGCCTTCGCCGATGATGTGCACGCCGAGCAGTCGTCGCGTTTTCAGCGAGAAGATCATTTTCAGCATGCCGGCATCGAGCCCCATGATGTGCCCACGAGACGTCTCGCGGAAGCGGGCGATGCCGCATTCGTACGGGATGCCACGTTCCTTGACCTCTTCTTCGGAAAGACCGCAGGTCGAGATTTCCGGCACCGCGTAGATGCCATAGGGGAAATATTTCTGCGGCTCCTTCGCAATGGCGCCGACGGCGACGCGCGCGGCAACGCGCCCCTGTTCCATCGAGGTCGAGGCGAGGCTCGGAAAGCCCACGACATCGCCGGCGGCAAAGATATTCGGCACGGCTGTTTCGAAGGTCTCGGGATTGACCTTCAGTCGTCCCCGGCTGTCTGCCTCGAGGCCGGCGGCGGGGAGGTTGAGCGCATCGGTTGCGCCCATGCGTCCCGCGGCAAAGAGAACCATGTCCGTCGTCAACTTGCGGCCGTTGTGGAGCGTAAGAACAACCTTACCATCGTCGAGCCGCTCGACCTTTTCGGCCTTCTGCCCGAGGCAGAGTTTCATGCTGCGATCGCGAAGCTGGTAGGTGAAATCCTCGACGATCTCCTTGTCGATGAAATCGAGCATCGTGCTCTTGGGATCGATCACCGTGACCTGCGTATCGAGGGCGCTGAAGATGGTTGCATATTCGATGCCGATCACCCCTGCGCCGATCACGACGAGCGATCGCGGCAATTGCTCGATCTCGAGCAACTCGTCGCTGTCGACGACAGTCTTGCCGTCGAAAGGCATGTAGTCGGGGCGGAACGGTTTGGTGCCGACGGCAAGCAGGATGCTGGCGCCGGTGACGAGTATGCTTTCCCCGTCGTCCTTGGTGATCTCAAGCGTCGACGGGGCCACGAAGCTCGCCCTTCCGCGAATATGCTGGACGCGGTTGCGAGCAAACTGATGCTCCAGAACCTCGACCTCGTGGTTGAGCGTGATGATCAGGCGGCGGCGCAGATCCTCGGCGCTGATCTCCTGCTTCACCCGATAGGAGCGGCCGTAAAAGCCTCGCTCGCGCCAGCCGGAGAGATTGAGCGCCGTTTCGCGCAATGTCTTGGAGGGGATCGTGCCGGTGTGGACGGAGACGCCGCCGACGCGTTTGCCTTGCTCGATGACGAGCACCCTCTTGCCGAGCTTGGCGGCCTGAATGGCGCCTCTGCGACCGGCGGGTCCGCTTCCGACGACGATGAGATCGAATTGGGTCATGAACGCTTCCCCTAGGGCGCGTGAGAATCGTTTGTGCGATGCGGCATATTTCGCGCCGCCATTGATATAGCGTCAATCAACGTTGCACTGATGCGCAATGCCGCAATGATTTGTTCTGTATGCGGCCCGCCATCCGGATGGCCGTCTGTTCCGGCGCGTGCCGCCATCGCCGATCACGCCAGCTCAAAAAAGCCGTAGCCCCTTCATGCTGACATGTCCGTCCTTGCCGATGATGATGTGGTCGTGAACGGTGATGCCGAGCGGCTTGGCAGCGTCGGCGATCAGCTTTGTCATTTCGATGTCCGCACGCGAGGGCGTTGGATCGCCGGAAGGATGGTTATGGACTAAAATCAGAGCCGTTGCAGAGAGCTCCAGCGCCCGCTTGACCACCTCCCGCGGATAGACCGGCGTGTGGTCGATCGTCCCGCGCTGTTGCACCTCGTCGGCGATCAGCGCATTGCGCTTGTCGAGAAACAGGATGCGGAACTGTTCTTTCGTTTCATGTGCCATGGCGGCATGGCAGTAATCGATCAACGCGCTCCATGAGGAAAGAACCTGTTTGTCGCGCAGGTCGCTCTTCAGCATCCGCTGCGCCGCCGTCGCGATGAGTTTCAGGTCGAGCGCGACGGTTTCACCAATGCCTTTGACCTCCTGCAACAGGTGCTGCGGAGCGCCGAAGACGCCCGCAAGCGTCCCGAAGCGAGCGAGCAGGGCCTTGGCGATCGGCTTGGTATCCCGGCGAGGGATCAATCGAAAGAGAATGAGTTCGAGAACCTCATAGTCCGCGAGTGCTGATTCGCCCTGTTCGCGAAAGCGGGTTCGCAGGCGATCGCGGTGACCATGGTAATGCGCCTCCACGGTCTCCCCGAGCGCCGGCTGCTTTTCCCGTCCTACTGTCTTCTGCTGAGCGAAGAATTGCCGCTCGTCTGCGGGCGGTGATGCTTCCGCTTCAAAGAGAGGCGGGGGCTTCGTCACGCGTTGCCCAATGCACTGACGCCGGGCTTGAACAGGCCGGCCGGCGATAATGTGAAGACTTCGCAGCCCTCCGCCGTAACGCCGACCGTGTGTTCGTACTGCGCCGACAGGGAACGGTCCCGCGTGACCGCCGTCCAGCCGTCCGAAAGCACCTTCACATGCGGGCGGCCGAGATTGATCATCGGCTCGATCGTGAAGATCATGCCTTCCTTCAATTCCGGCCCCTCGTTAGCATTTCCGTAATGCAGGATGTTCGGCGCGTCGTGAAACAGCCGCCCGACGCCATGGCCGCAGAAATCGCGCACCACCGAGCAGCGTTCGGTCTCGGCATAGGTCTGGATCGCTTCGCCGATCGCGCCCGTGCGCGCGCCGGGCCGCACGGCGGCGATCCCGCGCATCAGAGACTCATGCGTCACCTCGAGCAGCCGCTCGGCGGCGCGCTTGATCTCCCCGACCGGATACATACGACTTGAGTCGCCGTGCCAGCCGTCGACCACATAGGTGACGTCGATGTTGACGATGTCTCCCTCGCGCAACGGCTTGTCGTTCGGAATGCCGTGGCAGACGACGTGGTTAATGGAGGTGCAGGAGGACTTGGTGTAGCCGCGGTAGTTCAAGGTGGCAGGCAGTGCGCCATGCTCCATGCCGAATTCGAAGACGAAGCGATCGATCTCTTCCGTCGTCACGCCGGGCCGGACGCGCGATACGAGTTCGTCCAGGCAGCGCGCCGTCAGCCGACAGGCCTTGCGCATGCCTTCGAATCCTTCCGGCCCGTAGAGACGAATGGCGCCGGTGTTCTTGTAGGGGGCCGCGCCGGCCTCAATGTAAGTGACCATTCCTAGACCTTCGTTGTTTCAGGCGCCTTCATAGAACAGCGAGGACCGGTTCGTCCACTATCACCGCTGCGGCCGGCTCGATCCCGAAGGGCGAAACGGCGCATCGGACCGCATAGGCTTCGACGCCGCGTGCAGCCGCCTTCTCGAAGGCACGAGCATAGACCGGATCGAGTTCGCGGCATATGCGCAAGACACCACAGTCGTTTCTTTGGACAAGGTACAACATGATCGCCCGGTGTCCCGCCTCGGCCACGTCTCCGAGTTCGTCCAGATGCTTGGCCCCCCGTTCGGTCGGACTGTCCGGGAACTCCGCCAGGCCTGCGGTACGGCTGAAATGGACGTTTTTCACCTCCACATAGGCGAGCCCCTTTTCCGGATCGCTGAGTAGGATATCGATGCGCGAATTGCGCCCGTATCGCTGCTCGCGACGAAGCGCTTGATATGAGTGGAGATCGCTAACCATTCCGGCCGCGATCGCCTCCTCCGCGATGCGGTTCGGCAATCCCGTATTGATGCCGACATGCATGCCGTTCACTTCGACGATCTCGAGCATGTGGCGATATTTGCGGGTGGGTGAATCGTGTTCCGACAACCATATTGCCGAGCCGGGCGCCGTCAGTCCGCGCATGGAGCCGGTATTCGGACAGGAGCCGGTAATGGATGTGCCGTCGGCGAGGACGGCGTCGAAGAGGAAGCGTTTGTAGCGCTGCACGAGCGTCGCTGGAACAAGCGGGCGGGAGAATTTCACAGGCAATGTTTCCGCTGCATCACGATATAGCGCCGCGCGTCTTTTCAGACGCCCACAGGTCGCTGTAACTCTTTGCGCATCGAGCTTTCCGAAAATCGGGGACGATTATCGGGACGATGCGATAGCCGGTTCGACTGAAGATCATGAAACGTGATCGGTCTTCAAAGGATTATGCGCGCACGCGCACGTAGGATCCCGGTGCATCTTCGATCGCGTTCAGCGGTCCGCCGGCCTTGCGGGCAGGGATGCGGCGATCGTCGAGTTGTTCGATCCAGCTCTGCCAATGCGGCCACCAGGAGCCCTGGGTCTCTTTCGCCTTCTCGAACCAGGTTTCAATGTCGCCTTTCGCAGGGCCGCCGGTCCAGAACTGGTACTTGTTCTTGTCCGGCGGATTGACGACGCCCGCAATGTGCCCGGATCCGGACAGAACGAAGGTGACCTTGCCGCCGAAGAATTGGCTGCCGAGGAAGATGGATTTCGCCGGGGCGATGTGATCCTCCTTGGTGGCGAGATTGTAGATGGGGATGGTCACGTCGCCGAGCGAGACTTTTTTTCCGGCCAGCACCATCTCGCCCTTCGAAAGCTTGTTCTCCAGATAGCAGTTGCGGAGATAGAAGGAGTGGTTCGCCGCCGGCATCCGCGTCGAGTCGGAGTTCCAATAGAGCAGGTCGAAGGGCATCGGCTCCTGGCCCTTCAGGTAGTTGTTGACGAAATAGGGCCAGATCAGTTCGGAGGCTCGAAGCATGTTGAATGCCGTCGCCATCTTCGAGCCTTCGAGATAGCCGACCGTGCTCATTTTCGCTTCGACCTGGCGGATCTGATCCTCGTCGGCGAAGACCTTGAGGTCGCCGGCGTGGGTGAAATCCACTTGGGTGGTGAAGAGCGTCGCCGAACGGATCCGCTTGTCACCCTCGGCGGCGTGGAGCGCAAGCGTTGCTGCAAGCAGCGTGCCGCCGACGCAATAGCCGATCGCGTTGACCTCGCGCTCGCCGGTCGCCTTCTCCACCGTGTCGAGCGCGAAGTCGATGCCTTCGCGCGCATAGGCCTCCCAGTCCTTTCCGGCATGACGCTCGTCGGGATTGACCCAGGAAATCACGAAAACCGTGTGGCCCTGGTCCACCGCCCATTTGATGAAGGACTTCTGGGGATTGAGGTCGAGCACGTAGAACTTGTTGATCCAGGGCGGGCAGATGAGCAAGGGCCGCTTGAGCACGGTTTCGGTGCTCGCCTCGTATTGAATAACCTGGCAGACATCGCTTTGGGCGATCACCTTGCCGGGGGTGATCGCGATGTTCTCGCCGATCGCGAACTTGCTCGTGTCCGTTTGTCTCAGCCGCAATTCTCCGCGCCCGGCGGCAATGTCTTCGGCCAGCATTTGCATGCCCTTGGCGAGATTGGCGCCGCTGGACGCGACGGTCTCCCGGTAGAGCTGGGGATTGGTGGTGATGAAATTGCTCGGCGAAAGCGCGCTCGAAATCTGGCGGATATAGAACGCCGCCTTCAGCCGGGTGTGGTCGTCCAGACCTTCGGCGTCCTCGACCATGCGTTCGGCCCAGTCGGAGGTGACGAAGTAGGCTTGGCGGACGAAGGCGAAGAAAGGATTCTTCACCCAGTCCTCGTCGGCGAAGCGCTTGTCTTCCCTTTGGATCGCCTCCGGTTCGCCGACGTTGTCGCCGGCCATTCGCTGGATCGTTCGCGACCAGATCCCGAAGAAGCTTCCCATCAGGTTGGTCTGCGCCTCCAGCGTCCGGCGCGGATCGGAGAGCCAATACTCGGACACTTTCGAAAGCGTCCTGACCATGTCGGAGACGGGTTCGGCGTAGGTTTCTGCGCTCCGGCCGTTTTCGCGTGGCGCCAGCCACGCCGACGCCGCTTTCCCCATATGTTCGGCAGCGCGGGCCAGGTTGATCGCCAGACTTTCGGGATCCTTGACGATGTAAGGCTCCACCGATTTCGGATCGAAGCCAGCAAAGCCGCTCTTGCTCGTGGTGTCGTCGACCTTGTCTACTGTCACCCGGTGCCCTCCGCAGCATCTTGTTTGTTTTGTATTTTTACATTCTGCCTGAAAATGATTACAAGGGCTAGCGCATCGTCGCGCCGCAAAACAGAGGTTCATTGCCAGCATGCACGTCGGAAAGCAGCGTTCGATTTCCATCTTTTCCGGGCTGATGCTTGCAGCCGTGCTCGCCGGGTGCAACTCGACCACCGATCTCCAAAGCTATCCTTCCGTCTACGGGCAAAGGCCCGCCGCCACGGGGCAGATGACGGACGAGGAAGCCTTGAACCAGGAGGAGCGGTTGACGGCGCTCGCGGCACAGCGCAATTCCGGCTCGATATCGGAGGCCGAGTATCAGCGGCGCCTGAAGGAACTGCGGGCGCTGGCCGAACAGCACGGCGCAGAGACGCTGAAACAGATCGAGAATTAGCCCTTGCGTTTCTGGTGATTTGGCCGCAAAGCGTTCAATGGCCGCAATGTCGGCCACTCACCCCGCGCAAGTCATAGCGATAGCCGCACCGGCCCGCAAAAGCGCGCGCCAAACGAGGTCTGGAGATGGAAGAGTTTCATAAAGTCCGGCGCCTGCCGCCCTATGTTTTCGAACAGGTCAACCGTTTGAAAGCAAGCGCGCGAGCCGCCGGGGCCGACATCATCGACCTCGGCATGGGCAATCCCGACCTTCCCACTCCTCAGTCGATCGTCGACAAGCTCTGCGAGGTCGTGCAGGACCCGCGCACCCACCGTTATTCGTCGTCGAAGGGCATTCCGGGGCTGCGCCGCGCGCAGTCCGCCTATTATGCGCGCCGCTTCGGCGTGAAGCTCAATCCCGAGACGCAGGTCGTCGCCACGCTCGGTTCGAAGGAAGGCTTCGCCAATATGGCGCAGGCGATCACCGCGCCGGGTGACGTCATTCTCTGTCCGAACCCCACCTATCCGATCCATGCCTTCGGCTTTCTGATGGCCGGCGGCGTCATCCGCTCGATCCCCGTCGAGCCGGACGATTCGTTCTTTCCGCCGCTCGAGCGGGCCGTCAGGCATTCGATCCCGAAGCCCTTGGCACTCATTCTCAACTATCCCTCCAACCCGACGGCGCAGGTCGCGACGCTTGATTTCTACAAGGAGGTCATCGCCTTCGCGAAAAAGCACGACATCATCGTGCTTTCGGATCTCGCCTATTCGGAAATCTACTTCGATGACGTTCCGCCGCCGTCGGTCCTGGAGGTGCCGGGGGCGCTCGACGTGACGGTCGAATTCACCTCGATGTCGAAAACCTTCTCTATGCCCGGTTGGCGCATGGGCTTTGCGGTCGGCAACGAGCGGCTGATCGCGGCGCTGACGCGGGTGAAATCCTATCTCGACTATGGCGCCTTCACGCCCATCCAGGTGGCGGCGACCCAGGCGCTGAACGGCGATGGCAGCGACATCGCGGAGGTCCGCAGCATCTATAAGCGCCGCCGCGACGTCATGGTCGAAAGCTTCGGCAAGGCGGGATTCGAAGTGCCGCCACCGCCGGCGACGATGTTCGCCTGGGCAAAGATCCCGGAGAAGTTCCGCCATCTGGGCTCGCTGGAGTTCTCGAAGCTGCTCGTCGAGAAGGCCGATGTGGCGGTCGCGCCCGGTGTCGGCTTTGGAGAGCAGGGCGACGACTATGTGCGCCTTGCCCTCGTCGAGAACGAGCACCGCATCCGCCAGGCGGCGCGCAACATCAAGCGCTTCTTTTCAACCGCGGACGAAACGATGCACAACGTCGTTTCGCTGAATACACGCCGGTAGAAAGCGGGACACAAGCCGCTTCTCACGCCGAAATCGGCCCCGTCTTGCGGCGGGGCGCCTTCTACCCGTTAGGAACCTTGCTATGGCAGATGCCCTCAAAATCGGCATTGCGGGCTTGGGCACGGTCGGTGCCTCGCTCGTCCGGATTGTCCAGGAACGCCAAGAGATGCTGGCAACCACGTGCGGAAGGGCGATTGAAATTGTTGCCGTTGCCGCGAGGGATCGCAACAGGGACCGCGGGGTCGATCTTTCGAAGGCTGCCTGGTACGACAACGCCGTCGCGCTCGCCTCCGAAGCCGACATCGATGTTTTCGTCGAGCTGATGGGGGGCGCCGGGGGCCCGGCCCATGCGTCGGTCAAGTCGGCGCTAAACCGCGGCATCCATGTCGTAACCGCCAACAAGGCGCTTCTTTCGGCTCACGGCATAGAACTTGCCGGCATTGCGGAGGAGCGCGGGGCGCTGCTCAATTACGAAGCTGCCGTTGCCGGGGGCATTCCGGTGATCAAGGCCCTGCGCGAGTCGATGACAGGCAACTCGATCTCGCGCGTCTACGGGATCATGAACGGAACCTGCAACTATATCCTGACGCAGATGGAGAAGGAGGGGCTTTCCTTCGAGGACTGCCTCAAGGAGGCCCAGCGTCTTGGCTATGCGGAGGCGGACCCGGCCTTCGACATCGAGGGCAATGACACCGCGCACAAGCTGTCGATCCTGACGAGCCTTGCATTCGGCACGGCGATTGCCGCCGACGACATCTATCTCGAAGGCATCACCAATATCTCGATCGAGGACATTCATGCGGCTGCCGATCTCGGCTACCGCATCAAGCTCCTGGGCGTCGCGCAGCGGACCGAAAGCGGCATCGAACAGCGCGTCCATCCGACGATGGTGCCCTATGAGTCCGTCATCGCTCAGGTCGATGGCGTCACGAACGCAGTCGCGATCGAATCCGACATTCTCGGCGAGCTCTTGATGGTCGGTCCCGGGGCCGGCGGCAATGCCACCGCCTCGGCGGTGCTGGGCGATATCGCCGATATCGCCAAGAGCCGTCCGGGTGCGCAGCACGTGCCTGCTTTCGGGCGCCCGGCTGCGGCACTGCTTCCCTACAAACGCGCGCGCATGCGCAGCCACGAAGGCGGCTATTTCATCCGGCTGAAGGTTCTCGATCGAACGGGCGTGTTTGCAAGCATCGCCGCGCACATGGCCGAGAACGACATCTCGCTCGAATCGATCATGCAGCACTCCAAACATTACATGGATGCTGCCGAGCCGAAGACGATCATCCTGGTCACGCATGCGACCTTCGAGGCATCCGTGCGCGAGGCGATCTCCTCGATCAAGGGTGAGGGTTATCTCGTCGGCGAGCCCCAAGTGATCCGAATCGAGCGCCCGAAGCCGTAATACCAACCTGCACCGATATCGACCGAAAGCGCCCGACCCTTCGGATGGGCCGTCTGTCGGCCGCCGGCCGCATCGCAATCCTCGACCGATGCATGAGCATCGCTCTGCGGTGTGTACCTCACGGGACACCGGCAATCGGTCCCACGCAATCGGTCAATATCGGTGCAGGTTGGCATAAGAGGCGTGCCTCGGCATCAAAACTGTTGAGAAACCGCTAAAGGATGTGTCTTCCGGGGCATGGCCGCTGGCCGGCCGGTTTTTCCCTGCCGAAATCTTGGTTAAGAACGGGGGAAATTCGCACGGGTAGGCAAGATGGACGTATTGGCGGATCCCATCCAACGGGCGTTTCTCGGCGTCGAGCAATCGGTCAGCGGTCAGCGTTGGGTCGCGCGCCTGGATCAGGCGGGGCAGAACCGCGCATTGGCAATCAGTCAGGTCCACGGCCACTCCGAGCTCATTGCCCGCGTTCTGGCGGGTCGCGGCGTGAGCCTTGATGACGCGGCGGCTTTTCTCGATCCGACGCTCCGCGCACTGATGCCGGATCCGGACGTCCTGACCGATTGCCGCAAGGCTGCGGAGCGGCTGGCACAGGCGATCCGGCGCGGCGAGAAGGTGGTGGTCTTCGGCGACTACGACGTCGATGGCGCGGCGTCATCCGCGCTCATGCAGCGTTTCCTGTACCATTTCGGTGTGAAGGCCGAGATCTATATTCCTGACCGCATCTTCGAAGGCTATGGTCCGAACCCGCAGGCGATCGAGCAACTGATCGACAATGGCGCCGACCTCATCGTCACGGTCGATTGCGGCTCGACCAGCCACGAGTCGCTCGCCATTGCCGCCGAGCGCGGAGCAGACGTCGTCGTCATCGATCACCACCAGGTCGGCACCGCCCTTCCGTCCTGCCATGCACTGGTCAACCCGAATCGCGAGGACGATCTGTCAGGGCAGGGGCATCTCTCAGCCGCCGGCGTCGTCTATCTGGTGCTCGTCAACACGTTGCGCGTCCTGCGCCTCAGGGGCGACGCGCGGGCCGCTTCGTTCGACCTGCTGGCGCAGCTTGACCTCGTCGCGCTTTCCACGGTTTGCGATGTCGTGCCGCTCAAGGGCCTGAACCGCGCCTATGTGGTCAAAGGGCTGATCGCTGCGCGGCATATGGGCAATCCGGGTCTTGCGGCCCTCCTGCGCAAGGCGGCGATCGGCGGGCCGGTGACGCCCTATCATCTCGGTTTCCTGATCGGACCGCGCATCAATGCCGGCGGGCGCATCGGCGACGCCGCGCTTGGCAGCCGTCTCCTGACGCTCGACGATGCTTCGGCCGCTGAAACCATTGCCGGCCAGCTTGACGACCTCAACCGCGAGCGTCAGGCCATGGAAGCGGCCATGCTCGCCGAAGCCGAGGCGGAAGTGCTGGCGGAGTACGGAACGGGCGAGGGTGCCTCGGTGATCGTCACCGCGCGGGAAAACTGGCATCCCGGCATCGTCGGGCTCATCGCGGCGCGCATCAAGGAGAAATTCCGGCGGCCGGCCTTTGCCATCGCCTTCGATCCGAGCGGCAGGGGAACCGGGTCCGGCCGCTCGATCAATGGCTTCGACATGGGCAGGCTCGTCCGCGCCGCGGTCGAGAACGGTTTGCTCGTGAAGGGCGGCGGCCATGCGATGGCGGCCGGGCTGACGGTCGAGCGCGGCAAACTCGGCAAGCTTCGCAGGTTCTTTGAGGAACACGCCGAGAGCATTGTGCGCGATCTGGTCGCCGTCCAGACGCTCAAGATCGACGGTGCGCTTGCAGCCGCCGGCGCGACGATCGAACTCGTCGACCTTCTCGAGCAGGCGGGCCCCTATGGCTCCGGCCATCCGCAGCCCCTGTTCGCCTTCCCTCAGCACCGTTTGCGCGACAGCCGGCAGGTCGGCGCCAACCACGTGAAGGTGACGCTCGAGGGGCAGGACGGCAGCCGGATCGACGGCATCGCCTTCCGGGCGGCGGAAACGCCGCTTGGAGACTTCCTGCTCGCCGGCCGGGGTTCAATGGTTCATGTTGCCGGATCCGTCTCCGCTGACCTCTGGCAGGGAACGCGACGTGTCCAGGTGCGGGTGACCGACGCGGCCAAGGTCGGATGACTCTCGACATGAAGCCGTCGAATCAGGGCTTTAGGAGGCTTTCCTGGAGATACCTGTGAGGAAGGAAATGGCACGCCCAACGGGACTCGAACCCGTGTTTCCGCCGTGAAAGGGCGGCGTCCTAGACCGCTAGACGATGGGCGCGCATTAAAGCGTTGCAGCGTCCTTGTGCACCGGATTGATGCGCAACACTGCAAGACGAGGTGGCTTATAGAGACGCCTTCGGATTCCCGCAAGGGACCAGATGCCGGCCTGGACGATTTTTTCTGTATAACGGCTCGGAAAACGCAGGCAGGTTGAGTGGCAACCGAAGCGGCCGCTTCTACCTGACGACTTGGTACGCCCAACGGGACTCGAACCCGTGTTACCGCCGTGAGAGGGCGGCGTCCTGACCGCTAGACGATGGGCGCCTACCAAGCCGGCCAAGCCGCAATCATGGCAGCCGGAAGCCGACACGATAATGGAAAGAGAGAGAATATGGAAGCAGGGAATGGCACGCCCAACGGGACTCGAACCCGTGTTTCCGCCGTGAAAGGGCGGCGTCCTAGACCGCTAGACGATGGGCGCGCATTTAAGCGTTACGGCGCTTTGTGCATCTGAAAGAGGCGCAACGCCGTAAGACGAGGTGGCTTATAGAGGGGCGTTCGGATTCCCGCAAGTGAGCAGAAGCGATTATTTTGATTTTTCTGCGCATATTTTAGGATCATCGCGTAGGGCCCTCAGCAAAGCCTGGCGCGCAAGTGCGACTCTGAAGTATCCGTAAGTATAGGAATGGTAGAGTGGCACGCCCAACGGGACTCGAACCCGTGTTTCCGCCGTGAAAGGGCGGCGTCCTAGACCGCTAGACGATGGGCGCCTGCTTTGATGTGATGCAGCGATCTTTGCGTGTCTGAAAAGACGTGCGGCGCTGCAAGACGAGGCGGCTTATAGAGAGCGCGTCGGATTCCCGCAAGTGGAAAATCTAATTTTTTTCAGAAAAATGAGGACCGGAACGGGAGCATGTCGATCAGCCCTTGCGGCGGCGGCATCGCCAGTTCCAGTCCCGTTGCGGGCCGATGTCGATATGCACGGATTTCGTATGGCAATAGGTGCCGACGCCGCCGCGGCCGGGCAAGCTGCGCAGGTAATCGGCCAGCTCCCATTTGCTGACGCCCTTCACCTGAATATCCGCCGCCTCGCAGCGCGTGTGCAGGGATTGGCGTTCCCGGTTGACCTTTATCGGACGAAGCCCCGATGTCACCATGACCCTTTGGCCGTAGCGCTGCTCCACCATCTTCAAGAGCTGCAGAAGTTCGGGCTTGAAGCAGCCCGTTTCCACTTTCTCCGTCTGCAGGATGAGTCCGCTCGGCGCCAGTCGGGCAAGCCCGGAGAGATTGGCGACTTCGACCGGCTCGTCTTCCTCGGCCACATGTTCCGCATGTTCCATACTGAAGAGCGGCTTCACGTTGACGCCCGGCAGCGAATTGTAGGCGAGGGAGGCGACCTGCGGCTCCGGCGCATTATTGGCTGTGATCGTCTTCTTTTCTGGCGCCTGCGCATTGCGGGTGCCGCCGTTGCGGGGCTTCTCCTTGCGCTTGGGCGCAAAGAGGCTTGCGAAGGTCCAGGCCTTGGAGGTCCCTTCCGTTCCCCGTTCGCTCTTGCCAAAGTCGTTCGCCTGGACGGCGGGCGTCCCGGGCAGGAGAACCTGGTCGGCCGAAGCGACCTCTACCGGATGAAGCGGCGCTGAGACTTCTCCGGCGAGCGCAGCTCCTGCGCTTAGCGGCAAAGGAACCGTGGCGGGCAGGTCATCTTCGGCGGCTGCCGCCGAAGCCGCTACTGTTTCGGCTGCGGTCGGGGCTGTCGCCGGCGGTTCGTTGCTGGCGCCCTCTTGCGGCAGGATCGCTGGCTGTGCCGCGGGCTGCCCTGCACCGAAGAGACTGTTGGTCGTCGCATTGATAGCCGGCCGGGGGGCGGGAGCGCCCTGGTCGGCCGGGACGGGCGCGGTCGCCGCCGATTGTCCGTAGATGCTCGACGAAGCGGCGCGCAAGGCGGTGCTCTGCATCGTCAATCCCTGTTGCAGGGCCGTGTCGGGACCGGTTGCCGGTACGTCCTCGGCCTGCAGCGGAGGGGTCCCATCATCGCCGAGCGCAGCAATACCACCATCGGGCGTGCCGGATTCGTTTTCCACAGGAACGGTTTGCGAGGCGGCCCCATGGATCTCTTGCGCATCCATGCCGTCGCTTTCGGCAATCGCCGAGACGCAGCCGGTGAGCGCGAACAGCGATACGGACAGTGCCGTGGCGCGCCCGATCGAAAGGAGCGCGCATTTTGAGCCTACCTGCTGCAATGTCATTGTCCCCGCACTACTCGCATCCCTCCGCGCTTTCGAGCACGGCATGCATCAAGTCTCGGCTCCGCCCTTGGCCGGAGCAGGCAACTCTCCTCCCGCGGCGAAAAAACGAACCGCCACACGAAAGTTCAGGTTGAGTCAGGAGGCTCGCCGCACAGCTTGCCTCGCGATCGTAACACCCGTTTGACGTGTGACGCGGCAAATTGAAGGGCATTTCCCGATCGTAAATCTCCACTAACCTTTACCACCCCGACGGTACTCATGAGAAAGCCCGGCGATCGGGCCGGGCTTCAATGAACCAGCACATTGCCGCTCTCATGTCCTGATGATGGGCGGCTCGGGTTGTGCGAGGCTTACCAGGTTCCGGTGTTGGACATGGAAGCCCAGGGTTCCTCGGCCGGCAGGTGTCCACCCTTCTGCAGGATCTCGATTGAGATGCCGTCGGGCGAGCGGACGAAGGCCATATGTCCGTCGCGCGGCGGGCGGTTGATCGTGACGCCGTTGTCCATCAACTGCTTGCAAAAGGCGTAGATGTCATCAACCTCATAGGCGAGGTGACCGAAATTGCGCCCGCCGGTATAGTCCTCCGGGTCCCAGTTGTATGTAAGTTCGAGGCAAGGGGAGGCTTCGGCTTTGGCGCGCTCGAGATCACCGGGGGCGGCAAGGAAGACGAGCGTGAAACGGCCTTTCTCGTTTTCGATTCGACGAATTTCCTGAAGGCCGAACAGCGTACAATAGAAGTGGAGAGCCTGGTCCAGATCTTTTACGCGAACCATCGTGTGCAGATATCGCATCGGATTGTCCCTGTTTTGCGGAAGATGGCGTATACTTAAGCGTCGGCAAGCCAGAGGCAAGGCTGTGCCGCCATAAACGGTCCCGGCCAAAATATGTCGAGGGACTTGCGCATGCGCGGCGTGACGATGTTATTCTGGTCCATAAGAATCAGTTAACCGTATTACAGAGTCGCGCGTAACGAGGGGCTGGGAGAATGGCGGACAGAACATCCAAAGGCGTCATCGAGAATGACGACTTTGCCAATGACGCTCTTGATCTGATCGAGATTACCGGCGTGATCAAGTGGTTCGACGTCGCGAAGGGTTTCGGCTTCATCGTTCCCGACAACGGCATGCAGGATGTGCTCCTGCATGTGACCTGCCTCAGGCGCGACGGGTACCAGACGGTCCTGGAAGGCGCGCGCGTCGTCGCTCTTGTCCAGAAACGGGACCGCGGCTACCAGGCCTTCCGCATTCTTTCGATGGATCAATCGACCGCCGTGCACCCCTCGCAATTGCCGCCGGTGCGCACCCATGTTCAAGTCACCCCGACGAGCGGGCTGGAGCGGGTTCTCGTCAAGTGGTTCAATCGCACCAAGGGCTTCGGCTTTCTGACGCGCGGCGAGGGGACCGAGGATATCTTCGTCCACATGGAGACCTTGCGGCGATTCGGCCTTACGGAACTGCGCCCGGGCCAAGTGGTGCTCTGCCGCTTCGGCGACGGCGAAAAGGGGCTGATGGCGGCGGAGATTCACCCGGACGGCCCCACGCCCAACAACCGGTCGCATTGATGTCGGAATTTCTCAAGACATTCGGAAGAAGCGCCTTGTCGGCGCTTTTTTTGTTTTCGCTGGTCGCACTCTCGGCTGCCGCGAATGTCTCCTTTGAGAAAGAGCGGCTGAAACTGGAGACCAGCGAAGGCCGGACGCACAGCTTCACGGTCGAACTGGCGGTCGACCCGGACCAGCGCGCGCAGGGGCTGATGTATCGTCGCCAGATGGCGCCGGACCATGGCATGCTGTTCGATTTCGGCGAGACGCGGCGCGTGATGATGTGGATGAAAAACACTTACCTCCCGCTGGATATGCTTTTCGCCGCGGCCGACGGCACGGTGCGCCATATCCACGAGAATGCGGTTCCCCTTTCGGAAACCATCATCGATTCGAGGGAGCCGGTGGTGTTCGTGCTCGAGCTCAATGCCGGCACGGTGAAGCGACTCGGGATCAAGCCGGGTGACCGGCTTTCAGGCGCCGGGATCGTGCCTGCAAACGGGGTACAGTAATCGCCGGCTGGCACGTATAGAGCTGCGACGATTGGCGATGCTTTGACGCCGTTCGTCTGCCAAGCCGCACGCCGCCGCCGGTCTCGTCCCGCACAAATTTCATCTTGCAGGCGCCGGACGAAGCGTGTATCTCCGCCTCGATGGTGCGGAGTGTAGCGCAGCCTGGTAGCGCATCTGGTTTGGGACCAGAGGGTCGGGAGTTCGAATCTCTCCACTCCGACCACTTAACAGCCTCGTTTCTTTGATGAAAATCAGCCTCCCCAAGATGTGAGCTCGCCCTGTGCTCACGAATGAGGTTGAGTTTTGCAAAAGTGCCGCGGGCGGAGAGCTGTTTTTTGCGGCGCGCCCAATCGCCTTCGATAACGTATGAAGTATCCGTCGCCAATCCCCGCTTTGCAGGAAAGGAACGTCTGATGCGCTCGCTGTTTCATCTCGCCTATCACGTCACCGATCTCGATGCCGCCCGCCGCTTCTATGGCGGGGTGCTCGGCTGCAAGGAGGGGCGCAGCACGGATAGTTGGGTCGACTTCGACTTTTTCGGACACCAGATTTCCCTTCATCTCGGAAAACCCTTCGAGGTTGCCCGCACCGGCAGGGTCGGCGATCATATGGTCATGATGCCGCATTTCGGCGTCGTGCTGCCGCTCGACGACTGGATGGCGCTGGCCGAGCGTCTTGAGGCCGCGGGCGTCACTTTCGACATTCCCCCGGTCGTCCGCTTCAAAGGGCTTCCCGGCGAACAGAGGACGATGTTCTTCTTCGATCCGAGCGGCAATCCGATCGAAGTGAAGGGCTTCAAGGATTTCGATTCGGTCTTTGCGCAGTGACGCGCGGTGACGGTATCCGCTCGAAAAAGCTGCATTTCCCTGTCGGAAGTCATTCCGTTTTAATTCATTCTGCGCTAAGGGAGTGACGCAGACCGGGGCGGAAGCCGCCTCGGGGGGCGTGGTTGTCGCGGGGCAGATGCTGTTCCCGAAACGAGACCATGCCGCGATCCAAGTCATTCAAGCGACTTCACGCACCGGGGCGGGTGCGGAGGCGTCGGGTGGAAAAACGGGAGCCGTTCGAAACTATGTCCGCGAAGATCTATCGTCCCGCCAAGACAGCCATGCAGTCCGGCAAGGCCAAGACGCATCTGTGGGTGCTGGAGTTCGATCAGGAAGTTGCGCGCACGATCGATCCCATCATGGGCTATACGAGTTCGCGCGATACCCGGCAGCAATTGCGCCTGACCTTCGAAACCGCCGAGCAGGCCATCGCCTATGCCGAGCGCAACGGCATCGAATACCGCGTGATAGCGCCGAAGGACTCGACGCGCAAGAATGTGTCCTATTCGGACAATTTCCGTTTCAACCGGATGCAGCCCTGGACCCATTGAGGTCCTACGGCCAATCCGGCGGGCGCTTGCCCAACGGCCCCTTAGCTCAGCTGGATAGAGCACCTGCCTTCTAAGCAGGTTGTCGCAGGTTCGAGTCCTGCAGGGGTCGCCAAACACTTCAGGCACTTAGCAGACGTTTTAACCTGCTAGACCCCGTTTACAGCATTTCCGATGCCGTTTACAGAATCCATTCCCTAGATGTTCTTTTCATCCGCAAAATAACCGCATCGCTGGTCTGCTGATCGGTCGCCAAATAGTGCTTCTCAAGCACTCTTCCCACCTCGGCAATCGAGTGCCCGGTGATCGATCCGATTTGCTCTGTCGTCGATCCTTCCCGGCGCCGCTCGGTAATGAACGTCCCGCGCAGACCGTGGAACGTCACGCCCCCGATATTCAATTTGGCGCATTCTTTCCCCCACGATGTTTTGAACCCGTCCTTCGTCCACGGCCGGCCGTCTTCGGGCCGCCGCGCCAGGCATAATAGTGCACGCGAACCTCTCCGTTCGCCAGCCGGCGCTTGACCTTATGAATCCCTTTGACCTTCACGAGCACGTTCCCGATCTCTCCACGACTGCCATTCGGCCAATGACGTGAAGTCTTCCGGTTTCAGGTCAACCGTTGCCGGCTTGTGGGATATTTTGGATATCGGGCGAAACCCCGACGCGCCGGCCGTTGATTTCGATCCAGACCGTGCCTCCCTTGGCTTTGGCGACATCTGCCATGCGCTAGGTCCGCGGCTTTTACAAGAGTGGGCGCCGTCATCCTTCACCTCGCGTTGCGGCTTCTCGCTCCATCATCATTGCTTTTCCGATCGCCAGCAGGATTTCGATATGCTCATCGGCCTCGGGAGTTTCCCGACGAGAGATTCAGCGGTGGCACGGACATCGTCCGGGAGGGCGTACTACTCGCATGTGGCATCGCCCTCGCGGCGCCGACGGCCTACGACACCGAGTGCCTCCAATCCGCAAAGCTCCTCCATCAACTGTCGGCCGGCCAGTGCTGCTGGCCTCTCAACAATGGCGGTCCGTACCTGTTCTGTGCGGCGGAAACGACGGGCCGCTACTGCCGTAGCCACCATGCAAGATCATTGCTGAAGACGAACGAGGTGCAAGGATGAGAAGATCACGTTGGTATGCGATCAGGGTGGCCCCTGGCTATCAGCGTATGGCGGCCGCGGACGATCGCCTGCCTGAGAGCCGGCAGATGGAATCAATCGTCGAGCGCAACTGCCGCAAGGACGGTTTCGACATCTTCATGCCGTCGTTCTACACCGAGTTGAGGCATCACCGGACGAAACAGATCGTCCAGAAGCGTTTCCCGTTCCTGGTCGGCTATGCCTTCGTGAATCTGCCCAGGTTGAACTTCGAGGAGCCGTGTCGACGGTGTCGTCTGATTCCTCCGCGGCGGCGCAAATTACGGACCGCTCGAGTTCCCGGATGCGACCATCGAAGCCTTTACTTCGCCACTTCGCCGAGCATGAGCGCCGGCAGGCCTTCCTCTATGAGCGGCACTGCCGAAAGGAGAACGAGCGGCACGAGCAAATCCACCACCTGCGCGGCCAGTTCCGCAAGATCCTGCCGAAGGGCAGGAAAGCGCGCGTCTCGATGGTCGGCCAGGTGGAAAAAAGCGATAGATTCTCTATGCCCTTAGATCAAAGATCGGGTGCAGAAAATCCTTTTTTCCTGCAGGGATTTGCGGTTGTTCAGTTGCGGACCTCAAGTAGGGAACACGCGCCGGACCGCTGCCGAAGATTCACACTCGGCGCATAGGAGAAATGCGCCGTTTTTTCAATAGCTCTAAGCTGATCAGCCTTTATCGCACCTGGGTCTGCGCGGCAGGCAAGTAGACCTTGGTAGCGACATGCTGCCCACTGGATCTGCCGGCCGCCAAGTAGGCCGATATCGCTAGAACCGAGAGCAACAGAATGCTCACCGGCAGAAGCGCTGAACCGTGATGATCAGGTTCCTGAAAATGTTTTCGAGCCGTCATGGCCAACTCCATGTACACATGGACCACGAGCACCCCTGCGGACCGGCGCCCGCAAGGCGGTCTGGCTGTTAAAATGAATTGTGTTTTGCAATGAGTTGGCATTGTACCATGATCAACGGCGCATTGCGCGAGACCGTAGGTGGTACGGTAGCTATCCGCCACACTGCGTTCGGTGTCCGTTCGTAGCTATTTCAGGCAGTCACCCGTCACTTCCGCAGGCAGGGCAACTGGTAAGCCCCCTGGCACACAAAGACCGGGTGCGCGTCAAGCGCGGTGGGCGAACTCCGACCGGCCAAATGCAGATAGACCCTGCTGGGCAAGCGCAACCACCCGATGACCGTCATCTATGCGGAGGGGGATCGCCTTCAGGCTTGGTCGGCTTCACAAGCGAAATGACCCGCGGCTTAGATGGCGCGTCTAGCCATTCGATCCACTTGTCCCTTTCCTCGATCGTGTCGAAGAACCGCCAAAGCTTGTACTCTTCTTCGGTGGTCTCCAGCATCTCGCCGATGGACACGAGCTCTAGAGGTAGAGTCACCTCGTTGCCGTCGAAGCGAACGAAATAGAGCCCTTCGGCAGCGAGACGGATCACTTGACCGGTGGCATAACTTCCGTCGGGGTCGTCGACCGTGAAGTACATGCCGGTCAAAGTTTCAAAAACGTTGTGGTTCATCGATTTCGAATGCCATTTCAAGAATACAGGGCATGAGGTTTACGCAAGCGTTGCCCAAAGGCAAGGCGATTAATGATGCCATTTCGTGCAGGCAACGCCGCGAGATTCTTACGATCGGCTTCTGATCTTCTCTCTCAGTGCCGGCGTAGAGCAGCCCGATAGCTCTCCAGCCTCAAAGACCACCCGATAAACCGCCGTCTACGCGTTAGGTTGGTCGCCTTCATAACTAGCCGCGAGTGCACAAGCCTATCAGTTTCATTGAGATTTGTTCCGGCGTTCCAGCGAGAGGCATGGCTTCGCCCAGAATCCGGTAGCAAGTTTCAAGATCATTCTCCTTTGAGTGCACCGCAGCGCTGAGGACGATGAACCCCACTAAAATCGAGGCGGCCAAGATCCGTCGTTTGTTGCACGGTCATTTATATTGTTGTCCGTTTACGCGGCCAACTTCTTTAAGCCAGAACGCGTCGGCTTCGGCTTGGCTGCGAAAAGGACTCTCTTGCCGAGGAATGCCATCGGCATTCAATGTGACCACCACCCAATACTCGCCGCGCTGTTCGTTCCCCCCAGACGGCTTGGGCTCCGAACTCGCTCACTCTTCCTCCATAAGTTGGCTATCCCCATAGGGGAGATCTATCACAAATCGGAAACTTTTCCCTCTGTTCGCTTGCCGTAGCCTCTCCAGGGGCCGCACTGATGGGCCGGGGAATCAGGGCGTCTGACGCGGCGGGTCAGGCGGCTTGCATCTGTCCCAAGTGGTCGATGTGGCGAGCACCGGAACTTTGCAGCCGCAACCTCGTTAAATCCGCCGTCGGGAGGATTTGCGCATGCCGCCGCCGAAAGAGATGGCTTACGTCTTGACGACTCTGCCCTTGAGGACAGGCACCTACGTGCCTGATGATCTCCTTGAGGATTGGTTTGCGCCGGGCGCGGGGATGGACCCGCCTTCGCAAGCAGCTCTGGCCGAAGCCACTTCCTACGGGCAGCAGTTCGAGTGCGAATTCAAGCACTACCCCGAGCGCAAGGAAGGCGTTTTCTGGAAGTGGGTGCCGGCGATCTGAATGGACGCGAAAGTTCCCGCTGTATGATGCCCGCACCCAATCGCCTCACATTGGCACTCCGGTGACCGGATTGACCTCGGGCTTTTCGCTACTGTCCTTGGCGTGAGGAGGCTGCACGACCGGAGGCGCGATCGAACGCTTGTCGGCATCCTTCCTTCGGTCCGCCGGCGGATGGACGTCCTTGGGGCTCGCCTGCTCGGGGCCGGCATTGGTGTTTTTCGTGGCCATTCTCGTTCTCCTTCCGAAGTAGAACGAGAAAGGGCACCTGTATGTTTCGCCGATTTGATGAACATGCAGCGATGCGCCCTCGGGGCAGGCGGGCGCTGCAAGGTCACTCCTCTTGCTCCTTCCTGGAAGGTGACCGGCGCTCGAGCAATTGTCGGAAGATGTCCGCCTGCTTCTCGGCGGCGATGCGGATCGCGGCCAGGTGGTCGAGCATCGCGCCGAAGGCGACCAGAAGCAGACCGCCGGCGATTGCCGGAACGACCCAGGGGAGGATTGCGATGAGGTTGCCGGCATCGGGCGCGGGGACCAGCGTCATCGCCATGAGCAGAATCGTGCCGATCGTGATCGCACCGCCCAGGAACTCGAGAAATTTGCCCATCCTCCATCCCCTTGATCAAGCTAAACTACTGCAAGTCGCGCAAACAGTGCGACGCGCTTACCGCATCGGCCCGAACATCGTACCCGATTCTCGGAAAGCTCGATGCGCAGAGTCAAAGAGTTACAGCGGCCTTTGTGCGTCTGAACAGGTGCGCGGCGCTGTAGCGTCCCTTGTGCTTCCTGAAGGACGCACGGCGACGTAGTCCGATCCAAAGATAGGAACATGGCGCAATCGACAGCGCTCAGCAATCTTGGGCGCTGACATTTCGCGTGACGCTCCAGGGCGGCGATCGTTTGCAGGTGGGAGCCCCGGCATTGGCCGGAGTTTGGGAGCGAAAGCGCCAGTCGCGGTTACAGCGCCGCGCGTCTTTTCAGACGCGCGTAGGTCGCTGTAGCGTCGAGCTTTCCGAATATCGGCTTTGGGCCGATGCGCTAGAACCTCACACCGACACCGACCGTGAACTGGTGCTGGTCGAGATCGACGTCGAAGCCGCCGATATCCTTTTCGCCATAGTCGTTGTAGCGATACTCTGCGCGGCCGAACATGCTGTCGGTGAAGGTGTAGTCTATGCCGCCGCCGATGGTCCAGCCGTTGAAGGTCTCCTTCTCCTTCGGTGCCCCGTCAACGTCGACAAAGCCGCGCGTCACGGCCCAGCCGCCGGTCGCATAGAGAAGAGCCCTGTCGTTGAACGCGTAGCCGACCCGCCCGCGCACCGATCCGGAGACATCGGTGCCGGCCTCGGCGCTCGTGCCGAATAGGGTAAAGCTCTCATCGTTCCAATTGTAGCTGACGTCTCCCTCGACGCCGACGACCCAATCGCCCATCTGGTGGTTGTAGCCGGCAAAGGCACCGAAAATGCCGCCATTGAAATCTTCCGAAACGCTGTCGCCGGGAACGCTGAGATCGCCGTCGAGCCATCCGCCCCCGCCCTGAAGACCGACATAACCCCCCGTCCAGACGAAGGTTGGCACCGTCTCGACGACCGGAGCAGGCGCTGGCGTTTCTATGATATCCGCCGCATGAGACGTGCCCGCGACAACAGCAGCGCCAAACATGGCAACAAGCACATTTCTGATCATCACAGATGTCTCCTGTCGTCCGGCTCCGAAGAATAACAACTGTAGAACGGCGAGTCTGCCAAAAACCGTCACCGGGGCGAATCACTTGTCTTCGCATTAAAAAAATCGGGCCGGCTAATGGGATGGCCGGCCCGTCCCGGCAGATGTGCGGAGAGGGGAACGTCTCTCGGCAGGCCGAATGGCCCGCGAAGGAGATCGATTGCCCACCGATAATGCCCTAAGAGCGCTTTTCAAGTTGACATAACCCGTAAGCAATTTGACATTATGCGCATGGCTGCAAAAGCGGAAAGGGCATCTGCCATCGAGATCGTGGTGGTCATTCTGCCCGAATCCTCGATCATGTCGCTCGCCTCCGTCCTGGATCCGATGCGCGCCGCCAATCGCGTGGCCGGCCGCCAGGTCTTCAGGTGGCGCCTCTTGTCCGGCGATGGTCAGGCGGCGATGCTCACCTGCGGCCTTCCGGTTGCCGTCGACGGTCGTTTCTCCCCTCCGCTCGCAGGCGACGTTCTTCTGGTGATTGGCGGCTTCAACCTTGAAAGGCATACAGGAAAGCGTTTCTTCGCGACCTTGCAGGAATGTGCCCGCCATTTCGATGTGGTCGCCGGCATCGAGTCCGGCTGCTGGCTGCTCGGCCGCTCCGGCCTGCTCAACGGCCGCAGGGCGACAGCGCATTGGGAGGAGCTCGAGGACTTCGGCCAGGCCTTTCCGGCGCTGACGGTGATCGGCGACCGCTTCGTTACGGACGGCAAATATTGGACCTCGGGCGGAGCATCGCCCACTTTCGACATGATGCTGCACCTGATCACCGAAAGGTTGGGGCCGGCGCTGGCACTCGATGTCGCCAGCATCTTCGTCTACGATCAGATGCACAGCCCGACCGACGTCCAGCCTTTCGTTTCGCTCGGGCGGATCGAGGTGCGCGACCCTGAACTGGCGGGCGCCATCCGGCTGATGGAACGCACGCTCGAGCGGCCGATGACGGTTGCGGCGCTGGCGCGCCGGCTCGCCATTTCGCAACGCAAGCTCGAACAGGTCTTCGCGCGCGGGCTTTCGACCAGCCCCGGCGCCTATTATCTGCGGCTGAGATTACAGGTCGCCCACCGCTTGGTGCGGGATTCCGGCATTCCAATGCGAGATATTGCGCTGCGTTGCGGCTTCGACAGCCTCTCCGCATTCTCGCGGGCCTACCGGCGCGAATATGGCGAAAGCCCGCTCAAGATGCGAAGTGCGAACCGCGCCGCGAGCCTTGCGGCGGGGTAGCTGCCGACATTCATAAATCCCCGGTCACTTCCGCGCGTGCGACCCGGCATTACCGGCGATTGCGCACGCCTCTTCGAATTCCCTTACGGTTTCCTCGGTGTTGTCCTCGGGCAGCACCGCATCGGCCACGTCCTCCGCCGCCGCGGCTTGGCCCTCGTAGACATAGGACTGGATGTAATAGGCCAGTTCCCCCTTCCACACCTTGCGCCCCTCGATCTGGCGGCAGGCGACCGCAGCTTCGAAATCCGCCTGCAATTCCTCCATCGTAACCGTTGTCGGAACGACATCCGAAGGTGCCACCAGCGTGGCGATCAGCAGGGCGGTAAACATTGCGACTCCTCCGGGGCGACCACCAGGAAACGGGCGAGCGGTTTCGCTGGTTCCTAACATAGAGGATGGAATCTCGCTCGGACGGAAGCAGGGATTCGCGATCGGTCGAATTTTGTCGGACGCCGATGTGTATAGGCCACACTGCAACGGAAAGGGGGCCCCTCGCGAGGCGAAGGGCCCTTATTCTCACGCGTAGTGGTTACTGTACAACCTGGACGACCGTGTAGGTCTCCGGGTCGACGATCACGCGCTTCTGATTGACAACCGCATAGGCGTAAGTGGGGTTTTCAGGAACCGGCGTCAACATCACCGTCCGCGGCAGGGGTTTGCCGACGACGATCGGCTGTTCGATCGTGATCGTCTCAGCCGGAATCGGCTGCTGCTCCACGTAGGTCACGACCGGTTTCGGCGGCGGAGAGAGGACCGCGCCAGCGGCCAGACCCACTGCGCCGCCGATGGCCGCTCCAACCGGCCCGCCGATGATCGCGCCGGTGGCGGCTCCGCCCGCGGCGCCGGTCACGGCAGCGTCATTATCACCTGCAAGTGCGGGCGCGGCAAAGATACCGGCCGCGATCACAGAAGTTACAAAGATCTTGGCTTTCATCTGTCGTACTCCCTTGCTATTCACGCCAGTAAAACTCTGATGGATTTCATTTGTTCCTTTATTTTGCTTTCGCGATGGAAAGCATGTAATAGTAACTTGCTGTTACTTGGTGGAATAAACTGTGAATACGAGCATATTTGAGGCTGCCATTCTGTGGTGGCAACGTGGGGGTTCCGGTCCACCAGTGAACGCCATGCGGATGCCCTTCCGGCCATGCGCCTCTCCACGGCACAATCCCCCACACGCGGGGCACCGCACTCGCGCCGCCCCTGCGAAGACCTATAAATTCGAAGCGCTATATTTTTTCGGCCGCAGCCGAACTCAGCCCAGGCCGAAGAACGACAAGATAGCGATCACGATCACGATCAGGCCCACGAGATAAATGATCTGGTTCATGTTGCCTCCTTTCATGGCACATGAACGGGCGGCGCCACGGGTAGGTTCCAAGAAACGGCTGTCAGGGCGGTTGTGTAGGGAGCGTGGCCCTAAGAGCTCAATCGATAATCAAACAAGGAAATGCACCCGATGAGAGCTTTTCGAGCTTTTCGAGCCTATGCTCGCAATAGTGCACGTAAGTGTCGTGTCGTGCTTGGCCGCGCCTTGCGCGTCGCTCACCTCGTCACCTCATCTTGGCGCTCTTGGCAGGGTGCCCAGCCTCTGGTGAAGCCGACGCTCATCGCAATCTGAGCCAGCGCCAATTGCTCGCGCAGATGCTTGCAGTCGGCGAGGAGTGTCCGGATTGTCGCTTCCGCGTCACCGCCGTGCCAGGCAAGTGCTGACGCGACCTCATCCATCCATGCGTCGAATTCCTCGATCTCGGAAGTTTGCTTCTCAGCAGACATGACGTCTCCTTCTCCGCGCTCGCACGAAGTCCTTTGCCCCGCAGATTCTCAGATTGGCGATTGCACCGCCGATGCATGTTCTTATTATGTTCTCATCGTCGCTGGAGTCAATGCGGCGCCCAATACTGCTTTTCTCTTTCCAACAGCCCAACAGCTTGCGCTTGCATGTCGAGGCACAAACTCTCGTACCAAGGAATATAGGCTTCTCGGGCGGGATCTTTGCGCAGCTCCTCGATCTTCATCGCCGCAACCGCATACGACTCGAAAAGCCGGTCTAGCTCGGGGCTTTTTACCGAGCGAAGTTGCTCTTGATGAAGGGGCAGAGCCAGAGCCAAGCGGGCTCTGCCGTTGCGCATTAATGACATTCCCATCACTGTTGCGGTCAAGAGGCCTTGCGGCCCGGCTTCTTGCCTTCGAGGCTTTGCTTTAGAGCCGACATCAGGTCAATGATGTTTCCTCTCTCTGCCGGTTCTGCGCCGCCTTTGGGCTTGGCGGCCTTGACGGGCTTCGTCGCCTTCCGCTTCTTCTCGATGATCTCGAGTAGTTTTTCCTGGACAGGGTCGCGGACCATGTTGGTCGTCCACGGTTTCCGCTGTTGCTCGATGAGCTTGACGATCAGCGGCAGCATCTCCGGGTCGGCCTTCTCGTCAATGTCCTCGAAATAGGCTTCCTCCTTGCGAACCTCGTCGCCGTACCGGAGTGTCCACACAACGATGCCCCTGCCGCATGGCTCCAGCATCACGGCTCGCTCTCGGCGACCGATCACCAGCCGCGATATGCCGACGACTTTCTCCGCTACCATGGCATCGCGGATCACGCTGAATGCTTCGTGGCCGACCTCGTCCGAGGGCGACAGGTAATGCGGCTTCTCAAGCCAGATCCATTCGATGCTGTCGCGCGGAACGAACTTTTCGATGTCAATGGTCCTGACACTTTCGAGCGCCACACTTTTCAACTCCTCATCCTCGATCACAAGGAAGTCGTTCTCGCCGCGTTCATAGCCTTTTGCCTCGTCGTCGTCGTCCACGTCCTTACCGGTGACGGAGTCCACATACTTTGAGACGATCCGGTGGTTTGTCTTTCGGTTCAGGGTGTGGAAGCGGACCTTCTCTGACTCGCTGGTCGCAGGCATCATCGAAACCGGGCAGGTGACGAGCGAAAGTTTCAGGTAGCCTTTCCAGTAAGAACGTGGGGGCGCCATGATTCACCTCCCTCAGCTTGCGCGGCGATGCGGAGTGGACGCTCGCTTCGCCTTCGCTGCTGTCTTCGCTTTTGCTGCGGTCGAGCGGGCAGTCTTCGCTCTGCCCTTGGCCGCACCTGCCTTCGCGGTTCGCCGCTTCGGCTCGGACGCTGCCTTTATGCCGGCGCTCTGGCGCAGAGCCTCGAGCAGTTCGTTGGGTTTAGAGACCTTCGGCGGCGCGCGTGTCGGCAGGGCCTTGCCTTCGAGCTTAGCCTTGACCAGTTCGGCGAGCGCAGCCTCGTACCGGTCGTCGAACTCCTCGGCCGAGTACGTGCCCTTCTTCATGCCGATGATGTGCTTTGCAAGGTCAAGCATCTCGCCTTCGATCTTCATCTCCGGAATTTCCTTGAAGGCGTCTTTCGCGCTTCGCACCTCGTATTCGAAGTTCAGCGTGGTGGCGATCAGCCCTTTCCCGTGCGGCCGCACAAGGACGGTGCGCACGCGCCGGAAAAGGACCGCTTGCGCAATTCCGGCGACCTGCGTCTTCCGCATGCCGTCGCGCAGAAGAGTGAAGGCCTCAGCACCCATCTTGTCCGGCGTCAAATAATAAGGCTTGTCGAAGTAGACCTTGTCGATTTCGTCACAGGTGATGAAAGCCTGGACGCGCAGTGTCTTGTCGCTCTCCGGGACCGCCGACTTCACTTCCTCGGGATCAAGAACGACATATCTGTCCTTGTCGATTTCGTAGCCCTTGACCTGGTCGTCTTTCTCCACCGTATTGCCGGTTTCGCTGTCGACAAATTCGCGCTTCACCCGGTTTCCGGTGGCTCGGTTGACGGTGTGGAAGGAGATCCGCTCTGAGGTCGAGGTGGCTGTGTAGAGCGCCACCGGCGCGGTCACCTCACCAAATTTGAGATAGCCCTTCCATTGGGCGCGTGCCGCGGCTGCCATGACTCACTCCTGACGCAATTGCGTGAACTGAGCGAGTCAACCGAATCACTTTCGCCTTTGTTCCGATTTGAGAAACGAATATTTTCAAGGATATTCTAAATTATCCTCAAGGCGGATGGACGCGGTCTCGCTACCTTCGTCCGGCTCATGGAAGGGCAGAAAGCCGTATTGCTCGAGCCACTCGCGAACGAAGAGGCGGATTGCCTCGTCTCGCGTTATCTGAAGTTGTTCGCAGGCGACAGCGAGCGCCGCCTCAATGGTCTCGTCAAAGGTCATTCGTTTTTCCTACGCACTACAAAGCACCAGCCGAGCCCCAGAGCTTGCCCAGTGGGATGCGGGGGCGATGGCTCTGGGGCCGCTGGCCCACGCCGGAGGGGGACTCTGCCGACGCGGATTCTTATGGATTGAGGGTCTCACAGAGCACGCCACGGTCAAGGATTAGGGGTATCACTCAAACGGAGTATTTGATTTCATTGGTCTTTCCGCCATTCTGGGACCAGCCGAGGAGGGGCAGGTGGGTGATATTCGATCAGGAGACGGTTCTCGGTCTGTTAGCTGGCATCGTCGTTGGATTGCCGGCCTACTTTGCGGCGTCAGCCTTTACTCGCCGTGGTCGACCTGCACATGCGCCGCAGAGATTGCCGCTGCGCAGGAAGCATAGAGTTCGATTCCCAGCGTCGCCGTTGCCGCGGCAATTGCTGTGGTTCTGCTCAGAGGACGTGGCGCGGGAAGCCGGATGGCGGAACGCGTATCGCTGAGGCTCTGCCGACCTGAGCGTTAATGCTCATGGCACGCGCTTCATCGAAGAAACCGCCCGATGAACCGCCCGATGAACCGCCCGATTCCAGCGCCGCCCGTCGACCCGTGCCGACGCTCGTCGACAAACCGCCGAACGGGGCGGAATGGGAGCGCGATTCACTTTCCCATTCCCAGCGTTCTCAAGAATTTTGGGAGCCGCCTAAGTTATTGAAAATGAAGGTATTCCCACGTTCACAGCGATTGCCCCTACTACGTAGGGGGAGGCGTCTGGGAACGCCATCCCCCGATAGAGAAGGAGTAGAACGTGATCAGACGCCGTCAGTTAATGACCTGCACAACCGTACGCGACTTCGGCTCCACAATAACCCGCTGCTCGTTAACGACAGCAAATGAATATTCCGGCGCCTCGGGAATGGGCGTCAGAACGACTGTTTCCGGAATCGGTTTTCCGACCACTACCCGTTCCTGAACCACAACAGACGAAGGCGCAGGCATTTGTTCTACCCGGGTGACTACCTCTGGCGGAGGCGGGGTAAGGGCTCCACCGAGCGTGGCGCCAACCACTGCGCCTACGCCGGCGCCAATCGGGCCGCCGAGAATGGCGCCCGTTGCTGCTCCACCCACCATGCCTGTAGTTGCGTTTTTGCCATCGCTCTGCTGAGCGAAAGCAGTTCCCGCCACAAGCGTGGCTGCTGCAGTAACAATCATAAGCTTCTTCATAGTTCTATCCTTTCGTTGAAGTCGCCCGTTAACGATAGGGTGCCGAAACAGTTCCAGTATTCAGACTTAGGTCCGACGGAATAACGGCGAAAGACGCAATCACAGTGAGACGTATGGCCTCGCAGTATTTCGGTATCCACCGGATGCTTCGAAATTGAAGGAGAAAATACTTGATTAGAAAATCGCATCGCACCCAAGGCGGGCCATTCCCGGGCCGCGGAGCCGCACCCGAGATGAAGCACGACTTCCATCTGCCTCGCGGTCAGCGGGCCGGTTTTGAGAAGCTGAACGAACTCGCAGCGATGCGGCCGACGGTCGTGGATGCCGGCTCGCTCGTCGCTGCGAACGATAATCGCGCAGGGAAAAAAGAGGAGAACGCTGCTTGACCAGATCCACCGCAGAACACCGCGCAGCTGTAGAAGCCTGGCGTGCCACAGCACCAAAGCACGACCATCAGATATTTGGCAGGAAGCTGAAGGCCGAGAAGCCCAGACACCGAGGCCTATCAGAACTGTCAGCGCTGCCTGCAATGCGGAGCCGGCCGAACGGTGTCGCCGAAGGTGTGCCGGCAGAGCCGGATACGCAGATATCAAGCAACTGGCGCTTGACGCCGGCGAACGACAACAGGCTGCCGGAAGACGGCTTTGGGAATGAGCGCGCCGTGGAGATCATCCCATCCGAACAAGAACTAGAAAATTCGTTAGCCGAACTCAGCATGAGGTATCGCCAGCAGCCGATGATGCCAGCCGGTGGTCGGCATGAGGCGCAGCGGGCGAGCAAGGAGATCCATGCTATTCCAGTTGAGGGTGACTTCGTCTACGGCACACACGTCGATGAAGACGGTAACTCCCATAAGGTTATTACCCGCACCCCTTCACCTTCATAGGGTTACGACTTGCGAGAAACTTCCCGCTTCTCCGGTTCGACGCCGTATTCGGCCAACGCCATTTCAGGCAGCATAGCTGTCGCCCCACCACCTTCCGGGCGCACAGACTAGTTGCGACGGACGCTCGGCCAGCGATGAGCCGGGCGAAACTATCTGCGAGTTATCCATGGTTCCTCATGGGCATCTTCGCCGGGATTGGCCACCTGCCACATAGGCAGCGTACCGTCTGCAGCGGTCGGCCATCCCACCTATCGTACCCACCTACGCCTCTCTACGATGCGCACCCTTGGTGGTCACTTATCAGCCCAACTCTAATACCGCCACCTGGGCGGCCGTTTTGCATTATGCTGCAGCTCGGAAGCTGTGGCGAACCGGCCGAATAGCCGACGAAGTCGGACCTCTTCTTGTTCACCCAATTGATGTTGTTGGCAAAATTCTCGGACGTTCCAAACCTTGGTAACGGTGTGCTTCGAAAGCTTTTCGGCTTCGACATGCTCCATCTTGCTCCTCCCAGGCAGGTGGACGGTCAGACTATTATACCAAAGTCTAATGAAGCAAGGTCTAAAGTATAACCGATCGCCTTTTTTCCAATTGCCTGGCGCCACCCTCCTCTTGGCGACGGGCAATCATCGGCAGGTCGAGCGGCTACTCCCTGCCGCTTCTTGTTTCGACTCTGAGAAGAAAAGCCTGCCGCTGAGGACGGCAGGCTAGATCGGGGACGCGTTACCCTGCGATGCGTGGGAGGAAATCGCATCGACTGTTTCTTGTATATATTATACGTGCCTAAAAATAAAGCATTTTCGCAAATGCCTGTCTAGGCGGCACAGCCAAACTGTCAGGTCCGCAATTGGTCGACCTAGTCGCTTACATTAACCGTTCAGACGACTGGCCGCTTTATCGGCAGCGTCGCGGTCGTTGCCATGCTGCTTGATGATGCGGCGTGCGTCCGCAGCAGTAATGCCGTGCTTCTTTGCGAAATAGGCAACCTCGTACTTCTGAGTACCTGAGACGAGGCGGCGGTCTGCTGCGGTTTTCGTTTTGTCGTCTGCCATCTAAGGCCTCCTTTCATTGACTAACGAACAACGCGGACGGGAATCGCAGGTTCCGTATACAGCCAGAACTGCATGGCACCGCCTCTATGACACTCCAAGATAATGCTAATGGCCGGCTGAAGAGAGCGCGCCGAAACTACCACGAGGATTGGATGAAAAGTTCGGGGTCGAACCACCAGCCTTGAGTTAACCGAAGTTCCCGTGGCGACTCGATGCTCCGGCAAAACGCCAAATTCTTCGCTAAGTGCTTGAAATCTTTTGGTGAGCGCGCAGGGATTCGAACCCTGGACCTACTGATTAAAAGTCAGTTGCTCTACCGGCTGAGCTACGCGCTCCCGTCGCCCGAGCTTCAAGCTCGGCGGAAGTGGGCGGACATATGCACGCGCCCCCCGTGCCGGTCAACCCAAAAAATTACAGGAAAGCACGAATATAGGCACGCGTTTCCGGGCAACATGGGCGTTGGTGAATCCATTTGCGCCGGCGGGCGCGAGTGGGCCAATTGGCTGTAATTTTGCCCGGTGGGGCCGGCGCGTGCGGCAATATGGTCGCCAAAAGGTGATTGGTTTCGCATTACATATGCGGGTAAGAAGGCGGCGAGCCCGAGTGCCGGAGTATCTGAACTTTGTCGATTGCCGATATATCCATCTGGACCGCGATCCTCGCGGGCGCTCTGTCCTTTCTCTCGCCTTGCGTCCTGCCGCTCGTTCCCCCCTATCTCTGCTATATGGCGGGCGTTTCCGTCGATCAGTTCCGTGGCGGCGACGCGGCGGCGGTCGGCAACCCGCGCAGGGCCGTGATGCCGGCGGCGCTCCTCTTCACGCTCGGCTTCGCGACCGTGTTCGTCGCGCTCGGGGCAGGGGCATCGTCGATCGGTCTGCTGCTGCGGCAACATATGGACGTGCTGTCTCGCGTCGGCGGCATTATCATCATCGTCATGGGGCTGCATTTTCTCGGCGTCTTCCGCATCGGCCTGCTTGCCCGCGAGGCGCGCTTTCACGGCGGGGGCAAGCCGGCGACGCTGTCGGGCGCCTATATAATGGGGCTGGCCTTCGCCTTCGGATGGACGCCCTGCATTGGGCCGGTGCTCGGCACGATTCTCGGCGTTGCCGCCGCGCGCGACACCGTTGGCGACGGTGCCCTGCTGCTTGCGATCTATTCGCTCGGTCTTGCGGTTCCCTTCTGGGTGGCTGCCGGCTTCTCGGGGGCGTTCATGCGCTTCCTTTCGCGCTTTCGGCGCCATCTCGGCCTGGTCGAGAAGCTGATGGGCGTCCTGCTGGTTGCGGCGGGTCTCGCCTTCCTCTTCGGCTTTGTCAGTACCGTGGCGATCTGGTTCCAGCAAACCTTCCCGGTGCTCTCGCAAATCGGCTGATCTGCCGAATTGAGCGGGCCGATCAGGCACTCTTCCGGGTGAATGTCTCCCGCAGGCTCTCCCTGATCGATTGCAGCGCGCTCCCGGGATGGATGCCTTCGCGCATCAGGAGGCCCCGCAGCGGCCCGGCGGAGGAAAGAAGCTGCAGACCGACGGCGCGCATCGCCTGGACGGGCAGGAAGCTCGAGAGCAGAGACCGGTTGAGCAGGTCGACGCTCGCCGTCCGGCTGAGGATGTCCATCCGGCGCTCGCGGTCGAAACGGTCGCCGGCATCGGCCGGCAAGCGGCCGACGGTGGGCGGTCCGACGAGCTCGACGACCGTCATGACGTCGCGAAGGCTAAGGTTCAATCCTTGCGCTCCGATCGGCGGGAAGGCATGCGCAGCCTCGCCGACGAGCATCACGCGGCCCCTGCCGAAGCGCTGGGCGGTCATGCCGGAGAGCGGGAAGGACTGCGGTTTGCCTTCGGCGGTCACCTTGCCGAGGATCGAGTGCAGCCGCTCCTCGATGGTGCGCGACAGGACCTCTGTCGGCAATTTCAGCGTTTCCTCCGCATCACGCGGCTTCTGGACCCAGACCAGGCTCGAGCGGTTGCCGGGAAGCGGCACCTGCGTGAATGGGCCGCTTGGCGTATGGAGTTCCGTCGAGACCTCCTGGTGCGGCAGTTCGTGCCCGAAATTCAGGACGACGGCGGCCTGTGGATAGGACCAGGTGAGCGTGTCGATATCCGCCGCTTCCCGGACGGCCGAGCGCCGGCCATCGGCGCCGACGATGAGATCGGCGGTGAGCATGCGGCCGTCCTCGAGGCCGACGCGCACTTGGACATCGCCAAAATCGAAGACCTCCGCCGCCACGGCTATGCGCTCCAGCGTCGGCAGATTAGCCTGGTGTCTTTCGAGGATCTCGAGGAACGGCGCATTGGGGATATTGTAGCCAAACGCCTCGAGGCCGACCTCGGCCGCGCGGAAGTTGACGGGCGGCGCGCGCAACAGCCGCTTGGTATCGTCAATGATGTGGATGGCGACGAGCGGTGCCGTCAGCGGCGCGACCTCGCTCCAGAGTTCGAGCTGCTTCAGATATTCAATCGATTGGTCCATCAGGGCCGTCGTGCGCCCGTCCGCAATCGCCGGTCGCGGACCGACCAGCGCGACGCGGTGGCCCTCGCGGGCAAGCGCGATCGCGGCGAGCGACCCGGCAAGCCCGGCACCGATGATGACGACGTCGTAGTGATCCATGGCCGACGAGACCTCTTTGTCCGAGCGGTTGCCCGCCCCAATTCTCCACAACGGGTTTGTTCTACTCCGTTAGCCTATTGAAATAAATGGGCTCAATTGGCGCAGACCGGTTTCTCGCATGTCCACAGGACAATTCCCTCCCCGGGCTTGACTCCGTTTAATTTTGCTGGCGGCGCCCCGCAAAGGGTGCATATTACCGCCTGTCGGGCAGCGACGGCTCCGGCAAGGGTCGAAATGAGGGACTGGGCGGCATTCACAAATGAAATTCTTCAACTACAGACGCGTTCCCTACGCCGAAATCCGGGCCTTCTCCGTGCATATCCTGACGGCGTCCGGATCGTTCCTGGCTTTTCTCGGCGTCGTGGCGGCGGCCGAGCATCGCTTTATCGACATGTTCTGGTGGCTCGGCCTGGCCCTGCTCGTCGACGGCATCGATGGCCCCATTGCGCGCAAGGTACAGGTCAAGGAAGTCCTGCCGAACTGGTCGGGCGACACGCTCGACAATGTCATCGATTACGTGACCTACGTCCTGCTGCCGGCCTTCGCGCTCTACCAGAGCGGCATGATCGGCGAGCCCTGGTCCTTTGTCGCGGCCGGAGCCATCGTGGTTTCGAGTGCCATCTACTACGCCGACATGGGCATGAAGACGGATGAATATTTCTTCTCCGGATTCCCCGTCGTCTGGAACATGGTCGTCTTCACCCTGTTTGTGATCCAGGCTAGCGAAATAACTGCATCCATTGTTGTTTTCCTGTCTGTAGTGCTGACCTTCCTGCCGGTCAATTTCCTGCATCCGGTGCGGGTGCAAAGGCTGAGGCCGCTCAATCTCGGCGTCTTCCTCGTCTGGTCGGTGCTCGGCATGTATGCGCTGCTGCTGCATTTCGAAACGCCGCCCTGGGTGGTCGTCGGAGTGGTGGCGACCGGCATCTATCTCTACGTCATCGGTTTCATTCTGCAGCTGTTCCCTAATCTTGGGCGTGTTTAGGAGTTGGTCATGGCACAGGCGATCGTAGTCCGCGAGCTCGGCGGACCGGAAGTTCTGAAGATGGAAGGCGTGACGCTGGCGCCGCCCGGGCCGGGAGAGGTGCAGATCCGCCAGGTGGCGATCGGCCTGAACTTCATCGATGTCTATTTCCGCACCGGGCTCTACAAGTCGGCCACGGGTCTGCCTTTTGTTCCGGGCAAGGAGGGCGCCGGGATCATCACGGCCGTCGGCGACGGCGTCAGGCTCTTTGCGGTCGGCGACCGGGTGGCCTACGCCTCCGCGGATGGCGCCTATGCAAGTGAACGCAACGTCGAGGCTTCGCAACTCGTCAAGGTTCCAGACGGCATCAGCCTGGAGACAGCCGCCGCGATGATGCTCAAGGGCATGACCGCGCAATATCTCCTGAACCAGACCTTCCAGGTCGGTCCGGAGACGGCACTGCTCTTTCACGCGGCCGCCGGCGGCGTCGGCCTGATTGCCGGCCAATGGGCGAAAGCGCTCGGTGCGATCGTGATCGGTACGGCGGGATCGCAGGAGAAGATCGAGCTGGCGCTCGCCCACGGTTACGACCATGTCATCAACTACAATACCGAGAATTTCGTCGAACGCGTGAGGGAGCTGACGGGGGGCCGGGGCGTCGACGTCGTGTACGACTCGGTCGGCCGCGATACCTTTCCGGCCTCGCTCGACTGTATCAAGCCGCGCGGCATGTGGGTCAGCTTCGGCAATTCCTCCGGGCCGGTGGATGCGTTCAATATCGGCATCCTGGCGCAGAAGGGATCGCTCTTTGCCACCCGGCCGACCCTCTTCGGCTACATCGCGACGAGGCCCGCGCTGGAGGCATGTGCAAATTCCCTGTTTGATGTTGTGCAAAGCAACAAAGTGCGTATCAATATCAATCAGACCTATCCGCTCGCCGAGGCTGGCCGTGCGCATACGGATCTCGAATCAAGAAGAACGAGTGGAACGACATTGCTGATTCCCTGAGCGTTGCCAAAACGGGCCGGGAGTTGAGGGGAAAGAGGGCAGAGTGCCTGTAAAGGGAGCAAATGCGAGCGGCCCGTTGCTGGCCGTGCGCAACCTGACGAAATTCTTCGGCTCGTTCGCCGCCTGCAGCGCGATCGATCTGCAGATAGAACCCGGAGAAATTCACGCCCTCCTCGGCGAGAACGGGGCAGGGAAGTCGACCCTGGTGAAGATGCTGTTCGGCGTGTTGGCGCCGACGGCGGGCGAGATCCGGTGGAGGGGCGAGGCCGTCCGCATTTCGAGCCCCGGTGACGCGCGCAAGCTCGGCATCGGCATGGTGTTCCAGCACTTTTCCCTTTTCGAGGCGCTGACGGTCGCGGAGAACATCGCACTGTCTATGGACAGGAATGTTTCGCTGGCTCGGGTCGCCGAGGAAGCCTCGCGGCTTTCGCATGCCTACGGCCTGCCGCTCGACCCGAAGGCGCATGTGGCCGACCTTTCCGTCGGCGAAAGGCAGCGCATCGAGATCGTCCGGGCGCTTCTGCAGAACCCGCAACTGATCATCCTTGACGAGCCGACTTCGGTCCTGACGCCGCAGGAGGCCGATCGGCTGTTCGAGACGCTGCGCAAGCTGAAATCGGAAGGTCGATCCGTCCTTTATATCAGCCACCGGCTGGAGGAGGTGCAGCGCCTCTGCGACCGTGCCACGGTCTTGCGGCACGGGAGGGTAACCGGCGCCTGCGACCCGCGTGCGGAGACGCCGGCCTCGCTCGCCCGCATGATGGTCGGCAGCGACGTCGCAACGGTCAGCCCGGAGGGAACGAGCACCAAGGGCGACGTACTACTGGAGGCGAGCGACCTCTCGGTCCCCGCGCGCACGCCCTTCGCGGTCTCGCTGAAGAATCTCTGCCTCAAGGTGCGGGCGGGCGAAGTCCTGGCGATCGCAGGGGTCGCCGGCAACGGCCAGAGCGAGCTTTTCGATGCGCTTTCGGGCGAATACCCCGTGGCTGATAACAATGCCGTCCAGATCCGGCAAAAGCCGGTCGGAACGAAGAACATCAATGCGCGCCGCCTGATGGGCGCCGGTTTCGTGCCGGAGGAGCGACACGGGCATGCAGCGGTCCCGGCGCTCGCGCTCTCCGACAATCTCGTTCTCGCCCGCAATCAGTCCGACCGGCGCGCTTTTCTCGGCGGCGGCTTCCTGAAGATCATCCGGCAGAACGCCATCAAGGCGGCGACCAAGCGGATTTCCGAGGCGATGGACGTTCGCAAGAGCGGCGAGGATCCGCCGGCCGGCTCCCTTTCGGGCGGCAATCTGCAAAAATTCATCGTTGGGCGCGAGCTCGACCGGCAGCCCGCCGTGCTCGTCGTCAACCAGCCCACCTGGGGCGTCGATGCGGGCGCCGCAAGCCGGATCCGGCAGGCGCTGGTCGATCTCGCGAAGGCGGGCTCCGCAGTGCTGGTGATCAGCCAGGATCTCGACGAGATTTTCGAGGTGGCGACGGAAATCGCGGTGATCAGCGAGGGGCGCATTTCCGACGCCTATCCGGCCCGCGAACTTTCGCGCGAAAAGATCGGCCTTCTCATGGGCGGCATTCATGGCCAGACGGAAGGTGCGGGGGCGGCACATGCGCATTGAACTCGAAAAGCGTGCCAAGGTCTCGACGCTCTATTCAATCCTGTCGCCGTTCATCGCTTTCGCGCTGACGATCGTCTTCGGCGGCATCATGTTCGCGCTTCTCGGCAAAAACCCGGTGACCGCGCTTTACAGTTATTTCGTCGAGCCTTTGATCGAGGTGTGGTCGCTGCATGAGCTGGCAATCAAGGCCGCGCCGCTGATGCTGATCGGCGTCGGCCTCTCGGTCTGCTTCCGGTCCAACAACTGGAATATCGGCGCCGAAGGCCAGTTCATCATGGGCGCGATCGCCGGTTCGATCCTTCCGGTCGTCTTTCATGAGTGGCACTCGCCCCTGATGCTGCCGTTGATGCTTCTCTTCGGCATCATCGGCGGCGCTCTCTTCGCTGCGATACCCGCCTTCTTAAAGGCGCATATGAACACCAACGAGATCCTGACGAGCCTGATGCTGGTCTATGTCGCCCAGCTCTTTCTCGACTGGCTGGTGCGCGGTCCCTGGCGCAATCCGGAGGGCATGAATTTTCCCGAAACGCGCAGGTTCGCCGCCGAGGCGATCCTGCCCGAAATGCTCGCCTCTGGGCGCGCCCATTGGGGTTTCGCCTTCGCCATCATTGCGGCGCTGCTCGTGTGGTTCATGATGCGTTACACACTGCGCGGCTTCGAGATTACCGTCCTTGGCCAGTCCGAACGGGCCGGGCGCTTCGCCGGCTTTTCCTCCCGCAGGATGATCTGGTTTTCGATGCTTTTTTCCGGCGCCCTTGCCGGGCTTGCGGGCATTGCGGAAGTGAGCGGCGCAATCCAGCAACTGCGGCCGGTGATCTCGCCCGGCTACGGTTTCACGGCAATCATCGTCGCTTTCCTAGGACGCCTCAATCCGCTCGGCATCATCGCCGCCGGGCTCGTGCTTGCGCTCACCTATCTCGGCGGCGAGGCGGCACAGCTTTCGATCGGCGTTTCGGACAAGGCGACGCGCGTCTTCCAGGGCCTGCTGCTGTTCTTCGTGCTCTCCTGCGATACGCTCATCCATTATCGCATTCGGCTGGTGTGGGAGAGATTTCCGGCAATCAAGACGGATGAGGCGCACTGATGGGTATCGTCGAAGCAATCCTCTTGAGCGTCATCACCGCGGCAACGCCGCTGGTGCTTGCCGCTGCCGGCGAGCTCGTCGCAGAGCGGTCCGGCGTGCTCAATCTCGGCGTCGAAGGCATGATGATCATGGGGGCGGTCTGCGCCTTCGCGGCCACCCAGATCACCGGCTCACCCTATCTCGGGGTTGTCGCCGGCATTGCTGCGGGTGCTTTGTTTTCGCTCCTCTTCGGCGTTCTCACGCTGACGCTCGTTGCCAACCAGGTGGCAACGGGGCTGGCGCTGACGCTGCTCGGCCTCGGCGCCTCGGGCATGATCGGCGAGAGCTTCCTCGGCATGCAGGGAACCAAGCTGCAGCCGATCGCTCTTCCGCTCCTGTCGGAAATCCCCTTCGTCGGGCCGCTCATCTTCCGACAGGATGCGATCTTCTATCTCTCTATCGCGATCGTCGCGGGCATCCACTGGTTCCTGTTCAGGAGCCGCGCCGGGCTGAAGCTGCGGGCGGTCGGTGACAGCCATGCCTCGGCGCACGCGCTTGGTGTCGACGTCATTCGCACCCGCTATCTGGCGGTCCTGTTCGGCGGCGCCTGCGCCGGCCTTGCGGGCGCACAGCTCTCGCTGGTCTACACGCCGCAGTGGGTGGAGAACATGTCGGCCGGCCGCGGCTGGATCGCGCTGGCGCTCGTGGTGTTTTCGTCCTGGAGACCGTGGCGCGTGGTCGCCGGAGGCTATCTCTTCGGGGCCGTCTCGATCAGCCAGCTTCACGCGCAAGCCTTCGGCATCGGCATCCCTTCGCAATTCCTTTCTTCGCTTCCCTATGTGGCGACAATTGTCGTACTCATACTGATATCGCACAACCGGCGGATGACCTTGATCAATACGCCGGCATCGCTCGGCAAGCCGTTCGTGCCGGACCGGTGAACCACAAGAACCAGACGGCTATTCTCGAACCACAGAGGTCAAAAAATGAAAAAACTACTCCTCGCCCTTGCAACCACGACAGCGGTGCTCGGCTTTGCTGCGGCCGCGAGCGCACAGGAAAAGGCCAAGATCTGCTTCGTCTATGTGGGCTCCAAGACCGACGGCGGCTGGACCCAGGCGCATGACATCGGCCGCCAGCAGGTCGAAAAGGAGCTCGGCGACAAGGTCGAAACGCAGTTCCTGGAAAACGTGCCGGAAGGACCTGATGCCGAGCGCGCCATCGAGCGCATGGCACGCTCGGGCTGCGGCCTGATCTTCACCACGTCCTTCGGCTTCATGGATGCGACGATCAACGTCGCGCAGAAGTTCCCGGACGTGAAGTTCGAACATGCGACCGGCTACAAGACCGCACCGAACGTCGCCACCTATAACAGCCGCTTCTATGAAGGCCGCTACATCCAGGGCCAGATCGCAGCCAAGATGTCGGAGAAGGGCGTCGCGGGCTACATCGCGTCCTTCCCCATCCCGGAAGTGGTGATGGGCATCAACGCCTTCGTCATCGGCGCCCGTTCGGTCGATCCCGACTTCAAGATCAAGGTCATCTGGGCGAACACCTGGTTCGATCCGGGCAAGGAGGCGGACGCCGCCAAGGCGCTGATCGACCAGGGCGTCGATATCCTCACGCAGCACACCGACACGACCGCGCCGATGCAGGTCGCCGCCGAACGCGGCATCAAGGCCTTCGGCCAGGCGTCCGACATGATTGCCGCCGGTCCCGAGACGCAGCTGACGGCGATCGTCGACACCTGGGGCGCCTATTACGTGAAGCGCACGCAGGACTTCCTCGATGGCAAATGGGAATCGACCTCGAGCTGGGATGGCCTCAAGGACGGCATCCTGACCATGGCGCCCTACACGAACATGCCCGATGACGTGAAGGCGATGGCCGAGGAAACCGAAGCCAAGATCCGGTCCGGCGAACTGAAGCCGTTCACCGGCCCACTCGACAAGCAGGATGGAACGCCTTGGCTGAAGGAAGGCGAGACGGCGGACGACGCGACGCTTCTCGGCATGAACTTCTATGTCGAGGGTGTCGACGACAAGCTGCCGCAATAAGCCGCACCCGCCAACCGTGATTGCCCTGCAGACCCCGCGCTTCAAACGCGGGGTTTGCTACTGCATCTCTCCTTAAATCGACCTCGGACAAAGACATGCAGCGAGTCGAAGTGCTAAAGCGACTGCGGCGGGCGGCAATAATAGCCCCGCTACTGCTCGCGAGACTTTCGGGAATCGTATATTCGATCTAGAGTTATATGCGATCTTTCTGATGGGACGTGGGGAACTGCGCGCTTGACCGGGAGGAGAGGGGGTGAAGAGCTTGCTTGAGACCGTGTTATCCAGGGCGCCGAAACGGACGAGCCATGCACAGGTGGTGGATCAACTTGGCAGGGCGATCGTATCGGGGGAGTTTCCGGTCGGGAGCATCTTGCCCGGCGACCCCGAACTGGCGGCCCGCTTCCGAGTGTCGCGCACGGTCCTCAGGGAAGCGATGAAGACTCTCGCCGCCAAGGGGATGATCGTTCCGCGTGCCCGAATTGGTACGCGTGTCACGCCCCGGAAAGAATGGAACCTCTTCGACGCGGAGATCCTGACTTGGCATTTTGCCTGCGGGGTGGACGAGGAGTTTCTCCAGCATCTCAGCGAAGTGCGCCTTGCCTTCGAGACCCATGCCGCCGCACTTGCGGCGCGAAACGCATCCGATGCGGAAATCGCCACGATGATGCGCCTCGCGGTCGCGATGAGCCATGCGAACCATACTGCGGAGACTCTCGCCGAGGCGGATCTCAGGTTCCATCTTTCGGTCCTCGACGCATCCGGAAATCCGTTTCTTAGGACCGTCGGCAGCCTGATCGAGGCCGCTCTCGTCGGTATTTTCCGGCTGAGTTCGCCAACGGACGATGTAGGCGGCATCGACGAAGTTGCCCAAAATCACATCCGTATCGTCGAGGAGATCGGCAAGAGGGACGAGGCCGGCGCGCGGCAGGCGATGGAATATGTGATCCGATACGGGCGCGATCGCATCCATCAGGCATTGCAGACCGAAACAGGCGAGGGAGCGTGAGAGGCTCCATCATCATTGATCTTGCCCTTACCCGCATCCCGGCCTATCTGGAGAGAGTAGCCGCTCGGGATCGGGCTGGCTTTCCTCAACGGTAAAGCGGGGCCATGTACGAGTTCTTCGTGATCTTTCTGCTCCTCCTGATCAACGCCTTCTTTGCCCTCTCGGAATTGGCAGTCGTTTCGGCAAGCAAACCGTTGCTGCGCCAGATGGTGAAGCAGGGGAACCGGCGTGCGGAAAGCGCGCTGAAGCTTGCCGAAGATCCCGGAAAGTTCCTGTCCACAGTTCAGGTCGGAATTACGCTTGTCGGCATTCTGGCAGGTGCCTATGGCGGCGCGACCATAGCCGCAAAGTTTGCGCCGGCGCTCGACCAGGTGGCCTGGATCAACCCCTATGGGAATACGGTCGCGGTGGCACTCGTCGTCACGCTCATCACTTTCCTGTCGGTCGTCATCGGTGAACTCATTCCCAAGCAGCTCGCGCTTCGCAATCCCGAAGGGCTGGCGATGTTCGTCGCGACACCGATGACCTGGCTTTCGCGAATCACGGCGCCGGTCGTGTATATTTTCGAGACTACGGCCGCTCTCGCGATCCGCCTGATGGGCATGCGGCCGAACGACCTTGATCGCGTGACGGAAGAGGAAGTGCAGGCGATCATGGCGGAGGGCGTGGAAAGCGGCGCAATCGAGAAGAGCGAGCATGAAATGCTGCGGCGCATCATCCGCCTCGGTGATCGCAGCGTCAAATCGATCATGACCCACCGGACAGAGGTGAGCTTTATCGATGTCAAGGACGATCCGGCGACGATCGGCCGCAAGATCCGCGACTTCGGCCACTCGCGCTATCCCGTGGTCGAAGGTCCGTCCGGCGAAGTGATCGGAGCGGTCCTTGCCAAGGAGATATTGAATGCGCCTTTGGCACCGCCCTTCAACCTGCGCACTTATATCCGCGAGATTCTGACGCTTCCGGAGACTATTTCCTGTCTGAAGGCGCTCGAGGCGTTCAAGACTTCGCCCATCGATATGGCGATGATCGTCGACGAATATGGCAGCATGGAAGGGATCATCACCACAGCCGACGTACTGGAGGCTATCGTCGGCGTGATGCCGTCGAACTACGACGATGCCGAGCACGCGCAGATCCGGACGCGCGAAGATGGCAGCTATCTTGTCGATGGCCGGACGTCGATCGATGAAATTCATCTGCAAATCGGTATCGAGGGCATCGATCCGGACGCCGATTTCGAGACCATTGCCGGCTTTCTCGTCCACGAACTGCGCAAGACCCCGGAAGAGGGCGATTGCGCTGAGGCCTACGGCTACCGCTTCGAGGTCGTCGACATGGACGGCCGGCGCATCGACAAGATTCTTGTCAGCCGCAGCACGGGAGAGAGCCCGGTGTGACCGGGTAACAGGTAAGGGCGAACGGGCCGCGCTCGCCCTCAGGCCGGTTCCCGCAGTTTCAGCACCGGACATATTTCTCCGGGCGCGGCTGCCGGCGATTGCGGTGGACGAACGATCAACCCATCCGATTGCGCAAAGACCCTGGTCATGGAGGAATCCTGGCGCGAGAACGGTTCCGCCAGGAACGAGCCATCCGGTTCGACGGAGAGGCGCGCGCGAATGTAGTCCTGGCGGCGGTCGTTGGCGGGCAGAGGGACGGCGAGGCGGGCAGTGACCAGGCGGGAGCGCGGAGGAAGATGCGCGAGCTTGCGGGTCAAGGGCTCTAGGAACAGCAGGGCGCAGACAAGGCTCGAGACCGGATTGCCGGGAAGGCCGAGCACAATCATACCTTCGAGTTCCCCCACCATCAGCGGCTTTCCGGGGCGCATGGCGATCCGCCAGAAGTCCAGCGTCATGCCGCAGCCAAGAAGCGTTGACTGGACGAGATCATGATCGCCGACGGAGGCGCCGCCCAGCGTAACCAGCACATCCGCCTTAACCGACTGCGCCGCGGCGACGGCCGCTGCGATAGCTGTTCGGTCGTCGGGGACGATGCCGAGATCCAGGATTTCCGCGCCGTTTTCCCGTGCGATCGCGGCAACGCCGAATGTGTTCGAAGCGATGATCTGGTCGGGCCCGGGTGTGCTGCCGGGTGGCAGCAATTCGTCGCCGGTCGCGAGAAAGGCGATCTTCGGACGCGCAAACACCGGCAGGCTTTCGTGGTTCATGCTGGCGGCAAGCGTCAGCCGTCCGGCGTCCAGCAGGCTACCGCCGGCAAGTGCCACTTCTCCGGCATTGAAATCCTGGCCGCGCAAGCGGATATGGCGCCCCTTCGCGGGCGTAAAGAGCGTGCGAACGCGCTCGCCTTCCACCGCCTGCGTGTCTTCCTGCAGGACGACGGTATCCGCCCCCGCTGGAAGCGGTGCACCGGTAAAGATACGAACGGCCTCGCCGCGTCCTACCGTGCCGCGAAATCCGCGTCCGGCGGCGGACTGGCCGATAACGGTGAGTTCGGCACCGATGTCGGCGATATCCTCGTGACGGACCGCATAGCCGTCCATGGCCGAATTGTCGAAGGCGGGGTGGGTGAGGCGTGCGGCGGTGTCCGCGGCAAGAACGCGGCCGAGGCAGTCTTGCAATGCAAGCCGTTCCGTTTCGTCGCGCGGCCGGGCCTTCGCAAGGACCCTTGCCTGGGCCTCGTCGACCGGAAGCAGCGACATCAGCGGTTTTCTCCGTCGCGGCGGTAGTCGCCCGAGCGGCCGCCCGACTTGCTGACGAGGCGGATGCCGCCGATCTCCATCTCACGATCCGCGGCCTTGGCCATGTCGTAGACCGTCAGACAGGCGACGCTGACGGCAGTCAGCGCTTCCATCTCGACGCCCGTGCGCCCCGTGAGCTTCGCCATCGCCTCCACCCGCAGGCCCGGCAGTGCCGCGTCCGGAACGATGTCCACCGACACTTTGGTGAGCATAAGCGGGTGGCAGAGCGGTATCAGGTTCGCCGTCTGCTTGGCCGCCATGATCCCGGCAAGCCGGGCGGTGCCGATGACGTCGCCCTTCTTGGCATCGCCTTCGAGGATCAAGGCGAGCGTTTCCGGCCGCATTCGAACGAAGCCTGCGGCGACGGCAACGCGAACGGTTTCCGCCTTGTCGCCGACATCGACCATATTGGCTTCGCCGGTGCTGTCGATATGGCTGAGGCGAGGTTCGCTCATTCTGCTGCCAGAGCGTTGTCCGCGCCGGTCAACAGCGCGCGCGTCGCCGCCTCCACGTCATGCTTTCGCATCAGGCTTTCGCCGACGAGGAAGGTGGTGATTCCACTCTCTTCCAGGCGCCGGCAGTCCGCATGCGTGAAGATGCCGCTTTCGCCGACGAGCAGCCGATCGGCCGGAACCATCGGCGACAGGACTTCGGAAACGGCAATATCGACCTCGAAGGTCCTGAGATTGCGATTGTTGATGCCGACGAGCGGAGAGGAGAGCCGAAGCGCCCTTTCCATTTCTTCTTCGTCATGCACCTCGATGAGGACGTCCATGCCGATTCCGAAGGCGGCGTCTTCTAGGCGTCGCGCGTCGTCGTCGCCGAGCGACGCCATGATCAAGAGGATGCAGTCAGCGCCCCAGGCACGGGCTTCGAAGACCTGATAGCTGTCGAACATGAAGTCCTTGCGGAGCGCCGGAAGCGACGAGGCAGCGCGTGCCGCCGCCAGGTATTCCGGCGCACCCTGGAAGCTCGGCGTATCGGTAAGGACCGAAAGGCAGGCCGCCCCACCCGCAGCATAGGCTTTGGCGAGCGCCGGCGGGTCGAAGTCCGGACGGATCAGCCCTTTCGAAGGGCTCGCCTTCTTGATCTCGGCGATGAGACCGAATTCGCCCTTTTGGCGTCGCGCAGCAAGGGCTGCGTGAAAGCCGCGCGGAGCCGATTGGTCGGCGATCCGCGCCTTCAATTCTTCGAGCGGAATGCGTGATTTCGCGGCGGCGATCTCCTCGCGCTTGTAGGCTTCGATCTTGCGCAGAATATCCGTCATATCCTCTCCTCAAGCGGCATTGGAGACGGTGATCAGGCGCTGCAGGGCGGTTTTGGCATTACCGCTCGAAAGCGATTGACGTGCAATCGCCATGCCCTCCGCGAGATCCTTGGCGCGTCCCGCTATCATCAACGAAGCGGCGGCATTCGCAAGCGAAATGTCCCGATAGGCGTTTTCCTCGCCATCGAGCACCGCCTGCAGGGCCGCCGCATTATGCGCTCCGTCGCCGCCTTTCAATGCGCTGAGGCCGACCGTCGCGAGGCCGAAATCGGCGGGTGTCAGTTCGAAGCTCCTGATCTTGCCGTCCTCGAGCGCCGCGACCTTGGTCACTCCTGTCGTGGTGATCTCGTCGAGGCCTTCGCCATGGACGACCCAGACGCTTTCCGAGCCGAGATCGCGCAAGACCTCCGCAATCGGATCGACCCATTGCGGCGCAAAGACGCCAACGAGCTGCCGTTTGACGCCCGCCGGATTGGAGAGAGGACCGAGCAGGTTGAAGATCGTCCTCGTGCCGAGTTCGACGCGGGTCGGGCCGACATGGCGCATGGCCGAATGATGCTGCTGGGCAAACATGAAGCCGACGCTGGCCTCGCGGACGCAGCGGGCAATCGCTTCGGGGCCGATGTCGAGCTTGACGCCGAGGCAGGAGAGCGCGTCCGCCGTGCCGGATTTCGAGCTCAGCGCCCGGTTACCGTGCTTTGCGACAGGCACGCCGGCTCCGGCGACGATGAGCGATGCCAGCGTCGAAATATTGTAGGTGCCCGCGCCGTCGCCGCCGGTCCCGACGATGTCGATCGCGTCTTCCGGCGCTTCGACCGGCAGCATCCGCGCGCGCATGGCGCCGACGGCGCCGACAATCTCGTCGACGGTTTCGCCGCGGACCCGGAGCGCCATGAGGAAGCCGCCGATTTGCGAGGGTGTCGCTGCCCCGGACATGATGATCTCGAAGGCGGCGCGCGCATCGTCCCGGCTGAGGGACTCACGCGCCGCGACCTTCGCAACGAACGGCTTCAAATCACTCATGCGTCGTCCTCGCCCCTCACTGCTGCGCCAATGCCTGCTCGGCCAGCGTCTGGTTGATCGATACGCCGTAGGCCGCCTGCAATGTGAACACCATCTGGTCGAGAATGTCGTCTCCGCTGGCGCGGGCGATCGCCTCGATCTGGCGGCTGTCGTCGTCGAGGGCATTGGCCGGCGCACTCTCGTTTACCGCCGTCACCTGAAGCAGGATCTGGCCTTCGCCGCCGGTACCCGGTGCATTGGCGACGTGCCCGTTCGGGCCGCCGAATGCTGCCATTATCGCCGCTTGGCTGAGCGCCGGATCCTGGGTCGAGCGCTTCAGTCCAGCCTTGCTTTCGACTGTCAGGCCGAGCTCGGTTGCGATGTCGGCAAGCGTCTCACCCTTCTTTATCCGCTCCTTGAGTTCGGCCGCCTTGGCAGCCAGAGCCGAGCGCTGCTGTTCCGCGGTCCAGCCGGCGGCCACTTCGTCGCGCACCTCGTCGAGTGTCCGGTCGCGGGCGGGGATCACCTCTTCGAGGTCGAACCAGAGGTATCCGTCGCGTCCGATGGGAACCGCGAGCGTATCGAGACCGACCTCGGCCTTGAAGACCTCCTCGAGCAGTTCGCGCTGCTCCGGCAATCCGGTGACGTCGTCGCCGTTCTGGTCCTTGCCGGTGGCATCGATCGCATCGACGGTAACGAGCTTCAAATTCAGCTGTTCGGCCACTTCCTTGACGGGCACGCCGGCGGCGCGTTCGTCCTCGATCTTGGCGTGGAGACCGATCAACTGGTCGCGCGCGGCGTCAAGGGCGATCTCCTTGCGCAACTCGTCCTTCACTTCGTCGTAGGTGCGGACGGTTTCGGGACGAATGTTGGTGACGCGCAGGATGACGGGGCCGAATGCGCCTTCGACGACCGGCGTCACGCCGCCATCGGTGGTGACCGCGAAGGCGGCATCGGCAACCTTGGGATCCGGCATGCTCTCCTTGGTGAAATCGCCGAGAAGAACGTCGCCGGTGCTCTTGCCTTCGGCCTTGATCAGATCGTCGAAGGAGGTGCCGGCGACGAGCTTTGCCGCGGCGGCGTCGGCCGCTTCGCGCGAGGGGAAGGAGAGCTGCTCGATGGTTCTCGTCCCCGCTGTGCGGAACCGTTCCTTGCGCTGCTCGTAGTCGGCGCGCACTTCCTCCTCGGAAATGGTCTCGGGAGCGGCGAGATCTGCCGGCTCGAGCTTGATATAGCTGAACTTGCGATACTCCGGCGCGCGATAGTTCGCCTTGTGGCTTTCGAACCAGGGCGCAAGCACGTCGTCGCCCGGAGCCTTGACTGCATCGATATTCGCGTTCGAGAGCATCAGATAGTCGATACTGCGGGTCTCGTGGCGATATTTGCCGATCGCCTCGGCAAGCACGTCGGGAGCCTTGTATCCGTCTGTGATCGCATCGACGACCTGTGAGCGCACCGCCACCTGGGCGCGGTTGCGGATGTAGTCCTTTTCGGTGAGGCCAGCATTTCGCAGCACACTCGAAAATGTCAGTCGGTCGAATTGGCCGTTAGCGCTGTGAAAGGCCGGGTCTTCGCCGATGAGCCTTGCGAGCCGATCCTCGGAGAGGCCGAGATTCATGTCCTCGGCGAGTTGGTCGAGAGCTGCGCCGGCAACGAGCTGCGAATAGACCTGCGCCTCGACCCCGAAGGCGCGCGCCTGCTGCCGCGTCAGCGGCATGCCGAGCTGCCGCGACAGGAGGCTGCGCTGGCGCTCATAGGCAAGGCGGAAGTCGCTGGCGGATACCTTGACATCGCCGACTGTAACCACAGCGTCGGACGCACCCGTCACCATCATCGTCTGTCCACCCCAAACCATGAATGAGAGGATGAGAATGGCCAGGAAGCCTTTGACGACCCGCGTCCGGGCGGCGTTTCTCAGGGAGTCGAGCATGGGGGCAGAAAACCTCGTTGCAGTACAGCGGCATAGAGCCGAATGAGTTCGTTCCTTAGAACAAACCGGACGGGAATTGAAGGGCGCTGTGCTGCAAATTGCATGATCCGTGGCCGACTTGAGCGCTCGACCGTCTCGGTCACGCGAATTCGGTCGCCCTATGGCTGCCGGCGCCTTGCGAAGCACCGGCCGGAGAAACCGGCGCAAACAGGAAAGAGAGTGTCGAATTCGTTAGCCGGCAACCGAAATCGATCTGTAGAATTATCCACTTTCCCTTATAGCAATTGGTCGGGAATCGTGTCTTCGATAGGGCTCAAGCAATCCCGTTCTTCGTGGCCGTTACGGAACTGATGCCATGCAATCCACAATCGTGATGGTCAATCTCTTCGGCGCCGTTGCGCTGCTGCTGTTCGGCCTTTCGCTCGTCAGGGAAGGGGTGACGCGCGCGTTCGGAGCGCGGTTGCGGACCGGCCTCGCGCAAGGGACCGGCGGTCCCCTGCGGGCATTCGCTACGGGCCTCGTTGCGACGCTTGCGCTTCAGAGTTCGACCGCCACGGCCCTGATGACCGCGTCCTTCGTGGAGAAGGGCCTGGTGCGCTCGCGCATGGCGCAGATTGTGCTGCTCGGCGCCAATATCGGCACTGCCATGACGGCCTGGATCGTCGCGCTCGGGATAGGATGGCTATCGCCGCTGCTCGTGCTTGCGGGGGTCGTCACGCACAGGATGAGCCGGTCGAGCGCGCGCCAGGGCGGCGGTTATGCCCTCGTCGGCATAGGCTTGATGCTCTTGTCCCTCGACCTCCTGGGAGCGGCAACGAAGCCGATGCGCGAATCGGAGGCTCTCGCGGCGTTTCTTGGTCTGCTCGACGGCGCATGGCCCGTCGCGACCTTGATCTCGGCGGGTCTCGCATTCGCCTCGTCTTCAAGCCTCGCCGTCGTCATGCTGGTGCTGTCTCTATCCTCCGCCGGCGTGCTTACGGCAGGCCTGACCGTCGCCCTGGTGCTTGGCGCGAATATCGGTGGTGCCATACCCCCCGTACTCGCTACGCTCGGCTCCGCGCCGGCCGCGCGACGGGTGACGCTTGGGAACCTCGTGGTGCGCAGCATTGGCTGTTTGATCGCGCTTCCGCTCGTCGGCATAAACGTGGAATTCCTGCAGCGGCTGCCTCTGCAGGCCGAGAACCTGCCCGTCGATGTGCATCTGGCCTTCAATGTGGTCGTGGCGCTCGTCGCATGGCCCTTCGCGGGCATGCTCGCGCGCGCCATGGCCCACTTCGTTCCCGATGAGGAGGCAAGCGAACTGGGACCGCGTTACCTCGACGAGGCATCGCTCGACACGCCGGCCATGGCGCTCTCCGGCGCGACGCGAGAAGTCCTGCGGGTCGGAGACCTGATCGAGTCGATGCTCATGCGTGCCTCGACCGCATTCCAGAACAACGACCTGAGCGAGCTCAACGACGTGGCTCGGATGGAAAGGCAGGTGGATCTCCTGCAGCAGGAAGTGAAGATCTTCCTGTCGCGGCTCGGGCGCGGCGAGTCGGACGAGGAGCACGGCCGCCGCTCGATCGTAATCATCGACTATGCGATCAACCTCGAACACATGGGCGATATCATTGAAAAAGGTCTTTGCGAGCAGATCCGCAAGAAGATCACCAACGGCCTCAAATTCTCCGAAGACGGCTATCAGGAACTGAAGAGCCTCTTCGAGCTGACGATCGACAATCTTCGCATCGCCCAATCGATCTTCGTGACGCGAAACGCCGATCTGGCGCGGCATTTGATCGAGGTGAAGGTCGACGTCCGGCACATGGAGAAGCGGTCCGCGGAGCGGCACCTTGAACGGCTGCGCGATGGTCTCGCCGAAAGCCTACAGACGAGTTCGCTGCACCTCGACATGCTTCGGGATCTGAAGCGCGTCAACGCCCATATCGCGTCAGTCGCCTATCCGATCGTCGAGGAAAGCGGACTTCTGACGGAGAGCAGGTTGCGGCCGCGGGCTTGACGCCTCCGCAGGCGACATGGTGTGCGTCTCGCGCGTCATTGCGTTTTAACCGGATTAATGCGACGTGATTGGCTGACTGCGCCTTGCCGCAATATCTTGCCGGCAGACGTCGAATCGGGCTGACGGGGCGCTGTAGAAGAATACCTCAAGGAGAAGAAGAGCATGGAACGGACTTGCCTGGCGATCATCCTGGCGGCTGGCGAAAGCACTCGGATGAAATCGGCAATGTCGAAGGTGCTGCACCCCGTTGCGGGCCGGCCCATGATCGCGCATGTCGTCGACGCGCTGGCAAGCGCTTCCATTTCCGACGTGGCCCTGGTCGTGGGGCGCGACGCCGAGGCGGTGACAGCCGCGGCCGCGAGTGGTGCCGTTACCGTCACCTCGTTCCTGCAGAAAGAACGGCTCGGCACGGCGCATGCGGTGCTTGCCGCGCGGCAGGCGATCGAAAGGGGGTATGACGATGTCCTCGTGGTCTTCGGCGACACGCCGCTGATCACCGCCGCTCCGCTCAAGGCCGCGCGTGAGCGCCTGGCCGAAGGCAACGACGTCGTCGTCATCGGTTTCGAGACGGCGGATCCAACGGCCTACGGCCGCCTGATCGTCGAGGATGGAGAACTTCGGGCGATTCGGGAGCACAAGGACGCCTCGGAGGAGGAGCGACGTATCACCTACTGCAATGGCGGGCTGATGGCGATCCACGGCCGCAAGGCACTCGACCTTCTCGCCCGGATCGGCAACGGGAATGCCAAGGGCGAGTACTATCTTACCGATCTCGTCGAGATTGTTCGCTCGCTCGGCGGCCGCGCGATTGCCGTGAAAGCGCCGGAGGAAGAACTGACCGGCTGCAACACGCGGGCCGAACTCGCCTATATCGAGAGGCTCTGGCAGCAGCGTCGCCGGCACGAACTGATGCTGGCCGGCGTCTCGATGATCGCGCCGGAAACCGTCTTCCTCGCCTGGGATACGAAGCTTGCGCAGGATGTGCTGGTCGAGCCGAACGTCGTCTTCGGTCCGGGCGTGCGCGTCGAAAGCGGTGCGGTCATTCACGCCTTCTCGCATGTCGAAGGGGCGCATATTCGCGCCGGCGCGACCGTCGGTCCCTTTGCCCGTCTGAGGCCTGGCGCCGATCTCGGGCCGAATTCGAAGGTCGGCAATTTCTGCGAGGTCAAGAAGGCGGCGATTGGCCCCGGGGCGAAGGTCAACCATCTGACCTATATCGGCGACGCCTTTGTCGGTGCCGGGTCGAATATCGGCGCCGGCACGATCACCTGCAATTATGACGGCGTGAACAAGCATGTGACCCGCATCGGCGAGAATGCCTTCATCGGCTCGAATTCAGCGCTTGTGGCGCCTGTGACGATCGGCGACGGAGCGCTCGTCGGTTCCGGCAGCGTGATAACCGAGGACGTTCCGGCGGACGCGGTCGCGTTCGGTCGGGCGCGTCAGGAGGTGAAGCCCGGCCGGGCGCCGATACTGCGCGAGCGCTACGAGGCGGAAAAGGCAGCCAGAAAAAAGGCGAAGGCCGCCGAATAATCTCGTTAAATGTTGAAACTGAAAGTGAAATCGAAGCGGATTGTCTCACGCGATAATTTCAGTACGAAGGCTTCGAGGAGGCGGCGTGCCTGACTGTCATGAGTGCAGCGGGCGGCTCGATCTCTGTGACGTGATCTTTGTGCATCGGCCCGAAAATCGGACCCGACTTTTGGAAAGCACGATGCGAAGATTCAATTACTTGCAGCGTCCTTGTGCGTCCTGAAGGACAAAGGACGCTTTAATGGACTGGCGCGGCGAGGGGCGGTGATCCGCGCGTATTCTCGTCTTGCCTGGGTGACCTGTAGCGCCGCGTCGGCGTGAATAAGAATGCGGAGTTTCAAATGTGCGGGATTGTGGGCATCGTGGGGGATCAACCGGTTTCGGAGCGGCTTGTCGACGCATTGAAGCGCCTGGAATATCGGGGCTACGATTCGGCGGGTGTGGCGACGATCAATGGCGGTGAGCTGCATCGCCGGCGCGCCGAAGGCAAGCTCGTCAATCTCGAGACAAGGCTGAAAGAGGAGCCGCTGGCCGGTACGATCGGCATTGCCCACACGCGCTGGGCCACTCATGGCGCGCCGACCGAACGCAATGCCCACCCGCATTTCACCGAGGGCGTTGCTGTCGTCCATAATGGCATCATCGAAAATTTTGCCGAGCTGAAGAGCGAACTCACTGCCGCAGGCGCCGAGTTCCAGACGGAAACGGACACCGAAGTCGTCGCCCAACTTCTGGCAAGTTTCCGCCGTGAGGGCATGGGACGACGCGAGGCGATGCACGCGATGCTGAAGCGCGTCAGCGGTGCCTATGCCTTGGCCGTCCTGTTCGAGGACGATCCCTCCACCATCATGGCGGCCCGCAACGGCCCGCCGCTGGCGATCGGCCATGGCGAGGGTGAAATGTTCCTCGGCTCGGATGCCATTGCGCTCGCACCGTTCACCAATGAGATCACCTATCTGATCGATGGCGACTGGGCCGTCATCGGCAGGACCGGCGTGCATATTTTCGACATCGACGGCAGTCCGGTCACTCGCCCCCGGCAGGTCTCGATGGCCGCCGCCTACATGATCGACAAGGGCAATCACCGCCATTTCATGGAGAAGGAGATCTATGAGCAGCCGGAGGTGATCTCCCATGCGCTCGGCCATTACGTCAATTTCATCGACAACCGCGTGCTCCCGGTCTCGGAGGTGATCGACTTCGCCGAGGTGCCGAGCCTTGCGATCTCCGCCTGCGGCACGGCCTATCTGGCCGGGCTGGTCGGCAAATACTGGTTCGAGCGCTATGCGCGCCTGCCGGTCGAAATCGACGTCGCTTCCGAATTCCGCTACCGCGAGATTCCGCTCACGCCGCAATCGGCGGCGCTCTTCATCTCGCAATCGGGCGAGACCGCCGATACGCTCGCGTCGCTGCGCTATTGCAAGGAGCATGGCCTGAAGATCGGCGCCGTCGTCAACACGCGCGAATCCACCATCGCGCGGGAGTCGGACGCCGTCTTCCCGATCTTTGCAGGCCCCGAGATCGGCGTCGCCTCGACCAAGGCCTTCACCTGCCAACTCGCGGTCCTTGCCGCCCTTGCCATCGCCGCCGGCAAGGCGCGCGGCACGATCAGCGATGCGGAAGAGCAGGCGATGGTCCGGAGTCTCGCCGAAATGCCGCGCCTCATGGGCCAGGTGCTGAACAGTATTCAGCCGAAGATCGAGTTCCTGTCGCGGGAACTCTCCAAGTGCCGCGATGTCCTCTATCTCGGCCGCGGCACGAGCTTCCCGCTCGCGATGGAAGGCGCGCTGAAGCTCAAGGAGATTTCCTACATCCATGCCGAAGGCTATGCCGCCGGCGAATTGAAGCACGGGCCGATCGCCCTCATCGACGAGAACATGCCGGTCATCGTCATCGCCCCGCATGACCGCTTCTTCGATAAGACGGTCTCGAACATGCAGGAGGTGGCCGCCCGCGGCGGAAGGATCATCCTGATCACCGACGAGAAGGGCGCTGCCGCCTCGACGCTCGATACGATGCACACGCTGGTGCTGCCGAGCGTCGACGAGATCGTTGCGCCGATGATCTTCTCCCTGCCGGTCCAGCTTCTCGCCTATCACACGGCAGTCCACATGGGCACCGATGTGGACCAGCCACGCAACCTCGCAAAATCGGTGACCGTCGAATGATCATCCGGCCGGAGAGGGAGGGGGACGTCGTGGCGATCGGCGCCGTCACCGCCGCTGCCTTCGCCGGCCACCCGCATAGCGACCAGACGGAAGCGCTGATCATCGAGCGCTTGCGTGCCGAGAACGCGCTGAGCGTCTCCCTCGTTGCGGAAGAAGCAGGTGAGGTGATCGGCCACATCGCATTTTCGCCGGTGACGATCACGCCCGCCGATGACGGCTGGTACGGGCTCGGTCCCGTTTCCGTGAGGCCGGACAGGCAGGGCCGTGGCGTCGGCAGTGACCTCATCCGGCAAGGCGTTGAAAGGCTGAAAAATATGGGCGCGGCCGGCTGCGTCGTGGTTGGGGAACCGGCATTCTACGGCAGGTTCGGATTCCGCGATGAGCCAGCTCTTGTCTTTCCCGGTGTTGCGCCGCAATATTTCATGGCGCTGGGCCTGTCGGGAGCAATGGTTTCCGGCACGGTCGTTTACCATTCGGCCTTCGGGCCGGGCTGAGGGGTGATGGTAGAGGCATGACGGACGGTTCCAAAGGCGGCATGATTGCGTCCCGGCTGCGCAACTATTTCCTCACGGGGCTGATCATCTGCGCGCCCGTGGCGATTACCGTGTGGCTGGTTCGGTCCTTCATCGAATGGGCGGATAGCTGGGTGAAGCCCTATCTGCCGAGCTTCTACAATCCGGACAATTATCTCCCGGTGGCCATTCCGGGATTCGGCCTGCTGGTGGCCATCGTCGTCATCACGCTTGTCGGCTTTCTGACCGCCAATCTCGTTGGGCGAACGATCGTCAATTTCGGCGAGTCGCTGCTCAACCGGACGCCGCTCGTGCGGACGATCTATAAGTCCTTGAAGCAAATTTTTCAGACTGTGCTGCAGGACCAATCGTCATCCTTCAAGACGGCGGGGCTGATCGAGTATCCGAGCCCCGGCCTCTGGTCGCTGGTCTTCATCGCCACCGACGCCAAGGGCGAGATCGCGGCCAAATTCGACGAGCGCGGCCTCGACATGGTCGCCGTTTTCCTGCCGCCGACACCACTCCCGACCGCCGGCTTCCTGCTTTTCGTACCGCGGGAAAAGATCGTTCCGCTGCAGATGAGCGCGGAGGACGCGGCCAAACTACTGATTTCCGGCGGCCTTGTCGCGCCGGATTACAAGCCGCTGGCGAATGCGCCGCCACGGGCGGTTGTGCAGGAGCCTGCTTGAGGGTCTGGCGGAGTTGTGAGGTCGTCGGCCCGCTTATTCCGGCAGCGGCAAAACGTCGGCGTGCTCGAGCGGCGCCTCCTTGATCCATGCCTGCGCACCCTCGGGGCCCATGTCAGCCTGCAGTGGCTGGCCTGCGGGAAGCCGTCCCCAGCTTTGCGGCTCCAGTTGCTCGCCGCGAACCGTAAGGCTGCCGGACAGCACGAGGAATTCGAGGCCGCGGCGATTTTCCACCGTTATCCTCGAACCCGGACGCCAGTGCTCGATAGAGACGCGTTCCTGACCGTCGTCGAACAGCACGCGTGCGGCGTCGGCCCCGTCGCGCAATGGTGCTGCCTCACCCTCGCCAGGCTGGCGAACGACCTGCGTGTCGTCGCCCTCGCGATACTGCCAGAGACGCACAAAGATCGTGCAGCCGTCTTTCGACGCCGGCACATGCGAGGTGCCGGGCGGGTTGCGGAAATAGCACCCGGCCGGATAGTCGCCATGCTCGTCCTGGAACGTGCCCTCGAGCACGAGGATTTCCTCACCTCCGGAATGGACATGGCGGGGGAATGCACTACCCGGCGCGTAGCGCACGATCGACGTCGCGCGCGCCACTTCGCCACCGACGCGATAGAGCATGCGGCGGTCCACACCGGCAGAGGGACTGGGAACCCAGTCGAGCCTGGCCGAATGGACGATCACCGGTTTTGTCAGGTCGTCGTTGATGCGCATTGGTCTGGTCTCCCATCATGAGCACGATCCGGAACGCGTCACCGGATCTCATCTTTTAAACAGCCTCCGGGGCTCGTGACAGTGTCACGGTTTCGATCATCGGCCGCACGCCCTTCACGCAGAAATCCAAGTTTCCTCGTTCTCGACCGCGGAGCCGGTGATTGAACCACCATTCAAAGAGTTACGCTGACCTTTGCGCCTCTGAAAAGGCGCGGGGTGCTGGAACGGCGGCCGGATCGCCGCCGTGGCCAGAAACGCCTTTGCACCGCTCAGAGGTTAAGCACATCGGCGGCGTTTTCACTATCGGAAGCGGCGACCGAGCTCCTTTCCTTCCCAACTCTGCGTCCGCATCGGAAGAACTGGCGTCAATTGAAGGTATGCAGCTTGATTTTCAAACTGCCGTCGGCTTGGCGCTCGAAGACATGTGTGGCAATTCCTCCCCACGGTTGGTCTTTGCCCTGAGCATCCTTGCCCTTGGCAGACCATTTCGCGGCACCGTAGACCAATTTTCCGTCGCCACCGACCTTGATCACTTCGAGTGTGTGATCGGTTGCGCCCGCGCCGAACAGGTCGCTGAAAAACTTCTCAACGCCAGCAGGTCCTTCAATCAAATTATGACTGGGAGGGAGAAGTAGTGCATCCTCAGCATAGAGGGTGGCGACCGCCTTGGCGTCCTTCTTCTGAAATGCCGCGTCCCACGCTGAGTAGGCGGCCTTGACGTCGTCTTCAAGGGGACCGGCCCGGACCTGCGTCGAGGCGATGGAAATGGAGCATGCTGCAAGCACGATCAAACATCCAAGGCGCGTCTTTGACATAGCCTTCCTCCTTCATGGCCGTTGTGCCCCATGCCAGTCGGCAGTATATCACGCATCGCTTAAGAGGCCGCCAATCAGCGGCACGTATCACAGGGCACGCGGGTGTGCCGATAGTTGCAAACGAGATCTCTCGGGCGTTCCGGTTGCCACCTCGACAGCCGGCGGCCATTTCGCACCTCCGCTGATCCGCCGCCAATGCTTGCCTGCAGCAGACGCCCCGCTACATAAAGTAGCATGGACATCGAGGAGAACGCAGCTTCGACGAGTAGGGGAAGCCCGTCCGCACAGATTCAGCTTCGGACGGAGGATACGGCCACCATGGCTGAAGTCGCGCGCCTTCTCGCGGGCCGCACGCGTGACATTCGTCTCAAAGGTAACCTGTGCCGCCTGTTTCGAGAGCGGTCCTGGCCCCGAACGGCCAAGATCATCCGTGCCTGGATGACGTGGGTGGCGTTGCTGGATGTGTTGACCCTGGCCCTCAACGCCATACTGCTCCCGAAGCCGATCGTGATGGCGATGCTCGCGCCAGCCTGCATTCTTCCACCCGCGGCCCTGACGACCGCCTTTGTCTGGCGAAAACCGCGCGCCTATTGGCTCCAAAGGATCTCCATCATCGCTGGCATGCTCCTCATCCTCCTGTCGGTCGCTCTGGTGGGGGTGAGTGCAGGGGGCGAGTTCTACGAACGCCATTTGAACATCATGCTCTTCGTGGCGATTACCGCCATCATCATCTTCGGCGTTCCGCTGGCCTGGACTATGACAGTCGCTGCCATTGCCCTTGCTCTCTACCTCTCTTTCCAGTTGCTGAACCCAAACTTGGAGCCGGGGAATGCCGTGGCTGCGACGCTTTTCTTTGCGAGCGGCATCGTCGCCACTGTCGTTGCGCGGCGCACCATGACGATTCTGGCCCAGAAGACTTTCCTTCTCGAGCTCAGAGACCGAAGCCGGGTCGCGGAACTTGCCGACGCGAATGCCCGGCTCGAGCGCCTTGCGAGAACCGATCCATTGACCGGCATCGCCAATCGGCGCTGGATGATGGAAACGCTCAATCGTCTGTGGAGCGGAGGCTTGAATTGCCGCGGCTGCGCCATGCTGATGTGCGACATCGACGAGTTCAAGAAGCTGAACGATCACCTGGGGCATGCTGAGGGCGATCGCTGTCTGGTGAAGGTTGCCGGCATCATTCAGAGCAGTGTGAACGGCGAGCGCGATCATGTTGCCCGCTATGGCGGCGAGGAGTTTCTTGTGGTGCTGCCGGGTGCAGACGAGCGAGAAGCCATCGCTACGGCCGAACGAATCCGGAAGAGTGTCGAAGCCGCCTCGCTTCCGAACCCTGCCTCGCGCGTTGGGCCTTACGTCACCCTCAGTATCGGAGTTGCGAACCAGCCGCCCGACAAGGAATTCATTTCGCCGGAGCAGCTTCAGAACGCAGCCGATGCGGCCCTTTATCTTGCCAAGCAGGCAGGTCGCAATTGCGTGTCGCTCCATCAGCCCGGTGAGGCGGGAACTTAGAGCCTTTCGTGGTTAAATGGAAACATTCTGCCGGAGCAGATTTTCGTCGGGCAGAGGCGATCGCCCCTGATCCTGGCGGAAAGATGCCCGGCCCTTCGGGTTGGCTGAAGCGGGCGGCCTGTTTACCCGGCTGGCTTGGCCGTATGCTATCCCGCCCGCAAGAACCGGATCGCCTCATCACGCCGATAAAGATAGAGCAGCGTCCTCAACGCTTCTCCACGCTCCGACGTCAGATCCGGGTCCTGCTCGATGACATAGGTCGCGTCCTTTCGCGCGATCTCCAGAAGGTCGGCGTGCGCCTCGAGGCTGGCGATGCGGAAGCCGGGAGTGCCGGATTGACGGGTGCCGAGAAGCTCGCCTTCGCCGCGGAGCTTCAGGTCCTCCTCGGCGATGATAAAGCCGTCTTCCGTTTCGCGCAGAATCGAAAGGCGCGCGTGGCCCGCTACGCTGAGCGGCCCTTTATAGAGCAGGATGCAGGTGGAGGCCTCGTCGCCCCGGCCGACGCGGCCGCGCAGCTGGTGCAATTGCGCCAGGCCGAAGCGCTCGGCATGCTCGATTACCATGATCGTCGCATCGGCGACGTCGACGCCGACTTCCACTACCGTCGTTGCCACAAGCACGCGGATATCGCCGTTCTTGAAGGCGAGCATGACGGCATCCTTCTCCGGCCCTGTCATGCGGCCGTGCACCAGTCCGACTACGTTGCCGAAGCGGCTGACGAGAGTTTGATAGCGTTCGTCGGCGGACATCACGTCCGTCTCTTCCGACTCCTCCACGAGCGGGCAGATCCAATAGGCCTTCTTTCCTTGCCGAAGGGCGGAATCGAGCCTGTCGATGATCTCGTCGGTGCGCTCTGCCGGAATGGTCACGGTCTGGATCGGTTTGCGGCCCTGAGGCTTCTCCGTGAGCTTGGAGACGTCCATGTCGCCGAAGGCCGCCAGCACGAGCGTGCGCGGGATCGGCGTTGCGGTCATCACGAGCATGTGCGGGGAGACGCCCTTGGCGGTTAGCCGCAGCCTTTGATGGACGCCGAAGCGATGCTGCTCGTCGACGACGGCGAGGGCGAGCTGACGGTAAGTCACGGCGTCCTGGAAAAGCGCATGCGTGCCGATGACCATCTTCGTCTCGCCGCTCATTATTCGTTCGAGGATCGCGTCGCGCTCCTTGCCCTTTGTGCGGCCTGTCAAGACGTCGATGGCGATGCCCGCCGGCGCTGCCATCCTGGACAGCGTGGCGTGGTGTTGGCGGGCGAGGATCTCCGTCGGTGCCATCAGCACCGCCTGACCACCGGATTCGACGGCGGCGAGCATCGCCATCAGTGCCACCGCCGTCTTGCCGGAACCGACGTCGCCCTGTAGCAGGCGCAGCATTCGGTCTGTTCCGGACATGTCGGCCAGGATGTCCCTTACGGCCGCCGACTGGCTCGCCGTCAGGGAGAAGGGCAGGGCGGCGAGTACCGGACCGCTTAGGTGTCCCGTCGCGTGGACCGGCGCGCCGGCGACCTTGCGCAGCCGCTGGCGCACCAGCGCGAGCGAAAGCTGCCCCGCCAGGAACTCGTCATAGGCGAGGCGCCGGCGCGCCGGCGCCTGGTTGTCGATATCGGTTTCGTCACGCGGCTCGTGCAGGCGATGAAAACTCTCCTTGGCGTTTCGGAAGCCCTGCTGGCCAAGGAGCGCGTCGTCGAGCCATTCGGGTAAATCGGGGACGCGTGCCACCGCCGCCTCGATGGTCTTGCGGAGCGCCCTCGGGGCGAGACCGGCCGTGAGTCCATAGACGGGCTCGACCAATGGCAGGCTCTCCGCTTCGGCCGCACGGACCATATGGTCCGGATGGACCATCGATGCGCGACCGTTGAACCAGTCCACCTTGCCGCTGACGGTCACGCTTTCGTCGATCGGCAGCGCCTTCTCCAGCCAGTTTCCCTTGACGCGGAAGAAGGTGAGCGCCAGTTCGCCGGTATCGTCGTGCAGGAAGACGCGATAGGGCACATTGGGCCGGCCGCGCGGCGATGGCTGGTGCCGGTCGACGCGCCCGGTGATGGTGACGATCGCGCCCTGCGGCGCATGGGCGATGCCCGGTTGCCGGCGCCGGTCGATCAGGGAGTGCGGGGCGTGAAACAGGAGGTCGACCACGCGGCAATCGTCGATCGTTTCGCGCCCGAGCAGCCGCGCGTAAAGCTCGCCTGTTTTCGGGCCGATGCCGGGCAGGGTGTCGAGAGGCGAAAACAGCGGATCGAGCAGGGCAGGGCGCATGGAGTGAAAATGGGATCATAATTCCGCCTTTGGCAAGGCTGACAACCTGCTTTCCAGCGTTTATAGAGCCCTGTTCATGGGATCCGCCGCGAAAGGCGGATGGCAAAAAGGACGTTTCATGACCGGCATATCGCGCACGAGCGCCGATCTCGACCCGCGTCGGCGCCGGATACTCTTTCGCGCCTGGCACCGCGGCATTCGTGAGATGGATCTGATCCTCGGGCAATTCGCCGAAGCCGAGATTGCGAGCCTCACCGATGCCGAGCTCGACGAGCTCGAAGCGATCATGCGCGAGGAGGACAACGATCTCGTGCGCTGGATTACGGGAGAAAAGCCGTTGCCCGAGCGCCATGCGACGGCGCTATTCGCGCGCATCGCCGCCTATCGCCCGGATTTCGATCCCGTTCGCTAGCGCATCGGCCCGGAAAGTCGGACCCGATTTTCGGAAAGCTCGATGCGCGGATTCAAAGTTGCAGCGACCTTTGCGCGTCTGAAAAGACGCGCGGCGCTGTAAGGAAACGGAATGACACTACGATGATACCTGGCCTCGACGCGAAGAGGATTGTGGCGGCAACACGGGAAGTGACGATCGGGCCGGTGCCCTCCGGCGCCGAGGCGCTGATCCTTGCGGACCTGGCGCGGGCCGGAACGCCCGTCGCCTATTTCCTTTCCGACGGCCAGCGCATCGCCGATCTCGAGCAGGTCCTCGGCTTCGTGGCGCCCGACATCCCCGTCCTGACGCTGCCGGGCTGGGACTGCCTGCCTTACGACCGCGTGTCGCCGAGTGCCGATATCTCGGCGCGGAGGCTCGCGGCGCTGAGCGCGCTCATCGCGCATCGGGAAAAGCCGCATCCGGCGATCGTGCTCGTCACCGTCAACGCCGCGCTTCAGAAGATTTCGCCGCGGCAGGTGATCGAGGGTCTCGCCTTTTCGGCGCGGCCGGGCAACCAGGTGCGCATGGACGATCTCGCCGCGCGGCTGGAGCGAAACGGATTCGAGCGCGTTCCGACCGTGCGCGAGGTTGGCGAGTTTGCCGTGCGGGGCGGCATTCTCGACGTCTACGTGCCCGGCGGCGGCGAGCCGCTGCGTCTCGATTTCTTCGGTGACACGCTGGAAACGATCCGCTCCTTCGATCCGGTCAGCCAGCGCACGACGGGGCAGGTGCGTTCCCTCGATCTCAATCCAATGAGCGAAGTGTCGCTGACGCCGGAGACCATCAGCCATTTCCGCAAGCAGTATCTCTCGCTCTTCGGCGCGGCGACGCGCGATGATGCGCTTTACCAGGCCGTCTCCGAAGGGCGCCGCTATGCCGGCATGGAGCATTGGCTGCCGCTCTTCTACGATCGCCTGGAAACGGTTTTCGATTACCTCGACGGCTTCCGTATCGTCACGGATCACCTGGCCCGCGAAGCGGCCGCGGAACGCGCGAAGCTGATCCTCGACTACTATGACGCGCGGCTCGTATCCGCATCTCCGGGCAAGACGCAGCTCTCCCAGGGCACGCCCTACAAGCCCGTGCCGGCGGAACTTCTCTATCTCGGCGCCGACGGGTTTGGCGCGGCATTGACCGAGCGAAGCGCCGTGCGCCTCTCGCCCTTCACCGAACATGAGGGGGAGGCGCGCCAGTTCGTTACCGTCGAAGCGCGTCAGGGCCTGCGCTGGGCCAAGGCTGTAGGGGAGGAGAGTGACGGCGAACGCGCCAACGTCTTCGACCAGGCGGTCAAGCATATCGCCGAAAAGCGGGCGAAGGGGGCGAAGGTCGTCATTTCCGGTTGGACGGAAGGATCGCTCGACCGGCTCATCCAGGTTCTTGCCGAGCATGGCCTTGCCAGGATACGTCCGATCAAGGCGCTGTCAGATCTCGGCTCGCTGAAGCCGGGCGAGGCGGCGTCCGCGGTCCTCAGCCTCGAAGCGGGTTTCGAAGCCGGCGATCTCGTGATCATCGGCGAGCAGGACATTCTCGGCGACCGCCTGGTACGCCGGTCGAAGCGCCGCAAGCGCGGCGCCGATTTCATTGCCGAGGTGACCGGCCTCGACGAGGGCAGCTATGTCGTGCATGCGGAACACGGCATCGGCCGCTTTGTCGGCCTGCGCACGATCGAGGCCGCCGGCGCGCCGCATGACTGCCTCGAGCTCCTCTATGCCGACAACGCCAAGCTCTTCCTGCCGGTGGAAAATATCGAGCTTCTGTCGCGCTACGGCTCGGAAGGCACCGACGCCATCCTCGACAAGCTCGGCGGCGTCGCCTGGCAGGCCCGCAAGGCCAAGCTCAAGAAGCGGCTGCTCGACATGGCCGGCGGCCTTATCCGCATTGCCGCCGAACGGCACACGCGTCACGCCCCGGTTCTCGTGGCGCATGACGGGGTCTATGACGAATTCGCAGCGCGCTTCCCCTATGACGAGACCGAGGACCAGTTGAACTCGATCGATGCGGTTCGCGACGACCTCGGCAGCGGCCGGCCGATGGACCGCCTGGTCTGCGGCGATGTCGGATTCGGCAAGACGGAGGTGGCGCTGCGCGCCGCCTTCATTGCGGCAATGAACGGCGTTCAGGTTGCCGTCGTCGTGCCGACGACCTTGCTGGCGCGGCAGCATTTCAAGACCTTCGCCGAGCGTTTCCGCGGTCTGCCGGTGCGCATCCAGCAGGCGTCCCGGCTTGTCGGCTCGAAGGAGCTTGCGCTGACCAAGAAGGAAGTCGGGGACGGTAAGACCGACATTGTCATCGGCACCCATGCGCTGCTCGGTTCTTCGATCAAGTTCGCCAATCTCGGCCTGCTCATCATCGACGAAGAGCAGCATTTCGGCGTCAAGCACAAGGAGCGGCTCAAGGAGCTGAAGACCGACATCCATGTGCTGACGTTATCGGCGACGCCGATTCCGCGCACGCTGCAGTTGGCATTGACCGGCGTTCGCGAATTGTCGCTGATCACCACGCCGCCGGTCGATCGCATGGCGGTGCGCACCTTCATCTCGCCCTTCGATGCGCTGGTGATCCGCGAGACCCTCATGCGCGAGCACTACCGCGGCGGCCAGAGCTTTTACGTCTGCCCCCGGGTGAGCGACCTCTCCGATGTTCACGAATTCCTGAAATCCGACGTGCCCGAATTGAAGGTCGCGGTGGCGCACGGCCAGATGCCGGCAACCGAACTCGAGGACATCATGAACGCCTTCTATGAGGGCCTCTATGACGTGCTTCTCTCGACGACGATCGTCGAATCGGGTCTCGACGTGCCGACCGCCAACACGTTGATCGTCCACCGCGCAGACATGTTCGGCCTTGCCCAGCTCTACCAGCTGCGCGGCCGGGTCGGGCGTTCGAAGGTGCGCGCCTTCGCGCTCTTCACGCTGCCCGTCAACAAGACGCTGACGGGGCCGGCGGAGCGCAGACTGAAGGTGCTGCAGTCGCTCGACACGCTCGGTGCCGGCTTCCAGCTTGCGAGCCACGACCTCGACATTCGCGGCGCGGGCAATCTGCTCGGCGAAGAGCAGTCCGGCCATATCAAGGAGGTCGGCTTCGAGCTTTACCAGCAGATGCTCGAGGAGGCGGTCGCCGAACTCAAGGGCGAGGAGGAGATCCTCGATACCGGCTGGTCGCCGCAGATCTCGGTCGGGACGCCGGTGATGATCCCGGAAGAATATGTGCCCGATCTCAATCTCCGCCTCGGCCTCTATCGGCGTCTCGGCGAACTGACGGACCTCAAGGAAATCGACGGCTTCGGCGCCGAATTGATCGACCGCTTCGGCCCGCTGCCGATTGAGGTCCAGCACCTCCTGAAGATCGTCTATATCAAGTCGCTGTGCCGCACGGCCAATGTCGAAAAGCTCGATGCCGGGCCTAAGGGCGTCGTCGTCCAGTTCCGCAACAAGGAGTTCCCCAACCCGGCTGCCCTCGTCGGCTATATCGCCAAGCAGGGGACGGTCGCCAAGATCCGGCCGGATCAGAGCATTTTCTTCCAGCGTGAGCTTGCAACGCCGGAGAAGCGGCTTTCGGGCGCCGCCATGGTGATGACCCAGCTTGCCGGGCTTGCCAAGGCGGGCTGAGAGGGCGACGGGGTGGTGCGGTGCGGCCTCGACGCAGGCGGAAACTCTCTCCAATTCAATTCCCGGTCTGCCGAAAGACCCCTCCCCAACCACAAGCGGGAGGGGTTGGGGAGGGTCTTTTTCCCCTGTAACCGTCAATGCGCCGGGTGGGCGGCTTTCATCGCCGCGAGTTCGCGCAGGGCGTTGGTCAGCACATCGACCGACTGCGCACCCATCACCGCATATTGCTGATCGAGGATGAAGCAGGGCACGCCGGTCACACCCATGTCGCGCGCCATATCGATCTCCTGCTTGACGGCGTCCTTGTCGGCGTCGGAGGAGAGGAGGGCGCCGATGACGGGGCGGTCGAGGCCGGCCTCTTCCGCAATGTCGAGCAGGACCGTATGATCGCCGACATTCTTGCCGTCCTCGAAATTCGCCTTGAAGAGCAGGCGCACGGTCTCGGCCTGTGCGGCGGGGCCGCTGGTGGCAGCCCAGCGGATAAGGCGGTGGGCGTCGAGCGTGTTCGGGCTGATCTTCACCGCATCGAAGTCAAAGGCGATGCCGGCTTCGCGGCCGAGTCCTTCGAGCATTTCATGCGCGCGGTCGACGGCAGCCTGGCCGCCCAGCTTTGCCGCCAGGTGGCGCTTGTGGTCGACGCCCTCCGGTGGCAGATCGGGGTTGAGCTGATAGGGGCGCCATTGGATTGCGACCTGCACCTCTCCGGCCACATTGGCGATCGCCTGGTCGAGGCGATTCTTGCCGAGATAGCACCACGGGCAGACGACGTCGGAGACGATATCGATACTGACGGTTTCCATGGTGCGGCCTTTCCCGTTTCGCTTGCGCTGCCAAAGAGTTACAGCGACATTGGCGTCTTAAAAGACGCGCGTCGCTTCGGCGACGCGATTCTCGTTCTATGCATGACGTTGCCCGAACAGCTTCGCAAGCCTGGGCAACAACGCATCAAGGCTGCGACATAGGCCGGTGCGCTGCCTCTTTCAATGCGTTACCGAATGGATACCAGCTTACTGCGCACGCTCGTCCCACCAGGTCGGCAGCTGGTAGCCATAGAGGGGAACTTCTGCCGGCCGGCGGATATGCTTCCAGCGGGCGATCCATTGTTCATCGAGATGGTAGAGCGGCACGACGTAGGAATTGTTGACCAGCAGCCGGTCATGCGCGCGCACGGCGGCGGTGAAATCCTCGAGCGTTTGTGCCTGCAGGATATTGTTGATCAGCTTGTCGACGTCCTTGTTCGCAACTCCGGCGAAGTTCTCGCTGCCCGGCCTGTCGCGCGACTGGGAGCCCCAACGGCCGACCTGTTCGACCCCCGGTGACAGCGACGACGGATAGGACTTGATGATCACGTCATAGTCGAAGGACTGGCTGCGCAGCTGGTACTGGGAATCGTCAACCGTCCGCACCGTCGCGACGATCCCGAGCGGCGCCAGGAAGCGCTGATAGGCCAGCGCGATCTTCTCCTGGCCCGCATTCTGGCTCATGATCTCGAAGGTGAGCGGAGTGCCCGTCTTCTCATCGACCATCTTGCCGTCTTTGATGACATAGCCGGCTTCCCGAAGCAGCGTCACCGCTTCCCTCAGCACATTGCGGTCGCGGCCGGATCCGTCGGTGACGGGAAGACGGTAGGTTCCGTCGAGGATCGCCGGATTGATCCGCTCCCGGACATCCCCCATCAGTTCGAGCTCGCGGTCGTCGGCGGCGACGCCCAGGAAGGAAAGCGACGAGTTCTGCCAGTAGCTCTGCGTCCGCGTATAGGCTCCGTCGAAGAGGTTCTTGTTCACCCACTCGAAGTCGAAGACAAGCGCGAGGCCCTGGCGAAGCTTGATGTTGTCGAACATCGGCCTGCGGCTGTTGAAGACGAATCCGAGCATGCCCGAGGGGGTCTTGGGCTTGAAGCTTTCCTTGACCACATTGCCGGACTGAACCGCCGGGAAAACGTAGGCGCGCGCCCATTTGGTCGCGCTGCCCTCCGGGTAGACGTCGACCTCGCCCTTCTTGAAGGCCTCGAACAGGGTGTTTTCCTGGAGGAAATACTCGACGGAAATTTCATCGTAATTGTCGACGCCGATCTTCGAGGGCAGCTCCTTGCCCCAATAATCGGGATTGCGCCGGTAGACGATCCGCTCGCCCGGTCTCACCTCGCCAACGCGATAGGGGCCGGAACCGAGCGGCGGCTCGAGCGTCGTCCTGTCGAACGTCTCGACATTGACGGCATGCTTCGGCAGTACCGGCGAAAGGGCGAGCAGCAGCGGGAATTCGCGATCCGCTTCCTCCGTGAAGGAGAAGCGCACGCTGCGCTCTCCAACCTTTTCCAGCTTCTCCACCTTCGACAGGCGATTGCTGAAGGGCGCGCGTCCCTTGTCGCGCAGCAGTTCGAAGGTAAAGATGACATCCTCGGCGGTCACCGGCCGGCCGTCGGCCCAGCGCGCCTTGGGGTTCAGGTTGAACTGGATGAAGGTGCGATCCTCGTCCCACTCGACAGTCTCGGCAAGCAGCCCATACATGGTGAAGGGCTCATCCTGGGAGCGCTGCATCAGCGACTCGTAGACCAGATTGCCGAATGCCGGGTCCCACATGCCGCGCGCGGTGGTGCGCATGCTCTTCAGGATGAAGGGATTGAGGCTGTCGAAGGTGCCGACGACGCCATACGCGATCTTGCCCCCCTTCTTCACATCCGGATTGACGTAGGGGAAGTGCTTGAAATCGGCCGGCAGGGCAGGCTCGCCATGCATCGCGATGGCGTGCACCGGTTCCGCGGCGGCTTGATGGGCCGCCAGGCCGGATGCCAGGAGCATGACCAGGCCGGAAAGAATTGCGCGCAACTTGACCTCCCGTGGGATCCTATCTGTACTGCCGATTCCCGGCACGTTACCAATGCGCACGCATATTTCCCACAAACTCAAAAAATGCAACGAAACACTGGATAAAAGGCACGAGCCAATGTAACAGGTGTTTCCGGAATCGGGGCCATTCAAAAGCCTCATTTGGCCAACAGGACAGCGGCGGCTGACGATATTCACCAGCGGAACGGCAGTTTCGTGACCGGATTTCAGGAGACGGAATCACAATGATCTTCAAGTCGAACTTCACCAAACGCGCGGGTATGGCAGCGCTGGCGCTCACCGTAGCAGCCGCCGGCGTGCCGGGCGTTGCATCCGCGCAGCAGGCGGGGGGCAAGGCGCCGCGTGGTTGGTTCAAGGTCTGCACAAAGCAGGAGGACAACGACGTCTGCATCGTGCAGAACCTGCTTACCGCCAATAACGGCCAGCTCGTCACTGCGGTCGGCCTGATCACCGTCTCCGGCAAGGTCAATCGCAAGGCGCTGCAGGTTTCCGTACCGTCCGCGCGCATGATCCCGCCGGGCGTCCAGATGCAGATCGACGGCGGCAAGGCCGTCAAGCTCGACTACGCGATCTGCATGCCCGACAAGTGCGTCGCCGAGGCGCCGCTTTCCGACGCAGTGATCGCCAGCCTGAAGAAGGGCAATGAGGTCGTCTTTACGTCGGTCAATTTCCAGCGCGCTCCCAATCCCATCAAGATGACGCTGGAAGGCTTCACCGGCGTCTTTGACGGCGAGCCGATCGAACAGTCGCAGCTCGAAGAGCGTCAGCGCCTGCTGCAGGAGGAAATGCAGAAGAAGGCCGAGGACGCGCGCAAGAAGCTGGAAGAGGCGCAGAAGGCCGCCAAGCAGCAGTAAGCGCGAAGCACCTACGAGCGAGTTCAGAAGCGCCCGGCATTGTCCGGGCGTTTCTCGTATCGATCGCCGAAAAGAAAAAGGTGCGAGCGGCTTCCCGCTCGCACCTGCTTTGGCTCACGATCTTGTGTCGAATCGACCCAAAATCATCGTGGTCAATGCTGGTAGACGGCCTTGGGCCTGTAGTGGCTATCGTCGGCCTTTTCAAACAGGGCGTCTACCTGAGCGTGCCGGATCGGCTGCCCGGTCTCGTCGGAGACGAGGTTCTGTTCCGAGACGTAGGCGACATATTCGCTGTCGTCGTTCTCGGCGAACAGGTGATAAAAAGGTTGATCCTTGGTTGGCCGGATCTCCTGCGGAATTGCATTCCACCAATCCTCGGTGTTTGCATATTCCGGATCGACGTCGAAGATGACGCCCCGAAACGGGAAGTACCGGTGCCGGACCACCTGCCCGATCTCGAATTTCGCGTTTCTCTGTTTCATGACGCAACACATCCTTTCAGATCATATCTGGGTTGTCGCGTGTGGAACATCAATAGCTACGCGTGCCTACTGCATGTCTCCTTTGATCGACCTCGATTCCAAGGACAAAGACATGCAGCAAATTAAAGTGTTACAGCGACCTTTGTGCGTCTGATAAGACGCGCGGCGCTGTAGTGACGACGCGTTAGTACCGTCGCATTTGAGAAAAGGCGGGCCTCCGAGAGGCCCGCCTTTTCCTGTCAAGTCCGGTCCACGCTGGAGCGGGCGGGGTCTGTCCGCATCAGACGGAGTAGTACATGTCGAACTCGACCGGATGCGGGGTCATTTCGAAGCGCATGACTTCCTGCATCTTGAGTTCGATGAACGAGTCGATCTGGTCGTCGTCGAAGACGCCGCCGGCGGTCAGGAACTTGCGGTCCTTGTCGAGGCTTTCCAGAGCTTCTCGCAGGCTGCCGCAAACCGTCGGAATCTTCTTCAGTTCCTTGGGCGGCAGATCGTAGAGATCCTTGTCCATCGCCTTGCCCGGATGGATCTTGTTCTTGATGCCGTCGAGGCCGGCCATCAGCATGGCGGCGAAGGCGAGGTAGGGGTTCGCGCTCGGGTCGGGGAAGCGGACTTCGACGCGCTTTGCCTTCGGGTTGCTGCCGAAGGGAATGCGGCAGGAGGCCGAGCGGTTGCGGGCGGAATAGGCGAGCAGAACCGGTGCTTCATAGCCCGGGACGAGGCGCTTGTAGGAGTTCGTCGACGGGTTGGTGAAGGCGTTGATCGCCTTGGCATGCTTGATGATGCCGCCGATGAAGTAGAGGCAGGTTTCCGAAAGGCCGGCATACTCGTCGCCGGCGAAGGTCGGCTTACCGTCCTTCCAGATCGACATGTGCACGTGCATGCCCGAACCGTTGTCGCCGAAGACCGGCTTCGGCATGAAGGTCGCGGTCTTGCCATAGGCATTGGCGACCTGATGCACGACATATTTGTAAATCTGCATCTTATCGGCGTTGCGGACGAGCGCGTCGAATTTGACGCCGAGCTCGTGCTGGGCGGCGGCCACTTCGTGGTGGTGCTTCTCCACCGTCACACCCATTTCGGCGAGCACCGTCAGCATCTCGGAGCGCATGTCCTGGCAGCTGTCGACCGGCGGAACCGGGAAGTAACCGCCCTTGACGCGCGGGCGATGGCCGAGGTTGCCCGTTTCGTAGTCGGAGTCGTCGTTGGAGGGCAGCTCGGTGCAGTCGAGCTTGAAGCCGGTATTGTAGGGATCGGCCTTGTACCGGACGTCGTCGAAGACGAAGAATTCGGCTTCCGGCCCGACGAAGACGGTGTCGCCGACGCCGGAGGCCTTGAGGTAGGCTTCGGCCTTTTTCGCGGTGCCGCGCGGGTCGCGGTTATAGGCTTCGCCGGAAACCGGATCGAGGATGTCGCACATGATGACCATGGTGGACTGCGCGAAGAACGGATCCATATGCGCCGTTTCCGGGTCGGGCATCAGCACCATGTCGGACTCGTTGATGGCCTTCCAGCCGGCGATCGAGGAGCCGTCGAACATGACGCCGTCGGCGAACATGTCCTCGTCGACGACAACAACATCCATGGTCACATGCTGCAATTTGCCTTTTGGATCGGTAAAGCGCAGGTCGACGAATTTGACGTCGTTTTCCTGGATCTGCTTCAGAACGTCACTCGCAGTCGTCATTTTTTGTAATTCCCTGTGTGAGATAACCAAGGTTTGACAATTCGGGGCCGGACGGCCCCAAGGATCGAACGAGGGTATGAGTAGAATGGGTGATCAGATGGCGTCGAGGCCGGTTTCGCCCGTACGGATACGAATGACTTCTTCGACGTTGGACACGAAGATCTTTCCGTCGCCGATGCGCCCGGTTTGCGCGGCGTTGCGGATCGCTTCGATTACCGCTTCCGCATTCTCGTCCGCGAGCACCACCTCGACTTTTACCTTCGGCAGGAAGTCGACGACATATTCGGCGCCGCGGTAAAGTTCCGTGTGTCCCTTCTGCCGTCCGAAGCCCTTTGCTTCCGTGACGGTGATACCCTGCAGGCCGACTTCCTGAAGGGCTTCCTTCACTTCGTCGAGCTTGAAGGGTTTTATGATCGCTTCGATCTTTTTCATGAGAAAATGTCTCTCCGCTTCTCCCTTTAAAGCTGGGTCATGCCCGCTCGCCGTCCAATATGCATGTAGCGTGCCAATTTTATAGGGAAATCATGCCTCGAACGCGAATTTTCCTGGGGCAAAGAAGCGGTTGCATCCGGGCGGCTCGCTTTCCCTCCGCTTCGATCTGCCTAATTTTTATGAAACTTGATCGTCTTATGCGCTCTGATGCGCCGGTGTCCGCGTGGGTTCGAGCGGACTGCATGTTGTTTGAGCAACAATAGTGTGCAAATGCCTAAATGGAAGGCATGCCGGCCGTCGATCCGTTGCTCTTGTCTTGTGCTCGCGCTCGCGCTTAGATCGGTCTCATGCGCAAGGCACTTCAGGACATATTGGTGACGCCGGCGGAGATGACGGCGGTCGACCAAGACGCGGCCGCCTCGGGCATCGACAGTTTCTCGCTCATGCGCTCGGCGGGTATGGCGGTGTCGGCGGCGGCCCTGCGGCTCTTTCCATCTGCCACCCGTTTCGTGGTGCTTTGCGGCCCCGGCAACAATGGCGGCGACGGTTATGTGGCGGCAGCCGCACTCGCCGAGAGTGGCGCGAGCCTCGCCGTCTTCGCTCCGGGCGACGTCGGCAAGCTGAAGGGCGATGCGGCGCGGGCACGCGCGACCTATGCCGGCGAGGTTCACGCGATAGAAACCTATGAGCCGCGAACCGGAGACGTGGTAATCGATGCTCTGTTCGGAGCGGGGCTCGTCCGCGATTTGCCGAAGGCAGTTCAGGAGGCCATCAGTCGGGTCGATGACAGGTGCCTACCCGTGATCGCCGTCGATCTCCCCTCCGGCATCGATGGACGGAGCGGCGCGGTACGCGGCGCGAGTTTCACCGCCACGCATACGGTGACCTTCATGGCCGCAAAACCTGGCCATCTGCTCCTGCCGGGGCGCACACACTGCGGCTCGCTCGAGGTGTTCGACATCGGTATCCCCGACCGTTTGGTGCGATCGCGTGCCGGCGACCTCAGGATCAATACGCCGGCGGTCTGGCAACAGCATGCGCGCGGCCTAGATCCGGCGACGCATAAATTCAAGCGCGGCCATCTCGTCGTATTTTCCGGACCGCAGACCTCCACCGGCGCCGCGCGCCTGTCGGCGATGGCCGGCCTCAACGCCGGCGCGGGGCTGGTGACGCTCGCCTCGCCGCCGGAGGCGCTAGCGGCCAACGCTGCGCATCTCACGGCCGTGATGCTCAAGGAAATAGGCAAGGCCGGCGATCTTGCCGAATGGCTGAAGGACAGGCGCTTAGGCGCATTCGTGCTGGGCCCTGGCTTCGGCGTCGGAAAGAAGGCGAGGGAGTTTGCGCTGATGCTCTGCGGCCGGGCGCTGGTCCTCGATGCCGACGCAGTGACGGCCTTCATGGAGCGGAGGACGGAGCTTTTCGACCGGATCGCGGCGGAGGGTGGGCAGGTGGTCATGACGCCGCACGAGGGCGAGTTTGCCCGTCTCTTCCCCGAGATCGCCGCCGACACTGCGCTCTCCAAGATCGAGAAGGCGCTGGCCGCTGCCAAGCTCAGCCATGCGGTGATCCTGTACAAGGGATCGGATACGGTCGTCGCGGCACCGTCCGGCCGCGCCGTCGTCAATGCGAATGCGCCGCCCTGGCTTGCCACAGCCGGATCAGGCGACGTGCTTACCGGCATCATCGGCGCGCACCTCGCGCAAGGGATGCCGGCTTTCGAAGCGGCCGCGGCCGCCGTCTGGCGCCATGGCGAGGCGGGCATGCGCGCCGGCCGCGGCACGACGGCCGAGACGCTTGTGGAGAACATTGCACCGCTTCCCGAATAGCCAGAGCATTTTGCAGACAGGTGGAAATCACCTGACGTCGCACAAGTGCGGCAGAACAAAGGATAGTGCGGCGGCGGGAACGCGCGTCCCGCTCACGATTTTAGGTCGGATCGACCTACAAAACCTGATCGATTCTAAGAAAGTTTGCGCGGGATGCGGGCGGAATACCGCGCACACTTTTCCTCATCCCGCGCTGGCGTTCAGTTTAGCCGCGCGTGCCCTTCGCAATCGGTTCCTGGTAGGTGAAGCCCAGGTCCCAGGGGAAGTATATCCAGGTGTCCTGGCTCACCTCGGTCACGAAGGTGTCGACCAGCGGGCGCCCCTTGGGCTTGGCGTAGACGGCAGCGAAATGCGCCTTCGGCAGCATGGCGCGTACCTCGGCCGCCGTCTTGCCGGTGTCGGTCAAGTCGTCGACGATCAGAACGCCTTCGCCGCCGTCACGGGCGATCTCCTCCGAGATTCCTTTGAGCACCCTCATCTGCCCCTGGGTGTCATAGTCGTGATAAGAGGCGATGCAGACGGTTTCGATCATGCGGATGTTGAGCTCGCGGCTGATGATCGCTGCCGGAACGAGACCGCCGCGAGTGATGCAGACCATTGCGCGCCACTCCTGCCCGTTATCGGCAAGCCGCCAGGCGAGCGCACGCGCGTCGCGGTGGAACTGATCCCAGGATACGGGAAAGGCTTTTTCGGGAAGGGACATGTGGGCGAACTCCGCAATCATGGAACAGAAACTCGTGGAGCGCCACCGGCCATCGGTCGGGAGCATCGGGCGCTTCAGTGATTTGAGCATGCAATACTGGCAACGAAGCCCGCTGTGCAAGGCCCTGCATAAGCTCTGACCGCAGGTGATCCATGACTAGGTCCTGACCCTAGACGCCGCGGGTCCGGGAGATGACGTCGATCATGGCCGCCACGTCGGCTTCCGCGGCGTCGAGATGCGAAGGGTCGCGCGCCCGAATGACGATGTCGGTTGAGAAGCTCTTGCCGTCGAATTTCGGATAGGAGCCGATGCTGGTCTCCGGGTGCTTCTTTTGAACATCGGTCAAGGGAACGCCTATGTCCCCTTCGCCGAACGGCGAACGGACCGTGCGCGACAGGATGGGAGTTCCGGCTTGCAGGGTGGGCAGGAGGGTATCGAGCATCGCCTGGAACACCTGCGGAACGCCGGCCATGACATAGACATTGCCGATCCGGAATCCCGGTGCCGTGGATACGGGATTGACGATGTGCTCGGCCCCGGCGGGCATGCGCGCCATCCGCTTGCGCGACTCGGTGAACTCCATGCCGCGCCGCTCGTACATTGCGCCGAGCAATTCCATCGCCTTGGGTTCGTGGATGCATTCGACGCCGAATGCCTTTGCGATCGCGTCGGCTGTTATGTCGTCGTGGGTCGGACCTATGCCGCCCGAGGTGAAGACGTGGTCGTAACGGCCGCGAAGCGCATTGACGGCCTCGACGATTGCCGCCTCGTCATCGGCAACGATGCGGACTTCGCGGAGATCGATGCCGAGCAGGGTCAGCATATCGGCGAGATGGCCGATATTCTTGTCCTTGGTCCGGCCGGAGAGAAGTTCGTCGCCGATGGCGAGCATGGCGGCGGTGACGATCGTGGCACTGGTCATGGATACTCCGGCGTGGTGGGATCGCTCAACACGGCCTCTTCAGCGAAGGAAATAGCGAAGGGTCTGTCGACTGCCCCGTTCTGGAAACACATGCATTTTGATAGTTCCTGCCGGCCCAGGCAATCAAGCGCTTTGCCGCAAGGCGGGGGTCGACGGGCGCCGGAACTGCGCGACGGAAGATCTGCATCGCAATACCTGCCTGACTCCCCTGATCTTATGGATAAGCATCTGCTGCGAAGGGCTGAGGGGGCGCTCAAAAATGGCACGACAATAGCCAATTTGTGCTAAGATCGCGCCTGGCAATACCACAGGCTAAGGAGGAGCATGCAGGCCGTGCGTGACGGCCTTGCGCATCGACCCGAACATCGGACCGGATTCTCGGAAAGCACGATGCGTATTCGAAGAATACAGCGTCATTGTGCGTCCTCAAAAGCACGGCGCTGAAACTGGGGGCTGGGATTACCACGGGAGTGCAGAATGGCGCGGATCGTTTATTCCATCGTTCCACACGACGGAGGCTGGGCTTACAAGGCGGGCGATGCGTATTCGGAGCCCTTTCCCAGTCGCGAGATGGCGGTAACGGCTGCCAGGATCGCGGCTGCCGAGCAGCAGGTCGGCGGCGAGGACGAGGAAATCAGCTTTCAGGACGAGGCGGGGAACTGGCATTTCGAGCATGCAGATGGGGGAGATCGCCCTGAGGCAACCGTCGAGGACGGCTGAACGATGATGCACTGAGAGGGCTTGCGGACAGGCACGCCCGGACATCTGCCGCCGATCTCACCGGCGGTGACGCGACGGAGGTTTCCATGCATTACAATGTTCAGATCTTCACCTGGAGCCCTCGACGGGGTGTGCATCAGGTGGGATCGGCAATCGCAATCGATGCGCCAAACGCCAAGGCAGCAGCGGTTTCGCTGCTCGGATTGCGGCTGGAAGACACGGGCGACTCGTCAAAACTTGCGGTCCGGGTCTGGCGGGGCGAGGACGCCGAAAAAGTCGATTGCGACTGCTTCTTCTATCATTGAGATCGGCCGCCGAACGGGCCGGATCGCGAGCCACGGACGCGCTCAGCGCGGCTTGCGGATGATCATTCGGAACCAGCCCGTGCGCTGGCTGAAGTGCTCTCGTGCGCGCAATTCCGCCTGACGCGCTTCGATGGCATTGGCGAAAGCGACCTTTCTTGCATCGATGGCGTGGCGCATTTCGGCAGGATCATCGCAATCCACCTGGACTTCGTTGGTCACGCTGGGCTCCTTTGCTTGCTGTCGAGGCTGACGAATGAGCGTCCGGCGATGAGAAGGAGCAGCTCGTCGCGCGTGCCGGCCTGGTAGGCCTCGATCAGCATCCTTCCGTAGTGTTGCGCCGGTGCGCTGGCGCGCGACCACCGGTTTTCAAGGCATAGCTGGTCGAATACGCGCTGAATCGCGGCCAAATCCTCGCGAAACAAGGGAACGTTGCTGGACGCTCGCATTGGATGCACGCACTTAACCCTCAGCCATCGGTGCAAGGACGATCTCGACGCACCTTCACCATGGCAGAAACACGCAGTGATTGAGACCCTGCCAAATCAGGGGTTGTGCGGATTTTTCGCGCTGGCGTTAAGGGGCAGCGGGAAGCGGTGCCGGTCGGCGAGCACGCCACGCATCAAACCGATCGCCATCATGATGATACGGGACAAAGTCACCCGTTTCTCGGAGATCAGAATGCAATAGATGATGCGCCAACGGCCAATATCGCGCCGTCCGCGGCGAGTCTCGGCCGCTTTTGTTGCGTATTCTGGAGTGTTTTTCTCACGATCAGCATCGCTGAATGCACTTTCTTCTTCGCTCTTCTTGTTGGAACCTATTCATCGCAAATGGGTTAAATCAGCGGCGTCAATTGAAGGAGAACGTCAATGGCTGATAGAGATCCAACCGTAATCAATACGGGCGGAAGTGGCGGCGGCGGTTGGGCCGTGGCTGCCATAGTCGTGGTTCTGGTGCTGGTCGGAGCCTTTTTCCTGTTCGGCGGTGATCTGTTCGACGGCGGCGGCGGTGGCGGCGACACCGACGTCAATGTGAATGCGCCCGATATCGAAGCTCCCGCTGGTGGCGGCGAGGCCACTCCAGCGCCTTCGGGCGGCGAGGCGGCTCCGGCACCTTCGGGCGGCGAGGTCACTCCTGCACCTTCGGGCGGAGAGGGAACGCAACCGGCTCCGGCGCAATAGGCGCCGGTAAAACGCGATAGCCACGCCTCGGAACGCGAGTTGCGCATTGCGCCTGGCGCTGTGCAACGGAGCGTGGAGGCGTGGAAGTTGCGCGCCCTCCGCCGATCCGGGACCTTGCCGCAAACATTTCCTTGACTGAATCGCCTCAGTGCTTGATCTAAGCCGCAGGCGGACGTGGCGAAACTGGTAGACGCAAGGGACTTAAAATCCCTCGGCCTTAGGCTGTACGGGTTCGACCCCCGTCGTCCGCACCAGCATCACCCGTTTCTGTCTTCCCGGTTTCGCTACTGCGCCGCAATCTGGAACGGTTGGTCGACGGTCGCGCTTTCGCCGCTGTTGATGTCGTTGAAGCGATAGCGCAGTACGTAGTCCCCGGCCGGTGCGCTGTTGATGTCGACGGTCAGCGTGGCGTAGATTTCCTGGTTTCGCATATAGCCGGTGAAGGTGAAGTCGCCGAACGCCTTTTGGCTGGCGAGAACGTCCCCGTCCGGATTCATTATCTCAAGATCAACCGTGAAGCGTGTCTCGACCTTGCCTTCGTCGCCGGCCTTTTTCCAGGTCAGCCCCACGGGCTCCACATAGGAGACGAGTTTCTCGCCGGCCTTGAAGGTCGAATCCTGCTTCGGTTCGTACATCGCGTAGCCGACCGGTGCGGCGGCCACGAAAACGGCCTTGCCGATCGCGAAGGGAAGCGTCTGGGAAAAATCGCTGACCGCTTGGCGCAGGGTCTCCCACGCAGCCGCCGTGTCGCCGGTGTTTGCCTGGCTTTCCGCTCTCGCTGCCGCATCGGAAAGCGGTCCCGCTTCGGCATCGAAGCCGATCGAGACTGCGGTCGCCAGGGCCGCAAGAAAGGGCAGGTGTCTTCGCATCGCGTTCCCCCGGACCCGCTCTGAAAAAAGCTTCGGCATTTGCGCCCGCAAGTCAAGATAAGCCAATGGGGCTAGATTACCCGCCGCCGGGGAGACGGCGGGCCTGCGGCCGTCTCAAATCGATGGTCTCGGCTGCAACAATGTGCGATAGCGACGGCAAACGGCAATCGGACGGATGATGCGAAATGAAGCAGGATGTTGAAACGGCGACGGCGGCAATGCGCGAAATCTTCCCGGCGACGCCGCTGCAACTCAATGATCACCTGAGCGCCCGCTTCGGTGCGTCCGTGTTTCTCAAGCGCGAGGACCTGTCGCCGGTTCGCTCCTACAAGATCCGCGGCGCCTTCAACTTCTTTCGAAAGGCGCTTGCGGCCGGGGCCACCGGCAAGACTTTCATCTGCGCTTCGGCGGGGAACCACGCCCAGGGCTTCGCATTCGTCTGCCGGCATTTCGGCGTGCCCGGCGTTGTGTTCATGCCGGTGACGACGCCGCAGCAGAAGATCGATAAGACCCGCATGTTCGGCGGTGAATTCATTACCATCCGGCTCTTCGGCGATATCTTTGACCAGTGCTATCAGGCGGCGCGCGACCATGTCGAGGCGATCGGCGGGATCATGGTGCCACCCTTCGACCATCGCGACATCATCGAAGGCCAGGCGACGGTTGCCGCGGAGATCGCCGAGCAGCTCCCCGCCGGCACGACCCCCGATCTCGTCGTGCTGCCCGTCGGTGGTGGCGGGCTCGCCGCGGGCGTCACCGGCTATTTCGGCGGCAGCCTGTCTGCCGACCGCTTCGTGTTTTGCGAGCCGGCGGGCGCTCCGAGCCTGAGGCGGAGTCTCGAGGCTGGCAGCGTGATCACACTCGACCAGGTGGACAACTTCGTCGATGGCGCGGCCGTCGCGCGGATCGGCGATCTCAATTTCGCTGCGCTTGGCGGGTTCCGGCCCGAGCAGGTGATGCTTCTGCCCGAAAATGCCATCTGCCTGACGATCACCGAGATGCTGAATGTCGAAGGCGTCGTGCTCGAGCCGGCGGGAGCGCTCGCCATCACCGCATTGGAGGCGCTCGGTCGCGAGCGGCTTGAAGGCAAGACCGTCGTTGCCGTCGTCTCCGGGGGCAATTTCGACTTCGAACGCCTGCCTGACGTGAAGGAGCGGGCGATGCGGCATGCCGGGCTCAAGAAATATTTCATCCTGCGCATGGCCCAGCGACCGGGGGCGCTGCGCGATTTCCTGAATCTTCTTGGCGAGGAGGACGATATTGCCCGCTTCGAATATCTGAAGAAGTCGGCGCGCAATTTCGGCTCCGTGCTCATCGGCATCGAGACAAAACATGCCGAGAACTTCCCGATCCTGAAGCAGCGCTTCGATGCGGCGGGGCTGCGCTACCAGGACATTTCCGAAAACGAGATCCTGTCCAACCTGATCATTTGATCGGCGATGCCACAGCGCCGCGCGTTTCATCAGGCGTGCAGAGGTCGCTGTAGCACTGCGTGCCCCTGTCCCTGAACCGAAGTCGGTCCGACGAGACATGCAGTAGGCCAGGGAGGCGGGTCAAGTTTACTTTGACAGGGCCGGCCGTCGCGGCTAACCATAGGGCATGGCATCGTTTTTCTCGAAACTTTTCGGTCGTTCGCGGGGCTCCGAAACTGAGGCTGAACCGGCCGCAGGTAAGACGGAGAACTATGCGGATTGCCTGATCCGCGCGACACCGATTCGCGAGGGAGCGCAGTTCCGGCTCGCTGGCAGCATTGAAAAGGCGATGCCCGACGGCGCCACGAAGACGCGCAATTTTATCCGCGCAGACCTTTTCTCGTCCGAGCAGGACGCCATCGATTCGGCTCTCAGGAAGGGCCGGCAGATCGTCGACGAGCAGCGCGCCGCCCTTTTTGCCGACGAAGCCCAGACCCGCTCGGTTTAGCGCACTGGCCCGAAATCGGAACCGATTTTCGGAAAGCTCGACGCGCAGATTCAAAGAGTTACAACGACCTTTGCGCGTCTGAAAAGACGAATCCGATCGCACCTCTTGCCAAGAGAGATTGAGGGGGCGTGGCGCCGATTTCGATCGGGCGCCACGCACCATGATACAACGCTTAAAGCCGGATGCGGAAACGGGCGAAGCCTTCGGATCCGTCGCCGGCGTCTTCGATCGCGATGGCCTTCACATCGGCCAGGAACTGCCGTGCCTTGGGCCCGCTGTCGAAGACGACGCTGGTGTTCTCCATCGGCGCGAATTTCCAATTGGCATCGGCCGACGGATTGATCGTTTCCTGCTCGATGATGTAGCGCACGATGACGTCACGATTGGTATCGGGCGCGACGAAGACGACCTTGTCGGCCGCGATCTCCGGAAAATTGCCGCCGCCGCCGGCGCGATAGTTGTTGGTCGCCACGACGAACTTTTGTGCGGGATCGATCGGCTTGCCGTCGAATTCGAGGTTGCGGATGCGGCGGGTTTCCGGGTTCACGACGGTACCGTCCTTGTCGAACATCGCCGGCTGCGACAAGTCGATCTCGTAGGTGACGCCGTCGATCACGTCGAAATTATAGGACGGGAAATCGCCATCGATCAGGTTTGCATCCGTCGATCCGGGCGCGATCTGGTCGAAGATGCCGGCGGACATTTCCAGCCAGTTGCGCACCTGCTCACCGGTGATGACGACGGCCTGCACCGTATTCGGGTAGAGGTAGAGATCGGCGACATTCTTGATGGCGATGTCGCCGGCCGGCACGTCCGTATAGTACTCGGCGCCGCCGCGTCCGCCGGCCTTGAACGGTGCTGCCGCCGAAAGAACCGGCAGATCCCGGTATCCGGTGTCTTTCAGCATCTCGCGGATGTACCAGGTCTGCGCCTGGCTGACGATCTGCACCGAAGGGTCGTCGGCGACGAGGGCGAAATAGGAATAAAGTGGTGCCGAAGTCTTGCCGACAGGCGTGCGGACATAGGCGAGCGTCGCCTCGTGGTCCTTCTCGGCGGCAGCCAGCACCTCCGGCTTGTCGCCGACTTCCGCGATCACCTTCTTCTCCTCACGCCTGAAGATCGGCCGCGCCTCGCTGGTCGAATTCACCACGCGCCATTGGCCGCCGTCGCGCTCGAGGAGCAGGTCGATCAGGCCGAGATGCGAGCCCCAGAAGCCGCCCATCACGCCGGGCTTTCCGGAAATCAGCCCTTTCGCATTGTCGATACCCGCCACGCCTTCAAATTTCGGGCCGGGGAAATCGAGATGGCTATGGCCGGTTACGATGGCATCGATGCCGTCGATCGCAGCCAGCGGAATGGAGGCGTTCTCGAGGTTTTCGGCATAGGCCTGCTGTCCGATGCCGGAGTGGGAAAGCGCGACCACGAGATCGGCGCCTTCCTCCCGCATCTGCGGCACCCAGGCCTCCGCGGCCGTGACGATATCGCGGGCATTCGCCTTGCCCTCGAGATTCTTGGCGTCCCAGGTCATGATCTGTGGCGGCACGAAGCCGATCAGGCCGATGCGGATCGAGTGTTCCTGGCCGCTACCGTCCCTGACTTTGCGGTCGAGGATCACATAGGGCTTGAGGAAGAGCGCATCCTCGCGCGGGTTTGCGGCAAGCGTGCCCTTCGTCAGGTTGGCGCAGACGAGCGGGAAGTTCGCGCCGTTCGTCACGTTGAACAGGAAGTCGAGCCCGTAATTGAACTCGTGATTGCCGAGCGTGCCGCAATCGTAGCCGAGCACGTTCATGGCGGCGATGATCGGATGCATGTCGCCTTCCTTCATTCCGCGCTGATAGGCGATATAGTCGCCCATCGGATTTCCCTGCAGGAAATCGCCATTGTCGACGAGGATGGAGTTCGTCGCCTCGGCGCGGATCGCGTCGATGATCGAGGCGGTGCGCGCAAGCCCCATCGTGTCGTTCGGCTTGTCGGCATAATAATCGTAGGGGAAGACATGCACGTGGAGATCCGTCGTTTCCATGATGCGCAGATGCGCCTGATTCGCGGCCGCGCGGGCAGAGAAGGGGTGCAGCACGGCAAGTGCGGACGTAGCGGCCAAGCCGCCAAGCAGGGCGCGGCGCGATATGGGATGCAAAGCGGTGGATGGCATGGGCGGATCTCCGTAGTTTTTCAACGCGGGCGGCGCTCGCTGCGGCTGTCCCCGCGCAGGCCGTGATGTTACTGCAACTTCGCCGCGTGACTATGACGAATTGCGGCCATAATACCAACCTGCACCGATATTGACCGAAAGCGCCCGGCCCTTCGGGTGGGCCGTCTGTCGGTCGCCGGCCGAGTCGCAATCCTCGACCGATGCATGAGCATCGCTCTGCGGTGTGCTCCTCACCGGACACCCGCGGCCGGTCCCACGCAATCGGTCAATATCGGTGCAGGTTGGTATAAGCCAAAGCAGCAAAATCTTGGGGGTCGCCGGCCTCTGCGACCCGGTGGGTAAAGCTTTCTTCAAATTTTATCGTTAAGTAACCATCCGGTTGAAATCGGAAGCTACGTGCTCGCATGCCAAACGCCAATCTGATGCTGTTTCTCGGTGAGGCGCTGGTTTATGTCGCGGCCATGATCGGGCTTCTGCATCTGCGGACGCGACTGGGGCTCGGCGTCTTCGTGGCGGCGCTCGGCGTCATGCATTTCATCGAGACCTACCTCGCGGCGGTCTTCTACGTCCAGCTACCGTTCGGCGTCATTTCGCCCGGCTCGGCCGTGTTCTTTTCCGGCAAGCTCATGGTGATCCTCCTTCTTTATGTGAAGGAGGACGCTGCGACCGTGCGCCAGCCGATCTACGGACTGCTTGCCGGCAATTTCTTGATAGTCGCGCTAAGCCTGCTGCTGAGGCAGCATGACACCGTGGCGATCGTGCAGAATCGCGTCGCCGACATCGCCTTCATCGACGAAATGGGATGGCTGATGGTCTGGGGTACGACGCTTCTCTATTTCGACGCGATCATCATCATCCTGCTGTACGAGAGGCTGGGGCGCTGGTTCCGCCGATTTGTGACCATCCGGTTCATGATCTGCGGGGCGGCCGTGCTGACCTTCGATCAGGTAGGCTTTTATACGGCACTTCATTACATCAACGGTGCCCCCTTCGACGTCTTCTGGGGCGGCTGGATGGCGAAGATGCTGGCTGCGCCCTTCTATGCGCTGGCGATCGGCTTCTATCTCAACGCCTCGCGCCACACATTCCTGGCGATTTCCGATCGCCCCCTGGGCGATGTCTTCAACGATCTGACCTTCCGCGAACGCTATGAGGATCTCTTGTCCCGGTCCGGTCACGACGCGCTGACGGGGGCGCTCGACCGCGGGCGCTTCGAGAGTGAAGGCCAGCAGGTCATGCGCGAGGCTGCGGCCAAGGATGCGCCGGTCAGCCTGCTGCTCATTGACGTCGATCGCTTCAAGAGTGTCAACGACGCGCTCGGCCATGTTGAGGGCGATCGGGTGCTGAAGAAGCTCGTTGAGACGGTAAGGGACCAACTGCGGCCGGTGGACCGCCTATTCCGCTACGGCGGTGAGGAATTCGTCGTTCTTTGCCCCGGTCTAGCCTATGCGGATGCGCACGCACGTGCCGAAGACATAAGGCTTGCGGTCTCCAAGAGAGTGACGACAAGCACCGGCCTGCCGGTGACGATCAGCATCGGCGTTTCAGCGACGCTTGCGGACGGCACCGACGTTCGCGCGCTGCTGTCGGAGGCGGATGTTCGCCTTTATGCGGCCAAAAGCGCTGGCCGCAATCGCGTCGTCGGCCGCTGAACGGCCTTCAAATTCCGACATTCGGGCGATCGATGATCTCGCGAAGAGAGAAGCTTGAATTGATCTTCACCACATGCGGCAGCGCCGACAACCAGTCGCGGTGGATGCGTTCGTAGTCTTCGAGGTCCTTCGCCGCCACCCGCAGGATGTAGTCGTATTCCCCGGACATCAGATAGCACACGAGCACATTGGGACAGAGCTTCACGGCCGCCTCGAACTCGGCGAGCGTCTTGGCGAACTGGCCCGATAGCGAAATATGCACGATGGCCATGATCTTGTAGTCGAGCGCCTTGTGGGCAACGCGGGCGTGGTAGCCGGCGATCGTGCCGGATTTCTCGAGCAGGTCGACCCGCCGGGAGCAGGCGGACGGCGACAGGCCGACCTTCGCGGCGAGGTCGGCATTGGAGATCCGGCCGTTCTGTTGAAGCACCCGCAGGATCGAACGATCGATGGCATCGAGGTCGCTCATTGGTGGTTTCCTTCAAAAATAGAGCACGCTGCGCAATAATGCACGAATCTCATGCGGGACCAGACCCCTCTTTGCAAGGACATTCGCGGCCTCATCTGTTTTGCTGGCTTCTCAGCAATGCGGCGAAGGCCAACAAATAAGAGAGGAACGCCAGGATGCGTGTCGGTTGCCCGAAGGAAATCAAGAATCATGAATACCGCGTCGGCCTGACGCCCGGATCGGTGAGGGAATATGTCGCCCATGGTCATGAGGTCATCGTGGAGACCAAAGCCGGGGCGGGGATCGGGGCGGACGACGACGCCTACCGTGCGGCCGGCGCGCGGATCGTGCCGACGGCCAAGGACGTGTTCGAGAAGTCGGACATGGTCGTCAAGGTCAAGGAGCCGCAACCGTCCGAATGGACGCAGTTGCGCGAAGGCCAGATCCTCTACACTTACCTGCACCTGGCACCCGATCCCGAACAGACGAGGGGACTTCTGAGTTCAGGCGTCACCGCAATCGCTTACGAGACGGTCACGGATGAGCGCGGCGGCCTGCCGCTGCTTGCGCCGATGTCGGAAGTCGCCGGCAGGCTTTCGATCCAGGCTGGGGCCACCTCCCTGCAAAAGGCAAATGGCGGCCGAGGTGTCCTGCTCGGCGGTGTGCCCGGCGTGCTTCCGGCCAAGGTCACGATCATCGGCGGCGGCGTTGTCGGCCTGCATGCGGCGAAGATGGCGGTCGGCCTCGGCGCTGACGTTTCGATCCTCGACCGGTCGATTCCCCGCCTGCGCCAGCTCGACGATATTTTCAACGGCCGTATCCACACGCGTTATTCGACGATCGATGCGCTCGAGGAGGAGGTGTTCTCCGCCGACCTCGTGATCGGTGCCGTGCTCATACCGGGCGCCGCCGCTCCCAAGCTCGTCACGCGGGAAATGCTCTCGGGCATGAAGAAGGGCGCCGTTGTCGTCGACGTTGCCATCGACCAGGGCGGCTGCTTCGAGACTTCGCATGCGACCACGCATTCCGAACCTACCTATGAGGTCGATGGAATCGTGCATTATTGCGTTGCCAATATGCCGGGGGCCGTGCCGATCACATCGGCTCAAGCGCTCAACAATGCGACGCTGCACTACGGGCTCCAACTCGCCGACCGTGGTCTGAAGGCCGTCACCGAAGATCGACACCTGCGGGCGGGTCTCAACGTGCATCGCGGCCGCGTGACGAACGCCGCCGTGGCCGAAGCGCTCGGCTACGACGCCTTCGCTCCGGAGGCGGTGCTGAACGTCGCCTGACGGCGGGTTCGATCGAACCGCGGGCCTCTCGGGTGCCGTAAACCTGCGACAGCGCTGTGCGTCCTATCGGGCGCACGGCGCTGTCGTGCTTTACATCGGGAGGTTCAGCGCCTTTCGACGCGGCACTGGTAACAATTGTACCTAGCGGATCGCACATGCACGAAGACGACGTCGGGCCGCGCCAGCAATTCCTCGGCGCGCTGTTCGAGCGCTTCCTGGGCGACCACCCCGCCGGTCCCATAGACGATTCGCTCATCCGCACCGTAGCCGCGAAGAAGAAATTCCCGGCTTGAAGCGAGAATCGGCGGTACAGAATCTTCGTCCGGGGCAAGGCACTTGTCGGCATGCAGAAATATCGGCCCCGTTTCAGCGTAAGGCTGGGCTGACGAAAACGGCCGATATGCGAGGATCAGATAGGCTTGGCCCGCTTCGACATTGCGAAGACAATGCCGGCACGGAACACCGTCACCGTCTGAAATGTGCCGCTCGGGCAGCTTGCCATAGGCGTCGCGGCCGCCCTGCCAGATCCGGCGTGCCTCGTCGTCAGGCATGGCGATGTAGCGCAAAGTCATCGAGTATTCTCCTCATCAAATTATCGAGGACAATGCGCCTTGGTGACCAGTGGCGACACCCGAAACTTGCTGTGCTCTTCTTACAGCTTCTTCGCAATTGCGAGCAGTTCTTCGTCCGTCAGCGGTTCGATCGTAGCCTCTCCCGTCGCAACGGGCGAGAAGCCGAACTGCTGATAGAGCTGCAGCGCACGCGGGTGGTCGAGGCTGTTGGTCGAGACCTTGACCTTGGACGGGTCCATGGCCCAGGCGGCAAGCAGGGTCTGCAGCAGGAACCATTTCCCCAGCCCAAGCCCGAGCGCATGCTCCATGAGCCCGAAATGGGTGATCTCCACGACGTCGTCATCCCGCTGCTGCAGTTCGAAATAGCCGGCCGGTGCGCCGTTGACGTAGAGAACGCTCAGCGACGTTCGCTTGTCGTGCAGCAGGGCCGCCAGTTCCGCGTCGCCCATGCGCAGGCGGTCCGTCCAGTGCCAACGCTTGCCGACGCGCAGATAAAGAAAGCGATAATAGGCAAGCGGGATATCGAGAACCCGGAGGATCGCCGTATGGATGTTCACAGGCATCGGCAGGCTCTGCTTCGGCGGCGACGTCATTTCGAGCTTGGTGACTTGTGCCGTGATTGCGGCAGATTTCGATCCTTGCATGACCTTCACTCTCTACCGAATGCGACGGGCGTATCGGGGCGCCCGCCCCATTCCGACCAGGAACCATCATAAAGCGTATTGTTCGTATGTCCCAATGATTGGAGCGCAAGTGTGATGATGGCGGCGGTAACGCCGGATCCGCAGGTGGTGACGACCGGCTTCGCCATGTCGATACCGGCATCCGCAAATATCGCGTGCAGCGATTCGAGGTCCTTCAGCTTGCCGTTCTCGGAGAAGACGCCGGAGGGCAGGTTCTTGGCGCCGGGCATATGGCCCGACCGCATGCCCGCCCGCGGCTCCGGCTCCTCGCCGGTAAATCGCCCGGCACTGCGTGCATCGGCAACCTGCGCCAGGCGGTTTTCGACGATGTCCTTCATGCGCTCGAAGGCGGTGACAGCCGTCGCGTTCAAGGCCGGGTGGAAGCTGCGTGGCGCGGGGCTTGGAACCTCGCTTGTCGTCGGACGGCCTTCCGCCTTCCAGCCGTCCATGCCGCCGTCCAGAACATAGACGTTTTTCGCGCCCATGATCCGGAACATCCACCAGACCCTCGGCGCCGTGAAGATGCCGGGGCCGTCATAGACGACGATCGTGTCGTCTTCGCCAATGCCCATGGCGCCGACGGCCTCGGCAAAGGCTTGCTGCGAGGGGAGGGTGTGGGGCAGCCCGCTCGTTTGGTCGGCGATCGCATCCTGGTCGAAAAAGACGGCGCCGGGTATATGGGCCGCCGCATATTCCGCCTTCGGGTCGCGGTTCTGCGCCGGCAGGTACCAGGCGGCATCGACGATCCTGACCTTCGGATCGCCGAGGCGCTGCTCCAGCCAGTCGGCGGAGACAACGAAGGTGCTCTTGTTGTTCTTGTCGTTCATCTCGTCACTCCACACGTGCGGCGCCTGGTGCCTCAAAAAATGTGCAGCAGTTTGAGGCAGCGACATGCACGAAAATCAAAGGCCCGCAGCGCGTAACACGAATGCGCTTCAGACGGCAGATTGATCGTCCGGCGTTCCGAATCGTATGCGAAACCGCCGGTTTTCCTTACCCTTCTTTTCGATCTTTGCGATGTGGATCGCGCCGACCTCCTGGGTCTCCGACACATGGGTGCCGCCGCAGGGCTGGCTGTCGATGGCGGAGTTCTCTCCGATGCAGACGAGGCTCACGCGCCCGAGCCCGACGGGAGGTCGGACATTCTTCGATTTGACGATGGCCGGGTTGGCGGCGAGTTCCTCATCGGTGATCCATTGCACGTAGACGGGGTGATTCTCGTCGACGAGTTTCATCAGCGCCGCGGTCACTTGGTTCTTGTCGATCGGTTCGCTCATGTCGAAATCGACGCGGCTTTCCTCCTCGCTGACGGCCGCGCCGGTGATCGGGTAGGGGCATACGACGGAAAGCAGGTGGCAGGCCGTGTGCATGCGCATCAGCCTATAGCGACGCGGCCAGTCGATGTGCAGGACGAGCTTTTCGCCGATGGCGGGGCGCGGCCGCCCGGCCCCGGGCAGGTGCACGATGGTGTCCTTGGTGGCGCCATGCCGTGTGTCGACGATGGGAATGCGGCTTCCGTCCCCGCGCTCGAAAAAACCCGTGTCGCCGGGTTGGCCGCCGGAGGTTGCGTAGAAGCAGGTTTGGTCCAGTTCGATTCCGCCATCCTCCAGGATACCCGTGACATGCGCTTCGCAGGTCGAGAGATAGAAATCGTCACGGAAGAGGGCGGTCACGCTTCTGGTCATCGATCACTCGACTGCTTCATAGGGCACTGCGATGCTCGAAGGCCGCGCAAGCCAATCGGGCACCGGCAGGCCCTTCGAGGTGAGAAAGTCGGGGTTGAAGAGCTTCGACTGATAGCGGTTACCATAATCGCACAGGATCGTCACGATCGTGTGCCCGGGACCGAGCTCCCGCGCCAGCCGCACGGCACCGGCAATATTGATACCGGTGGAACCGCCGACGCAGATGCCTTCCTTCTCGATCAGGTCGAAGACGTAGGGCACGGCTTCCGAATCGGGGATCTGGTAGGCGAAATCCGGCGTGAAACCCTCGAGATTGGCGGTGATGCGGCCCTGGCCTATGCCCTCTGTGATCGAGCTGCCGCTCGCCTTCAGCTCGCCATGCGCATAATAGTTGTAGAGCGCGGCGCCTTCCGGATCGGCAATGCCGATCTTGACGTTGGGATTGCGGGCGCGCAGCCCCTCGGCCACGCCGGCGATCGTGCCGCCGGAGCCGACGGCGCAGATGAAACCGTCAACTTTGCCATCGGTGTCGCGCCAGATCTCCGGCGCGGTCGTGTCGACATGGGCCTGCCGGTTGACGACATTGTCGAACTGGTTCGCCCAGATGGCACCGTTCGGCTCGGTCTTGGCGAGTTCTTCCGCCAGCCGCCCGGAGATCTTCACGTAATTATTGGGGTTCTTGTAGGGCACTGCCGGGACTTCCACCAGTTCGGCGCCCATCAGGCGGAGCGCATCCTTCTTTTCCTGGCTCTGCGTCTCGGGGATGACGATGACCGTGCGATAGCCCAAGGCGCTTCCGACCACGGCAAGGCCGATGCCCGTATTGCCGGCCGTTCCCTCGACGATCACGCCGCCCGGTCGGAGCGTGCCGGCCTTTTCGGCGGCGCGGACGATCCAGAGCGCTGCCCGGTCCTTCACCGACTGCCCGGGGTTGAGAAACTCCGCCTTGCCGAGAATGTTGCAGCCGGTGGCTTCGGAAACGGCCTTGAGCCGGATCAGCGGCGTATTGCCGATTGCTTCGAGCACGGACGGAAGAACACGCATCTTAAAAACCTCGCGCTGAACGGAACGAATGCCGAGCCCAAGCCAAGCACTAACCTCGGTTGACGGCAAGCCGATAAACATTTCGTGCGGGACCACGCTCGCCGAAATGTTGGCGTCTTTTCGGCCTAGGCTGTTGAATAAACAAGAAATAGCGTTTCGCAGCTTTCTTGTCCTAGGCAAAAATCGTCTCCGCGGTCAAATGATGGGCGGGAAGCGGAGGTGCAGCGGCCGTCGCAGCGGTCGGCCTGGTTGAACGTCGGGCTTTGCGGGAGAGGCAAAGTCCCAACGGATGTGAGGAGGAGATGACGACTGCTTTTACCGCCCGCCCGGAAGACGGCCTGGCCTGGATCACCGGTGCGAGCTCGGGAATCGGGCGCGCCCTGGCCTTGCAACTCGTCGAGGAAGGCTATGCCGTCGTCGTCACGTCGCGCAGCCACGACAAGCTGGTGGCCTTGCAGCACGAAGCAAAAGGGCCAGGGAAAATCATCGTCCTCGACGGGGACGTCACCCATCCGGATGACATGGAGCGGGTGATCACGGCGATCGAATACGAGCATGGACAGGTGGCGCTTGCGATCCTCAATGCGGGGGTCGCAATCCCGGTGCGCGGCGACGATCTTCAGCACGACGCCTTCGACAAGAGCGTCGCCGTCAACCTCCAGGGCGTGGTCAATTGTCTTGTGCCGCTTGTCGAGCACATGAAAGCGAGGGGACAGGGGCAGATCGCCATCGTCTCCTCCGTTGCGGGCTATGGCGGGTTGCCCATGAGCGCCGCCTACGGCGCTACCAAGGCGGCTCTCATCCATATGGCCGAGAGCCTCAAATTCGATCTCGACCCAATCGGCATACGCCTGCAATTGATTTGTCCGGGCTTCGTCGACACGCGCGGCTCGGCTAAGGGCGATTACCCACGACCCGCACTGGTCAGCACCGAGACGGCGGCGGCTCGGATTTCGCAGGGGTTGAAGTCCGGGCGCTTCGAGATCACCTTCCCCAAACGCTTCACATATTTGGTGAAGCTGCTCACGTTTTTGCCCTATGGCGTCTATTTTCCGCTTCTCAGCTGGCTTGTACCGTGGCGGGCGCCGCGGAGCACGGCGCCCAAGCACGAGGAGTCCCCTTCGAAAGGGCAGTCGCGTCAGGCGGTGTGAAGCACCAGCACCGCACCGAAGACCAGGCAGAGGCCGATCCATCCGACCGGCTTCAATCTCTGACCGAAGAGAAGGCGTCCTGAGATCGCCGTTCCGAATATGCCGGTGGCGCCCAGCACGGCATAGGCGATCGCCAGCTCCATGCCTTTGACGGCCTCCGCGAGCAGCGCGAAGGCGGCGAGCACGAGGACAATCGAAATCGCCCCCCAGCCGCGGTGGCTGAAGCCGTTGGACTTCGTGGAGGCGAGATTGGCGGCCACGTCGAAAATGCCGGCCAGCACGGCGAAGGCAAAGGAGAAACTGGACATGCTCATCGCTCGCCTTCCTCGTCCTGCACCTTGCCGGCATTGACGAGAAGGATGCCGGCAACGGCCATGGAGAGGCCGAGCATCTCGCGACCGGTCAGCACGTGATCGAAGACAAGCACGGAGACGAGCGTGATCAGGGCGACGCCCGAGCCTTCCCAGATCGCGTAGGCGACGCCGACGGGAATCGTCTTCACCGCCCTTGCGAGAAACACGTAGGAGAGCGCGATCGAGCCATACATGACCGCGTGGCCGACATAGGCGCCGGCGGCCTTCAGCGCGGTAAGGCCGGCGATTTCGGTGGCAATGGCAAGAACCAGGAAAAACCATGCGAGACGCATGCGGAACCTCTGAGAGACCTGCAGCGCCGAGCGTCCTTCGGGACGCGCAAAGGACGCTCTAAATCTTTGAATCCACGCATTGTGCTTTCCGAAAATCGGGTCCGATTTTCGCACCGATGCGCAAACAAACGAAAAGAGCCATTCGGGCCTTCGCCGCGAATGGCTCTTCGAAACTGGCTCCCCGGGCCGGATTCGAACCGGCGACCTATCGATTAACAGTCGAGTGCTCTACCGCTGAGCTACCAGGGATCATCTGCGCCGCAGAAGTGAGGCTGCTAATACAAATGCTTTTTCGATTTGCCAAGCGATTTTTCAAAAAAAATCGAGAGCGCCGCTTGCTCGGCTGTGGAGAAAGCACCAATTCTGGGAAAGTCGCAGGAAGGAAGCAATGGCGCAGGGCGAGAAAAAAAGGCATTTCGGTATCGATCCGAAAACACGGGAGATGATCCTGGGAAAATGGCGCATCGGCCTGCCCGACTCGCCGGCCCTGCGGGTGACGGTGGGGCTGCTGCTCATCGCCGGCGGTATTCTCGGCTTTCTGCCGATTCTTGGCTTCTGGATGGTCCCGCTGGGGATGCTCGTGCTGTCGCACGACATACCGGTGGTGCGTCGCGCACGCCGGAGGCTCGCCGTGTGGTGGGCCCGCTGGCGCGGCAATGCCGAGAAATCATCCGGGGAGTAGAATGCGACTTGGGCTAGCTCGCCTGTGAAGAAACGTCGAGTGCGTCCGGAACGACCTCGAGTGGGTGGCGACTGCGCTTCGGCCGCAGATACGGCTTTAGTACCGCGTGGACGTGTCCCTCGTTTGGTAGCGCCGCTGGATCGTTCAATACTCTGGCGAGATTTAAGAACAGCTTCCCACGCATTTGCCGCAGTCGGAAGTCGTTGGCCCTGCTGCTGAGAGCGAAAATGCGCAACGGGCTTTTTTCACCGGTCCCGTCGATGCACAGCAGTTCCTCAAAACCGCGGCGATCCGTCACGACGAAGTTGCCGGCATTGCAATCCATCAGCACGATGTGAAGCCTGCGAAAGCGATCGAAAAGCTCTTCGATCATCGCCAGGTGCCTTGCCGTCAACCGCCCCGCCAGCGCCAGGTCGCGCAAGGTCGGGGCCAACTGTCCGTCTGCCATAGTGATCTTCTCGACCACGAGACCGAGACCGTGTTCGGTCTGAACGAAGCCCAGCACTCCGGGGATGGGGAGATCGGCTGTATCGGCCAGGGTGAACTTTCGGGCCTGTTCAATGAACTCGTCGACCTCGCGTCGAAAAGTGCGGTAGGCGCCGAACCGCTTGAACCGATCGAAGAAGCGGAGCATCCGCGTCGATTGGCGCTCGCCGCCCTTGCCCCTGGTTCTGAGAACCTTGATCAGAATGTTCGGGTATAGGTCGTGCTCGAAAACACACCGCTGGTGCCCGACTGCGCATTGGTGCCAGTCGGAAAGGGAGATCTTGCCGTCGAACATTTCCTCCCCCTCGGAATGCGACCGTTTTGTAACGAAATAGTGTCAGTGGAGGAAAATCAAGGAAAATCCAACCTTGTGGGTGAATTTATTGAGAACGTGACTGTATGGTTGTGTTCGACCAAGCGCCCGGTGAGGAGCCACTCGGGCACGAGAGGCTGCCGGTGCGTCAGATGATTTCAGCTGACCGCAAAATGCTCTAACGGCTGGCGGTTGTTTCGGAAGCGGATGCTCCCTCGAAACAGATAGAAGCCGTTTTCGCCGGAGCAGTCGCTGGTCCGGCCAAAACGGAATCGACGTTCCGCTACAGCGCCGCGCGTCTTTTCAGACGCGCAAAGGTCGCTGGAACTCTTTGAATCTGCGCATCGAGCTTTCCGAGGATCGGCTCCGATTTTCGGGGCGCTAGGCAAGTGGTCGTCGCCGCAAAGCATACACTCTGTAGGAGGACGCTCTCAGTCCACTTGTGAAAACATGGCGGCGCTCATCGGCGCCATCAAATCACGATCATCAGGGGGGAATTGTTGGAGGCCTCGCCCGGAATTGAACCGGGGTACAAGGATTTGCAGTCCTCTGCGTCACCACTCCGCCACGAGGCCTCACCGACAAGAAATATCAAGTCGTGGCCAGCGTTTAGAATCATTCGAGATGAACCGCAAGAGGCAATTTCCGAAAAACGCACCCCTCGTCTCGGCGCATTCTTGAAGGACGTTGGCGAAGCCGCCGGATTGCCGATGAATAGGTGATGCCCCACCAAAACGCGGCAAAAACAGTGAGACGGCGGCGCGAACGGGCTGTAGCATTTTGAATTGCTGCATGCATTTGTCCTTAAATCGAGATCGATTTCAAGGCGACATGCAGTACCCGGCAGTTTCCCACATCAGGGCAGCGATCGAAATCCGGACAGGGTCGGCAGCAAAGAGCGGAATGCCCCCGAACCCGCCGGTATCGCTCTGTTAATTTGCGCCGATTGTGCGAACCAAAATTCGTCCGACCGCAAAATTATCTCCGGCGCTGTGCGTCCCTCAGGACGCACAAAGGACACTGTTAGCTCTTTGAATCTGCGCTCGTGCTTTCCGAAAAGCGGGGCCGATCTCGGGGCGATGCGCTAGTGGTACCGTCGTATCAGCCCGACGAGTTTACCCTGGATTTTCACCCGGTCCGGTCCGAATATCCGGGTCTCGTAGGCCGGGTTCGCCGCTTCGAGCGCAATCGACGCACCTTTCCGGCGGAAGCGCTTCAATGTCGCTTCCTCATCGTCGATCAGCGCCACGACGATATCGCCCGGGCTGGCCGTGCTCGCGTTGCGGATGATCACGGTGTCGCCATCGAGGATGCCGGCCTCGATCATCGAGTCGCCCTTGATCTCCAAGGCGTAATGTTCGCCGCTGCCGATCATGTCGATCGGTACGGAAACCTCGTGCGTATTGTTCTGAATCGCTGAAATCGGAACGCCGGCGGCGATCCGCCCCATGACGGGAACCGCAATCGATGCCGTTTCGGCCGGCGGCGGCTCGGCCTTGGGCGCGGCAGGCGTCTTGCCCAGACTGCCCTCGATGACGCTTGGCGAAAAGCCGCGCCTTGGCTGCGCCGGAGCCGTATAAGCTTCCGGCAACTTGATAACTTCAAGCGCGCGGGCCCGATTGGGCAGCCGGCGAATGAAGCCGCGCTCCTCGAGCGCGGTGATCAATCGGTGGATGCCCGACTTCGATGCAAGATCGAGCGCGTCTTTCATTTCATCGAAGGACGGCGGGACTCCCGATTCCTTCATTCGTTCATGAATGAAGAGAAGCAATTCCTGTTGCTTGCGGGTCAGCATGGCGCGTCACTCCAGAATCGCGAAACAAATCAAGAACAGACACTATCCGTTCCATTTGTGTTCCGCAAGTGCCTAAAATTCCGTGAACTTTGCCAGGCTGAATATTTGGCCGACATCGCTGTGCCGGCGCCGATGAGCCATTGGGCTGTCCGGCGACGACGGCGTTCAAGTGGCGCCCGATCAATAGGCGAGACGCAGACCTCCGGGGCTGAGCACGTCGAAGTCAGGCTCAGGGTAGGGGCCGTGCCATTGCGTGTAGGTCGTATTGCCCGTAGCGCCGGTCGTGGCGCATCCCGAAAGTGCCAGGAGCGCCAATGCTGCAACCGCCATCAGAGTTTTAGAGGGCATGTTTTTCTCCACTCGCGGGAGTTGCCGAGATGCGAAACTGCAGACCTTAACTGTCCCTCAATTCGCTGGCGATGGCAAGGGAGCGTCGATGGCCGAAATCCTCATTTAGCCATCCTGGTAAACGACTTGGGGCGATGCGCCTCGGCGTAAACACCTGTTGCGTGAGCGGCCTGATCAGGGCCGTTGCGCTTCTGCGCGGCGGACAAAAGGGAAGAATGGTGGAGTCGAAGGGAGTCGAACCCTCGACCTCCGCAGTGCGATTGCGGCGCTCTCCCAACTGAGCTACGACCCCACGGGCCCAAACTATATAGAAGAATTCGACAGCCCGCGCCAGTCCGTTCGACTGCGTCGGCGGGCTCTGGTTCGGACGGGTTCAGGTGGCGGATGGGGTGGGATTCGAACCCACGGTAGGCTCTCACCTACGCCGGTTTTCAAGACCGGTGCCTTAAACCGCTCGGCCACCCATCCGGGCAGCGCGTTATTGCGCGAAGTGCGGTTCGTTGCAAGATTTAAGCGAGGCGTCCGCACGAATTATTTCTTGGACCTCTGCTGCTCGGCACCCACATTCCACCGGCCTCGCGTTCACCATTCGTAAACCATAACGAGCAAAATCCGGCGCGATCTCACCTAGAATTCGTATTTTTGCCTTGATGTTGTCATCATTGCTCGATTGTCCCTTTTCGGGACGCCGAAAGATCCGCGGGGGTGACATGCGGACCGTTCTGCCACGAATTTGCGAATGACCTTGTGGGACAGATGATATCTCATAGAAATGCGGCCTGCCTTGCGAGGGGATTGCGCCTCGCTGCAATTCCACTGCTTTGCGCTACGCTGGCGGCCTGCGGCTCCACGTCCAGCGTCAAGAAGAGCAAGTCGAGGAGCAAGGAATATTTCGCCGAATCCGTCTATGGCGTCAAAGCGAGCCCACGGGTCGCGACCGGGCGCAATATGCCGAAGGGCGGCGGGCGCTTCCAGGTCGGCAAGGCCTACCAGGTCAAGGGCAAGTGGTATAAGCCGAAGGAGGAGCCGGGTTACAACAAGACCGGCATGGCTTCCTGGTACGGCTCGGCCTTTCATGGCCGGTTGACCGCGAATGGCGAGGTCTACGACAAGTATCACCTTTCCGCGGCGCACCCGACCTTCCCTTTGCCGAGCTATGCTCGCGTCACCAATCTGGAGAACGGTACATCGGTCATCGTGCGTGTGAACGATCGCGGGCCCTATGAATATGGCCGGATCATCGATGTTTCCTCCAAGACCGCCGACCTGCTCGATATCAAGCGCAAGGGAAGCGCCAAGGTGCGCGTGCAATATGTCGGCCGGGCTCCGCTCGAGGGCAACGACATGCCCTATCTCATGGCGTCCTACGTCACCAAGGGCGATCGCAGTCCGGGCGTTGCGCCGGAAGGGCAGATCGCCACGGGGGTCATGGTGGCTTCGAACGAGCCGCTGCGCGACCAGGCGCGGGACCTTGGCACCCTGACGATTCCGGCGAAACCGACGCTTGGCGAAACGACGCCGATGAACGCGCTCGCGGCACCGGCTGCGGCTTCCCCGGCTTCAGCCGCGCTCGCCGAGTTCATGATTCTGCCGGAGATCGGGCCGGTCCCCTCCGAACGCCCGGAGTGGATCCCGCTTCCGGACGGCAGCATGGCCTATGCCGCCGCCTATGTCGAAGTCCGGGTCAGCGACAGGGCTTCGCCATTCGAGGCGATCATGGCCGATCCGAACCCGCTGACGCCCGAGTCCATTCTTGCCTATGCGAAGCGGCAGAACCGGGGGGCTCTGCCCGATTGACGCCGGTTGAATAGGGGTGGCCGCACTGCTATGCCCGTGAAGAAACCGGAGTTTCTCATGCGCATGATGTGGCTGGCGATCGTGGGTGTTCTTGCGGCGGTCGTCGCAGGGGAGGCGGCGGCGCAGGCGCCTGCCTTCAACACGAAGGCGAAGCAGATCTATCTGGTTGATGCCGAGACCGGCACCGTGCTTTTTGCGCGCGGCGAGAACGAGCCCGTGCCGCCGGCATCCCTTGCCAAGCTCATGACGATGGAGCTGGTCTTCGAGGCCTTGGACAGAGGTGAACTGACGCCGCACACGACCTTCGAAGTTTCGGAACATGCCTGGCGCACGGGCGGCGCGCCTTCCGGCACCGCGACCATGTTTGCCGCGATCAAGTCGGAGGTTCCGGTTGCGGATCTCATGCAAGGTGCAATTGTCCAACTGGCGAACGACGCCTGCATTATCCTTGCCGAGGGAATGGCGGGCAGCGAGACGGCCTTTGCCGAACGGATGACGGAGCGGGCTCGCGAGCTCGGCATGCCGGTCGCGACGTTCAAGAACGCGACCGGACTCCCGGATCCCGGAAACAAGATCACCATGCGGGAACTCGTCACCCTCTCGCGGCATTTGCATGAGGCGCATCCGCGCTACTACCGCCTCTATTCCCAGCCTGATTTCGAGTGGAACGGCATCTTCCAGCGCAACAAGAACCCCCTGATCGCCGCCAATGTCGGCGTCGATGGGCTCGCGACGGGATTTGCGGAAGGTTTCGGCTTCTCGGTCGCCGCTTCGATGCAGCGCGGCGATCGCCGTGTCTATCTCGCAATGGGCGGGCTTGAGAGCGAAAAGGAGAGAATCGAAGAGAGCCGCCGCGTCCTCGAATGGGCAATGACGAACTTCGAGAAGCGGCGGATCTTTGCCGGTGGCGAAGCGATCGGAGAAGCGAGCGTCTATGGTGGGACGGCCTCCCGTGTCGCGCTTGTCGCCGGCGGGCCGGTGGACGTGCTGCTGCCGGTCAACAATCCGGAGCGGCTGACCGCCCGCATCGTCTATAGGTGGCCGCTCAGCGCACCGGTGGCCGCAGGCCAGGAGGTCGGCGTCGTCAAGCTCTGGAACGGAGAAAGGCTCATCAAGGAAGTTCCGGTGCGCACAGCCGATGCCGTGGGGCCGGGCACGCTGACGAGCCGCGCGCTCGACGCCCTGCAGGAACTGCTGTTCTTCTGGCTGTGACAATTGCACGCCGTGGCGGTTTCTTCCGGCAGACCAATCGGCTAAACAGGAAGCAGGAATACGCCGATCTGGAAGAGCATGTGTCGCTGACAAAGGGTTTGTTCGTAACGTTCGAAGGCGGAGAAGGGGCGGGCAAATCGACCCAGATGCGCCTGCTTGCCGATTCGCTCAGCGCACGCGGCTATGACGTGCTCACGACACGCGAGCCCGGGGGGTCCGCCGGTGCAGAGGCGGTTCGCCACGTGCTTCTTTCAGGGGCGGCGGAGCCCTTCGGCGTGCGCATGGAGGCGATCCTCTTCGCCGCCGCGCGCAGCGACCATGTCGAACAGGTTATTCGGCCGGCGCTCGAGCGGGGAACGATCGTGCTTTGCGACCGCTTCATGGATTCCTCGCGCGTCTATCAGGGGATCACCGGCAACCTGGAGTCGAGCTTCGTCGAGACGCTGGAGCGCATTGCCGTCAACGGCGTCATTCCCGATCGCACCATCATCTTCGACCTTCCCGCCTCCGTAGGTCTCGAGCGTGCGCTCCGCCGCGCCGCCGATGAGGGGCCGGACCGCTTCGAAAAGGAGCAGATGGAGACGCATGAGAAGCGGCGTGGAGCCTTTCTCGATATTGCCGAGGCCGATCCGGAGCGCTGCCGGGTCGTGGACGCGACGCGCCCGCCGGAGGTGATCGCGGCAGACGTGCTGGACCTCGTGGCGGCGCTGCTGCCGGAGGAGGACGCGGCGCGCACATCTGCCGCGGAAGTGGCCACATGACGGCAGAACGTGCAGGGGTGCTGGACGGGGCGATTGCTCCGGCTGAAAACAGCAGGCTCTTCGGCCACGGTGAGGCCGAAGCCTTCCTCGCGCAGAGCTATAAGTCAGGCAAGGGGCATCATGCGATCCTCATCGAAGGGCCGGAGGGCATCGGCAAGGCGACACTCGCCTTCCGCTTCGCCAATCACGTGCTTTGCCATCCGGAGCCGACCCAGGCGCCCGACAGCCTTGGCGACCCGGATCCCGGTTCGATCGTAAGCCGCCAGCTTGCCTCCGGAGCCTCCCATCACCTCCTGCACCTGACCCGTCCGGTCGATGAAAAGAGCGGAAGGGTCAAGGGTGCGATCACGGTCGACGAAGTGCGGCGCGCCGGAAAATTCTTCGGCCAGACGTCGGGCACGGGGAACTGGCGGATCGTCATCATCGACCCGGCCGACGACCTCAACCGCAATGCGGCCAACGCCATCCTGAAGATATTGGAGGAGCCGCCGCGCCGGTCGTTGTTCCTCGTCCTGACCCACGCGCCGGGAAAACTCCTGCCGACGATCCGCTCGCGCTGCCTGCCGCTGCGGCTGAAGCCGCTCGATGCAGGGGCCATGCGTCAGGCGCTTTCGCATCTCGGTTTCGATCTTGCCGGCGCGAGCGGCGAGCAGATCCTCGCCGCGGCGGGCGGCAGCGTTTCGGAGGCGCTGAAGTTGATCAATTACGGCGGCCTCGACATTGCCGCCGCCTTCGAGGACGTTCTCGCAGGGCAGGGGCCTGCGGTTCGCAAGCAGATGCACAAGCTCGCCGACATTCTCTCGGCGAAGGACAGCGAGACGATCTTCGATTTCTTCTCATCGCTGCTGACGGGCCGAGTCATGCAATCGGCCCGCGACGCAGCTTTGGCCGGCGACATCGAAAAGGCCGAACGTTTCGCACGATTTTCAAGCGAATTCGCCGAACGCCTGGCGCTGAGCGACGCCTATAATCTCGATCGCAAGCAGACGATCCTGTCGCTTCTCGACGACCTGAAGGATGCCTTATAGGCAGGGGGTGAACCTCCACTTCCGCCCGGTTGCGGCGGCAGCGGCAATCGGCTTTTTCTTGGCGCGGCGGTTCCCTACCCAAGGGCGATGCGCTAATAGCAGCCTTAGTTCCCGATCCGAGACAATCGAAGCCGATATGAAAAACACCTCCCCCTTCTACATCACCACCGCGATCTCCTATCCCAACGGTAAACCGCATATCGGCCATGCCTACGAGTTGATCGCGACGGATGCGCTTGCCCGGTTCCAGCGGCTCGACGGACGCGAAGTGTTCTTCCTGACCGGCACGGACGAACACGGCCAGAAGATGCAGCAGACGGCGAAGAAGGAAGGGGTTTCGCCGCAGGAGCTGGCCGAACGCAACTCGGCCGAGTTCCAGAACATGGCGCGCCTTCTCAACGCGTCCAACGACGACTTCATCCGCACGACCGAAAAGCGGCATCACGAGGCGTCGCAGGCGATCTGGACCCGAATGAGCGAGGCGGGCGACATCTACAAGGATTCCTATGCGGGCTGGTACTCGGTCCGCGACGAGGCCTACTACCAGGAGAATGAAACGGAGCTGCGCGCCGACGGCGTTCGCTATGGCCCCCAGGGAACACCCGTCGAGTGGGTGGAGGAGGAGAGCTACTTCTTCCGCCTCTCCGCCTATCAGGAAAAGCTTCTGAAACACTACGAGGACAATCCGGACTTCATCGGCCCTGCGGAGCGGCGCAACGAAGTAATCTCCTTCGTCAAGTCGGGGCTCAAGGACCTTTCGGTGTCGCGCACCACGTTCGACTGGGGCATTAAGGTGCCGAACGATCCGGCCCATGTGATGTATGTCTGGGTGGATGCGCTGACCAATTATCTGACCGCCACAGGCTACCTCACCGATCCCGAAGGTCCGCGGGCGAAATTCTGGCCGGCGAACATTCATGTCATCGGCAAGGACATCATCCGGTTCCACGCGGTCTACTGGCCGGCTTTTCTGATGTCGGCCGGGCTGCCGTTGCCGAAGCGGGTCTTTGCGCACGGCTTCCTGCTCAACAAGGGCGAGAAGATGTCGAAGTCGCTCGGCAACGTGGTTGATCCGTTCAACCTCGTCGAGCATTTCGGCCTGGACCAGATCCGTTACTTCTTCCTGCGCGAGGTGTCGTTCGGTCAGGACGGCAGCTACAGCGAGGAGGGGATAGCGACGCGTATCAACTCCGACCTCGCCAACGGCATCGGCAATCTCGCCAGCCGTTCGCTCTCGATGATCGTGAAGAACTGCGATGGCCAGATACCCGCCTGTGGGCCGCTGACGGACGAGGACAAGGCCATGCTTGCGGCGGCCGACGCGCTTGGCGAGACCACGCGCGAGGAGATGGGAAAGCAGCTCATCCACCGCGCGCTCGCCGCCATCATCGCGGTCGTCTCCGAAACGGACCGCTATTTCGCGGGCCAGGAGCCCTGGGCGCTCAAGAAAACCGATCCGGAGCGCATGGCGACAGTGCTCTACGTGACGGCGGAGGTCGTGCGCCAGATTGCCATTCTGCTGCAGCCCTTCATGCCGGGATCGGCAGGCAAGCTGCTCGATCTCGTCGCCATTCCGGCGGAAAAGCGGGATTTCGCCAGCCTCGGCGAGGCCGGGCGGCTCGTGTCCGGAACGCCGCTCGAGGCACCGAAGCCGGTCTTCCCGCGCTATGTGGCGCCGGAAGCGTAAGCGAGAGCATATCAATGCTGATCGACACGCATTGCCATCTGGACTTTCCCGATTTCGAAGCGGAACGCGACGCGATCATCGAACGCGCCCGTGAGGCCGGCGTGACCCAGATGGTGACGATCTCGACCCGCGTGAAGCGCTTCGAGACGATCCTTGCGATTGCCGAAAAATATCCGAACGTCTTCTGTTCGGTCGGCACTCATCCCCATAATGCCGACGAAGAGCTGGATATCACGGCCGAGGATCTCGTTCGCCTTTCGAAACATCCGAAAGTGGTGGCGATCGGCGAGGCCGGGCTCGATTACTTCTACGACAACGCGCCGCGCGAGGCGCAGGCGGAAGGCCTACGCCGGCACATCGAGGCAGCGCGCGAAACCGGGCTGCCGCTCGTCATCCACAGCCGCTCGGCGGATGAAGACATGGCGGCGATCCTGACGGAGGAGGCGGGGAAGGGCACTTTCCCCTTCCTCCTGCACTGCTTTTCATCCGGTCCGGAACTGGCGCGCATCGGCATCGAACTCGGCGGCTACGTTTCCTTCTCGGGCATTCTGACCTTTCCCAAATCGCAGGAACTGCGGGATATCGCCAAGACCGTTCCGCCCGACCGGATGATCGTGGAGACGGATGCGCCCTATCTGGCGCCGAAGCCGTTCCGCGGCAAGCGCAACGAGCCGGCCTATGTCGCGCATACGGCGGACGTGCTGGCCGAGACGATCGGCGTCAGCCGGGCCGAGATCGAGGGCATCACCACCGAAAACGCGTTCCGGATATTCTCGAAGATGCCGAGGCTCTGACATGGCGTTCCGGCGGGTCTTTACCATTCTCGGTTGCGGCTCTTCGCCGGGCGTGCCGCGCATCACCGGTGATTGGGGCGCCTGCGATGCGTCGAACCCGCGTAACCGACGCATGAGGGCTGCGCTGCTCGTCGAGCAGGTCGCGCCGGACGGCGGCAAGACCACCGTCGTCATCGACACCGGTCCGGATTTCCGCACGCAGATGATTGCAGCCGATGTGCGCCATATCGATGCGGTGCTTTACACTCACGCTCACGCGGATCACTTGCACGGAATCGATGATCTGCGCGGTTTCGTCATCGAGAACCGGCGGCGCATACCGATCTGGGCGGATGCCCTGACGATGTCCCGGATCCGCGATGGGTTTCGCTATTGCATGGAATCGCCGCCCGGCAGCGGCTATCCACCGATCGTCGAGCCTCGGGTCATCGAAGACGATCTCCCGCCCGTGACCGTTCATGGCGCCGGTGGTCCGATCGCATTCCAGCCGCTGATGCAGTTTCACGGCAACATTCACTCGCTGGGTTTTCGCATCGGCGACTTCGCCTATTGCAGCGACGTCAGCGACTTTCCCGCGGAAACCATCGAAAAGCTTCTTGACCTCGATCTGCTGGTCATCGACACGTTGCAGTACAAATTTCATCCGAGTCATCTGTCGCTGGTGCAATCGCTCGGCTGGATAAACCGGCTCGAGCCGAAACGCGCCGTGCTCACGCATATGCACGTGCCGCTGGACTACGAGACGGTGCGCAACGAGACGCCGGATCATGTCGAGCCGGCCTACGACATGATGCGGCTGGAGTTCGAGGTCGTCATGCCGAGCACCGAAGAAGCGTAACGTCGCGAGCAAGCATCCGATTTCAAGCCATTGTTTTGAAAGGGATGCTTCGTCGCGCAGAGAGTTCCATAATCTATCTTATGCGATCATCTTGTGTAGCGACATTTTAGAGATGCGACATATGCACCAGTTAGAGATGCGACAGTCGTCGCCTCTTGGGATGCTGGTCAAACGTCAACGTTTGGAAGGAAGACTGGCGACGTGAAGCGTGGTTGAGACCATGAGCGTTCGGAGTCGTCATGTCTTGTTTGATCACCATGTCGCAGAAGGAATTGCATCGTCTTGAACTCATCCAACAGATTCGCGGGCGTAGCCTGACTGTCGTCGAGGCGGCCGCGTTGCTCGGTCTCAGTCGCAGTCAGGTGCACCGGCTGTTGCAGGCCTATGATCGTGCCGGCGCCGACGGTCTGGTCTCGAAGAAGCGCGGCCGGCCGAGCAACCGGCGCCACAGTGAGGACTTCCGCAACCTGGTGCTCGACCTGGTGCGTGAGCATTACGTGGATTTCGGACCAACGTTGGCCACCGAGAAGCTGCTCGAACGCCACCGGATAGCCGTCAGCAAGGAGACGCTGCGTCAGTGGATGATGGAAGCCGGCCTCTGGGTGTCGCGACGCGAACGCAAGAAGCGGGTTTTCCAGCCGCGCGGCCGGCGCGATTGTTTCGGCGAACTCATTCAGATCGATGGCTCGCATCATTGGTGGTTCGAGAACCGCGGCCCCAAATGCGCCCTGCTCGTCTATATCGACGACGCCACCGGCAAGCTGTTGCATCTGCGCTTTGCGGCTTCAGAGAACACCTTCGACTATTTTCACGCAACGAGGGCCTATCTGCAGCAATGGGGCAAGCCGATCGCCTTCTACAGCGACAAGCATGGCATCTTCCGCACGACCCATGCTTCCAAGAAGGACAGGACCAGTGGCCTGACGCAGTTCGGGCGGGCTCTTTATGAGCTCAACATCGACATCATCTGCGCCAATACCCCGCAGGCCAAGGGACGCGTCGAGCGCGCCAACCAGACGCTGCAGGATCGTCTGGTCAAGGAACTGCGGCTGCGCGGCATCGACACGATTGCGGCGGCCAATGCCTATGCGCCGGAGTTCATCGCGGATTTCAATCGTCGCTTTGGCAAGGAACCGCGCAATCCGAAGGACATGCATCGGCCGTTTGCCGCGCATGAGAACCTCGATGGTGCCATGTGCCGCAAGGAGATCCGCAAGCTGTCGCAGGCCCTGACGCTGCGCTATGACAAGGTGCAATTCATCCTCGATCCGACGGATATCGCCAAGACGCTCGCCGGCAAGAAGGTCATTGTCTGCGACTATCCCGATGGCCGTCTTGAGATCACCCACGAGGGGACGTCCCTGCCCTACAGAACCTTCGACACGCTGCGCTCGGTGCACCGATCCGAGGTGGTTGAGAACAAGCGCCTCGATGACATGCTGGCGCTAGTGGCCGAGATGCAGGCCGGCCGAGAGCAACAGCGCAGCAAAAGCGGGCCGCGTCGCACCGGCCAGACGGACCATATGTTCGGCATTCCCGACGGCAGCCAAAGCAATGGCTACCAAAAGCGCGGCACGAAGCCTGGCAGGAGGACGGATTTCACCAACGATCCTGTGGTGATCGCCCGGCGGCAGCAGTCTCTGGCAAGATTGAAGGCAGCCGAGCATCCGACGGGTTCGAGCTCTCAAAGCTGAAGTTTATTTTGCAGCTGGAGCCATCCGCCGCCGACCGGGCTGCGCAACCCTGACCAGCTCCACCCGGCCGGCGGCTTGGGTCTGCGTACTTTGTAAACATATCAACTTGAAAACGCAGTAATAATGGATAGGATGAAGTCGCATTTCTAAGTTGACTACTTTGTCTCTTCTTTAAATAGCTGTGACATCTTGTGTAGCCGCAAAGTTGAAGTGTCCTGTTTCTGCAAAGTAAGAATGTCACTCTCCCCGCGTTTTCAATGACGTGGGAGATTGCGGATGGGACTGATTGCGATGAGCGAACGCGATCTGCAGCGGATTGAGGTTCTGTCGAAGGTCGTCGACGGCCGGATGACGATTGTTTCGGCGGCGCATGTCCTGGGCTTGAGCACGCGTCAGGTTCGCCGGCTCTTGGAGCGGATCCGGACGGATGGTGCAGCATCGATCCGGCACAAGGCGATCGGCCGACCGTCGAACAACCGGATCAGCGACGGCGTGCGCGACTATGCCGTAGCGGTCGTGCGCGAGCGCTATGCCGATTTCGGTCCGACGCTGGCTGCCGAGAAGCTGGCCGAGCGCGACGGCCTGACGGTGTCGCGCGAGACCTTACGCAAATGGATGTCGAAGGCCGGCCTGTGGCTGTCACGCAAGCAGCGGCGCAGCTTCCATCAGCCGCGGCTGCGCCGAGAAGCCTACGGCGAGCTGGTGCAGATCGACGGTTCCGAGCATCGCTGGTTGTCTAATCGCATTCCATCCGTCAAGCTGGTTTGAGCATCCAGCGACCTTGCCGGCTTGCGGCGCAGGCAACACGGCTAAAACTGATTGGGTAAATCTGCCCTCACCGGCCGTGTCTTCAGAGCTATCCAGTGCTGGGAGCAGGGTTGTCTCCGCGGTCGACAAATGTCGCCGCACAATGGTCTTCGCAGGTGGGATCTTCCTAATGTTCGAGGCGCAGTCTCAACGAGCTGCAGCCAGCGAAAGCGGAATGATCCTGCCCACGTCCGCAGCAGGGACGCTCAGCACCAAAAGTTAGATGGCGCGCTGAGGGACGAAGGCTGAGCGTCTCCTATACGGTGGCGCCAGCCGATGCGTTGAACACTTCTCCCGTCTTGAGCATGCTGTGCATGATGACCGCGAGCTTCCGGGCGACGGCCACAGCGGCCCGTTTGAAGCCAAGCCGCTCACGCAGCTTAAGCCCCCAACTCTTGAGACTGCTCTCGGTCCTGGGATTGGTTCTCGTCAGGAGCGCTGTTGCCGCTTCATAAAGCAGCCCCCGCAAACGATTGTCGCCTCTTCGCGAGATATGGCCGTCATAATCGACCTCGCCTGACTGGTAGCGCCGGGTTGTCAACCCAAGCCAGGCGCCAACGGAGCGCGACGTTCGGAAGTTTTCTGGATCTTCAACTGCCGTAACGTAGGATACAGCCGTGATAGCGCCGATGCCTGGGATTGTCATCAATAGCTTCGTAGCCTGGCTCTCCCGTGCGACAGTAAGCAACTGGCGATCAAGGCCGGCCACTCGATTGCGCATATCGTACCATGCCTCAAGCAGAGGCAAGATGATCTTTGCGAGCCCGTCATTGCCCTCCAAAAGCCTTCTCACATTGCCATCAAACACCCGACCCGCTCCTTTGGGGATGATAAGACCGAATGTCTTCATCAGACCGCGGATCTGATTGCCAGGTTGTGTTGAGATGTTCAGGAGTTGTTCGCGGGCAGCCACCAACGCGCGGGCCATCATAGCGTCAAACGACTTGACGCGAACCGCTTTGTAAAAGCCTGCGTCAGCGAGTTGAGCCAAACCATCCGCATCGTTGGCATCGGTTTTGTTGAGCGTCTCGTTCAATACCTTTTGCGCGTGCCGCGCTTCTATGCAGATCGCAGGAACCCCCTCGGTCGTCAGCACATGATAGAACCACGTCGACAACGGCCCCGTCTCGAATACGACGCGCCGGGCGTGCGGGGCGTTTTTGCGGATCATCTCTGCAAGAAGCTTGGGGTCCGAAGGACATCTCCCCCGCCAGATCCGCTTCCCGTCTTCCCGAACCGAGATCGCCGTATCTTTCAATGAAACATCAAGCCCAATATATTGGTCCATGGTTGCCTCCATCCGATGTTTGGGCCCGGTTCCAATCGAGAGCCCGTTTTTCCATCTTATCGGGGGCAACCACCCTCGCCAGCCAAAACGGCAGGGCGGTCGCGCCGCGATTACTCCATGTTCGAGGATCGCGGTGACCCCTGTTCGCTTCTGGTGTTCATCGACGATGCGACCGGCAAGCTGATGCAGTTGCGGTTCGTGCGCTCGGAAAGTGCGTTTACGTATTTCGAGGCGCTGGAGCTTTATCTGCAGGCGCATGGTGCTCCGGTCGCCTTTTATTCCGACAAGCATTCGGTGTTCCGGGTGGCGAAGAAGGATGCCAAGGGCGGTCAGGGCATGACCCAGTTCGGCCGCGCGCTTTCAGAGCTAAACATTGAGATTCTTTGCGCGAACTCGAGCCAGGCGAAGGGTCGGGTCGAGCGGATGAACCGGACGCTGCAGGACCGTTTGATTAAGGATCTGCGCCTGGAGGGCATCTGCGGCATGGACGACGGCAACGCTTTCCTGCCTCGGTTCATGGAGCGCTATAACCGGCAGTTTGCCATTACCCCTGCCCGACCTGATGATCGGCATCGGTCGCTGAACCTTGCCCCGGATCGGCTGAAGGAGATCCTGTGCAAGCGGGAGCAGCGTTATGTCGGTGCCCAGCTGACGTTCTCCTACGAGCGCCAGCGGATCATGCTGGAAGAGAACGGGGTGACGCGCGGACTGGTCGGCCGCTATGTCGAGACCTACGCCTATGCCGACGGCAGGCTGGATGTGCGCTGGAAGGGGTATTCCCTGCCCTACCGGGTGTTTGACAAGGACCAGCGGGTGACGCATGCGGCGATCACCGAGAACAAGCGGCTTTCCGATGTGCTGGCCTGTATCAAGGAGCGGCAGGATCAGTCGTCGCCGAAGGTCAAGACCAACAGCGAGAAGAATGGCTACACGCCGCGGGGTCGCAAGCCCGGCCGGCGGACGGATTCCATGAACGATCCGGCGGTCATTGCTCGGCGGCGGCAGGCGCTCTCTAACGGCGATGCCGCAGAATGATCGACGGATCGGGCTGTCAAAGCTAAAGCCGATCAGTGGCTAATCCACCCGCCCCGATCTTCCCTTGCAACCCGGACCAGCCGGTCGGATCGGGGCTGGTCGTCGCGCCGTGTGGCAGCGCAACGTGACATTTCTACTTTGGGCCGGAGCGGACATTTCAACCTGGCCGCCACATCTTGTGTAGCCGGGTGGGTTCAAGGATGAAGTGCGACTTGGCAATAAAAGCAATGGCGTGGCCCTTGGAGATTTTTGCAGGTCGCGTCGCTATTTGCAGCTCACCCTTCCCGATCGCCGCCGCTTGCATCAGCTCATCGAACGCAAGATCCGGGTGGCTGAGATCGCCCGGCAACTCGGTCGACATCGATCGACGTTCTATCGCGAGCTGAGGCGCAACACCTTTCTTGATGCCGAGTTTCCGGGATACAGCGGCTATTACGGCGGCATCGCCAACGATCAGCAAGGAGCGTCGTCGACGGCTGCGCAGGCTCACCGCCATCCGCAGCTGTGCGAGCTGGTCATCGATCGACTGAAGGCGCTTTGGTCGCCGGAGCAGATTGGCGGCCGCCTGCTCGCCGACGGCGTGAGCGCCGTCCGCGTCGGCACCGAGACGATCTATCGCTTCATCTATGGCCAGGAAGACTATGCGCTGGCGCTCTATCGGCATCTGTCGGAAGGCCGCGGCAAGCGCCGCCGCGGCTCCCGCAAACCCGATGACGGTTTGAACCCGTTTGACTGCAGGATCGGCCAACGTCCTGATTTCACTGCCGATCGCTCGCAGTTCGGCCACTTGGGAGGGCGATCTCTCGATCTTTCGGCGCGCGCTCGGAGACGTGAAGGTCACTTCGCTCGTTGAGCGCAAGAGCCGCTACACGGTGATGATCAAGAATGGCAGCCGGCACTCTCGGCCGCTCATCGACAAGATCGTCGATGCCTTCTCACCGCTTCCCGCCTTTGCCCGCCAGAGCTTCAGCTTCGACCGTGGTACCGAGTTTCGCGGCTTCAGGGCTTTGGAAGATGGGATCGGTGCCAGGAGCTGGTTTGGCGATCCGAATTCACCGTGGCAGAAAGGCGCGGTCGAGAACGCCAGTAAGCGCATCCGCCGCTTTGTGCCGATCGATACTGACCTATCCGCCGGCGGTCAGCAACAGCTCGTCGCCCTCGTCCACCATCTCATTTCACTGCCGAGGAACTGCCTTTCACCCGCCGAGGTGTTCATGGCGCATTTGCAAGATTGCGGGTGACCCCCCTACCCTTCGCACGTCAATGTCGCACTTGGATTAGATTCTCCAAGATCTGCCCTGGCACGATGCGTCTGCTGCGCACCGCCGCCTGGTTCTGGTCATGGACAGAGTTGTTATCAAGTTCCAAAAAATGTTGACATTACAATCTTAAAATTGGAAATATTGCTTACAACAGTTTATTGGAATGCCCTTCATGCTGGCGATTATCGCAGACGATCTGACCGGCGCCCTCGACACGGCGGCCCCGTTTGCCAGTCGGGGGCTTCACTGCGAAGTGGCCTTGCGCGCCGGCGCCATACCGGCGGCGCTGGCGCACAATCCGCAGGTGCTCTCGGTCGATACCGGCTCCCGTGACATGGACCCGGCAGCAGCACGGAAGGCGACCGGCGCAGTGCTGGCGCAGCTTCCCGCCGGCAGCGTGCTTTTCAAGAAGGTCGATTCACGCCTGAAGGGTCACGTCGCAGCCGAACTCGACGTCACACCGTACCGGTCGGCGCTGGTGGCACCGGCAATTCCGGACTTCGGCCGGGTGGCCGAAGCGGGGCATCTGAAAGGGTTCGGCGTCGATACTGCGATTTCAATTGCCGAAACGCTTGGCCGCCATGCCTCACTGGCAATGATCCCGGATACGCGGTCGCAAGATGAGATGAGCGAGGGACTGGCGAAGGCCCAGGAGGCCGGCGTCGACCTGCTTGTTGGCGCCCGCGGGCTTGCCGAGGCGCTTGCCCAGCAAATGACGGAAAAGACGCCGGCCCGGCTGACCGACATTCCCACGGGTCCATCGCTGTTTGTCGTCGGCTCGCGTGACCCGATCACCCTTGCCCAGATCGAGGAACTGAGGGCGGCGCATGCGCTGCGATACCTGCCGGCTCCCAATGGCGAACGTGACGATGCATTGCCAGATGGAAGCCTGATCACGCTCGTACAGGCCGTGCCAGGAAGCGAGCCGGAGACCGGTCGGAACGTATCGAAGCGCCTGGCCGCGAGCGTGTGCCCCGCCTTGACGGCCGCGGCTTCGACACTGCTACTTTCCGGCGGCGCCACAGCGGGAGCCGTGCTGGAGACAATGGCGATCACGCACTTCCGGCTGATCGGCGAATGCATGCCGGGCATGGGGCTTGCTCATGCCGACGGACATTGCATCATCACGAAGTCGGGAGGTTTCGGGACGCCGGGGACTTTGAAAGAAATCGCAGACATAATCCGCCGGAACGCGAGGTAACCGATGGCGCTAGAAAATATCACCGTGCGCAAGAGCCTTGCTGATCTTGTGTTTGAACGCATGCATCGAGCGATCAAGTCAGGCGCCTATCAGTCAGACGAACGCCTGCCGACGGAACACGACCTTGCGGCGGAATTCGAAGTGTCCCGCCCGGTCATCCGCGAGGCTCTGCGGCGCCTGCGTGAACAGGGCCTGATCTATTCGCGCCGCGGCGCGGGCAGTTTCGTGCGGGTTCTCGGCATGAAGGAGCCCCTTGGTTTCGGACAATTGGAAAACGTTGCCGATCTGCTCAATTGCTACGAGTTCCGGCTGACCCTCGAACCGGCGGCGGCGGCTGCGGCAGCTGCCCGCCACAACGCTGTCAGCCTTGGCGCCATCCGCCAGGCGCTCGAACTCATGCGCGACGCCACCAACCGGCAATCTCACCGGGAAGACGCAGATTTCCAGTTTCACCTTGCCATCGCGCTTGCCGCCAAGAACAGCTATTTCTCCACCGCGATGGAGGCGCTTAAGGACCATATTGCAGTCGGGATGAAATTCCACGGCGCCTCGGTGAAGCGCGAGGCTGCGGGACTGAGCCGCGTCTTTGCCGAACACGAGGCCATCTGCGACGCAATCGCCGCGGGCGACGCGGCCGCGGCAAAGCAATTGATGTTCGACCATCTGACCGGCTCGCGCGAACGCCTTTTCCAGACAACCCAATAGGAATGCGCTTACCTCACCGCAAAACACTCCGGCCACAGGCCAGGGTGCAGGGGAGATGCGCGAAAACCATCTTTCAAAACGCGGCCCTATAGATGGCGTGCACGTCTTCGACGCGCATGTCGATCGGGTTATTGTCCATCAGGCGGCGGTTGGCGTGTGCCTCGCTGGCATAGAGCGGAAGATCAGCCTCGCTTGCCTGATGGGCCGACAGCGACATCTCGATCCCCAGATCCTTGCAGAAGCCACAGGCGGCACCCAAAAGGTCGGACTGGCGAAGCCCCGGGCCGAACCCCAGCGCCTGGGCAACCTCATCGGTCTTTTCCGCCACGACGGGCTGATTAAACGCCAGCACATGCGGGAAGATGATGGCGTTTGCCAGCCCGTGCGGCAGGCGCAGGCGCGTGCCAAGCGGATAGGCGATGGCGTGTCCGGCCGCCGTATTGACAGGCCCGAGGCAGATACCGCCGTAAAATGAAGCCAGCATCATTCCTTCGCGCGCTTCGGTATCGGCCCCGTCGCGCACGGCGCGGGCGAGATATTTGCCGACCAGACGGAACCCCATCCTCGCGTAGTCGTCGATCATCGGATGCGCACGCCGGTTGGTGAAGGCCTCGACACAATGGGCCATGGCATCGACACCCGTGGCCGCGGTGACAGCAGGAGGCACCGAGAAAGTCAGTTCCGGATCAAGCACCGCGAGATCGGCGATCATGTGCGGGCTTTCGACAGCGATCTTCGCCCCCTTGTCCGGATCGGTGATCAGCGAGCGAATACCGGCCTCCGAGCCGGTGCCTGCCGTCGTCGCCACCTGTACGAGGCGTGTGTTGCGGCCGGCCACGCGGTTTTGGCCGGCGACGTCGGCAAGCGTCTGCTCCCGGTCCCAAAGCACCGCGACAAGTTTTGCCACGTCGAGCACGGAGCCGCCGCCAAGGCCGATGATCACGTGCGGCCTGCATTCGCGCGCCACGTTCAAAGCTGCGTCAAGTGCTGCGATATCCGGCTCGCCAGGGATCGCGTCGAACACGGTGACGCGACCGGAAAGACGCAGGCGGTCGGTGAAACCCACCGTCACCGGGGTGGCGATGACCAGTGCGGTACCGGCATCGCCGGCAAAGGCGCCGACGTCGCCGACGGTGCCAGCACCGACGACAAGGCGGCGCGGTTGATGAAGGGTGATGGAAGTGATCGTCATAGCCTGGTCATCCTTGCTTGGCGGGGCCGGCCACGAGTTTGCGGGCATAGGCGATGGCGGAGTTCAGGTTACCATGGTCGGCAATGCCTTTGCCGGCGATGTCGAAGGCCGTCCCGTGATCGACGGAGGTCCGGTCGATCGGCAGTTCCACTGAGACGTTGACGGCGGTATCGAAGGCGACCAGCTTGATCGGGATGTGCCCCTGGTCATGGTACTGGGCGACAACGAGGTCGAAAGCGCCGGAATAGGCGCGGTGGAAAACCGTGTCGGCGGAGATCGGCCCGTGAGCGTCGATACCTTCGGCGCGGGCAGCCACGACGGCGGGCCCGATCTGATCGTCGTCCTCGCTGCCAAACAGGCCGTTTTCGCCGCAATGCGGATTGATCCCGGCAATGGCGATCCGGGGTGCGGCATAACCGATTCGTTTCAGATGAGCGTTGCCCGCCCTGATCGTTGCCAGCACTCTTTCGGTCGTTGCCCTGCGAATGGCTTCCTGCAGGGACACGTGGGTCGAGACATGGATGACCTTCAGCCGTTCGGAGGCAAGCAGCATATAGGCGGACTTGGCGCCGGTCAGGGCGCGTAGCATGCCGGTGTGACCATCATAGTGGTGACCGGCAAGATTGAGCGCTTCCTTGTTGATTGGGGCGGTGACGATACAGCCGATCGCACCTTGTTCTGCGTCGCGCACCGCTTTTTCGATGAAGCGAAAGGCGGCGTCGCCTGCCACCGGGCTCAACTGTCCCCAGGCAAGCGGCGCACCCTCGACGGGCAGGTCAACGACATAGCCCGCAAGATCGGTGTCGATGCCAAGCGCATTCCGGGCCGCTTCAAGCGTGGGCAGGTTGCCATAGATACGCGTCTGCCGGCGATCTTCGGCCGACATCTCCGCCAGCGCGCGCACGGCGATCTCGGGGCCAACCCCGCACGGATCGCCCATGGTTATACCGATGATATTGCTCATGACATACTCCGTATGACCGCCCTGTCCCATCCGGGAGCAAGACGAACATATTTGATGGCGCGCCGATGATAGGTATAGGCGAGATGCAAGGTGCCATCCCGGGCCTCCAGCAGCCAGGGATAGGACATTTCCTTGTTGCGGCCGTCGGTTGAATCATTCGAGAGACACGTGCCCGGTCCATCCTCGACCACGATGCGCAATGGAAAGGATTGCCCTCCGTCTTCCGAAAGGCAGAGCGACACGGGTGCACGCGGCACGCCCCAGACCGGGGCGAAGCCGCCGGCGGGATCCGCGTCGGGCCGCCCGTCGTCCTCACCCAGTTCGTCATAGAGCGACAGGCGACGGTCGGAAGAAAGAGCTGCGTTGACCGGGTTGCAGATCATCGCGACACGGCCATCGCGAAGACGTGTCACCGCGATGGAGGAATTGTTGTTGGGCACGTCCGTCGCCTGCGGCACCGACCAACTGCGCCCTGCATCTGTGCTTTCGGTGCGGAAGACGAAATCCGCTTGGCGCCTGCGAAAAAAGGCTGCGTAGCGTTTCTCGCCAATGGAAATGGGCGACATGTGCACGCAGCCGGTTGACTGATCGATCTCCTCAAGCCGCCAGGTCGCGCCATCATCTTGCGAGACGCCGACGGCCGCCGTGTCATGGCTGCCGTTCCATTTCTGGCCGGGCCGTTGAACACATCTGAAGATCGGCAAAAGCCATGCGTCGTCACTGCGAACGATCACCGGCGCACGTACGAAACAGCCGCGCGGCAGATCGAGATAGCGCCCGTCTTCCGCCGACAACGCGAGCGGGTTGGCCGCATCGCGGCGAACTTGCGCGATCCGGATCCTGCATTCGTCCTGATTGCCCGCCGGCTGAGACGTGTGGAAAAGCCAAAGCTTGCCGTCCGGTGCCGTGAAAAGCACGGGGTTTTGCTCGGAGTGCGACGGATCGGAACTCAGGCGCTGGGGCGGTCCCCACCCCGTTGCCGTATCTTCCAGCACCGAGGCAAAGATCGAGATATCGGATTTGCCTTCAAGCGTGCCGCCGAACCACGCGCACACGAGCGCACCATCATCAAGCAGATGCAGGAATGCCGCATGGTTCTGCACCATCGGCGACGATAGGAGCGCTTCTTTACGCCCAGGGGAGACGGCCTTAAGCACGCCGTCCATGTTTCGGGCTATTTCGTCGGGATGCATGAAATCCTCCTCATATGCCCACAGAAATCACGCATTTTCAAAAGTTGTCAAGTTTTTCGATGTTCATACCTGCAATCGTTGTTTTCAACAATGCAGTCAAATGCATGTTTTAATTATCTATTTTGGACACAACATTTTTCCGATGATGTTACATTGCAAAATAATTTGACAAACTAATGCAGAAGTTGGATTGTCAACTCCAACCCCCGGTGCCAGGCCGCCGGGAAGGGAGGATTTCCCACAGGCAGCCGCAACCGCCAGGCGGCGACGAAGCCCGTGTGCGGGCGCACAGCATTGCTTGCCGCGGCGGCCGCCCCGAACGCAGCGCGGAGACACCGTTCAGACACACGTCGAATTGAACGAAATTACCAGGGAGGAAAATACAGTGAGAAAGACACTTTTAATGGCTGCCCTGATGCTGGGCTCGGCCTCGTCTTCGGCGTTGGCCGGGTCGGGCCCGATCAAGATCGTATTGCCGGAGGAGGCCGACCTTCTGGAGCCCTGCATGGCGACACGTTCGAACATCGGCCGCATCATCATGCAGAACGTCAGCGAGACGCTGACGGAACTCGATGTGCGTGGCGACAAGGGCGTCATGCCGCGCCTCGCCGAAAAATGGGAGCAGAACAGCGATGGCAGCTGGCGTTTTCATCTTCGCCAGGGCGTCACGTTTTCAGACGGCACGGCGTTTGACGCCAAAGACGTGAAGCATAGCTTAGACCGCATCATGAGCGACAAGAACGCCTGCGAGTCCCGGCGTTACTTTGGCGGCATGACGGTGACGGCCAACATCGTCGACGACCACACTGTCGACTTCAGCGCTGATCCTGTCCAGCCGATCCTGCCGCTGCTCTTGACGCTCGTCACCATCGTGCCGGAAGAAACACCGCTTGAATTTGTTCGCGAGCCGGTGGGCACAGGTCCCTACAAGCTGACCGACTGGACGCCTGGCCAGCAGATCGTGCTGACGAGCCGCGACGACTATTGGGGCGAGAAGCCGGAGGTGACCGAGGCGACCTACCTTTTCCGCGCCGATCCGTCCGTTCGCGCCGCCATGGTCCAGACCGGCGAGGCTGACCTGTCGCCGTCGATCTCGCAACTTGACGCCACCAATCCTGCGACCGACTTCTCGTATCTCGACAGTGAAACGGTCTACCTGCGCATCGATCACAATATCGAGCCGTTGAACGATATCCGCGTTCGCCGCGCACTCAACATGGCGATCGATCGCGAAGCCTTCCTTGGAACGCTCGTTCCCGAAGGCGCGGTTCTTGCCACCGCCATCGTCCCGCCGCCGACCCTCGGTTGGAACCCCAATGTGAAGGTTCCGGCCTTCGATACCGAAGGCGCCAGAAAGCTCCTGGAGGAAGCCAAGGCCGACGGCGTCAAGGTGGACACACCGATCACGATCGTCGCGCGCTCGGCAAACTTCCCGAATGTCACCGAAATCATGGAAGCCATCCAGGCGCAGCTCCAGGAAGCCGGCTTCACGATCGAGCTGAAGTTCGTCGAGGTCGCCGAGCACGAGCAGTACTACTCGAAGCCGTTCAAGGATGGCCGCGGTCCGCAGATCGTTGCCGCCATGCACGACAATTCGAAGGGAGATCCGTCCTTCTCGATGTTCTTCAAATATGCATCAGAAGGCACCCAGTCGGGCTTTTCCGATCCGAAGGTCGACGACTTGATCACCCGTGCATCCGCCGCGGTTGGCGATGAGCGTGCCAAGCTCTGGTCAGAACTGATCGCCTACGTGCATGATGAGGTCGTGGCCGACGTGCTGCTCTTCCACATGGTCGGCTTCTCGCGGGTTTCCGAACGGCTCGAATTCAAGCCCACCATGGCGACCAACTCGATGCTCCAGCTTTCGGAAATCGGCATCAAGTAAGCTGTCCGGCGATGGGTAATCGCCCGATATCGACACACAAGGCGGCGGAGCAGTCCGCCGCCCTTTCAAGCGAGAACCAGCATGTTGAGCTTTTTCCGGAAACGCGCCCTCGCCAGCCTGATTTCCCTCTTCGGGCTGATCGTCATGGTCTTCTTCCTCTCCCGCTTGACCGGTGACCCTGCCGCTCTCTTCCTGCCTGTCGAGGCATCAGCGGAGATGAAGGCGCAGTTTCGCGAAATCCATGGACTGAACGACCCTGTGATGACGCAGTTTATCCGCTATGCCGGGGACGTCGTCACGGGCGATTTCGGTGAATCACTGCGCAAGGCGCGTCCGGCCCTCGACGTTGTGCTCGAAGCATTTGTCTGGACCCTGTGGCTTGCCGTCATCACCATGGCGCTGGTGACCGGCGCTGCTATCGTCGTCGGCTCGCTCGCCGCCTTTCGCGCCGGCGGCTTCTTCGACAGATTTTCCTCCATCATCTCGCTCATCGGGGCGTCGGTCCCCGATTTCTGGCTGGCCATCGTCGCCATCGTCGTATTCTCGGTGAACCTCGCCTGGCTGCCGACATCGGGCACCGGCTCGCTTCTCCACTGGATCCTGCCGATTTCCGTCCTGTTTGTGCGACCCTTCGGCATCATCGTTCAGGTCGTGCGCGGCTCGATGATCGGCGCGCTCACTTCCGCCTATGTGAAGACCGCCCGCGCCAAGGGCGTCAAATCCGGTCCGATCATCTTCGTTCATGCGCTGCGCAACGCCATGCTGCCGGTCATTACCGTGATTGGCGACCAGGCTGCGAGCCTCCTGAACGGTGCCGTGATCATCGAAACCATCTTCGGCTTTCCAGGCGTCGGCAAGCTGATGATCGATTCCATTTTACAGCGCGACTTCAATGTCGTCCTGGCTGCCATCCTCGTCACCGCCTTGGCGATCTTCCTGATGAACCTCCTGATCGACCTTGCCTATGTGCTTCTCGATCCGCGCATTCGCCATTGAGGAGGCCGCCCGTGACCCTGCAGATACCTGACGCTGCCCTCATTGAAGAACCACGGTTCATCGTGCGCATGGCCCGCATGCTCTGGGCCGACAAGTTTGCGCTTTGCGCCGCCCTCTTCCTTGTCACCATCCTGATCCTCGCCATCATCGGTCCGGCCTGGCTTGGCGACGCCGCCATCAAGCAGAACCTGCGCGGCCGCAACGCCGCTCCGTTTGAATGGGACCGCGGCTGGCTCTGGTGGATGGGCGCCGACGCGCTCGGCCGGCCTCTCTTTGCCCGCATCATCGTCGCGACACAAAATACGATGATGGTCGCCGCCGGAGCGGTCATCATCTCCTCGGTCATCGGCACGGTGCTTGGCCTTGTCGCCGGATTTTCTTCGCCGCGCGTCAATCAGGTCATCATGCGGCTGGCCGATGTCATCATGTCGTTCCCCTCGCTGCTGATTGCCGTCATCGTGCTTTACATCCTCGGCTCCTCAATCCTCAACCTTATGCTGGTACTGTCGATCACCCGCATTCCGGTCTATCTACGAACGACCCGCGCCGAAGTGCTGGAAATCCGCGAGCGCATGTTCGTCCAGGCCGCCCGCGTCATGGGCGCCTCCGGCAAGCGCATTGTTTTCCGCCACATCCTGCCCGTGGTCCTGCCGACGCTGACGACACTGGCGACACTCGATTTTGCCTATGTGATGCTTGCTGAAAGCGCGCTCTCCTTCCTCGGCATCGGCATCCAGCCGCCGGAAATCACCTGGGGCCTGATGATCTCGCAGGGGCGCCAATACCTGACCAATGCTTGGTGGCTGTCCTTCTGGCCGGGTCTTGCGATCATCCTGACCACCATGTCGCTGAACCTGTTGTCGAACTGGTTGCGCATCGCGCTCGATCCGGTCCAGCGCTGGCGGCTTGAAATGAAAGGCCGCAACAATGGCTGAGCATCTCCTGGAAGTCCGCAACCTGTCGGTCGAATTCCACACCGCCATGGGCGTGGTGAAGGCTGTGCGCTCCATCTCTTATCATCTCGGCCGCGGCGAAACCCTTGCCATTCTCGGCGAAAGCGGATCGGGCAAGTCGGTCTCCTCGTCTGCGATCATGAACCTCATCGACATGCCACCCGGCCGGATCAGTTCGGGCGAGATTCTGCTTAATGGCGCCGACCTTTTGAAAATGCCCGCGCACGAGCGCCGCAAGATAAACGGCAGCCGTATTGCGATGATCTTCCAGGACCCGCTCAGCCACCTCAATCCGGTCTATACGGTCGGCTGGCAGATCCGCGAGGCTTTGACCACGCATGGGGCGGATGCGGCCAAGGCCCAGTCTGAGGCCCTGCGTCTCATCGCTCGCGTCGGCGTGCCCCACCCGGAGCGCGCGCTTGACAAATATCCGCACGAGTTTTCGGGCGGCCAGCGCCAGCGCGTGATGATCGCCATGGCGCTGGCGCTTCGGCCGGATCTTCTGATTGCCGACGAACCGACGACGGCGCTCGACGTCACCGTCCAGGCCGAAGTGCTGGCACTGTTGAAGGAGCTTCAAGAAGAAACCGGCATGGCGGTGATGATCATCACCCACGATCTGGGTGTGGTCGCCGAGATTGCCGATCGCGTCGTCGTCATGGAAAAAGGCGAACTGGTCGAAACCGGCACGGTCCGCGAAGTGTACCACAACCCGCAGCATCCCTATACGAAAAGGCTGATCGCCGCCGCACCGGGCAAGGGCGAGATGCATGCCCCCCAAGGCTTCGGCGAACCGGTCCTGCGCGTGCGCGACGTGCGCAAGCACTACGGAGCCTTCGAGGCTTTGAAGGGTGTGTCCTTCGATCTGATGCCGGGCGAAACCATGGCCGTGGTCGGCGAAAGCGGATCGGGCAAATCCACGCTCGCCCGCATCCTCCTGCGTCTCGACGAAGCAGACAGCGGCAGCGCCTTGTGGAAGGGACGCGACCTCTTCACGCTGTCGCCGGGCGAACTCTATAAGCTGCGCCGCGACCTGCAGATGGTCTTCCAGGACCCGACCCAGTCGCTCAATCCGCGCATGACCGTCTTTCAGCTGATCTCCGAGGCCTGGATCATCCACCCCGATATCCTGCCCAAGGCGAAATGGCGCGAGCGGGTGGCTGAACTGCTGGTCCAGGTCGGACTTGGCCCGGAACATATGGGCCGCTATCCGCATCAGTTTTCCGGCGGCCAGCGCCAGCGCATCGCGATCGCGCGCGCTCTTGCCCTCGAGCCGCAGCTGATCATCTGCGACGAGGCCGTCTCGGCACTCGACGTCTCGGTCCAGGCGCAGGTCATCGCGCTGCTCGACAGGTTGCGCAGAGAGATGGGAATCGCCTTCATTTTCATCGCCCACGACCTGCCGGTCGTTCGCGACTTCGCCAACCACGTCATGGTCATGCAACAGGGCAATGTCGTCGAGATGGGAACCGTCAGCGAGATCTTCGACACACCGCGCGAAGACTATACGCGCGCGCTCCTCGCAGCTGGTCTTGATCCCGATCCCGACATTCAGGCCGCCAACCGCGCAGCCCGCCTCAGGCAGGTGTCCTGAGCACCCCAATCACCAGGAGACTGACACATGCCGAAAAAAGCCTTCGTCGCGCTCGTGACCTGCTTCAACGAAGACGAGACCATCAACTACGAGGCGACACGGGCCCAGGTCCGCCGCCAGGTCGAGGCCGGCAACAACATCATGTGCGCCGGCACTAATGGCGATTTCAGCGCGCTGACCTTCGAGGAGAAGGTCCGGCTGACGGAGGAAGTGGCGGACGAGGTCGCCGGACGCGTCCAGATCATCGTCAATGCCGGCATGCCTGCCACCTTCGAGACACTGAAGCTGGCACGCGAATTCGACCGCATCGGCGTTGATGGCATTGCCGTCATCACCCCGTTCTTCATCGCCTGTACCCAGGATGGTCTGATCCGCCATTTTTCCACTGTGGCAGACGCGGTGCAAACTCCGGTCTACCTCTACGATATCCCGGCCCGCACCCAGAACCACATCGAGCCGGAAACGGCCCGCAGGCTCGCCGCCCATGGCAATATCGCCGGTATCAAGGATTCGGGCGGTGCGAAGGATACGCTCGAAGCGTATCTCGCGGTTGCCAAGGATATGGACGGGTTCGATGTCTATTCCGGCCCAGACCATCTGGTGCTCTGGGCGCTGGAGAATGGCGCGGCTGGCTGCATATCCGGTCTCGGCAACGCCATGCCGCATGTGCTCGCTGGCATCCTCAACGCCTTCAACGCCGGTGATATTGGGGAAGCCGAAAGGCAGCAGGCGATCTTCGCAGCCTTCCGCACCGACCTCTATGCACTCGGCTTCGCGCCGGCCATGGTCAAGCGTGCGCTGTACCTGCAGGACGCCTCTGTCGGCGCCAGCCGTCAGCCGGCGCTCCTGCCTGACCTCGATCAGGACGCCCGTATCGCCGCCATCCTGCGCCGCTATGACCTGCTTTGACTTATCACTGCCCTGCCCTGACCAACGTCTCGGCAAGATCGACGATGTCGTCCCGGGCAGCCGTCGGGTCCTCCTTGTTCCAGGCGACACCCACGCGACATTTTCGCCTTTGCAGCGGAGGTCACGCCGGCGCAGTCACTCCGGAAGACCGGCCTTGCGGTAACCATCGACGAAATGCTCGAGCGTCGCGGCGTCGCGGAACGGCTCCGTCGCGGCCCAATGGCGGATTGTGAAATGCGGGTTGGCGACGAGGAACAGCTGGACCTCCTCGCGCGCCTCCTCGATCCGCCCCATTTGGGCAAGGCTCGCAGCCAGGAAACGGCGCGAGCTGGTCCGATAGGTCTCGTCCCTGCGCAGTGTTTCGACAGCGGCGTCGTAGTCGCCGGCCGCGTATTGCGCCTGGCCGAGCGTCAGATAGTACCAGTTTGGCGGATGGGGATTCAGCCGGAACGCCTTGCGACTATGCTCGAGGCCCTCTTCGACTCGCCCGGCCAGGACCGCGATATCGGATAATGCCGCCCAGGCGTCAGCCTCGTTCGCGTCGAGCTCGACCGCCTTGGCGAACTCCACATCCGCCTCGGCGAAGCTGCGCTCATAGGCAAGCAGGTAAGCCAGGACCCAGCGGCAGCCAGCATCGTTGGGATCGATCGCGACAGCTTTGCGCGCCAGTTCCAGAGCAGCGCTGCGGTTTGCTGCAGTTGGTCCGCCCGAGTGCACCCATCCCATCCAGTAGTTCATGGCAAGCCAGCGATAGGGTTCGGCGTATCCGGGATCGAGTGAAATCGCGCGCGTGAGCATCAGATGCGCTTCCTGCGCCGTCTGCGGCGAATCATCCATCAGCTTGCGCGCCCGCACGCAGAGCTCGTAAGCCTCGAGATTCTTTGGCCGGTTGCGCGGAGGCGGCATGCGCAGCCGGCCGAGCAACGCCTCCACGATCTTGCCGGTGACCTCATCCTGAACGGCAAAGATGTCGTCGAGGCTGCGATCGAATCGTTCCGCCCATAGATGATCGCCATTCACCGCGTCGACCAGTTGGGCGTTGATGCGCACGCGCCCAGCGGCGCGTCTTGCGCTCCCCTCCAAGAGGAAGCGTACGCCAAGGTCCTCAGCGATCTCGCGCACATCCGTCGCCTTTCCCTTGTAGGCGAAGACCGAGTTGCGCGCGATGACGAATAGGCCGGAGTCCCTGGACAGATCGTTGATCAGGTCTTCGGTCAATCCGTCCGCGAAGGACTCCTGCTCGGGATCGTTGCTGACATTGACAAAGGGCAGCACGGCTATGGATGGTTTGTCGGGCAGCGGCAAAGGTTTTCGCTTCGCGCCACCGAGCTGTTCGCTGGCTCCTGTGAAGCGGTAGCCGACGCGCGGAACCGTGGCGATCCATTCACCGCCGTCGGCGGCCGGACCGAGCAGCTTCCGCAAGAGCGCGATCTGGACGGTGAGGTTGCCTTCCTCGACCGCCCTGCCCGACCATGCCGCGTCCATCAACTCGGCCTTGCTGAGGATTTCGCCCGCCCGTCCGACGAGCGCCGCAAGCAGCTTTAGCCCCCGGTGGCCAACGGCAACGGGTTCACCGTCACGAAGAAGCGTTCCCGCACCCGGATCAAGCACGAACGGACCAAAGGCAAAACGCGATCCCTGCATAGGCGCATCAATAGCCCGTTTGGAAGTTTTTGAGAACAATTTGGGAGGGCTTAATTACGACGCTGTTCCGTATCCTGCAGAATTCATCCTCTTTCGGGTCGAGGGTCCCTGGACCCTCAAACCATTGGGAGGTTGCTATGAACGATACTTCCGCCCTTGCAACGGCTCCGGATCAGGCTGCGCGGCTGGGAACGCCCGTGGGGCCGGCGGACGCGTCGCGTCGGCACTACAGCCTGACAACCTTGCGAAGCATTATCGCGACCTGGGGAGCGCGGATGCGCCTGCGCTGCGAACTTGAGCAAAAGTTGAAGGACGATCCCCATTTGATCGACGATATCGGTCTGACGGGACGGCGCGTCGAGGCAGAGATCGCCAAGCCCTTCTGGCAAGCATAGGGAGATCTGCATGACTGCCGAAGGCACATTGCCGCGAGAGGATCGGATCCCCTGGGCAGCGATGGCGGGGACCACCGCCACCGTAGCGGTGTTCGCGCTGGCACAGGGGCTGACCTATCCGCTGCTCAGCTTCATCCTGGAGCGGCAGGGGACGACACCCGGCCTTATCGGCCTGTCGGCGGCGATGACGCCGCTGGGGTTCATCGTATCCGCGCCCTTCGTTCCGGCGCTCGTGCGGTGCATGGGCGGGGCGCGGCTTGCGATCCTGTGCTCGCTACTCGCCGCGCTCACCCTGATCGCGATCGCCTGGAGGCAGGACGTCTGGGCCTGGATGCCGCTGCGCTTCCTGCTCGGCTTCTTCGCCAATCCGCTTTACGTGATCAGCGAGACCTGGTTGATCTCGAACGCCCCGGCGCCGCGCCGGGGCCGCATCATGGGCCTCTATTCATCGATCGTTTCGGGCGGCTTCGCCGTCGGCCCGCTGTCGCTCGGCCTGGTCGGCACGCAGGGTTGGCCGCCCTTCGTGATCGGCACCGTGGCCTTCCTTCTCTGCGGGCTGATCGTGCTTGCGGTCGTGCCGCGCCTGCCGAAGGTGCCGCAGGAAGGCGAGGCAACATCGGTCGGCGGTTTCTTCGCGCTGGCGCCGCTCCTATTATTCGCGGTCTTTGCCGCAGCCGCCTTCGAGCAGACCCTGCTTTCCCTATTCGCGGTCTACGGCGCCGCGCTCGGCAGCGCCGAGGAACGCACCGCTTCGCTCATCACCTGTTTCATCGCCGGCAATGCCGTGCTGCAGATTCTGCTCGGGCGCTTGGCCGAACAGATTGGCTCGACGTGGACCATGCTATTCTGTGCGCTGGCTTCGCTGGCTGGCTGCCTGCTGCTGCCGACGATCTTCGACTCGTGGCTCGTCTGGCCGCTCGTTTTCGCCTGGGGCGGGGTCTCGTTCGGGATCTACACCATGGCGCTGGTCCAACTTGGAGAGCGCTTTACCGGTCAAATCTTGATCGCGGGGAATGCGGCCTTCGCGCTCGTTTGGGGCATCGGCGGTATCGTGGGCTCGCCCGCGACAGGAGTGGCGATGCAACTGATCGGATATCAGGGGCTGCCATGGTCCCTTGGCCTGCTGTCGTGTGTCCTGGCGGTGTTGCTGATGGCGGAGAGACGGCTTTGACGGAGGCACTTGCCTCCTCTCTGCGTCGATGCCGCAGTCGAGCCTAACGCTGAGCGCACCGCAAACAACGGCGGAAGGCAGCGCGCCGGCGTTCTGCCGAACCGCTCGAATCTTGGTGGCTCTGCGAACGGCACTTCAGCTTTCGGCGCCAAGCGCCAGTTCGAGCTCCGGTTTGGTCAAATGCGGCCAGAACGCGAGATAGGCATCTGCGTCACCAGGTCGGCGGCCCCCGCCGAGTTCCGGCGCCACCTCGGTCACGGCCTTCAGCAGGATATCGAACGGACGCCAGCCGATGATTAGCGTGCCCGCGGTCCGCGGTCGCCTAATGACGAGCGCGGGAAAGCGCCCGATCTGACGAAAGCGCGCGTTCTTGACGTCGTCCATGAAGTTCGTTCTAGCGTCGTCGCCGTCCATGTCGTGGCGCAGACGCTGCGGATCAACCACATCAGGACGCGCCGCGGCGCAGGCGTCGATGATTTCGTTCAACACGGCTTCCCGGGTGATGTTGCGCCGCTCTGTCATTACGGCCTCGCGCAAGCGCCGCAGGATCAGTTCGGCGGCCATGGGCGACTGGAACTCTGCCGCCTTGACCATGAGGCATGCCGGCCACGAAGACGACGGTTGATCCTCGGTCCAGATGCCGGCGTCCAGTGGCATGCCGGACATCTGGTGCGCCTGCAGCCAGAGCGGTCCCATCTGGGCGGGCCTGTGGATGGAGTTTATCGGATCCTGGTAATCGTCCCAGCATCTCAGCATGCCGGCCATGCGATAGCGCCAGGCCAACTGCCCCGCAAAGGCGTAGCGCAGGAGGCGCCATTGCGGCTCGAACGCCCAGGACCAGCAGCATAGCGGATCCGTATAGTAAACGATTTCGACGGCGGCTTCTGCCGCCGTCTCATCGTGTCGTGCCGCGCTGGATGCAGACCCGACAACGCGATCAGTCACTTGCTTCGGGGGCTTGCGAGCTCGGTCTGCGGATAGGACGACCACTGGTTTTCCCCCTTCGGCAGCCTGGACCTGATCTCTTCGCTGCGTTGCTTGCTCATTTCCTTGTCCATTCGCGCGACTTCCTTTGCGGAGCGGCTGGTGCCCTCGGGCTGGTGGTTGACCTCGCCCTGGGTGTCGACAACGTGCTTGATGGGATCCTCGATATATTCCCAGTGCTCCCCGTCGCCCCATGGTCCCTGGCCCTCGTTCCATGGCCCGCGGGCATCAATCCCGTTCGACATGTTGAAATATTCATGAGTGAAGCGAGGGTCGCCCTGAAGGACACCGGGCGGGAAGTTCGGCTGTATGGTTTCGAGTGCCGCCGAGAACATCTGGAAATGCGCGATCTCCCGCGTCATCAGGAAACGGAGCGTATTCTTGACGTGGGGGTCATCGGTGAATTGCAGCAGATATTCATAAACGATCTTCGCGCGGCTTTCGGCGGCGATATCCGAGCGCAGGTCGACTGTGAGATCGCCGTTGGCGTTTACATAGGCGCCGGTCCAAGGAACGCCCTGGCTGTTGGTCAGCGTGGGGCCGCCGCCCGACAGGGCGAGAAATTGCGGGTTCGCAAGCGCCTCGTGAATGAAGCTTTCCTTGGACGGCTTCCCGTTGAGTTTCGTGATTGGGTTGGCTTCGGCGGCATTCTTGAGTTCACCGTTAACGCCATCGAGCAGCATCGTGATCGTCGCTCCCACGATCTCCAGATGGCTGAATTCCTCTGTGGCGATGTCCATGAGCAAGTCATATTTTTCGGGATAGGGCTGTCTGGCGGCGAAAGCCTGGACGAAATACTGCATGGCAGCCTTTAGCTCACCATTGCCGCCACCGAACTGCTCCAGAAGAAGCGCGGCAAAGCGCGGATCCGGTTTGGACACGCGTGCGTCGAACTGAAGTTCCTTCACATGATGAAACATGGTGCGGTCCTCGGGATTGGTGCGTTTCCGTCTCGCCCTACAGCAAACCTGCGGATCGGCGGCGGGCTAAAAACGCTGTCCGAACCTGCCGCCGTTGGCTTTGTTCCAAGGATTTTGCCTGATGCCGTGCTTTGCCGAACGGACGGGGGCAGCGCGTGCTTGCAGCGGGACTGGAAGGGAAGAATCCGGATACTCAGCTTCTCCGGCAGGGCCCTAGGCTCGGCTCAGGCCTCGGTCGTGAATTTCGCCTCGGGAATTGAGGCATTGCTCTGAACTGTCCTTTCCCGGCCGCCATTGGATCGGCGGCGAGAAAACGCATCGCGACCAAACGTCCCCGTGCGACGCGCTGTAGGTCCTTGTTTTTATGCACGTCGTTGCCCCAAAACCGCTGCGCACTTTTGGGCAACCCGAGCTAATGCGCCGTGTAGGCCCCGTCCACGAGATGATAGCTTCCCGTGATGAAGGAGGCCTCGTCGGAGAGGAGGAAGCAAACGAGGGCCGCCACTTCCTCCGGTGTTCCGCGCCTCCCCATCGGCTGAAGGGCCTCCATGCGTCGCGTCTTCGCCAGTTCCGAATATTCCGACAGAAGCGGGGTTTCGATCCAGCCGGGACCGACGGCATTGATGCGGATGCCCAGTCTTGCATATTCGATTGCAGCCGCCTTGGTCAGGCCGACGACGCCGTGCTTGGCCGCGGTGTAAGCCGAAGCCGTCGGCAAAGCGACTGACCCGAGAATGGAGGCCATGTTGACGATGGCGCCTTCCCGTTGCGCCAGCATGGCCGCGATCTCGTGCTTCATGCAGTAGAAGGTGCCGTTCAGATTCACGTTCATCACCCGGTGCCATTCGTCGAGCGGGTAGTTCGCCGTCGGCCACCGCTGAGCTTCGGTGCCTGCATTATTCACCGCCAGGTGCAGGCCGCCGAGCGACATCACGAATTCGATCAGCCGCTCAACTGCAACTGCGTCTGTGACATCGACGGCGAAGTCGCGCGCCCTGCCTCCGCCCGAGTTGATTTCGGCCGCGACGCTCTTGGCCGCATCGGCATTGATGTCGGCGATGACGACCTCGGCCCCCTCGCCAGCAAGCTGCCGTGAAACGGCAGCACCTATCCCGGAGCCCGCGCCGGTCACGAGCGCCACTTTCCCCCCGAAGCGTTGTTTCATCGTGCCTCCTTGTTCTTCTGCTCCCTATTGCGCGTCTCCTCAAATCGACGTCGACTTGAGGAGTTAGGACGCGCGGCGCTGTAGTCGACCAGACGTGAAGGGTCTGCGCAATGCATTTCGCCAGGCGACGGTGATGCTATTTGCTCCTGACAAATGAAATGCGAAATCGTCGTCGCCTCCAATCGCACGTGGCCGGCACCTTGTCGGACCTTCCCCCTGCTCGTCTGAGTGCGGTTCCGCCTGATCGCCTTTGGCCGAAAGCCACGACAAAGGCTTAAGATCACTATGGAATACAGCCTTTGCCTATTTTTGATCGGCGGGTTCTGCCAGATTTGGACCCGTGCTGGATGCAAGGCTTGGCTGACACCCGCAGCGGTGTTAAACACGGATAGTAACCGAGTCTCAATCCGCGCAGCAGGTGAAAATGGGGAAAGACCACTTTACACGCCGGATGCTCATGCTGGGCGGTTTGGCTTTGCTGGCATCCGGATGCAGTTCGACCGGGCGTCCGAGGGGAAGCGCCATTGCTGCCAGGTCGCGTATCGATCCCCGCTACCGTCGGCAAGAGGTAGCTTACCCGGGACCTGAGGATCCGGGAACGATCGTCGTCGATACCGAGCAGCGCTATCTCTATTACGTGCAGGGCGGTGGATCGGCGATTCGCTACGGCATTGGCGTCGGCGAAGAAGGCCGGACCATCAAGGGTCGGGCGAGAATCGGCCGAAAGGCGGAGTGGCCGTCCTGGACTCCAACCGAAAATATGATGCGTCGGAAGCCCCACCTCAGGCAATATGCCGGCGGCGTGTCGGGCGGGCTCCACAATCCGCTCGGAGCGGCTGCGCTCTACCTCTATCGGGGTGGGAAGGACACGATGTTCCGCCTGCATGGTACGAACGAACCATGGACCATCGGTCAAGCCGTATCGAGCGGCTGCATCCGCTTGACGAACGAAGATATCGTCGATCTGTACAGCCGCGCCTCGGTGGGTACGGCGGTGATGATCGTCTGATGGTGTTTTTGCGCGTATTTGGTATAAATAGCTTGAGCCATGTGTGTGAGGTTCCGTTGAACAGTTCCAAACCGACAAAGCTGATGCCAACTGTGTCTTTCATGCACTAGGCCACGGCGAGAATCGCCACTATTACTTGGAGTGTTGCCTTCGATAAACCGTTCCCACTAATGAGGAAAGGACTACTTGATGAGCAGAATTCTAGTGTTGACGATTACGTTGCTTTCTGTCGTCGGGCTGAGCGCCTGCGGCACGATCGGCAAAGGTAAAGGCAAGGCACCGCCGCCCGTAGCGGCCGCGCCTATAGAGCCCGCACCGATATACAAATAATTACTGAAATTGTGCTGCGGGGAGAAGCTGAGGAGCCCCTCCCCGCAGCACTCTTCTAGGGCTGGATCAGCGCGGCTGCCAGTCAAAGACACTGTAGATGACGGGTCGGCCCGAATCCTGGCCCGAGCATAGCCCGGGGACAAAGCGTAGAGACGTGATGATACGTGTAGGAACCCGTACACTGGCAATTGTACTGCTCGCACTCGCTGCGACGGCGTGCCAGACGCAGGACAAGAAAGCCCAACCGAGCTACGTATCGAGCAGCCCAAATATCGATGGTCCCGCCAAGCTGGCCTCGGAAGTGAGAGAGCAGGGATATTTCATTGAATTCCGCTCGCGCTATGCGCTGAGCTATGGACACTCTTATGTCGTTTTCGGCCGTATCGACAAGAACGGATCCATGATCAATCCTGAGGTTGCAGGTCTCGCTCCCGCGACCAATGATACGGCGCCCTATGTCATTGGCCATTTTCTCCCCGTGCCAGCGGAGACAGGGTGGAGCGATGGTGATCTCGAAGAAGGATACAGGTCGGCGAGCTGGCGCATCATGCTGACGGAGGCAGAATACAACAAGGTTGTCGCCGATATCCGCAAGCTGAAGGCCAAGGCTCGTTTCTGGCATGCCTCACTCTACAACTGTAACGCGTTTGTTGCAGAAATCGCCCGCTCCATGGGATATCAGGCGCCAAATATCTGGCTCAGACCGCAAGAATTCATTACAAAGCTCCGCCAGATGAATGGCGGCTGACGCGATCTGGTTGCGGCTTCCCGCTTTGCTGGCGGTCGTATCGCGGGAAAGCCTTGGCGGGGAGTGAAAAAATGTCGATAGCTGCCGTCGGAAAGACGTTATGGGTGCTGGGCATCCTGGCCTGGTATTTCATTCGCAGGCCCCATGAGCGCCGCGCCAGGCGAGTGCAGGTTGTCACCCACCGCCGGTCTCCCTCGGAAAGGATCGGGCTTGCTGCGGCCCTGCTCGGCTTGGCAATCGTACCGGGCTTCTACGTTGCGACTGGCATTCCCGAATCGGCCGATTATGCGGCGCGACCCTGGGCCGTGGCGATCGGCATCGTCGCCTTCGTCGCCGCCATGTGGGTGTTTCGCAGAACGCACAAGGCTCTCGGCCGCAACTGGTCCATTACGCTTGAAATTCGGGACCGGCACGAACTGGTGAGCAGCGGCCCCTATGCTTTCGTCCGTCACCCGATGTACACCTCCTTTCTGCTGATGGGCATCGGCCAGGCTTTCCTGCTGCCGAACTGGCTCGGCGGACTCGCCGGCCTGGTCGGCTTCGCCGTTCTGTTTTTTCTGAGGGTGGATGAAGAAGAGCGGATGATGCTGGAAACCTTCGGGCCGCAATATCGCGCCTATATGGAAAAGACCAAGCGGATCATTCCTTACATATATTAGAGGTTGTACGATGCGAGGCCGCGCTCTCAAGCTCTCGGGGCCACGCCGCCTCGTAGGCGACCTGATGAGATTTTCGATCGGGGTTCCAAGGGTCAGCGTTCAGAGGCAGATGAATCTCGCGCCCCTTCAGCAAGCGAGGAACTCGGTCACGAGCAGGCCCTCATGGATGGCGCTGTTTTTGAAGGGGTATGCGCTGCTTGCGATGGAGACGCCGGAATTGCGGCGCGCCTACGTGAAGCTGCCGAGGCCGCAGCTCTATGAATATCCGGGAAGTATCGCCTCCGTTGCGCATGAGCGCGAGTACGAAGGTGAGCGGGTCGTCCTCTTGAGTCTCATCAAGAATCCCGAGCGTCGAACGATCCGGGAGCTTGGCGCATTGCTGGAGGCGGCACGGACGCGTCCCGTTCTCGAAATCAAGGAGTTCCGGCGCGCCTTGAAGATCGCCCGCGCGCCCGCGCCGATCCGATGGCTGCTCATGTGGCTCGGGCTCAACCTCGGGCGCCAGCGGGCGCGCCATTTCGGCACATTTCAATTGTCCGTCTATTCCGGTCTCGGCGCCGAATCGCTCAACCCCCTGACGCCTCTGACGACGCTTTTCAACTATGGCCCGATCACTGAGCAGGGCCTGGTGACGGTGCGGATACACTACGATCACAGGGTCATGGATGGCGCCAATGTCGCACGAGCGCTGGCGCGGTTAGAGGAAATCCTGAATGGCGAAGTCGCGTTCGAACTGGCAAGCCTCGCCGAACGAGAGACCGTGGACAGGGAGATTCGGGGCGCTTCGCGATGAGTGACGAGCCAAGCTTGCGGCCGGCCGTCGTCGTGGTGGGCGCTTCACGCGGCATCGGAAAGGCGATCGCCGGGGTGGCCGCGCGCGATGGCGCAACAGTCGTTCTGGTGGCGCGATCCGAGGAGCACCTTGCGGCGGTCGCTGCCGAACTCCAGAAGGGGGACCGGGAAGCTTTCGTTTTTGCGCTGGATCTCATGGAGGAGGATGCCAGCCGCCGCCTCGAAGCATTCCTGTCCGAGAACTCCCTGTTCTGCGACGTCCTTGTCAATAGCGCGGGCTACGGTCTGCGCGGCAGTGCTGCAGTCCTGCCCGCCGATGATCAACTCGGCATCGTCGATCTCAACATTCGCGCCCTTGCGGCTCTCACTCTCTGCTTCTTGCCGGACATGGTGGCGCGCGGCCGCGGCGGCGTCATCAACCTCGGATCGGTCGCGAGCTTCACCCCCGGCCCGTTCATGGCTCTTTATTACGCCAGCAAGGGCTTCGTTCGCTCCTTTTCGGAGGCGCTTTACGAGGAGCTTCACCGCACCGGCGTCACGGTCACCTGCGTGGCGCCGGGGCCCGTGGCGACCGAGTTCCTGCAGCGGTCCGGCGCCAACAGGGCGGCGCTCTTCAAGGTTCTGCCCAAGCTCGATTCGGACTACGTGGCCGAATGTGCGTGGCGTGGCTTCAAAGCGCGCCGCCGCCTCGTCGTTCCCGGCCTCTCGTCCAAGCTCGCTGTCCTCATCACGAGATTGCTTCCGTCGGCATTAGTGCTGCCGCTCGTCGGCCGCCTGCAGCGCCGCAGCAAGGATATCTGCCCCTGAGATTCCGCCAAGACCTACTGGCGGGCCGCACAACGGCCCAGCGCCGGTGACAATCCCGTGCGGTTGAACCGCTGCAGCCGCGGAGAGTGTCCTGACGGTCGCGGCGCCGTTTACACCGGCGGCAGGTCGCCGCGCCGCCAGCCCTCCTGGGTCTCTGCCATGAAGTCGGCATAGCGCCCCTCCTCGATAGCCTGGCGGCTGCCGGTCATGAGTTCCTGGTAATAGGCAAGGTTGTTCCAGCTGAGCAGCATGCCGCCGAGCGATTCGTTCGAGCGGATCAGATGATGCAGGTAAGCGCGGGAATAGTCGCGCGCCGCCGGGCAGGAGGACTGTTCGTCGAGCGGGCGTGTGTCTTCGGCATGGCGTGCATTGCGCAGGTTGATGCGGCCGTAGCGCGTGAAGGCCAGCCCGTGGCGACCGGAGCGCGTCGGCATGACGCAGTCGAACATGTCGATGCCGTGCGCGACCGACTTCAGGATGTCGTCCGGGGTGCCGACGCCCATCAGATAGCGCGGCTTCGCCTCTGGCAGGACCGGGCAGGTGACGTCCAGCATGTCGAGCATGACTTCCTGCGGTTCGCCGACAGCGAGACCGCCGACGGCGTAGCCTTTGAGGTCGAGATCCTTCAGTGCCAGAGCCGAGCGCTCGCGCAATTTCGGATTATCGCCGCCCTGCACGATGCCGAACATGGCCTTGCCCGGCTGTTCACCGAAGGCGACCTTGCAGCGTTCGGCCCAGCGCAGCGACATTTCCATGGCGCGCTCGATCTCGTCGGGTTCGGCCGGCAGTGCCACGCATTCGTCGAGTTGCATCTGAATGTCGCTGTCGAGCAGCCCCTGGATCTCGATCGAGCGCTCGGGCGACATGTGATAGAGCGCGCCGTCGACATGGCTCTTGAAGGTGACGCCTTGTTCGTTGAGCTTGCGCAGGCTGGAGAGCGACATGACCTGGAAGCCGCCGCTGTCGGTCAGGATCGGCCGCTCCCAGCGGATGAATTTATGCAAGCCGCCGAGACGCGCGACGCGTTCGGCGCCGGGGCGCAGCATCAGGTGATAGGTATTGCCGAGGATGATGTCGGCGCCAAGGTCACGTACCTGATCGAGATACATCGCCTTGACCGTTCCGACCGTACCGACCGGCATGAAGGCCGGCGTGCGGATCGTGCCCCGCGGCGTCAGAACCTCGCCGCGCCGGGCCTTGCCGTCGGTGGCGAGCAGCTTGAATTGAAACGTTTCGGTCATTCAGTCTTTCCGAAAAAGCAGGCTTGCGTCGCCATAGGAATAGAAACGATAGCCCGTCGCGATCGCATGGGCGTAGGCGGCTCGCATCGTATCGAGACCGGCGAAAGCGGAAACCAGCATGAACAGGGTCGATTTCGGCAGGTGGAAGTTGGTCATCAGCACGTCGACGGCACGAAAGCGGTAGCCGGGAGTGATGAAAATGCCGGTCGGGCCTGACCAGTGGCGGATTTCGCCCCCTTCCGTTGCCGCGCTTTCGATGAGACGCAGCGATGTCGTGCCGACGCATACGATGCGTCCGCCGCGTGCCCGAACGGCATTCAGCTTCTCGGCCGTCGCCGCGTCGACGTGGCCGATTTCCTCGTGCATCACGTGATCATCGGTGTCATCGGCTTTGACCGGCAGAAAGGTGCCTGCGCCGACGTGCAGCGTGACGAAGTGGCGCTCGATGCCGGCCTCGTCGAGCTTGGCAAAAAGCCGGTCGGTGAAATGCAGTCCGGCCGTCGGTGCGGCCACCGCTCCCTCCTCCCGGGCAAAGATCGTCTGGTAGTCGGCGCGGTCGCGCGCATCCTCCGGACGCTTCGACGCGATATAGGGTGGCAGCGGGATGTGCCCCACGCCAAGGATCGCCTCATCAAGGGCCGGACCGGAGAGGTCGAAGCGGAGCGTGACCTCGCCGGCCTCTCCCTTCTCTTCGACCGTCGCTTCGAGTGCGCCCAGCAGACAGGTGTTCTCGCCATGACCGAACTGAATCCTGTCGCCGGATTTCAGCCGCCGCGCCGGCCGCGCAAAGGCCTTCCAGCGATCGGAAGCGACGCGCATATGCAGCGTCAGCGACACCGCTGTGGCGACGTCCTCGCCGCGTCTGCGGATACCCTCGAGTTGAGCCGGTATGACCTTGGTGTCGTTGAAGACCAGCGCATCGCCGGGATTGAGGAAGGAAGTCAGATCAAGGACGCCGTGGTCGGCGAGAACCGGCTCACCCTCCGGCCGCACGACGAGCATGCGCGCGCTGTCGCGCGGGCTTGCGGGCCTCAGAGCGATCGAGGATTCCGGCAGGTCGAAGTCGAACAGGTCTACACGCATCGGCTGTAAAACAAAAGCAAACCCGCCCCGCGGCATTGATCCGACCGGGGCGGGTCTTTGCATTAGCGCAAATCAGGCCTCGGCGGCAACCCGCATCGACACGATCGAATCGGGCTCGCGCACCGGCTCGCCGCGCTTGATCTTGTCGACATTCTCCATGCCTTCGATCACCTGTCCCCAGACAGAATACTGCTTGTTGAGCCAGGGAGCGTCGGTGAAGCAGATGAAGAACTGCGAATTGGCCGAGTTCGGCATCTGGCTGCGGGCCATCGAGCAGGTGCCGCGCACATGGGAGACATCTGAAAACTCTGCTTTCAAGTCCGGCTTGGAGGAGCCGCCCATGCCGGCGCGGGCCGGATTGAACTGTTCGCCGCCGGTCTTGCCGTATTGCACGTCACCGGTCTGGGCCATGAAGTCCTCGATCACCCGATGGAAAACCACGCCATCATAGGCGCCTTCGCGCGCCAGTTCCTTGATGCGGGCGACATGGCCCGGAGCCACGTCCGGCAGGAGCTCGATCACCACCCTGCCCTTCGTGGTTTCCATGATGATCGTGTTTTCCGGATCCTTGATCTCGGCCATGGTGTTTCTCCTTCTCTTTGATTTACTTGCCGACCTTGACGCTGAGCATCCGGTCGGGATCTGTAACGGCGCCATTGCTGGCTTCGTCACCCATCTTGATCTTGTCGACGTTCTCCATCCCTTCGACGACCTTGCCGACGATCGTGTACTGGCCGTTGAGGAAGTCACCGGGCGCGAACATGATGAAGAACTGCGAATTGGCGCTGTCGGGGTCCTGCGAACGGGCCATGCCGACGGTGCCGCGCTCGAAAGGCACATCGGAGAACTCGGCCGGCAGGTCGGGTTTCGAGGAGCCGCCGGTTCCGGCGAGTTGCGGCTGGAAGCCCTCCTCCATATCGCCATACTGCACGTCACCGGTCTGGGCCATGAAACCCTGGATCACGCGGTGGAAGGCGACATTGTCGTATTCGCCGGCGGCCGCCAGTTCCTTGATCTGCTGAACGTGCTTCGGCGCGATGTCCGGGCGCAGTTCGATGACGACGGGGCCGTCCTTGAGTTCGATGGTCAGGTAGTTGTCGTTCGACTGCGCGAGCGCGCCGCCCGTGAAGGCGGCAAGCGCCAGTGCGCCGGCGAGAGCGAAATGGAGGATTTTCATGGGTTCTCCTTGCGTGATGTGGCTCAGGCTTCGTGTTTTGCCTGCAGCGCCTGATAGACCGCCTTGGGAACAAAGGCGCTGACGTCGCCACCCATGGCCGCGATCTGCCGGACCAATGTGGCCGTAATGGGCCGCGAGGCCGTTCCCGCCGGCAGAAACAGCGTCTGGATGTCGGGCGCCATCTGCCGGTTCATGCCGGCCATCTGCATCTCGTAGTCGAGGTCGGTGCCGTCGCGTAAACCCCGCACCAGAAGGGTTGCGCCGTGTTCGCGGGCGGCATCGACCACGAGGTTGTCGAAGGACACGATGGCGATGTCTCCCGCCCGTTCCGGCAGGAACTCGCCAAGCGACCGGCTGATGAGTTCCGCGCGCTCCTCGAACGAAAAGAGCGGCGTTTTGCCTGGATGGATGCCGATCGCCACGATCACCTTCGATGCGACATTCAGCGCCTGGACGAGCACGTCGAGATGCCCGTTTGTCATCGGGTCGAAAGAACCGGGATAGAATGCCGTGGTCATCGCGCCTGTTTCCGTTCGGTGAAGCCTTTTGTCATGGACTGCGGCGAACCGCAAGGGCGCCCGCGGCACCTCGCTGTTCCCTTGGAAACAACCAGAGCGGAAGAATGAATGCTAAATGAACGCAACGTTCAAGTTCATTTCACGCCGGATGTCGTAGCGTAGACCAACGTTGAACGGAACTTTTTTCGGGGGCGTGCCGTTGTAGCGACTGAAAGGAGACGGCCATGGGACTTGCTCTGTTTTCGATGGCGATGTTTTTCGCGATGATCTTTGCGACAATTCATGCGCTTCGCGACGAGGCCCGCAACCGTGCGATCGCACCATCGCCAGCGGTCACCCGATCGAAGAGGAAATGAAGGCGACCTGCTGATGCAGGCGCGAGCTTGACAGGAAATGCCTCCAGGAAACTTCTGCCAGGAAGTTTCATGACAAGCGGCCTCGTTACTTCCCCGGATGGGGTCGCTCTTGCAAGCCGGACGGTCTCCCCTGCCCGTCCGGCTTTTCTTTGCCGACTTCCCTGCGCCGGCGTTACCTAAATTCGGGCGGGCGTGCGCGAACCGAGCAGGCGGAAGAAGCGCCAGTTGAGCAACAGGGCGGCCGTCCCAAGCCCCAGCACGAATCCGAACCAGACGCCGACGCCGCCGAAGGCGAGCGGGAAGGCGAATGCCCAGGCACAGAGAAAACCGATCGGCCAATAGGCGATCATCGCCAGGATCATCGGCACCGTCGTATCCTTGAGGCCGCGCAGCAGCCCGGCAGCGATCGCCTGAAGTCCGTCCATCAGCTGGAAGGCGCCGGCGATCACGATCAGCGGTCCGGCGAAGGCAAGCACCTTGGCAGCGTCGGGCCGGCTCGTGTCGAGGTAGAGCGCAGCCAACTCGCGCGGAAACAGCGCAAAAACAGCGCTGCTGACGGCAGCAAAGCCGCAGCCGAGCGCGAGCGCGGCAATGGCCGCACGCCTGACGCCCAGCATGTCGCCACTTCCATAGGCATGCCCCACGCGGATTGTGCCGGCCTGCGCCAGGCCCAGCGGGATCATGAAGGCCATCGAGGCGAACTGCAGCGCGATGCCATGGGCCGCCAGCTCGATCGTGCCGATCGTTCCCATGAGCAAGGATGCCACGGTGAAGAGGCTCACTTCCGCGAGGATCGTCAGCGAAATCGGTATGCCGAGACGGACGACCTCGAAGAAGACCGGCCAGTCCGCCCGCCAGAAGCGGACGAACAGCTCATAGCCGTTAAGTTCCGCGCGACTGTCTATGTAGCCGATCGTCAAGGCGGCGCCGAAGATCGCCACGCCGACGGCCGCAATCGCCGCGCCGGTCAGGCCGAGTGCGGGGAATCCGAAATGGCCGAAGATCAGCACGTAGCAAAGGGCGGCGTTGAGCACCAGGGTGGAGAGCGTCACGTAGAGGATCACCCCTGCCCGCTCGAGCCCGCCAAGAAACGCCCGGAACACCAGAAAGAGCAGGCTTGGAAACATTGCCCATTGCGCGATGCGCAGATATTCCCCGGCGAGTTCTGCAACGTCCGGCGCCTGCCCGGCGAGGAGCAGGATCGGCTCGGCCAACCAGAGGATCGGCGCAGTCAGCACGCTGTAGAGCAGCACCACCCACATGCCCATGCGAACGGCTCGACGGACGGAGATCCTGTCGCCCCTGCCGTGAGCCTGCGCGACCATCGGTACTACGGCATGCGCGAAGCCGCTGCCGAAGATGAAGACGGTGAAGAAGACCTGCGTCGCAAGAATGATCGCAGCGAGCTGCGTTGCTCCCAGCTGGCCGACCATCAGCACATCCGTGGCATTGATCGCAAGCTGCGCCAGCTGTGCGCCAATGAACGGCACGCCGAGGGAGATACTGGCGCGAAAATGCATTCTCCACGAATTGTCGGCCGGCGGCAGCACCAGGTCTTCGGTCGCGGTCAGCATGGAAATCCTCGCTCGATGGCGGCGACGGTCATGAAACCCGTTGAAAGAGGGCGATGGTTACCGCACCACCGCTACGGGCGCCAGCGGCAAGCAATGCCCTGCTTAAACTTTCATCAATCCATCAAGGAAATTGATCAAATCGCCGGCATCGGGCGCAGGCCCCCTATGCCTCTGTCGGTCGCGATGCGGCACGCTCGCTTATCGCGCGACGGGCAGGACGCACGCGCAACAGAAAGATCGCGAGAGCCGCTGCGACGAGACATGCCGCCATTGCATAGGGCGCGCCGGAAAATGCGTATGCGGCCGTCGGACCTGCGAAATGCGCAAAGACCTGCGTGAACAGCAGCGGTCCGAAAATTGTCGTTGCGCTCGAGATGCTGGTGAGCGCGCCCTGTAATTCGCCCTGCGCCGATGGCGGCACATTCGCGGACGCGATGCTGCGCAATGGCGGCTCCGCGAGGCTTTCAAGCGCCGTCGCGACGATCACGACATAGACCATCCACCCTTGCCACGCGGCCGCGTAGCCCGCCATTCCGAGGGCGGTGAAAGCGAGGCCAAGCGTCGCCGTTCGTCTTTCGCCGAGTTTCGAGACGACGCTCGGCAAGACGACGGCCATCACAAAGGCGCCGCCGACGCCGAAAATCCCCAGCGAAAGGCCAATCTGTCCCTCACTCCAGCCGTAGCGATGGGACGAAACGAAGGACCAGACGGCCGGGTAGACGGCATGAGCAAGCCACAAAAGGAAGAAGACGAGGCACACCCAGCCGATCCCGCGATATTCACGCATCTGCCTCAGCGCGCCGAGCGGATTCGCCCGGCGCCACTCGAAGCGGCGACGATTGGCGGTGTCGAGCGTCTCGGGAAGAAGGAAGCATGCAAACGCGAAATTCAGAAAGGACAGGCCAGCCGCACCAAAAAACGGCACGCGCGGACCCAACTCGCCGAGAAGCCCGCCAACGACCGGCCCGAGCGCGAAGCCCGCGCCGAAGGCAATGCCGATCAGCCCGAAATTCCGGGCGCGGTTACTGTCGTCGCTGACGTCGGCGATGAATGCGGAGGCGGTCCCGAAGCTCGCCCCGCTCACGCCGGCCAGAACGCGACCAATGAAGAGCATCCAGTAGCTGGTCGCCAGCGCGCAGATCAGATTGTCGATTCCAAAGGTGAGCACCGAAGCCAGCAGGACAGGCCGACGCCCGAAACGGTCGCTCAAATTGCCGATCAGGGGAGCGAACAGAAACTGCATTGCCGAATAGACGAGCAGCAGCCAGCCGCCGTCGATCGCCGCTTCGCCAATCTCTGCTCCTGTCAACTCACGCAGGTAGCTAGGCAGCACCGGCACGATGATGGCGATACCCATGATGTCGAGCAGCAAGATGAAAAAGACGAGGAGCAGGCCACGCTGACTGAAACGCTTGTCGAGCATGAGCCCCCTCCCTGCTTCGAGCCGAAGCGCAGACAAAACATGAACGACGTCACCAGATAAGGTGTATCGCACAAGGTCGATCGGAACAATAGGTGAACATTTCAATGTTGATCGATGCGCGCGAGTCCGCTGCTTGATGGGAGCTGCATGCCCGGCGAACCGGAAAAGATCAGACCGGACCCGAGAAGGTGTCGCAGTCCGCCATCCTTCCGCTGTCGAAGCCGCGCTTGAACCAGTTCATCCGTTGCTCGGACGTCCCGTGGTTGAAGCTTTCCGGCACTACATAGCCCTGCGTGCGCTTCTGCAAGGTGTCGTCGCCGATCTGGGTCGCGGCATTCAGCGCCTCTTCCAGATCGCCGCGTTCCAACAGGCCCTTCTGCTCCGTGTATTTGCCCCAGATGCCGGCAAAGCAATCGGCCTGCAGTTCCACGCGAGTCGACATCTGGTTCGCCTCGGTCTCGCTCATCCGCTGGCGCATCTCGTTGAATTTCGGCAGGACGCCGATCAGATTCTGCACGTGATGGCCCACCTCATGCGCCAGCACATAGGCCTGGGCGAAGTCTCCGGCGGCGTCGAACTTCTGTGCCAGTTCGTCGAAGAAGCTCATGTCGAGATAGACCTTGCGGTCGCCCGGGCAATAGAAGGGGCCGGAGGCTGCTGAAGCGAAGCCGCAGGCCGATTGGACCGCGCCGCTGAACAGAACCAGCCTCGGCTCCTGGTATGCTTCTCCGTTGGCCTGGAAAATGCCGTGCCAGGTGTCTTCCGTTTCGGCCAGCACGGTCGCCATGAAGGCCTTCATCTCCTCTTCCTCAGCCGACCCGCGCGGCGCCTGCGAGCCGTCGGTCTGTTCGAAGCCCGGCATGTTCACCGGCCCGCCTTCGATTACCTGAAGCAGATCTATTCCCATGGCTCTGAACAGAAAATAGATGACGACGAGGAAAATGATCGTGCCGATGCTCAGGCCACCGCCCGCGCGCCGCATGCCGCCGCCGGTTGGGATCCGAAAGCCTCCGCCGCGGCCGAACGGACTGCCTCCGAAGCGACCCCGGCTTGCGCCACGTCGATCCTCGACGTTGCTCGACTGACGGCGGCCCTTCCACTCCATGATTTCTTTCCTCCAAAAAGACCGCTTCATCCCGCCTAGTGAGCTGAAGATGTTATAGCCGCGGCCGCAATTGTTGCAAAACGCATTTGCAGCAGTCCCGGTTTCACGGCGCCCTCATTTTGGTGGGGTGCGCCAAAGCCCAAGTCCTGAGCCTAACCTCGCGGTCCGCGAGAAGGCGCGTCGCCGCACCGATCCGTGGGGCCGAGGCATTGCATTCCGGGAGGCCGAATATGTACCGCTTTATTGTCGATTCAGGAATTTTCGGGGTTTCGCTTGCAGAAACATTTGCCTATAAGCCGCTTCTAGCCTGAAAACACCATTGTTGCGCGCCCCGGCCGGTGATCCTCCACCCTGGCCGGTTTTTCGCGCAGCCAGAACGGATGAAAACCTATGCCGAAGCGCCAAGACATCAAATCGATTCTCATCATCGGCGCGGGGCCGATCGTCATCGGCCAGGCTTGCGAATTCGACTATTCCGGTACCCAGGCGTGCAAGGCGCTCAAGGAAGAAGGCTACCGGGTCATCCTGGTCAACTCCAACCCGGCAACGATCATGACCGATCCGGGGCTTGCCGATGCGACCTATGTGGAGCCGATCACGCCCGAAGTCGTCGCCAAGATCATCGCCAAGGAGCGTCCCGACGCGCTGCTGCCGACCATGGGCGGTCAGACAGCCCTCAACACGGCCCTGTCGCTGCGCCGCATGGGCGTGCTTGATCGCTACAATGTCGAGATGATCGGCGCCAAGCCGGAGGCAATCGACAAGGCTGAGGACCGCGCGCTCTTCCGTGAGGCAATGGCGCGGATCGGCCTCGAAACGCCGAAGTCGCATCTTGCTAACGCCACCGACATCAAGGATCAGGATCGCAAGGCGCATGAGGCCGAGCGGAGCGCACTCAAGGCCCGGTTCTCCGGCCCCGAACTCGACAACGCGCTCGACGAACTGGAAAACCAGTGGAACCTCGGCGAAGGCGATCGCAAGCAGCGCTACGTCAACCACGCCATGGCGATCGCCGCCCAGGCGCTCGACGAGGTTGGCCTGCCGGCAATCATTCGCCCCTCCTTCACGCTCGGCGGCACCGGCGGCGGTATCGCGTATAACCGTTCCGAGTTCTTCGACATCGTCGCCAGCGGCCTCGATGCCTCCCCGACGACTGAAGTGCTGATCGAGGAGTCGGTGCTCGGCTGGAAGGAATATGAAATGGAGGTCGTCCGCGACAAGGCGGACAATTGCATCATCATCTGCTCGATCGAGAACATCGATCCGATGGGCGTGCACACGGGCGATTCGATCACGGTCGCGCCGGCGCTGACTTTGACCGACAAGGAATATCAGATCATGCGCAACGCCTCCATTGCGGTGCTGCGCGAGATCGGCGTCGAGACAGGCGGTTCCAACGTCCAGTTCGCGGTCAATCCGACAAACGGCCGCCTCGTCGTCATCGAGATGAACCCGCGCGTGTCCCGCTCCTCGGCGCTTGCCTCCAAGGCGACCGGCTTCCCGATCGCCAAGATCGCCGCCAAGCTTGCGGTCGGCTATACCCTCGACGAACTGGAAAACGACATTACCGGCGGCGCGACGCCGGCTTCCTTCGAGCCCTCGATCGACTATGTGGTCACCAAAATCCCGCGCTTCGCCTTCGAGAAGTTTCCCGGTGCCGAACCGACGCTGACGACCGCGATGAAGTCGGTCGGTGAGGTCATGGCAATCGGCCGTACCTTTGCCGAGTCGCTCCAGAAGGCGCTTCGCGGGCTTGAAACCGGACTCACCGGTCTTGACGAGATCGAGATCCCGGATTTCGACGACAACGGCGACGGCCGCAATGCCATCCGCGCCGCACTCGGCACGCCGACGCCGGACCGCCTGCGCATGGTTGCCCAGGCGCTGCGTCTCGGCATGAGCGAGGCGGAGGTGCATGAGGCCTGCAAGATCGATCCGTGGTTCATCGCCCAATTCAAGGCGATCGTCGACATGGAGGCGCGCATCCGCGAGCACGGCCTGCCCGAGGACGCCGAAAACCTGCGCATGCTGAAGGCGATGGGTTTCTCCGATGCCCGTCTTGCCACGCTCACCGGAACGCGGCCCAAGGAAGTTGCGGAACTCCGCAACGCCCTGAACGTTCGCCCGGTCTACAAGCGCATCGACACCTGCGCGGCCGAATTCGCCTCGCCGACCGCTTATATGTATTCGACCTATGAAACGCCCTTCGTCGGTCTTGCCCGCTCCGAGGCGCAGGTCTCCGATCGCAAGAAGGTCGTTATTCTCGGCGGCGGACCGAACCGCATCGGCCAGGGCATCGAGTTCGATTATTGCTGCTGCCATGCGGCCTTCGCCTTGAAGGATGCCGGCTATGAAGCGATCATGGTCAACTGCAACCCGGAAACCGTCTCGACGGACTACGACACTTCCGACCGGCTCTATTTCGAGCCGCTGACGGCGGAGGATGTGATCGAGATCATGCGCGCCGAACAGGAAAACGGCACGCTCCACGGCGTCATCGTTCAATTCGGCGGCCAGACGCCGCTGAAACTGGCCGAAGCGCTTGAAAAGAACGGTATTCCGATCCTAGGCACGGCGCCGGACGCGATCGACCTGGCCGAAGACCGCGACCGGTTCCAGAAGCTCCTGATGAAGCTCGATCTCAACCAGCCGCGCAACGGCATCGCTTATTCGGTCGAGCAGGCGCGCCTCGTCGCCGCCGAGATCGGCTTCCCCCTGGTCGTTCGCCCCTCCTACGTGCTCGGCGGCCGCGCCATGCAGATCATCCATTCCGAAAGCATGCTGCAGACCTATCTGCTGGACACGGTGCCGGGCCTGGTGCCCGAGGACATCAAGCAGCGCTATCCGAACGACAAGACCGGCCAGATCAACACGTTGCTCGGCAAGAACCCGCTGCTCTTCGACAGCTATCTGACGAACGCGACCGAAGTGGATGTCGATTGCCTGTGCGACGGCAAGGATGTCTTCGTCTCGGGCATCATGGAGCATATCGAGGAAGCCGGCATCCATTCCGGCGACTCCGCCTGCTCGCTGCCGGTGCACACGCTGGACAAGGACACGGTGGACGAACTCGAGCGCCAGACGGCGGCGCTTGCGAAAGCGTTGAATGTCGGCGGTCTGATGAACGTGCAGTTCGCCATCAAGGACGGCACGATCTACGTTCTCGAGGTCAATCCGCGCGCCTCGCGCACGGTGCCCTTCGTCGCCAAGACGATCGGCGCGCCGATCGCGAAGATCGCCGCCCGGGTCATGGCCGGCGAAACGCTGGAAGACGCCATTGCCGCCTATGGCAAGAAGCCGGACCCACGCAACCTGAAGCACATCGCCGTCAAGGAGGCGGTCTTCCCCTTCGCCCGCTTCCCCGGCGTCGACACGCTGCTCGGCCCCGAGATGCGCTCGACCGGCGAGGTGATCGGGCTCGATACGGATTACGCGCTCGCCTTTGCGAAGTCCCAACTCGGTGCCGGCGTCGACCTGCCGCGGGACGGAACGGTCTTCGTTTCGGTTCGCGACGAAGACAAGGCGGGCGTGCTGCCGGCAATCCGAATCCTCGCGGATATCGGCTTCAAGGTCATGGCGACCGGCGGAACCGCCCGCTTCCTGGGAGAGCACGGCATTACGGCCACCAAGATCAACAAGGTGCTTGAGGGCCGGCCGCATGTCGAGGACGCGATCCGCAATCGGCAGGTCCAACTCGTGATCAACACGACTGATGGCAACAAGGCGATCTCGGACTCGAAGTCGCTTCGCCGGGCGACGCTGATGCAGAAGGTTCCCTATTATACGACGATGGCCGGCGCCGAAGCGGCAGCCCTTGCCATCAAGGCGCTGAAGGCGGGCAACCTCGAAGTGCGTCCGCTGCAGAGCTACTTCGACGCTTGACGACTAGCCGCTTGCGGACCTTCTGAACGCGGCCTGAACACTCGGTTCAGGCCGCGTTCGAGCACGTCGTGTTTCCATGCCGTCATGCGAAACGAAAGCCGGCATCGGCCGGTGACGCGCAGGATTGGGGCAATGACGTGCAGCTTTATTTCTTCGGTCTTCATTGGGGCGATGAACGCTTCCTTGATGAGGAGGGTATCGCCCATTTCGACGAAGGTTCGGCGCTCTACTATGCTCAGCGCATTGCCGACAAGATCGGCCGCGACGCAGACTATGGATCGCTGAAAGTCGAGGTACGCACGAGCGAAGGTGGCCTCTTGGCGACCATTCTGCCATCGGAAGGCCGTCGCCGCGAGCAACTCGCCTTGATCGGCCGCCGCTATCCGCGCCCGGTTCGCCATGCGGCCGATCCTGCCGCGAAACCGACCGCCGCCCTCTGAGCGGCGGTCGCAGTCACGAATTTCGATCAATCCGAACGCTGGCGGCTCAGGCCGATCTCTGTGCAGTTGATTGCCCGCAAGGCGCGGTACGGATTTCGCGCCGCATCAGCCGCAGGGTCCTGATGCCGAAGAAAAGCGAAGCGGCGGCGATGACGCAGCCGAGCGCGAAAACGCCGGACAACGCCGCGGTCATCACGCGATCGCTGGCGCCTTCATCAAAACCGCGGGCATTGGCGGTCAAACCGAAAACGGCCGCGCCAATCGCGTAGCCGGCCGATTGCAGCGTTGGCAAAAGCGCGGAGGTTTTGTCGCGTTCCCCAATGGTCGCGACGTCCATCAACAACTGGCTGAGCGTTCCCCATGAGACGCCAAAGCCGGTTCCGATCGCGATTTGGCTGACGAAGATCAGGCGGTGCTCGCCAGTTTCGACGGCGAGTGTCAACCCGATGAGACCAAGAATCAGAAGCAAGGGTCCCGTCCCGATCAACTGAACGCGGAACTCATACGAACGCAGGCTGGCAACCAATATGGCCGTGGCACTCCAGGACATGGCCATCAGGGCGCTGGAGAAACCGGCGGCAGTCGGCCCGAAATCCCAAAGATGTTGCATCGCATAGACGAGGTAGACGGAGCCTGACGCTTGAGCCAGCGGCATCAGGAGAATGACCCATAGCCCCGTGCCGAGCGGACGGCCGGTCGCAAAGGCATCGGACGGCAGAATGGCGTTGGACGATCTGCGATCGAACTGGATTGCGCCGACGAAAATAAGGAGCGTCGTCACCAGCAGGGCCGTCATCGCGTACCCGTTGCCTGTGGTGTTCGAGAGCGAGATCAGCAGGATGCCGAAGCCGAAGCCAAGGAGCCGGAACAAGGGAATTGAGCCTGCCGCTCTCCCGGCTTGCGCCGGTTGGCGAACGATCGCGACGACGAGCGCGATGAAGATTGCCGCGGCCGGCACGTTGACGAAGAAGGCCGCGCGCCAGGACCAATATTCGGTGAGCAGGCCGGAAATGAGCGGCCCGGCAAAGGCGGAGGTGGCCCAGACGATCGCTTCCGCGCCGAAGATCTTGGGCACGAGCCGCGGCGGGAAGAGCTCCGGTATCAGTGCGTAGCAGACCGCCGCGATGATCCCCTCTCCCAACCCCTGTAACAACCTGCCGGCGAGCACCTGCGGCATGCCGCTCGCTGCCGTGGCGATGACGGTGCCGGTGACGAAGACAAGCGCTGCGACGATCAGCGTGCGGCGCGCGCCGAACCTAGCTTTCAGATTAGCCGCCAAGGCGCCGCCGACGATGGCGAAAACGAGGTAGAGCGTGAATGCCCAGGAAAGCAATGCCGCTCCGCCAAATTCCGCGACTGCCGAAGGCAATGCCGTCGAGACGAAGAATTCGTTGAAGGCGAAGAGCGCCACGCCGAGGCATAGTGTCACGGTCGCAGCCAAGAAGTTGGGCTGCAAGAGCTCCCGCCAGCGCCCCTCCGCCTCCTGTGTAACATCGGCAGCCGTCAAATTCCGTTCGGCTAAATTCATGGATCCGGTTCCCTGTCGTGCGTTCATGGAACCAGCACTGATACAACCTCAAGTGCTGTTGAGGTAAAGAGGCATTTTTTCGCAATAGTCCCTTTCGATAAGGGGCTCCTTCAACCTGTAGTGCGCCCCTGGCGGCTGCGTGATGGCGGCAAAAAATCTGGCTTTCGCGCTTCCGTTTCTGCTATAAGGACGGTTCGGATGTTGCGGACGGTTCCGGCGCTTTCGCTCCGGGGGCCGTTTTCTTTTTGCGTCGGCGCTGCTGAAAAGCGGCGCCGCGCGCTTGATGAAGGGTAATGAAATGGTCGACAAAGTTCCGATGACCCAGGGTGGATTTACGAATCTGCAGGAGGAGCTGCGCTGGCGCCAGCAGGAAGAACGCCCACGAATCATCGAAGCGATCGCCGAGGCCCGCGCCCATGGCGACTTATCGGAAAACGCCGAATACCATGCGGCCAAGGAAGCGCAGAGCCATAATGAGGGCCGAATCAGCGAGCTTGAGGATCTGATTGCGCGCGCCGAAGTTATCGATCTGTCGAAGATGTCCGGATCGAAGATCAAGTTCGGAGCGCGGGTGAAGCTCATCGATGAGGACACCGAGGAGGAAAAGACCTACCAGATCGTCGGCGATCAGGAAGCCGACGTCAAAGCCGGACGTATCTCCATTTCCTCCCCCATCGCCCGTGCGCTGATCGGCAAGGAAGTCGGTGATTCGATCGAGGTCAACGCGCCCGGCGGCTCAAAGGCATACGAAATTCTCGCCATTCACTGGGGCTGACCAGCCCGACGGGGCGCATTCCATTGCGCCCCCCATCCCCCCTTCACAATTGACTTCGTATGCGCGAGGAGCGTGCTTTCGTGGCCGATATCCGGGACGTCGAGATCATTGCGCCCAACTTCAAGCGGCGTCTCTCCGGAGTCACTTCGACCATCATCCAACTGATCCCGGTGCAGCGGGCCTTGGGTCAGAAGATCGCCGTCCTCGGCCCGGGTCTGCCCGCGACATTACCCTCGATCCGGTATCGCGACCTGGTCCATCTCTGGAGCGCGCCGGCCGGGCGGTCGTGCCGCATCTGGCATGCACGCCGCAATGTCGAGATGCTGCCGGCGATCCTGCTCCGGGACGTCTTGGGTATGAAGATCCGCATCGTATTCACCTCGGCTTCGCAGCGGCGACATACAGCCTGGAGTAAGTTCCTCATCCGCCGCATGGATGCGGTGATTGCCACGAGCGGCAAGACGGCCGCCTATCTGGACGTGCCGAACTCGGTGATCCTGCACGGGATCGACACGAAGCGGTTCCGGCCGCCGGCTGACAAGGCGGAGGCGAAACGTGGTCTCGGCCTCGACCCCTCGAAGAAATATGCCGGTTGTTTCGGCCGCGTGCGCCATCAGAAGGGGACAGACCTCTTCGTCGACAGCATGATCGCCCTCCTGCCCTGCCGGCCGGATTGGTGCGCGATCGTTGCCGGACGGGCGACCGGTCCTCACCTCACTTTCGAGGCGGAACTCAAGGACCGTGTCGCAAGAGCCGGTCTCACGGAGCGCATTCTCTTTGTCGGCGAGCACACCAACATTCCCGACTGGTATCGAGCCCTCGATCTCTTCATCGCGCCGCAGCGCTGGGAAGGTTTCGGGCTGACGCCGCTCGAGGCGATGGCAACGGGCGTGCCCGTCGTCGCCGCCGACGTCGGCGCATTTGCCGAACTGATCGCGGAAGAGTCCGAGGAAACCGGCGTCCTCGTCCCCGCCGGGGACCTGCAGGCGATGGTTGATGGTGCGGCGGGCTTCATGGACGATGCGGCGCGGCTTGCCGCCGCGGGCACCAATTCACGCGCGCGGGCCTCCAAGGGCTTCGCCATCGAGGGCGAGGCTCGCGCCATTGGTGCGGTGTACGAGACGCTGATGCGCTGATCCGCTGATCCGGTGGCCTATCGCTTCGAAGCGAACAGTTTCAGATAGGCATCCGTGATCGCCGCCTTGGAGAACTGGCCGATCAGCGTCTCGTATCCGCGCTCGGCGAGCCTGGTTCCGAGCACGCGATCATTGGAGATCTGCTCGATCGCACGCGCAAACCCGTCGGCATCCCCGATGTCCACCATCAGGCCATTGTCGCCGTCGCGCATGAACCATTGCGGTCCTTCGGCTCGGCTGGAGACCACCGGCGTGTTCTGGGCCCAGGCTTCGAGGATGACATTGCCGAGCGGCTCGTGGCTGGACGGCATCACAAAAATGTCTGCGGCGGCGAGGAACGGCCTGGTATCCTCCTGCCAACCCGCGAATCGCACCCGGTTGGAAACGCCGAGGTCGGCCGCAAGCTTTTGCAGATTGTCGCGCTCCTCGCCGTCGCCGAGAAGCCAGAGATAGGCGTCGTGCAATTTGGCAACAGCCTCGATCAGAGTGTGGAACCCCTTGCGTTCGACGAAGCGCCCCATCGACAGGATCAGCGGAGCATTGGCTGGTGTGTCAAGCGCGGCCCGGTCCTTTGCCGGCACCCGCTCCGTGCCGGTGAAGTTCGATATGACCTCTATTTGCCGCGTCCAGCCAAGGTTGCGGACGTGTTCGGCTATGCCCGGCGTGTTGCAGACGAGGCAGTCCGTGTTCTTGAAATAGTCGAGGCGCTTCGGGTAGTCGCCAAGCCGCGAAATCCTGATGCAGCCGTCGTAGGGGGGCATGAGTTCGCTGGCGCGCGGCGCCCATGCCATCAGTGCGTCCGGCCTGCCCTGCTCTGCCATGCGCAGGGCCTTGCGCGGCAAGAGCAGGCGATCAAGCGAGAGGTTGCGGAAATTGCTTTCCGTGATCTTCGTGGCACCCTCGACCTCCCGCCGCCAAGTACGTCCGGGGCGGATAATGGACGTCTGCTCGACTCCCCGTTCGGCGAGCGCGTTTACGAGATTGACGAAAAAGCGCTCCGCGCCGCCGTCCTTGCCGAAATGAAAATGCATCACTTTCATTGGCGGGCCACACCTTTGGCAAAAAGCTCGAGATAGGCATTGGTGATCGCTTCTTCGGAGAACCGCGCGCGCAGCGTCTCGCGACCGCCTATACTCAGCTTTTGGCGAAGGGCCGGGTCATCGCGCACTCTGCGGATAGAATTCGCGAGTCCTTCGTCATCGCCGCAATCCACCAGCAATGCATCGGCCTCGTTCGTCATGACCCAGGAAGGACCCTCTGCCCGCGAAGCAACCGTCGGTTTGCCGGCGCCCCAGCCCTCGAAGCAGACATTGCCGAGCGGTTCGTGCGATGAGTTGATGACAAAGACATCGCCGGCCGCCAGATAGCCATAGGCATTGGTCTGCCACCCGGCGAAACGCACGCGATCGCGCAGACCGAGTTCATCGGTCAGCCTTTCCAGCTGTTCTCGTTCGGGTCCATCGCCGATGAGCCACAGATAGGCGCCGTCGATCATTTTGACGGCCCGGAGAAGGCCGTCGAAACCCTTGCGCTTGACGAAACGCCCCATGCCGACAACCACAAAGGCTTCATCCGGCGTCCGCATGCCCGAGCGCGCAACCGGCGCGACCGGGACGGCACGCGTGAAATTGGCGATCACCTCTACATCCCGCTTCCATCCGAGTGCGCGTACCTTGGCCGCCATGTCGGGCGTAATGCACACCAGCGTCTCGACATTGCCGTAGTAGTCGAGATGTTCGGGGTAGTCGCCGAGGCGCGAGATGCGATAGGCCCCCTTATAGGCGGGCATGAACCGGCTCGCGCGCAATTGCCATGCCATGATCACATCCGGCCGGAAGTCCCTCAATATGCGCTGCATTCTCCACTGCAGCAGGAATCGCGACAGGGAAATGCGGCGGAACGTGCCCTCATAGATTTTCGCGCTGCCCTCGATCTGGTTGCGCCAGCTGCGCCCGGGTCGGATCAGTGCGCGTTGCTCCACGCCCCTTTCATGCAAGGCGTTGACCAGGTTCACGAAGAAACGTTCCGCGCCCCCTTCCTTGCCAAAGTGAATATGCATGACTTTCATATGGTCGCCTTTGGAGCCTTCAGCGGGAAAGCGCATCGTCAATATTCGGCCGCGCTTTCAGCGCGTGCCGTTGGTAAGCCTTGGCAGCGGTCAGGAATGCATAAACGGCCCCGGTCATTGCCTCGATGAAACCGGGAAAGCCGCAGCGCCACAGGCCGTTGCGGAAATAGAGCCGGTAGAAATAGAGAGGCGGGCCGAAGAGCAGCTTGTAGGGCCGCGGCGGTCTTCCCTCGGCGGAATGCTGGTCGGCCTTGAGCGTTGAGTATTTGTTTTCCTTGAGGATCTGCTCGTCGATGATCAGCGGCCGATAATGCAAAAGGCTGCCGGCCCCGGCCGCACCGACCTTGCCGTCCGGAATGATCCCTTCATGCACCTTCTGGCCGAGATCGTAGCGCCCGCGTCCGTTGCGGATCAGTCGAAGATTGCGGCGTTCATGGACTTTCTCGGGCGTATAGCCGTAGCCGATCAAATATGGGCGCCGCGCCACCCTCCAGCCGACGATGTCATCCGGGGCGGCGAGAAGCGAGGGCAGCAAAGCCTTGAGCGGCCCGTCGAAGCGCTCATCGGCATCGATGTTGAAGCACCAGGGTTCACGGCATTGCTCAAGGGCGAACTGCTTCTGCCCGGCATAGCCCCGCCAGGGCTCGTACATGAAGCGGATGGGCCAGCCCTTGTCGATATAGGATTGCACCAGGGCGACCGTGCCGTCCTTCGAGCCGGAATCGACGATCACGATCTCGGCGCATTGTTCGAGGCTCTCGATGCAATTGCCGAGATAGGCCTCTTCGTTGAGGCAGATGATGAAAGCCGAGAGCGGGAGCTTCGGCACGATGGCAGAGCTCCTTCTCACCTTTCCCGCCACATCCGGGCTTTCGTCCTGCAGATGTTTCAATTCGTTCCGCCTAGCAAAACCTGGGATGGAGAAGTCTCAACAGACCCTAGATCTCGACCTGACAGGCGTCCTTGACCTGGCGGATCGTCAGCATCGTTCGAACCGTGTCGACATTGTCGGTCGCGGTGAGTTCTTCAATAACGAAATCTTGAAAGGTCGCAAGGTTCTCGGCCACGCACTGCAGGAGAAAGTCGGACTCGCCGGAAACCATCCAGGCTTCGCGTACGAGCGGCCACGACGCCGTTCGCGCCGCGAAGGCCTTGAGGTTGGCATCCGACTGGTGCTTGAGCCCGACCATGCAAAAGGCGACGAGATCGTATCCAAGCGCCGAAGCATTGAGGAGCGCGCGATAGCCGCGAATGACGCCGGACTCTTCGAGCTTGCGGACGCGGCGCAGGCAGGGAGGTGCTGAAATCCCGACCCGCTCGGCAAGCTCCACATTCGTCATCCGGCCGTTTCCCTGCAACTCCCGCAGGATCTTCATGTCGATGGCATCGAGGTCGACGCGTATGGCCATTGCCCAATATCCCCAATCTCTGCTTGCCTCGCTCCTGGAGGCCCGTTCTTCGCCATATAGATATCGCAATCGCAAGGAAACAGCGGAAATCCTCGGCAAGGCACACGGCGAGCGCGCCACCGACGCTGAAAACACACCGTCCGGCGAAGGCTTGGCAAGCGAAGCTGCATGCGTCCCCTGCACGTAATCGCGCCGAGGAGAGAGAGCGCGGGCGGACGCATGCACGGGCACCTTCGGCGCCCCTCGCTGCGGGGCGGCCAAGCTGCCGGCGACCGCGGTCGAGAAATTCCGGCGGAAACGCGGCAAAATTCCCGATCTGGTGTCAATTTCCTGGTGCAGGCGCAAGCACTTGTGTGTATCAGCGGAGGCGCCCTTGAAAGTCCGGGCTGTGAATACCTAAAGTAAGGCGATATTTTTTGCCACTTGCAGAACCCACCGGATAATGCCCAGCAGATCTTCCGGCGAATGAAGGACACAAGCATGACCGCCCGCCACACCAAAGTGCTGATCATCGGTTCCGGCCCTGCCGGCTACACCGCCGCGATTTATACGGCGCGTGCCATGCTTTCGCCCGTGCTCATCGCCGGCATGGAACAGGGTGGGCAATTGATGATCACCACGGATGTCGAGAACTATCCGGGCTATGCCGATCCGGTGCAGGGTCCCTGGATGATGGAGCAGATGCTGAAGCAGGCTATCCATGTCGGCACCGAGATCGTCAATGATATCGTGACCGATGTCGATCTCTCCGTCCGCCCCTTTCGCGTCAGGACCGATAGTGGCGCCGAGTGGACGACCGACACACTGATCATCGCCACCGGCGCCAAGGCCAAGTGGCTCGGCATCGAGACCGAGCAGACCTTCATGGGCTTCGGCGTTTCCGCTTGCGCCACCTGCGACGGATTTTTCTACCGCAACAAGGACGTCATCGTGGTCGGCGGCGGCAACTCCGCCGTGGAAGAGGCACTGTATCTCTCGAACCTGGCAAAGACGGTAACGGTGGTCCACCGTCGTGACGCATTCCGGGCAGAAAAGATCCTGCAGGAGCGTCTTTTCGCCAAGCCGAACGTGAAGATCGTCTGGGACCACGAGGTGATCGAATATCTCGGCGCACCGGCAAACCCGCCGATGCCCGCCTCGGTCAACGGCGTGAAGCTCCGGAACACCAAGACCGGCGAAGTCACCGAAATGGCGGCCGACGGGGTCTTCGTCGCGATCGGCCATGCGCCGGCCGTGGAACTCTTCAAGGGCAAGCTTCGCCAAAAGCCGAATGGTTATCTCTGGACCGCGCCCGATTCGACCGCGACCGATGTTCCGGGCGTTTTTGCCGCAGGCGACGTCACCGACGACGTTTATCGTCAAGCGGTTACCGCCGCGGGGATGGGCTGCATGGCGGCGCTTGAGGCGGAGAAATATCTGGCGGGTCATATGCCCGTCGCAATTGCAGCCGAATAGAAGCTGCAAAAGCGGGCCGACGCCTCTCAAGGCGCGGCTTCGTGTGGGAACAGAAGCATCGGTGCCGCCCGGAGGACGCCGCCCGGTTCCTCCGAGCGATCCTTTATGGGGGAAGTCATGGCGCTCGACTGGGACAAACTGCGCATATTTCACGCGGCGGCCGAGGCCGGATCGTTCACGCATGCGGCAGACAAGCTCCATCTGTCGCAATCTGCGATCAGTCGCCAGGTCAGTGCGCTCGAGCAGGATGTCGGCATCAAGCTGTTTCATCGCCACGCCCGCGGCCTGATCCTGACGGAACAGGGCGAAATGCTTTACCGCACCGCACACGAGGTGCTGATGAAGCTCGAAAGCATCAAGGCGCAGCTGAGCGAAACCACCGACAGGCCAAGCGGCAAGCTGCGCATCACCACGACGGTCGGTCTTGGCCAGGGCTGGCTGACCGACAAGATCCAGGAGTTCATGACCCTTTATCCGGATGTGCAGGTACAGCTCATTCTCGACAACGAAGAGCTTGATGTGAACATGCGGCATGCCGACTGCGCGATCCGGCTGCGCCAGCCACAGCAGTCGGATCTGATCCAACGCAAGCTGTTCACCGTGCACATGCATATCTACGCGGCGCCGTCCTATATCAACAAGCACGGCGAGCCTCACACGCTCGAGGAGCTGGACAACCACCGCATCATCACTTTCGGCGAGCCGGCCCCGAACTATTTGCTTGACGTGAACTGGCTGGAAATCGCCGGCCGCGATCCGGACAATCCGCGCGTCTCGCACCTGCAGATCAACAGCCAGACGTCCATCAAGCGCGCCTGCCTGCTCGGAATCGGAATCGCCATGCTGCCCGACTATATCGTCGGTCGCGACCCCGGCTTGATCCAGCTGCCGATCAGTGCCGAGATCCCCTCTTTCGATACCTATTTCTGCTATCCGGACGAATTGAAAAACTCGGCGAAGCTGAAGGTCTTCCGTGACTATATCGTCGCCAAGGCCCGGAATTGGAGTTTTTGACGGACGGGACAGTTGCTCGCTTTCTGGGCGTATGTCTGTGCGAGCGCTAAGCTGCTGTTTTCCTGGCGTTTATTCCTGTCGCCGGGGAGAATTCGATCTGGATCAGTTCCATTGTTCGCCGCAAAAATATGCAGCGATGCGCGCACGGCATGGCTGACATGCATATTAAATGATTGCTCGTCGCCCAAAAAAACAGCATACCAAAAACAGCTGATGCATCTTTGGTGGCTTCTCCTCCCAGTGCCACCGCAGCAGCTGTTCCCCTCTGGAGGTTCTAATTACCTTCACAACTACAAAGGGCCCAAGTTTTCTTGCGGCCCTCTTTTTTTGTTCGCTATCCGCACACCCCCCAGTTGAGATTTCGCATGGGGAGGCTATTGAAAGCGGACTTGATGCTCCCCATATCTCTTTTGGCTGATGCATTTGGCGGCTTTCTCCTCCCCGGCCGCTGCAGCAGCCGTTCCCCTCTGAAGGTTTTCAAACCTTCACAACTGATAGGGCCCAAGTTCTCTTGCGGCCCTTTTTTTTGCCCTGGCGAAGGCCGATGCGCGGATTCAAGGCATTACAGCGACCTTTGCGCGCCTGCAAAGACGCACGGCGCTGTACCGTCAGATCAGGCGCGCACGATGATCGCCGCCTCGGTGGCTTTCCCGCGCACCTGCCTCGACGCGGCTGATTCACATTGCTGCCGGCGGACGGAATGTTTACTGCCATATCGGTCGTGCAGGCGCTCGTCACTTTGCATGGAAGGAAGACAACGTGCACATCAGGAATGCGGCCGACGCCGATCTCCAGGCGATTTGTGACATTTACAACGATGCGGTGGCGAATACGACGGCGATCTGGAACGAAACTCTCGTCGACATTGCCAACCGTAGGGCCTGGCTGAAGGCGCGCAATGCCGCGGGATTTCCGGTGCTTGTCGCCCTTTCCGAGGCGGATGAGGTCGTCGGCTATGCGTCCCTCGGCGAATGGCGCGCGTTCGACGGTTACCGCCATACGGTTGAGCATTCGGTTTATGTGCGTCGGGACCAGCGCGGCGCCGGCATCGGCCAGGCGTTGATGCTGGCACTGATCGAAAGGGCCGAGGCGCTCGGAAAGCATGTGATGGTCGCCGGGATCGAGTCGGGCAACCACCCCTCGATCCATCTGCATGAACGGCTGGGCTTCCAACAGACCGGTCATATGCGGGAGGTCGGCACCAAATTCGGCCGCTGGCTCGATCTGACCTTCATGCAGTTGATACTGCGCACAGGCTCACCCGATTGACGGACGCCGCGGTGGTTTCCCGCCGGCGGCGAAGATGCTATTTTTGCTCACTCGGTCGTCGCTGAGGAGCCGCATGGTCGAACAAGGCAGAGCGGGCAGATGCCACTTCTGGAGCAACCGAATGGGACGTCTGGCGCGCGCTGCCGGAGCAGCCGCCATGGCCATCTGGCACGCCGTCGGTGTCAGCGGCCCTGCCGAGGCGCGGACCGATGCGCCCGTTCCGCGAAAATGCCTCTATGCCGGCAACTCGGCAGCAAATCCGTCGGTCCGTCTTTGCATAAGGCGTGAGAATTTCGCACGCGACGTCTGTGGCATCATCAAGCATTACGCCGAAACCAATGGTCTCCCTGCGGCCTTTTTCGCCCGCTTGATTTGGCGCGAGAGTCTTTTCCAACCGGACGCCGTCAGTCCCAAGGGAGCCGAGGGGATCGCCCAGTTTATGCCGGCAACGGCAAAATTGCGGGGCCTCCCCAACAGTTTCGACGCGGTAGCCGCACTCGGAAAGTCGGCCGAGTATCTGAGCGAACTCAAGCTTCGCTACGGCAATCTGGGATTTGCAGCGGCGGCCTACAATGCCGGCGAGGCCGGGCTCGAGCGTTTCCTGGAGAGGGACCGGCTGCCCTATGAGACGCGCAACTATGTCCTGGCGATCACGGCCCATCCGGTCGAGGACTGGCGCGATAACCCGCCGAAGGCGCTCGACCTCTCGCTCGACAAGGATAAGAGCTTCCTGGAGGGCTGCGTCGCGCTTGCGAACACCCGCCGGTTGCGTGAGATCGCCGTTGCCGACGAGGCGGCCTGGGCGCCCTGGGGCGTTCAGCTGGCGGCGCATTTCCAGAAAGCCGTCGCCCAGCGAATGTTCCTGAATGCCGTGAAGCGGCTGCCGGCGCCGATCAGCAGTGAAAAGGCCCTGCTCGTGCGGGAGCGCAACGGCGGCTTCGGAGCGAGAAGCCGGTACGCCGCCCGGATCGGCCGCCAGACGCGCGCCGAGGCGGATAAGTTATGCGCCGCCGTTCGCCGGAGCGGCGGGTCCTGTATCGTCTTCAAGAATTGACGGGGAGTTCGGCGTTTGCGCCGCCATGAATAAAGGTTGGTTATGAAAAAGCCCGCCGGTCAGGCGGGCTTGGTTGTCTGTCGCGGATCAGTCTTCCGCGTCTGCAGGTGGCTCGGCGACGATGGCCTCGCCGGCGGTCACGACTTCCTCGATCCCGTCCTCGCCCTCCGGCTCGCTGATCCGTTCGACCGAGACCACCTTCTCGTCCTTTGCGGTCGAGAAGATCGTGACACCCTTGGTGGCACGGCTTGCCAGTCGAATACCGTCGACCGGCACGCGGATCAGCTGTCCACCGTTGGAAACGAGCATGATCTGGTCGTTATGCTCGATCGGGAATGCCGCGACCAGTTCGCCGATCTCGGCGGTCTTGGAGGTGTCGGTGGCGCGGATGCCCTTGCCGCCGCGACCGGAGGTGCGGAAATCATAGGACGAGGACCGCTTGCCGAATCCCTTTTCCGAGAGCGTCAGCACGAACTGCTCGCGTGCCTTGAGCTCCTCATAGCGCTCGTTGGTGAGTTCGCCGCCATTGGTGACCTCCTCGCCGACCAGCACGATCTCTTCGTCCTCGCCGGTTGCGGCGCGCCTTTCGGCCGCCGACCGCCGCAGATAGGCGGCGCGTTCCCAAGGCTCGGCATCCACATGGGCGACGATCGCCATCGAGATAATCCGGTCGCCGTCCCCGAGCGAAATGCCACGCACGCCGATCGAATTGCGCCCGGCGAAAACGCGCACGTCGGAGACCGGGAAGCGGATGCATTGGCCGAGGGCCGTCGTCAGCAGCACGTCGTCGAACTCGGTGCAGGTGTCGACCGAGAGGATTTCGTCGCCCTCCTCATCGAACTTCATCGCGATCTTGCCGTTGCGGTTGACCTGGACGAAGTCGGAAAGCTTGTTGCGCCGGACGGTGCCGCGCGTCGTCGAGAACATGACGTCCAGGTTTTCCCAGGTCGTCTCGTCCTCCGGCAGCGGCATGATTGTGGTGATGCGTTCGCCGGGACTAAGCGGCAGCATGTTGATCAGCGCCTTGCCGCGCGATTGCGGGGTGCCGATCGGCAGCCGCCAGACCTTTTCCTTGTAGACGATACCTCGCGAGGAGAAGAACAGGACCGGCGTATGGGTGTTGGCCACGAATAGCCGGGTAACGAAATCCTCGTCGCGCGTTGCCATGCCGGAGCGACCCTTGCCGCCGCGGCGCTGAGCACGATAGGTGGTCAGCGGCACACGCTTGATGTAACCGAGATGCGACACGGTCACGACCATGTCCTCCCGGGCGATGAGATCCTCGTCGTCCATGTCCGGACCGCCATCGGCGATCTCGGTGCGGCGCGGCGTGCCGAATTCGTCGCGGACGGCGGCGAGCTCGTCCTTGACAATCTGCATGATGCGCAGTCGCGAGGAGAGGATATCGAGATATTCCCGGATTTCCTCGCCGATCTTGTTGAGCTCCTCGCCGATCTCGTCCCGGCCAAGCGCGGTCAGGCGTTGCAGGCGGAGTTCGAGAATGGCGCGCGCCTGCTCTTCCGAGAGGTTGTAGGTGTCGTCGTCATTGATGCGGTGACGCGGATCGTCGATCAGCCGGATCAGCGCGTCGACCTCATGCGCCGGCCAGCGACGCTCCATCAGTTGTTCGCGCGCGCTCTGCGGATCGGGCGCGTGGCGGATAAGCTTGATCACCTCGTCGATATTGGCGACGGCGATGGCGAGGCCGACCAGGACATGCGCCCGCTCGCGAGCCTTGCGCAGCAGGTATTTTGTTCTCCGGCTAACGACATCCTCGCGGAACGAGACGAAGGCGCGCAGCATGTCGAGCAGCGTCATCTGTTCCGGCTTGCCGCCGTTCAGTGCCACCATGTTACAGCCGAAAGACGTCTGCAGCGGCGTGTAGCGATAAAGCTGGTTGAGGATCACATCGGCATTGGCATCGCGCTTCAGCTCGATGACGACGCGGTAGCCCTGCCGGTCCGACTCGTCGCGAAGATCGGAGATGCCCTCGATGCGCTTGTCGCGCACCAGTTCGGCCATCTTCTCGATCATCGTCGCCTTGTTCACCTGGTAGGGGATTTCGGTGATGATGATCTGCTCACGGTCGCCGCGCATCGGTTCGACATGGGCACGGCCGCGCATGATGACAGAACCGCGGCCGGTCTCGTAGGCCTGGCGAATGCCGGCGCGGCCGAGAATCAGCGCGCCCGTCGGGAAGTCCGGACCCGGGATGATCTGCATCAGTTCCGGCAGTTCGATTGCCGGATCGTCGATCAGAGCGATGCATGCATCGATGACTTCGCCGAGATTGTGCGGCGGAATATTGGTTGCCATGCCGACGGCGATGCCGCCGGCGCCATTGACGAGCAGGTTCGGAAATTTCGCCGGGACGACGACCGGCTCCTGCAGGGTGCCGTCGTAATTCTCGCGAAAATCGACCGTTTCCTTGTCCAGATCGTCGAGCAGCGAATGGGCCGCCTTCTGCAGCCGGCATTCGGTATAACGCTCGGCCGCAGGCGGGTCGCCGTCCACCGAGCCGAAATTGCCCTGGCCGTCGATCAGCGGCAGCCTCAGCGACCAATCCTGCGCCATGCGCGCCAGGGCATCGTAGATCGCCATATTGCCGTGCGGATGGTATTTACCCATCACGTCACCGGTCACCCGGGCGCATTTGACGTATTTCTTGTTCCAGTCGATGCCGAGTTCGCTCATCCCGTAGAGGATGCGCCGGTGGACCGGCTTCAGCCCGTCGCGCACATCGGGAAGCGCGCGGGAGACGATCACGCTCATGGCGTAATCCAGGTAGGACCGCTGCATTTCCTCGATGATGGAAATCGGCTCGATGCCTGGCGGATTCTTTCCGCCGCCGGGAGTGCTTTGTTCAGTCAATGTCGATCACGATCTTTGTTAAGAATCAGTCGGTTCTTTATAGCCGAATGCGGCTTTGCGCGCCAATTTGGCGGAAGGTTTTGAACAGTCTTTCGCCGCCGGAGCGGGCTTTTCTGAGGCATGTGGCGCGCCGTGCCGGTTTAAGCCATCGCAGTACGCTTGGCCACTGAAATCGACTTCGGGAACCAACAGTAATTCAGAGGGCTAGAGCGGCCTCTGGGTGCCTCGTTCGACGGCGCCCTGCCCGCCCCTTTCCAAGCGCGCATGGCTTGCCTAACAATGCGGCTCCACAATCCGGACCAGCCGGGATGCCTCAAGGGGGGAACGGATGTTCAATGCCGACCTGCTGATCAATGCGCTGACGACACTCCTCGTGACGCTCGACCCGCCGGGTCTGGCGCCGATCTTCTTGAGTCTCACCGTCGGTTTGAATCGGCAGCAGCGTATTCAGGTTGCGACGCGCGGTTCGCTGATCGCCTTCGTCATCCTTGCAGCCTTTGCTCTATTCGGCGACGGCATTCTCGGCCTGCTCGGCATCTCGATCGGTGCCTTCCGGATCGCAGGCGGCCTGCTGCTGTTCTGGATCGCCTTCGAGATGATCTTCGAGCGGCGCCAGGAAAGAAAGGAAAAGACCGGTGAGGCGGCCGTCACCAAGGATCACATTCACAATATTGCGGTCTTCCCGCTTGCCCTGCCCCTGATCGCCGGACCGGGGGCAATTTCGGCGACCATCCTGCTCGGCAGTTCCTTCCCCTCCGTCCTCGATCGCGTGCAGCTTCTTACCGTTATCGCGGTCTCCATGGCGCTTCTGTTTCTGGCGCTGGTGATCGCCGAACGGGTCGACCGCTTTCTCGGCGTCACCGGGCGCGCGATCCTCACCCGCCTGCTGGGCGTCATCCTTGCGGCACTCGCGGTGCAATTCGTGGTCGACGGCGTACGCGCTGCCTTTGGCATCTGATCGTTCGAGAAACGCAAACGGCCCGCTTCGAAACGGGCCGAACGGATTCTGCTGCTTGACGGACGCGCGGCGCCGTAAGGCCCCACACAGCGCCATTGCTTGATCAGAACGGAATGTCGTCGTCGAGATCGCGCGAGAAGTTGCCGCCGCCCTGGTTCGGCTGGCCGCCGGCGCGTCCGCCGGAGGACTGTCGCGGCTGGTCGTAATCCTCGTAGCCGCCACCACCGAGGCTTCCGCCGTAGTCGCTGCCGCCGCGGCCCGCCCCGCCGCCCTCGCTGCGGCCGTCGAGCATCGTCAGCGTCGAATTGAAGCCCTGCAGCACGATTTCGGTCGTGTAGCGGTCATTGCCGTTCTGGTCCTGCCATTTGCGGGTCTGCAGTTGTCCTTCGATGTAGAGCTTGGCGCCCTTCTTCACATATTGCTCGACGACCTTGCAGAGGCCCTCGTTGAAGACGACGACAGTATGCCATTCCGTCTTCTCGCGGCGCTCACCGCTGTTGCGGTCGCGCCAGCTTTCGGAGGTCGCAATGCGCAGATTGGCGATCGGCCGGCCGTCCTGCGTGCGCCGGATCTCTGGGTCTGCCCCGACATTTCCGATCAAGATCACCTTGTTGACGCTGCCAGCCATATCACTTTTCCCGTGCTTGCCGCCGAACCGCCGGCCCGGCTTTCCCATGTCTCAAGAGCGCGCATCTTAGCGGCCCGTCGCCGTCTATACGCCCCCGCGCCGGGCGTAATCCACAGCTGATATTTGTTCTTTTTTTGTTCTAGCGATTGCCTATTATCCTGTCAACCGAATCGCAATTGATTGGCCTCTTCGCCGTTTGCGCCTCGACATGGGCGCAGTCGTCATTACATAGGAGGCTTCAACCGACCTGCAAAGCTGACTTCCGATGAGCGAACTCAAGACCATCTCCATTCGCGGCGCGCGCGAGCACAATCTCAAGGGCATCGACCTCGATCTGCCGCGCAACAAGCTGATCGTGATGACCGGGCTTTCCGGATCCGGCAAATCCTCGCTCGCCTTCGATACGATCTATGCGGAGGGCCAGCGCCGCTACGTCGAAAGCCTGTCGGCCTATGCCCGCCAGTTCCTGGAGATGATGCAGAAGCCGGACGTCGATCAGATAGACGGGCTATCGCCGGCGATCTCGATCGAGCAGAAGACGACCTCGCGCAACCCGCGCTCGACGGTCGGGACCGTTACCGAGATCTACGACTATCTGCGCCTGCTCTTCGCGCGCGTCGGCGTGCCCTATTCGCCGGCAACGGGGCTGCCGATCGAAAGCCAGACGGTCAGCCAGATGGTCGATCGCGTGCTGGGGTTCGGAGAAGGCACCCGTCTCTACATGTTGGCGCCGCTCGTGCGGGGCCGCAAAGGCGAGTACAAGAAGGAACTCGCCGAGCTGATGAAGAAGGGCTTCCAGCGCGTCAAGGTGGACGGGCAGTTTTACGAGATCGCCGACGTCCCGGCGCTCGACAAGAAATTCAAGCACGATATCGACGTCGTCGTCGACCGCGTCGTCGTCCGGCCCGATCTCGCCACTCGCCTCGCCGACAGCATCGAGACCTGCCTGACGCTTGCCGACGGGCTGGCCGTCGCCGAGTTCGCCGACCGGCCGCTGCCCCCGGAGGAAACGGCGGCCGGTGGCGCGGCCAACAAGTCTCTCAACGAGACGCATGAGCGCATGCTGTTCTCGGAAAAATTCGCCTGTCCGGTGTCCGGCTTCACCATTCCGGAGGTCGAGCCGCGGCTTTTCTCGTTCAACAATCCCTTCGGCGCCTGCACGACCTGCGACGGTCTCGGCAGCCAGCAGAAGATCGACGAGGCGCTGGTCGTTTCGGAGCCGAACAGGACGCTGCGCGACGGCGCCATTGCGCCCTGGGCGAAATCGACCTCGCCCTATTACAACCAGACGCTCGAGGCGCTCGGCAAGGTCTTCGACTTCAAGCTCGGCAACCGCTGGAGCGAGCTTTCGGCGGAAGCGCAGAAGGCGATCCTCTACGGCACCGAGGAAAAGATCACCTTCCACTATCGGGACGGTGCCCGCGCCTACAACACGACCAAGACCTTCGAGGGCGTCGTGCCCAATCTCGAGCGGCGCTGGAAGGAGACCGACAGCGCCTGGGCGCGGGAAGAAATCGAACGCTTCATGTCGGCCGCGCCCTGCCCCGCCTGCGCCGGCTACCGGCTGAAGCCCGAGGCGCTGGCGGTCAAGATCAATGAGCTGCATATCGGCGAGGTCACGGACATGTCGATCCGGGCGGCCCGCGACTGGTTCGAGGCGTTGCCGCAGCAGCTCAGCACTAAGCAGAACGAAATTGCCGTGCGGATCCTCAAGGAGATCCGCGAGCGGCTGCGCTTCCTGAACGATGTCGGGCTCGAATATTTGAGCCTGTCGCGCAATTCCGGCACGCTCTCCGGCGGCGAAAGCCAGCGCATCCGCCTTGCCTCCCAGATCGGCTCCGGCCTGACCGGCGTGCTCTATGTGCTGGATGAGCCGTCGATCGGTCTGCACCAGCGCGACAATGCCCGCCTGCTCGATACGCTGAGGCACCTGCGCGATATCGGCAACACCGTCATCGTCGTCGAACATGACGAGGATGCCATCCTGACGGCGGACTATGTCGTCGATATCGGACCGGCGGCCGGCATCCATGGCGGTGAGATCGTGGCCGAAGGCCCGCCATCCGAGATCATGGCCAGTGCGAAGTCGCTGACCGGCAAATATCTCTCAGGCGAGCTTTCCGTCGGCGTTCCTGCCGAAAGACGAAAGCCGAAAAAAAAGAAGGAAATCACCGTCGTAGGAGCGTGTGCTAACAATCTGAAGAATGTTACGGCATCGATCCCGCTCGGCGTTTTCACAGCGGTTACCGGCGTCTCGGGCGGCGGCAAATCCACCTTCCTCATCGAGACGCTCTACAAGGCGGCGGCGCGCCGTATCATGGGCGCGCGCGAAAACCCGGCCGATCACGACCGCATCGACGGTTTCGAGCATATCGACAAGGTGATCGACATCGACCAGTCGCCGATCGGCCGTACGCCACGTTCGAATCCGGCGACCTATACCGGTGCCTTCACGCCAATTCGCGACTGGTTCGCCGGCCTGCCGGAGGCAAAGGCGCGCGGCTACCAGCCGGGCCGCTTCTCCTTCAATGTCAAGGGCGGTCGCTGCGAGGCCTGCCAGGGCGACGGCGTTATCAAGATCGAGATGCATTTCCTGCCCGACGTCTATGTCACTTGCGACGTGTGCCACGGCAAGCGCTATAATCGCGAAACGCTCGACGTGCATTTCAAGGGCAAGTCGATTGCCGACGTCCTCGACATGACGGTCGAGGAAGGCGTCGAATTCTTCTCCGCCGTCCCCGCGGTGCGTGACAAGCTGGTGACGCTGAACCAGGTGGGACTCGGCTACATCAAGATCGGCCAGCAGGCGAACACGCTTTCGGGCGGCGAAGCCCAGCGCGTGAAGCTTGCCAAGGAATTGTCGAAGCGGTCGACCGGGCGCACGCTATACATACTCGACGAGCCGACAACCGGCTTGCATTTCCATGACGTAGCCAAGCTTCTTGAAGTTCTGCATGAGCTCGTCAACCAGGGCAATTCGGTCGTGGTCATCGAGCATAATCTCGAAGTGATCAAGACGGCGGACTGGATCATCGACTTCGGCCCGGAGGGCGGCGACGGCGGCGGTGAAGTCATTGCCCAGGGCACGCCGGAAGACGTCGTAAAGGAACCTCGCTCCTATACCGGGCAGTTCCTGAAGGAGCTTCTGGAGCGCCGGCCGACGAAGAAGGCCGTCGCGGCGGAATGACCGGCGCTGGCGGATCGACGCGACGATCGGAATATTTTCGGAAAGCTCGATAAGCAGTTTCATGGAGTTGCAGCGACCTTTGCGCGTCTGAAAGACGCGCGGCGCTGTAGGGTTCCAAAGACCTGACCCTGGAATACTTGCCCCTGCACTGCAGGTTGAGGAGGAGACGATGGCAGAAACCGGAACAATCCGCGTCGGCATTGGCGGCTGGACCTTCGAGCCATGGGAGGCAAGCTTCTATCCCGCCGATCTTCCGAAGAAGCGGCAGCTGGAATTCGCCGGCAAGGAACTGCGCACGATTGAAGTCAATGGCACCTATTACAGCTCGCAGAAGCCGGCGACCTTTGCCAAATGGGCCGCGGACGTGCCGGACGGTTTCATCTTCTCACTGAAGGCGAGCCGCTTCGTGACGAATCGCCGAGTCCTCTCCGAGGCCGGCGAATCGATGGAACGGTTCCTGACCCAGGGCCTGACCGAACTGGGCGATCGCCTCGGTCCGATTCTCTGGCAGTTCGCCGCCACCAAGAAATTCGAGCCCGACGATTTCGAGGGATTTCTGAAGTTGCTGCCGGAGAAGCAGGATGGATTGACGCTCCGTCACGTGGTCGAGGTCCGCCACCCCTCATTCCAGTCGCCGGACTTCGTGGCGATGCTCGACAAGTACAAGGTGGCGGTGGTGCTTGCCGAGCATGCGGATTATCCGATGCTCGCGGACGTCACCGCCGACTTCGTCTATGCCCGGCTGCAGAAGGGGAGCGACGAGGTGGAAACCTGCTATCCCCCGAAAGTCCTCGATCTTTGGGCCGACAGGCTCAAGGCCTTTGCCGCGGGCCATGAGCCGGACGGCCTCGAAAAGAGCGCGCCGGAGCGAAAGGCGGAAAGCCGGCCGCGCGACGTCTTTGCCTTCTTCATCAGCTCGGGCAAGGTCAATGCGCCGAACGGTGCGCGGGAGTTGCAGAAGCGGGTTGATTGAGGCCGGTTCAACGGCGTGTCTCCACGTGCCGCGCCTGGATTGCGCCCGAGATGTGGATGGCATGATCCTTTCATCGGCACGCCTCATGCCGCGGTCGCGAATCGCGCGGCCCGGATGCATCACATCGCGGCTCGGCGTGCAATCGCGAGTGGCGCTGCGACATCTCCCTACCCCTTATTTTTACCCCTGAAAATTTCGATTTCCCGGTTGTAGCTTCGCCGCCATCGGAGACAACCGGCGGAAGTGCCTGATTTTCAACGACTTGATCGATGTCCCCGTTTTCCACAAGCGATCCACACAAGATATAGGGGCCAAACTTCTGTCACAAACCACCCCTTGACGCCCGGAGCCGATTCACGGTTAATGGATTTCACGTTGCGACGGCGGCGGACCGGGTTGTTTAGCGGCCGGTTCATCCCCCCAAATCGTCGGTTCTGACCAGCGCCAAGCGGATAGTTCCCGTGAGGCGGCAATGGCGGAGCTTTGCGCGGTTTGCGGGTGCTGCCTGAGCGATATTCGGACTGGCGTAAACAAGCTGTTAATACTATATTTAGCGTTTGCAGCCAGCATAATCACAAGATACAGGGTCACCCAGGGCTTGGGTTTCTCAAAAAGGACGAAAGCTGGAGCTGGCTGCGGGAACGCTTGCGGCCGGGCGGGGTTAACTGCGCTCAATCGGCGCGAAGGCAATAAGGGACACGGGACAATGAAGATCGAACGTCGATTCACCAAGGCAGGGCAATCCGCCTATGCCGAGATCGATTTCCGCAAGGCGACGAGCGAGATCAAGAACCCGGATGGCTCGATCGTTTTCCGTCTGGAGAACATCGACGTGCCGGCGCAGTTCTCCCAGGTCGCCGCCGACATCCTTGCGCAGAAATATTTTCGCAAGGCCGGCGTTCCGGCAAAGCTGAAGCGCGTCGAGGAAAACGATGTGCCCTCCTTCCTGTGGCGCTCGGTTCCGGACACGGACGCGCTGAAAGCCCTGCCGAAGGATGAGCAATACGGCTCGGAAACGGATGCGCGCCAGGTTTTCGATCGCCTGGCCGGCACTTGGACCTATTGGGGCTGGAAGGGCGGCTATTTCGACACGGAAGAAGACGCGGCCGCCTTCCGCGATGAGCTCGCCTATATGCTCGCCACCCAGCGCGTCGCGCCCAACTCGCCGCAATGGTTCAACACCGGCCTGCACTGGGCCTATGGCATCGACGGTCCCGGACAGGGCCACTTCTATGTCGATCCCTTCACCGGCAAGCTGACGAAGTCGAAGTCCGCCTACGAACATCCCCAGCCGCATGCCTGCTTCATCCAGTCGGTCGCCGACGACCTCGTCAACGAGGGCGGCATCATGGATCTGTGGGTGCGGGAAGCCCGCCTCTTCAAATACGGCTCCGGTACCGGCTCCAACTTCTCCCACCTGCGCGCCGAGGGCGAGAGGCTGTCGGGCGGCGGCAAGTCCTCCGGCCTCATGAGCTTCCTGAAGATCGGCGACCGCGCCGCCGGCGCCATCAAATCGGGCGGCACGACGCGCCGCGCCGCCAAGATGGTCGTCGTCGACATCGACCATCCGGATATCGAGGAATATATCAATTGGAAGGTCAAGGAAGAGCAGAAGGTCGCTGCCCTGGTCACCGGTTCCAAGATCGTCGCCAGGCACCTGAAGGCGATCATGAAGGCCTGCGTCAATTGCGACGGCAGCGACGATGCCTGCTTCGACCCGAAGCAGAATCCGGCCCTGAGACGCGAGATCCGCGCCGCCAAGCAGGCCGCGGTTCCGGAAAATTACGTCAAGCGCGTCATCCAGTTCGCACGCCAGGGCTACAAGGACATCGAGTTCAAGACCTATGACACGGACTGGGATTCGGAAGCCTATCTGACGGTCTCCGGCCAGAACTCCAACAACTCCGTCTCGATCAAGGACGATTTCCTGCGCGCCGTCGAGGCCGACGGCGACTGGCACCTGACGGCCCGCAAGGACGGCCGCGTGATGAAGACGGTGAAGGCGCGCGACCTCTGGGAGTCGATCTCCTATGCCGCCTGGGCTTCCGCCGATCCGGGCCTGCATTTCAACACGACGATGAACGACTGGCACACCTGCCCGGCCGCCGGCCCGATCCGCGCATCGAACCCGTGCTCGGAATATATGTTCCTCGACGACACGGCCTGCAACCTCGCATCGCTCAATCTGATGCAGTTCAAGGATGCGGCGACTAAACGGATCAACATCGCCGATTACGAACACGCCGTCCGCCTCTGGACGGTCGTGCTCGAAGTCTCGGTGATGATGGCGCAGTTCCCGTCGCGCGAAATCGCCGAGCTCTCCTATGAATATCGCACGCTCGGCCTCGGCTATGCCAATATCGGCGGCCTCCTGATGTCTTCGGGCATTCCCTATGATTCGCCCGAGGGCCGCGCCATTGCCGGCGCGCTGACGGCGATCATGACCGGTATCGCCTATGCGACTTCGGCCGAGATCTCCGCCAAGCTCGGCCCCTTCCCGAGCTTTGCCCCGAACCGCGACAACATGCTGCGTGTGATGCGCAATCATCGCCGCGCGGCCCATGGCGAAACATCGGGCTATGAGGGCCTGGCGGTCGATCCGGTTGCGCTCGTTCATTCCGACTGCCCGGACCAGGACCTGATCGCGCATGCCAAGAGCGCCTGGGACAAGGCCGTCGAGCTCGGCGAGAAGCATGGCTACCGCAACGCCCAGGCGACGGTGATCGCGCCGACCGGCACGATCGGCCTGGTGATGGATTGCGACACGACCGGCATCGAGCCCGATTTCGCGCTGGTCAAGTTCAAGAAGCTCGCCGGCGGCGGCTATTTCAAGATCATCAACCGCGCCGTGCCCGAGGCGCTGCGCACGCTCGGCTATTCCGAAAGCCAGATCGCCGAGATCGAGGCCTATGCGGTCGGCCACGGCAACCTCAACCAGGCGCCGGCCATCAACCCGACGACGCTGAAGGCCAAGGGCTTTACCGACGAGAAGATCGAGGCGGTCAATGCGGCGCTGAAATCCGCCTTCGACATCAAGTTCGTCTTCAACCAGTGGACGCTCGGCGCCGACTTCCTGAAAGCGACGCTGAAGGTCAGCGACGAGCAGCTCGCCTCGATGGACTTCAACCTCCTCGAGCACATCGGCTTCTCGAAGAAGGACATCGAAGCCGCCAATATCCACGTCTGCGGCGCGATGACGCTCGAAGGGGCGCCGTTCCTGAAGGCCGAGCACCTGCCGGTCTTCGATTGCGCCAATCCCTGCGGCAAGATCGGTAAGCGCTACCTTTCGGTCGAAAGCCATATCCGCATGATGGCGGCCGCCCAGCCCTTCATCTCGGGCGCGATCTCCAAGACGATCAACATGCCGAACGAGGCGACCGTCGAGGATTGCAAGAACGCCTACATGCTCTCCTGGAAACTGGCGCTGAAGGCGAACGCGCTTTACCGCGACGGCTCCAAGCTGTCGCAGCCGCTCAACGCCTCGCTGATCGAGGACGAGGAAGAGGAAGAGGCGATCGAGGAGCTGATGCAGGCGCCGGCCGCAGCCCAGGCGGTCGCCGTCACCGAGAAGATCGTCGAGCGCGTCATCGAGAAGGTGGTGCGTGCCCGCGAAAAACTGCCGAACCGCCGCCAGGGTTATACCCAGAAGGCGATCGTCGGCGGCCACAAGGTGTATCTGCGCACCGGCGAATTCGGCGACGGCCGTCTCGGCGAGATCTTCATCGACATGCACAAGGAAGGTGCGGCCTTCCGTGCGATGATGAACAACTTCGCCATCGCCATCTCGCTCGGCCTGCAATATGGCGTGCCGCTCGAGGAATATGTGGAGGCCTTCACCTTCACCAAGTTCGAGCCGGCCGGCATGGTGCAGGGCAATGACGCGATCAAGAACGCGACGTCGATCCTCGACTACGTGTTCCGCGAGCTTGCCGTCTCCTATCTCGGCCGCCACGACCTCGCCCATGTCGACACGTCGGACTTCAGCAATACGGCGCTCGGCCGCGGCATCCAGGAAGGCAAGACCAATCTCGTCTCGACCGGCTGGACCCGCGGCTACAAGCCGACCCTCGTTGGCGGCTCGGGCGAGCGCTCCGAACCGAAGGGCGCTTCGACCGCGGCCCCTGCCCGCGCCTCCGGCGGCGCGACCGTCACCTCCATCGCGGGCAATGCCGCGCGCAAGCTGGAGCCGGCGACGGCCGCCGCCACTTCCGAAGTCGTGGCCTTCAAGCGCGACTATGAGGAACGCGCCGCGGAACTCGCCGAAGAGGTTGCCAACGAAGCCGAACAGGACGTAACCGCCCTCTTCTCCGACAAGGCCGCCGCGGAAGCCGCTGCCGCCAAGTCGGAGGCGAAGAAGGTCGAGGCCGAACGCCGCGCCCGCTCGATCATGCAGGGCTATACCGGGAACATGTGCACCGAGTGCCAGAACTTCACCATGGTGCGAAACGGTACGTGCGAAAAGTGTGACACCTGCGGTGCCACGAGCGGGTGCTCGTAAGGTCGGGCGGCAGCGGCTTTGTGTAACTGAGAAACCGAACGTAGTTCTGGCCAATACGGCTTAAAACTGGCCATAGTTGAAGCTGAAATTGGCCTAGAGAATACGCGAGAAAAAGCCAAGAGGGGCAGGTCTGCGACCTGCCCCTCTTGGCTTTTCTAGGCTAAAAGCCCTGCGCAGAAAGTATGCTACCCCTTTACCGTGAGCACCGGCCGGATCTTGGCGGCCCGGCTGACCATGCCGGCCTCCACCATAGGGTCGACGACGGCCTCAATCGGACGATAAGCGCCGGGCGCCTCCTCCTTAAGCCGACCTTCGAGTTCCGCGACGACGTCCGCACGCCCGCGCAAGAGCGGATCGTTCGGATCGACAGGGCCGACGACCCGCAGGCTGGCGTCGAGACGCGCGGCCGACCGGGCCTCCTGCCTCGAGAGGCGGCGTCCCGCACCGTGGGCCGAGGACTGCAGGCCCTCCTCGTTTCCCAGCCCACGCAAGAGCCATGTTCCATCGCCCATAGACCCAGGCAGGATGACCGGCTCTCCGATCCACTCGTACGGGCTTCCGCCCAGCGTACCGACGCCTCTGGCGGGGCAGGCCCCCTTCCGGTGTCGAACGACGTCGCCATCCTGCCATACCGTGTTGTGCGGAGCGTCGTAGACGAGCCTGTGTTCGACGTCCCGGCCGATCGTGCGCCTGAGAGCCTCCACCGCCGCAAGACCGATAAGAAAGCGGTTGGCGAAGGCGGCATTGGCGGCGTTGGCATGGCCGTCGAGATACCTTTCGAAGAGGGGTTCGTTCCGTTCGTGGGAGAGAATCCTGTAGTCCGGGACACCATGTCTGCCGGAATGCAGCGCTTCGCGCACCGCTGTGCCGACACGCTGTCCGAAGTCCAGCGATCCACTATGAACGACGATCACGACCTTTCCACGGGCTAGGCCGCAGGCGGCGGCGTAGGCGCCGTCCGCAACGCGGTCGACAACCCCGAACTCGACGAAATGGTTGCCGCCTCCGATGGTCCCGAGGATGGCGTCGCGCCTGTAGTCGTCGTCGATCCGCGCATAGTGCTCGAAGCCCGGATCGACAGCACAACTCGCGAACACGCCTGCATCGCAGGTCCTGTCGAGATCGCCCCACGCCGCCTCGAGATCAAGGCGAGACAGGAGGCCTTCCCGGCCACGGCCGATACTTTCGAGCAGGCCAGGAAGCCCTTCCCGAAGAACCGCCTGCCGATCTCTTCCAGTGAGGGCTACGTCCCTGCCGCCCTGAAAGAAGACGTGACGAAGATTGCGGTCCAGCAGTGGCTCGAGATCGTCCTCGGAGACGTTCTCGAGCACGATCATACGCATGCCGCAGCCGATGTCGTTGCCGACCAGATGTGGGAGGACTGCACCGCGCACGTCGGCGACGACTCCCACGGGCACGGGGCGGCCGGGATGAAAGTCGGGCGTCGTCGCTACACGCACGATTTCGGCACCCATCCGCTCCGCTGCTTCGACGCCGGGAAGGGCGGAACAGAGGTCCGAGACGGCACGCGCGCGATGGCGTTCCGGCTCGTCGCGCGCGACGACCGACCTAATGACGTGTCCTGCGGCGGTGTCGACGCGGATGACGGGGTTTGTGGGGGAATTCATCTTGCTTCTCCGATTGCCATGGGTTCAGCAGCCGCGGCGATACGGATTGGCATGACATTTAGATTGTGAAGGACTCCGCGTCAACGAGTGATTCGAGCGCGTTGATCAAAGCACGCCCACAAAGAATTGTCGGGCAGGAAAGGAGGAAGGCAGCCATGAGGTTTGAACTGACCGCGGGCGGAGCAACTGTCGTGATCGACCCGAGGAACTGCGATTTCTCCGCCCACGTCGAGGGGGACGCGGTCGAGCTTAATTGACCGGACGCAAGTCTTTACGGCATTGATTCCATCATCGGTGACGCATCGGGCCTCCCCGTGACGGCGGTCGACTTCCTGACGCGGATGAGTCGATATTGGTTCTAGCAGTGGCCCGCGTCCGCATCGGGCCGAAAGCTGCCAAGTTACTTCGGCAGCTTTCGGCCCGATGCGGACGCGGCACTTCAATTCGCGTTCGAAGGCCAAAGCCGGGTGATCAGGTCAACCGTCTACTACGGCCTTTCTGACGACATGGGACGGCTTCACGAAGCCGAGTATTTGACCGTTACGCCGCGCTGCCGAAAGTAGGCCTGCATTAGCTTCCTGCCAGAACGGTTGTTCTGAACGAGCCTAGCCGGGTCAAAGACGGCCTCTTTCAACCCCTCCCGCGTCAACGCTGCCTTGAGAGTCGCGATATGCGCGTCGATGTCGGCATTGTCCGCTTGGAGCGATTCATAAATACGGTTTGTTGCATCTGCGACGGTCGGTTCGCTCACCATTGCACTCCTGTTGTTGTTTGGCTGGCGCTTACCACATTTTTCGGCTTGACCCTAGAGGACGCTCTGTCTCCAACCGAATGACGTCATCGCGATGGACTTCTTCGATAATCGGCAACCGACCGGATTGCGCCAATTGCAGTCATTGCTCCACAAATCTGGTACGGTTTACGGGGGCTCGGAAATAGGATCGTAGAATGCTGTACATCGGCTTGGCTGACAGGGACGAGATCGCCAAGGTGCGTCGCGCCATCGAGGAGCGCGGCCTGACATCTCATATGAATGACACCAAATGGCGAGCACTCTGCACGGCCATAGCCCAGGAACTTCCGTTCCCACCACCCTATCAAGTGAAACTCGTTCTCTCAGAGACGGCCGATCCGGAGGTGCTTGAGGCGGCTCCTTCATATTGGGGTGATTGGGCAAGAACGCCTGAAGCGTCGATGGGTATTTTCATCGAATGGCTCAAGGTTGCACCTAGAGTAAGCGTGCACATGGGACAATTGGTGGCTCCCCGCGTTGACGACTGCTCAGCACCATTGCGCGACATTCTAAAAGGCTTGCGTATCCCGTTCAGCGAACAGAATGGCTTCTTCACTATCTACGGGCACACTGCTAGCGTAGCCATCCGGTGAAGGCGCTATGATTTCGCCTGATGGAATGCCCACGTTCAGCGAACGCGCTGTTTAGCCGGATCGGGAGATTTGGGTTGAAAGCTGCTTGTCCGCCGCCGTGGACGGAAACGGACAAGCAGCCACAGAGGTTCGCTATTTCAGGGGCAGGAAGAGCTCTGCCACCGCCGCATTTTCAGGTGCTTCCGGAAAGAAGGTGAGGCGCTGGCAATACAGGGGGAAATCCCTCGCTTCCTCGCCACTGACCGGCAGCCAATCGCGATAGAGGTAAAGCGCGGCAGGCTCCAGATCATCAGTATTGCCGATGACTTTCAGCACGGCGCAACGGCCGCCGGGGATCATGCCCGCCTCAATATGCTCTCCGTTCGTCTTGATCGGCTGATCAGTGCTGACACAAAGGTCCAGCCGATACTCGTCCGGAGTCGTCACACGCGGATCGGAATGAAAGATGTTGAAAGTCAAACTGGTCTTCGGATTCAGGCCAGTGGCTTTGCGCCATGCTATGAAGCGTTTGATCGTGTCGCCGATCCTTGCCGGATCACCTCGATGTTTCATGATCGCGACAGGGGTCGGAGACACCTCGCGGATTTCGATGTCGTTGGCTGCAAATGTCCTTTGCATGAGCTTACTCCTTGCTTGGTTGAGAGGGCCGAGGGCGGCAAGCCACGGTTCCCAATCGGGAGATTTCCTGAACTGCGAAGGCGACTGGCTGAACCGTTGCCGAAATGCGCGAGCAAAGGCGTCAGGAGCTTCGTAGCCGGCATCCATCGCTATCTCGGTCACGCTGTCTACGTCCCTGTAGACCAGCCTGTAGGATGCCCGCTTCATGCGGATGAGGTGGATATAGCGATGCACAGACAGCCCAAAGGCCGCCGCGAACTGCCGATGGAAATGATACTTGGAGAAGGCGGCCACGCAGCTCAACTCGTCTAGGTCCAGATTGCGGTCGAGATGCTGATCAATGTGATCTAGGACCCGTTGCATCCGGGCATGGTAGTTTCGAAGCGTCGTTGTCATTATCCTGTCCTTACCGTGGCAGGACCAAATAGACCCGCACGAGTGCTGTGCGCTCGACCGATCTTGCGGATTATCAGGCTTGGCTGCTCAGCCATAACGTTTTGAGTTCGCTCCAGCGGTTTTGGGTCGCTGCATCTGCGGCGGTAGCGGCGGGTTGCGGTGCGGAGACATTTCGACTGCGCAGCACCGCAACACGTCGCGGGTTGACGGTCTGGGCGAACTCTGCAGGCGTCAGCCAGCCGAGGCCAGAGCGCGGTCGGTGATAGTTGTAGCAGCAGCGCCAGCTTGAAAGCGCTGATCGAGCATGGTTCAGAGACGAGAAGAGGGTCTCGCTCAATAGCTTGTCGTTCGTTGGATTGCGGGATTGGTGAGGCCGTGAATCGTACCCACGCGGCCAAGCAGTCAATGTAATCTTTGCACCGGCTCATCCAGGAAACTGCGGATGCCGTCACGCTGGACGGTCGCTAAGAATTCTTCAAACGCGTCTCGATCGGTGTCGAAGGTGTCGTTCCAGATCGTCGTGTTCCCTTCCTCGTCGAAGACTTCAAGCGTCCAATCGAGGTTGGTGCCTGCAGGCCGGTAGATGCGCAGGATTACAGTTACGTCATCATCGACGAATTCTCCGGAGAATTCCGAAAATTCAAACTTCTGTTCGGTCTCTGTCATCCTCTTTGTATAGCACACCTTGGTTCGCGAGCGGGCGGTTTTCGGGTTGCAATTGCATTAAAAACAGCACCCGAAATAGTGGGCCAGGCATGTTGACGACGGTCACGCCGGCAGCAAGTCGCAGTTGACGCGGTTTCTTTTCCCGTGAACATATGGCGAACGAAAAGTGTTGCTGAGTCGACAAGGTGCCAACCCCACGGATGTTGGATACCGGCTCCACTCCTGCCCGTGGATTCTTACCCGATCGGCTCATTTCAGGTGAAGCGCCGACCGTGATCGGGTATGGAGGGACTCATGACGGAACGGATTGACGGGGGCGAATGAGCGCGAGCTATCTTGAGAAGCTGAACGACAGGCAGCGCTGCGCCGTCGAGCATGGCATCGGACAGGATGAAACTGGCGCCAGGCCCCTGCTGATCATCGCCGGGGCCGGATCGGGCAAAACGAACACGCTCGCCCATCGCGTCGCCCACCTGATCGTCAATGGCGCCGATCCCCGCCGCATTCTGCTGATGACCTTTGCGCGCCGGGCCGCCGCCGAGATGTCGCGCCGCGTCGAGCGTATCTGCGCGCAGGTGCTCGGTGCCAATTCCGCCGTGATGACGGACGCCCTCGCCTGGGCGGGAACCTTTCACGGAATCGGCGCCCGACTGCTCCGGATCTATGCCGAGCAGATCGGCCTCAATGTGGATTTCACCATCCACGACCGCGAGGACAGCGCCGACCTCATGAACCTGGTGCGGCACGAGCTCGGGCTCTCGAAGACCGAAAGCCGGTTTCCGACCAAGGGCACCTGCCTGGCGATCTACTCGCGGACGGTGAATTCGGAGACGCCGCTTAATGAAGTGCTCCGCAACTGGTATCCCTGGGTCTCCAACTGGGAAGAGCAGTTGAAGGCGCTCTTTTCCGGATATGTCGAAGCCAAGCAGGCGCAGAACGTTCTCGATTACGACGATCTGCTTCTCTACTGGGCGCAGATGGTGAGCGATCCGTCGCTTGCCGAAGATATCGGCAACCGGTTCGACCATGTGCTCGTGGACGAGTATCAGGACACCAACAAGCTCCAGTCCTCCGTGCTGCTTGCGCTCAAACCCGGCGGGCGCGGCCTCACTGTCGTCGGCGACGACGCTCAGTCCATCTATTCGTTCCGGGCCGCGACCGTCCGTAACATTCTCGACTTTCCCGATGCCTTCTCGCCGCCCGCCGACGTCATCACGCTTGATCGGAACTACCGCTCGACGCAGACGATCCTTGCCGCCGCCAACGGCGTCATCGAGCTGGCGCGCGAGCGGTTCACCAAGAATTTGTGGACCGACCGGCAATCGGCGGATCGTCCTAAACTCCTGACCGTGAAGGACGAGAGAGACCAGGCGAACTACATCGTCGAGCAGGTTCTCGCCAACCGCGAAACGGGCATGCTGCTGAAGCAGCAGGCAGTCCTGTTCCGCACATCGAGCCACAGCGGGCCGCTCGAGGTGGAGCTGACCCGCCGCAACATCCCCTTCGTGAAATTCGGCGGGCTGAAATTCCTCGACAGCGCCCATGTCAAGGATCTCCTCGCCGTGCTGCGCTTCGCGCAAAATCCACGAGACCGGGTTGCCGGCTTCCGGCTGCTGCAGATGCTGCCGGGCATTGGCCCCCAGACCGCCGGCAAGGTTCTCGACGCCATCGCGGCCGATTCGGAGCCGCTGATGGCGCTCGGCGAGATACCCGCTCCACCGAAGAGCGGGCAGGACTGGGGCTCCTTTGTCGATCTGCTGCAGGCCTTACGCAAATCCGGCAGCGGCTGGCCGGCGGAGATCGCGATGGCGCGGACGTGGTATGAACCCCATCTCGAGCGGATGCACGAGGATGCCGAGACGCGCCGGGCCGATCTCATGCAGCTCGAGCAGATCGCCGCCGGCTATCCGGGCCGCGAGCGCTTCCTGACGGAGCTGACGCTCGATCCGCCGGACGCGACGAGCGACCAGGCCGGTGTGCCTCTGCTCGACGAGGATTATCTCGTGCTCTCCACCATCCATTCCGCCAAGGGCCAGGAATGGCGTTCCGTCTTCATGCTCAATGTCGTCGACGGCTGCATCCCGTCGGATCTCAGCACGGGTACGAGCCACGATCTCGAGGAGGAGCGGCGGCTTCTCTATGTCGGCATGACGCGCGCCAAGGACAGCCTGACACTGATGGTGCCCCAGCGGTTCTTCACCAGCGGGCAACACGCGCAGGGGGACCGCCATGTCTATGCGAGCCGGACACGCTTCATCCCGGCGACGCTGCTGCAGTTCTTCGAGAGTGGAACCTGGCCGACCGTCAGTCCGGCCGCCTCAGAGCGCAGCGCGAATCAGATCCGCATCGATGTCGCGGCCCGGATGCGGGGCATGTGGAAGTAGAAATTGAAAACGCCCCGACGGCTTGCGCATCGGCCCGAAAATCGGAACCGATTTTCGGAAAGCTCGAAGCGCAGATTTAAAGAGTTACAGCGACCTGTGCGCGTCTAAAAAGACGCGCAGCGCTGTAGAGGCGGGCCCAGGTCGCTTAAGCCTCGGAACCCGTCCGTTGGCACCACAGCAACAGAAGAGGATTGCCGGTGCAGCGCATCGCGAACTCCCTTCCCTCCTCGACGAAAAATGCCCGGCCTGGATCGGCGACAGTCCAGTCGCCGTCATCCGTCAGGACCTCGACGCGGGAAAGCGGCAGATATGCGGTCGCGTATTTTCTGCGATGGTCGGGAAACCGGCTGTAAGGCCCCATGACGGTCAGCCCGACATAGACGTCGTCCCGGTCTTCGATGCCTCCCGGGCCGATGATGGAAGCATGGGCGTGGTCACGCGCGAAATTGACGCTGGCAAACGGTCCCGATTTCGAACGGTACCAGCGCAACTCCGGCGCGATCGCCAGGATCGCATCGCCCATGGCGCCGATCGTTCCACCGCGCCTCGAGGCTTCCACCAGCGTTTCGGCCAGATGTTCGGCGGGTGGCAATATATTACCGCCGGCACTGTAGAGCGACGACGGCTTCATCAGCGTGTGGAAGATCTTTCCGGCAACGTACTTCGCCATTACCGGGACGTCATGGGCGAGAAAAAGGCTTCCCGCGACGTTGATCAGGTTCTGCAGGGTCTTCGGACGGCTCCCCCAGACCATGATGGGCGCCCTGCCGACCGGCGACGGATCGCAGCTGAAGCTCGAACGTCCTCTCGTGGCCCGACGGATGATGCCTCCGTCAGAGTCGCGATCGACCGCGACAGCTCTTCCACCTCGGCGCTCTGTATCTTCCATTTAGGCTCGCCCTCATGCGACGAAGGGGTTCGGCCGTCCAGCTCGACGCCTGACCACCCGTGCGTACCGACATTGCATGGATAAAGCAGCGCAGCAAGAAGCCTTTCCGCGGATCTTCGGTCCAGATTGCTGAGTTCTCGCTGAGAAGCCTACCGAATCGCGCGACAGTTATGCCTGGCCGGCGGATTGCCGGCCAGGCGCGATCGTCCGACCTATTCCTTGGCGGCGGGAGCGAGCAGCCCCGCGGCCTTCAGCAGGTTGTGCTGTCTGAGTGTGCTGTCGGCGAGGAGCGCGCGGTAGCGCTCGACGATGCGGCACCGATGCGCCTCGTCCGAAACCGCGTTCAGCGCGCCGAGGACCGCCGCGATCTTTTCGCTAACGGCGCGCAGCTCACCCAGGAGCTCGGAATTCTCCGCCAGCCGGAAAACGTCCGCACGGGTGAGCTGCCCGACGCCGAGCGGCGTCTTGGCGCCCTTCGACCGATAGCCTTCCGGCAGATCGCCCTTCAGGTTCGTGACAGCCCGGTTCCGGATCGAGTCGAGCAGCTGATCGACGGCCTGCTTAGCACCGGCGACACGGGTCGGGTGGTCGGTATCGGCTGCCGCATGCGGGAGAAGCTCGACCTTGTCTGCGTGCCTGGGAAGTAGCGACAGATAAGGCTTCATCGGTCCGGTCGGGCCTTCCGGACCCTTGAAGAGGTCCGCATCGATGGCCGCATGACGGACCTTGCCGGATGCCAGCGCCTCATCGAGCGCTGCGACGTCGACCAGTTCACCGCGATCATAGTTGATGAGCACGGACCGGTCGTTCAGCGCGGACAGGACCTCACGGTCCACCAGCCCCGTATTGGAGAATGCGCCGGTGGCGGGATCCTGCCTGCCCAAGCCGAGATGGACGGAGAGAACATCGGCGCCCTTTGCCGCGGCGACCGGCGTATCCGCATACTCGTAGCCTTCGGCCAGGATGTTGTCGCGATGAGCCGGACGAGCGTAGACGACCACGTCCATGTGGAAGGCCTTGGCGATCCGGGCGAGCTCGCGGCCGATATTGCCGTAGCCGAGGATGGCGATCCTTTTGCCTTCCAGCTTCTCGGTCGGGTATTCGGCCAGGTTCTTGCCCGTGTCGAAGTCGCCATTGACGACGCGCGCGTGCAGTTCCTCCACCGGAAGATCGGGCGTGACCTTGAGCAGCGCCTTTGCAGCCATCTGCGCCGTCGCGCGGCTGTTGATGCCGGGCGTGTTCATGAGCGGGGCCTCGCCGCCCTCGCCGTTCGGACCGCCCCAGGAGGCGGACCCCATGTTTCCGGTTCCGGTGCCGATGCGGACACCGCCCAGACGGAACTTCGCTCCCGAGGGGATGAAGGTCGCGGCTGCAATCACCGCATCATACTGGCCCTGATCGGTCTCAGCCAGAATTTCGTCGGCCGTGCTGAGATGCGGCTGGTAGAAGAAGTGGACCTTGCCGTCGTCGGAGGCGTCCGCGGACTTCACCGATCCTTCGTGGAACACGCATCCCTTTTCGCCGATGTAAGCCGCGAGCTCGCTATGGTCGAGACGCCCTTCCGAATCGAAGCGCAGGCCGATTGCATCGGCGATCAGCACCCTGAAAGTGCCCTCGCGCGGGCCAACGGCGGAAGCGCTGCTGCTCGCGGCATATTCGGCCTTGCTGCCTCTCTTTTCCAGCTCCTCTTCCAGGACGACGACCTTGGCGCGAAGATAGGCGTATTTCAGGTTTTCCAGGAGCGCGACGATGTCCGCGGGCTCGCGGATGCCGCCGACCCACGCGCGATAATCGCCCGGCGTACCCGGAAACGCGTTGACGTAACGCGCCGCGTCGAGGCCGGCCTCCTGATCGCCATTGGGGTGGGTGATGCCCTCATAGCCCAGAAGCTGCTTCGAGCGTGCGATGATGCGGGCGTGCAGCTCGGAGGACGACACCTCGCCGTCATTGACCTTCAGCAATGTGACGGCCGCACCGCGGCGTTCCCGCTCGTCGACCACCAGGCTGAACAGCGGATTCTTCGCGACCCATTCGTTGATGACTTCGCGGTTTGCGGACGAGCGCCTGTTGAGCTCGATGACCGAACCAATGCGGCGCTCGGTCTGCAGAACGCCGAACGTCGTCTCGGCAAAGGCCAGGGCGCTGTAGGTGTTGATGACGCCACCCAGCATCTTGTCTTCCTGGGCGTCGTAGAAGGGGCCGGCATCGACGGAGCGCTTGCTGCTGAGCGGCTGCTTCGGATCGAGCGGCGGGGCGATCTTCAACTGACGGGGAATAGCCCAGGACGGATTGCTCTGGTTTCGTTCGATGAGTGCGAGGGCGGCCGGGGTGAAGGAAGCGACAAAGTAGCCGGAGACGCCCCCGATTGCCTTCTGGAAAGGCATGAAGAGGCAGCATTTCGCCATGACGGCCCGCACGACTTCCGGCTCCCAGGGCATGGCGCCGAGCATGGATGTGGCATCGAACACGGCGTGCCTGTTCTCCGGATCGCCATCCAGCCACGTCAGAAGTTCGTTGATTTCCTCGTTGGTGTAGGAATTCGCGCCGGTGGTTTCGTGTCCGACGCCGACGAAGATGGAGACGCCGAGCTTGGCAAGGGTCCGCGCCGACGGGATCGCCCCCTCTTTCTCCGCGAAATAGATCCTGTTCTCGTCGCCCTTCTCGGCGAAGCGGTGCATCTCGATGAGCTGCGTCGCCCAGGACTGGCGGAAGAAGCCGGATGCACCGGCACCGCCGCTTTCAGGACGCGGCGTGTCCACATAGACGCGCTGTTCGGCGTCGTTGGCATTCAGAAGATGCTGAACGCAGACGGTATAGCCGCTGTGGCCGCCGCCCAGGCCGACGGCGATACGGTTGGTCTTGGGAAACTCGAAGTAGCGATGGATCGCCCGCATCATGTCCAGCAGGATCTTGTCCGCCGGGTATCCGCGATGCATGCTGCGCGAAAGTTCCGCCGTGGTGAAGGCGCCGATGTCCTTCCCGGTATCGTCGTATTTGCGGTACGTCTTCTCGATCCAGCGATCGAATTCTAGGCGCCGAAGCCGGCTGTCAACCTCATCCGTCGCAGCATCGGTGATCGGTCCTACCCCGAAAAACGGATTAGAGGGCAGCGAAGGAACACCATTCTTTGTCAACTCAAGCGCATCGAGCCGCTGCGCGTGCAATTCTGCGTCGGATATCATGTATAACCCTCTAGTTCCGATTGTCGGGCAGCGACTGTGACCGCTTCCCTGTTGTCGGCCGCCGGAAACCAGTCTCCGTTAAGGAAATGGGTTTCCTGACCAGGCAGGACCGTTCGGGCGCATAATGTTGGAGAAATCGTTCGGACGCGCCGCACATTTTCGACGATATGCCCATTCAATTGCGACATGGCGTGGGAATGGCACTCATAGGAAGCCCGCTCAAGCAATCGATGCTTCGGTTTTGTCGGCTGGGTTCGACGAGTTGGAGGATCAATGCGGTGGGCGGCCTATCGGCGGCTATTCGATAAAGCGCCCTCACCCGCCACCCTGACCCCCCCTCTTCTGGAGCAATCTGGCCTTGTGGTGGGCGCAATATTTCTTGCCGTCCGTCTTTGCGGCGCAGAAGAGATAGGGGCCGCCGCTGTTGATCGGCCAGATGCACTCGCCCGGCAGCAAGTCTTCCAACCGCTTGGCGAATTGCAGCCTGTTTGCGTCGTACTTGTTTGCAGGGGCGAAGTCTGTTTCGAATTTGGTCATGAGCATAGAACGGGCCGCATTCCTCCGCTTTGACTGATCAGCCGGGAAGCAGCGTCATCACCGGGACGGCGAAAATCACCGCGAGTGCGGCAATGACCGCGATCAACTCCAGCATCATGAAACGCTGCATATCGCGACGCATGGCGGTTTGCTCCGCGCTGTTGCGAGGTAATAGGAAACGTTTCGCGGCCCAAAAAAGTTCAAATCCCGAAAGAGTGCCGCAGCGCATTGCCCCGAAAAATCGAACCGATTTCGGCCCGATGCGCGTGCGACGCGCAGATGCAAAGAGTTACAGCGACCTCTGCGCGTCTAAATAAATACAGGCGCGGCCCTGTAGTCGCGTGACTGCAGTCCCACCCAGCCGGTTGCCGGGCGTTACTCGGCTTCCGCAGCCGGAGGAGGTTCACCCTCGGTCACCATCCGAATAAGGCCCAACTCGCTCCTTACCCCTTGCCGATAGAGGTGGAACAGCATCTTGCCGATCTCCGTGCCGCCCGCGCTCTCCGGCTCCAGATCCTTCGAGGAGCACACGTATATGTGAACGCGCCGAAGCATCGAGATTTCATCGTCATCTATCGCCAAGTCCGAGAAACGGTACCAGTTCACTTTGATCCTCCAATCAAAGCAGCTTCTTTGATGATGAACTGATATTGGTATTGCGATGACTGGATTCCAGAGCAGGACACGACCGTGCCGTCGGCGGCAAGCAACGATCGGCCGGCGTGAGAGGGCCACCTTTGTCGGAATCATGGGCGAGTTCGCTGGCGAGATCGCTCCGAAGCATCGCCCCGGGCAGTGAGGTCAGGCGACGAGCAGGGTTACGACCATGATTGCCGAAACCACTGCCAGCGAAGCAATGAGCGCGATCAACTCGACCACCGGGAAACGCTGGCTATCGCGTCGCATGGTGATCTCCTCCATGCCATGCCGGGATAGAAGGAACGCTTGAATGCCCGGATAGTTCATTGTCCCGGTCGTATCGATGGGCGGGTGATGTGCCCTGACTACAGCGCCGCGCGTCTTTTCAGGACGATGCGCGCTAGGCGGAATCATCCTCCACTTCTCCTTTGCGCTGCAGCCAAAGCGTCACAGCCCAGCAGAGAAGCGCCCAGCCGGAACCGACCGTCCAGCCGGCAAGCACATCCGTCGGCCAGTGAACGCCGAGATAGACCCGGCTGACCCCGACAAGCAGCGAAATGCACACCGCCCAGAGCAGGATAAAGGCCTTCGCCCTCCAGCGTGGCCGCACACGCGCGATCATCGCCGCCAGCGTCAGATAGACGACGGCTGCCATCATCGAATGGCCGCTCGGGAAGCTCGCGGAGGAGACGTAGGAACCGTGCGGCACGATGTCGGGCCGGGGTCTGTCGATCCCCATCTTCACCAGCATGCTCAATAATACGCCTCCGCCGACGGCGAAGACGACCGCGAGCGCAGCCCGTCGCTTGTCCATCATGACCAGATAGCCGGCGGCAGCGATGACGATCAGGGTCAATACCCCGACGCCTCCGAGCGCGGTGAAGTCGCGCATCATCTCCTCGAGCCACTCGGGCCCGAGCGGATCCGTCGGGTCCTCCTGGCTGCGCATGGATAGCAGCAGCAACCGGTCGACCGCGTCGGTCTCCCTTTCGATCACTTCATCGGCAAGTTCCAAGAAGGCCCACAATGCGCCTGCAGTCAGCAGCAAGGCGAGCACGAGCGGCCATTCCTTTCGGCCGAGCCACCTGTTCAGCCTCTCCGTCAAGGGTGCCTCCTCAAACCGGATCACACCCAAACGCCGATCCGCCGTCCCGGTTCCCGACATTCCGCCCGAACGCAGGCTGCCCGTTGCCTTGTCCGATCCGTTGAGTATGCCCCACGGCTTTCCGATGAATGCCGCGCCAACACAAAAACCAAGCGGATGACGCGTAGGCGAAGCCACGCAAGTCTGCTCAGGGCGCGCCAAGGTCGCATTTGCAACGGTTGAATTTCTCCGAGCCTGCTATCAAGGCGCCGTAGACGCAGCTTGTGCTCAGGACCTCGGAGATGCTGGATTCCCCATCCGTCAATCGCGACTTCGAAATGGCCCTGATCGGCCGATCACCGCCGGATGAGGCGGCGCTTCGACAGATCGAGGATGGTGCCGATCATGTGCTGGCGGAAGTCGGCATCCGGTTCGAAGGCGACCTGGAAACGGTCGATCTGTGGCGGCAGAACGGCGGCATCGTGAAAGGCGACCACGTCTTACTGGACGGCCCGCGGCTGCGAAAGATCATCCGCGAGAACGCACCGGAAAGCTTTACGCTCAGGGCGCGCAATCCCGTGCGGGACACGTCGATTGGGGCGAAGCATGCTCCCGTGTTCGCGCCGATCTACGGTGCGCCTAATGTCCTCCTCGAAAACGGCGAACGTAGCAGCGGATCATTGTCGATTTATCGCCGGCTGGTTTCGATGGCGCATGCGGCGCCGGCACTCTCCAACACCGGTCACATGATCTGCGTCCTCAATGACGTTCCCGAAACAGTGCGGCCGATGGAGATGGCGCTGGCGCATCTGACGCTCTCCGACAAGCCGTTCATGGGCTGCATCGCATCGCCGGAGGCGGCCGTAGACGTCATCGACGTCGCATCAATGGCGGTCGGCCGCGATGCGACGGACGGCGCCTGCGAACTTCTGCACCTGATCAACGCCACGCCGCCGCTGGTCTACAAGGACAACCCGCTGAAGGTGTTGCGCGCCGTTGCACGGCGCCGACAAGCCTGCATGGTTACCTCCTACATGATGATGGGGGCGACCTCGCCGGTGACCGTCGCCGGCACACTGATCCAAGGCTATGCGGAGGTCCTGGCGGGCCTGGCACTGACACAGCTCTGGTCGCCCGGTGCGCCGGCGGTCATGGGCCTCTTTGCCATTCCTTTCGGCATGAAGAGCATGCTGCCCTGCTATGGCGATCCGGCGTCGCATGTCGTGCAGATCTACGCGGTCCAGCTTGCCCGCCGCCTTGGCGTACCGATTCGCGGCGAAGGCGGCGTGACTTCCGCAAAGGTGGATGACGGCCAGGCTGGCGCTGAGGGCGCCAGAGCGACGGCCGCCTCGGTTCTTTCAGGTGCCGATTTCATCCTCCATAGCGCGGGCTGGCTAGAACAGGGCCGAAGTGTTTCGATCGGCAAATTCGAACGTGAAGCAACCGCGATTGCCCAACTCTATGGCATTGAGGCTGGCGAAAGCGCGCCTCCGCTACCGCTCGATCCTCGACTGGAATCGGAACTGCGGCAACGGATCCGCATGTGACCCGAGAGCCACTGCGCGCCCGAAGAAGCACGCGGCGCCGTCGAATACCACCCTTTCATCGCGGCGAGACGATGCCTTCGTAATACTCACCCTCCCCACCGACGTGGACCTTTCCGGACTGGCACGCCGCCAGGACCAGCAATGCCAGCAACAGCATGATCTTTCGCATCGAATCGTCCTTCCTGACGCGTTGACGATCATTGATATTCTGGCATCAGCGCCGGATCAAATCTCTCGGTTGGGATTGCGCCGTAGCATGATACGGGCGGGCCTTGCGCATCGGCCCGAAATTCGTACCCGATTTTCGGAAAGCTCGATGCGCAGATACAACGAGTTACAGCGACCTTTGCGCGTCTTAAAAGACGCGCGGCGCTGTAGCGGTCCGCCCGGGTGGCGTGTTCGTCCTGCGTTTCCCGGTCTATTCAGCCTTCACCACCTGTCCGCGGATCTCGCCGTCGGGATGGGCGGCCGTGTGCAGGTTGATATACATGCGCCCTTCGGTCAGCGCCGATGCCTGGGCTTCGTCCAGCGTTGCGGAACCTTCAGAGAGCGCCGACAGCTCGATCGGCACCATGGGCGGCGCATTCTCGCCGGGCGCGGCAGGTCCGTGGAAATGGGCAGCGGTCACATCGCCGCTCAGGCCCGACTGCTCGATGGTCCAAGTGAGGTTCTTGCTTTCCGTATCATAGGTGACATCGGCCGTTCCCGTTGCACCGGTTTCAGCCGGCGGCACCTCCTCGCTTCCCTTGAGTTCTGCCTCGAACTTCATCTCCTCCGCAAGTCCCGCCGAAGCGGCAGCGAGAAAGCCCAGCGCTACGATGATACCTGTCGTCTTTGTCCAAGACTGCATGGCTCATTCCTCCAATCTGACGCGGCTCATGCGTTCTTCGCCGCACGCATGTCATCCGAGACTGCCGCCGTCCTTGAACGCCGCTTCTCCAGCATGCGTCCAGGCGAAGATATAAGCAGCAGAGTGTAGATAAGGCGCAGGCGCTCGCCGGCCAGAGGGCGTCGGCTGTTATAGCCTCATTGGGCGTAGATCGGCGGGCTACACGGCCAGGCGAAAACCGCTGCCCGCGCGTAGTCCCTCGTCAAAGGGGCGTCGGGGGCACGATGCCCGTGTAGTATTCACCCTCGCCCGGTTGGTAGTGGTGGTAAACCGTGGGGCTCCCGGTTTGAGAACAGGCCCCAAGAACAGCAAGTGCCATCAGCAATAAGACCGCCCGCATGAGCTTCGTCCTTTCCGAATGACTGAAGTCGCCCACTTCTTCCCTTAGGGGAAGAGGATCGGCGTCATTGCACTGCGTTGCAAAACCGATAGTACATGCCGGACCGCTGTTCGCCCAGACCGCCGAAAGAAGACGGGCCTGCAACCGATGCCTTAAAGCGCCTCCAGCGCTTCGCGTCCCCTTAGGCAAATCCCCCTTGGTCCGTTGAATTTGCATCAAATGCAACCGCCGGGTTTCACCGCCGGTCAAAGGAAATCTGGCACAGAGGAGAAATAGACTTAACTCGGGGTTGAAAAGTGACCCAGGTTGTAACCGTTTCCGCAACGACGGCGGCCTATGCGGCGGAAGCCGTCAAACCGTCCGCCCGCATACGCGGCGACGGACCCACAGACGAGGCGATCACGCTGCTCTCGGCCCGGCCGGTCGAGCCCAAAGCCGCAGCGCTCGCACCGATCGCGAAAACCAAGGGGGCCTTATCCCAGGCGCTGATGCTGATCAGTGCCGAACGGCGCCCGCCGCAGGAGAGTGCGGCGGAAACATTGCGTCGTTACCTCGAGTTCATGCAGGAAGAGGAAGGAGACTCCGGTCAGGACGACGACCGACCGGATGAGCCCGAGGCGGAGGGGGAGCAGGAGGCCGACGAGGTCTCCGCCATGCTCGAGCAATTTATCCAACAGGGGTGATGGAGCGGACGCCACAGCGCCGCGCGTCTTATCATACGCGCAAAGGTCGCTGTAGTACTTCAATTGCTGCATGTCTTTGCCCTCAAATCGAGGTCGACTTAAGGAGACATGCAGTAAACCCGCTCCGCCGGAGTGGCCTTTACTCGTGCTTGTGTTGGTCCGTTCCGCCGGCGGCACTGCCGACCGGCAGCGCATAGTCCACCTTGCCGGCCTTTTCAAAGGTGAGCGTCAAGGGGATCACATCGCCTTCGGCAAAGGGCTTCTTCACCTCCATGAACATCAGGTGCAGCCCACCGCTTCTCAGCCCGACCGTTTCGCCCGCCGGAACGGCGATGCCGTCTTCGAGCTTGCGCATCTTCATCACGTCATTCTCCATCGTCATTTCATGGAGTTCGACGCGGCCTGCAGCCGGGCTTTCCGCCGCAATCAACCGGTCATCGGCGCTGCCGTTGTTCTTCACGATGAAACCACCGCCACCGACCTTGGCGCCCGGCAGCATGGCTTTCACCGCACCGCCGGAGATTTCGAGATCCCCCGCCTCCACCCGACCGGTGGTCTGGACCCCGCCGTGCGCGCCATGGGCATGCTCCTCGCCTGCGAGCGTCACGCTTATGGTCGGTGCCGGATTTTTCAGAGCATGGGGATCCTGCCCGGCGGCTGGCACTTCGTCCCAGGCGAGCCTGTCGTCCGCGCCGCAAAGCTGGACGGTCGGGAAGGCGAGTACCGTTTCCTTGTCGAAGCCGGAAACTTTGCCGCGGATCACGAAGGTGTCGTAATGCGCATCGGGCAAAGTGCCGCCCCTCCAGCGGATTTCGACCGGGCCGGAGGATACTTTTGTTCCGTGGTTGTCATAGGTCTTCTGATAGTCGCCCTTGATGATTTCAAGCTCCCAGCCGGGCTTCGGTTGCGGCTTTGCGAAGGCGAAGCCCTCGGGCAGCTTCACTTGTACCTCGGTCGTCGCCTTGCCGTCGCAGCCATGCGGCAGCTGTAGAACCGCCTTGAACGACTTTTCGTTCTGCGCCTGATCCACTTCGAAGGTCGCATGCGCGTGGGCCATGCCGGCTATGAGTGTCATGCCGGCGGTGAGAAAGGTAAGTCTGTTCATCTCGTAATCTCCAAACCACGTGCCTTGTGATCCATGGGCCCCGTGGTGCCGCGCGGGCGGCGGAATGCATTAAAGACTGGACTGGGGAGAATTACGAAAAAGCCGGCGGACCGCGCGATGGCGGCAGCAAGCGGCGGGCGACAAGTGTGACCTGGTCTGCAACGTCCGGCCTGGATACCAACCAGCTGCCGTTTACGACCGGCCCGCCTTCTTCGGGCGGCGACGGCAAGACGATCGATGCGGCCAGGCGGCAAGCCTCGCACACCGGCGCCTTGGCAGGCGCCTTCCCGTGCCGCGAATCGCCATCGACCCCGTGCGTGCCAAAGCAGATATCCGCGAAGGTGCCGTCGGGGAGAAGGTATTCGGCTGAGAGCGCCGGGCTCGCCTGCTGCGCGAGGCCGGGCTTATGGGCGAAGGCAAGGAAAAGGAGTGCGAAGGCTGTCAGCAGCCGCACCGCAATCCCGAGATTTTCCCCACGCCCGCTCATCGTCGCCTCATCGATACGAACTTGGTAACCCACAACCGCCAGGAATTGCAGAGGCCGAATTGCCGCAGGTGCCCTTGCCCCGACGCAAGCGTAAGGGCCCGAAAATCGGCCCCGATTCTGCCTAGCGTCCCAAAGGCCGCAGTGCGCTGTAAGGCCGTGGCGACAAAAATATGCTTGGACGCGACATTGTCCCTTGCCAAAATCCGGACTTCGCCGTTATCTGGATACGATCTTGTTGGGAGAAACCGGTTCGATCCGGTGCCGAAGGAGCAACCGCCCCGGAAACTCTCAGGCCAAAGGACCAACGGGATGCCGGTAAGGACTCTGGAGAGAAGCGTTTCACGCTCGCCGAAGGGATAACAATCTCAGGCAAAGGGACAGAGGGGGCTCGAATTTGTCGGCGCTTGGCGCCGGTAGTGTGAGCCGGCGCATGCTGCGCCAGACCTGGAGGCCGGACTTTGGAAAGTATCTCCCGCTTGAAGCATACGCCGCTGCACGCGCTCCATCTGTCGCTGGGTGCACGCATGGTGCCGTTCGCCGGCTATGAAATGCCGGTGCAATATCCGGAGGGCGTGCTCAAGGAACACTTGCACACCCGCGCGGCAGCCGGTCTCTTCGACGTCTCCCATATGGGGCAGATCGCCATCCGCCCTCGCTCCGGCCGGGTCGCCGATGCGGCTCTGGCGCTCGAAAGGCTGGTCCCGGTGGATGTGCTCGGTCTTGCGGAGGGCCGCCAGCGCTATGCGCTTTTCACCAACGACGAAGGGGGGATCCTCGACGACCTGATGATCGCCAACCGCGGCGACCATCTTTTCCTCATCGTCAACGCCGCCTGCAAGGCCGCCGACTTCGAGCATTTGCAGCGCGGCCTTGGCGACAGCTGTCTCGTGACAATGCTGAACGATCGCGCCCTCGTGGCGCTCCAGGGGCCCCGCGCCGAGGCGGTGCTCGGCGAACTCTGGGCCGACATCGCCTCCATGCGCTTTATGGATGTGGCGGAAGCGGACCTCCACGACGTCGCCTGCATCATCTCCCGCTCCGGCTATACCGGTGAAGACGGCTTCGAGATCTCCATCCCCGTTGCCTCGGCGGTCGACGTGACGCAGCGCCTGCTCGAGCACCCGGACGTGCTGCCCGTCGGGCTCGGTGCCCGCGATTCGCTCCGTCTGGAGGCGGGCCTCTGCCTTTACGGCAATGACATCGATACCGGAACGACGCCGGTCGAAGCGGCGCTCGAATGGGCGATCCAGAAGAGCCGCCGCGCCGGCGGCAAAAGGGCCGGTGGCTTCCCCGGTGCAGACCGCATCCTTGCCGAACTCGCTAATGGTACGAGCCGGCGCCGCGTCGGGCTTAAGCCGGACGGGCGGGCGCCGGTGCGCGGTGGCGCGAAACTCTTCGCCGATGCCGATGGCACGGTGGCCGCGGGCAGCGTGACCTCCGGCGGTTTCGGCCCGAGCGTCGATGGCCCCATTGCCATGGGCTATGTCGATGCGGCCTACGCCGGAAACGGCACGAAACTCTTTGCGGAGGTGCGTGGCAAATATCTGCCGGTCACGGTTTCCGCCCTGCCCTTCGTCAAACAAACCTACAAACGCTGACCAGGAGAAGCGCGTATGCTGAAATTTACCGAGGAACACGAGTGGCTGAAGATCGACGGCGGCGTTGCGACGATCGGCATCACCGAACATGCAGCCGGCCAGTTGGGCGATCTCGTCTTCGTGGAACTGCCGGAGGTTGGCGCGACCTTCTCCAAAGGAGACTCGGCTGCGACCGTCGAATCGGTCAAGGCCGCTTCCGACGTCTACTGTCCGCTCGATGGCGAAATCGTCGAAGTCAATCAGGCCGTTGTCGACGACCCCGCGCTGGTCAACAGCGACCCTCAAGGCAAAGCCTGGTTCTTCAAGCTCAAGCTCGCCGATCCGGGTTCGGCCGATGCCCTTCTGGATGAAGCGGCCTATAAGGAGCTCGTCAGCTGATGAGCATGCCAAAGGACTTCACCTTTACCGACTACAAGCCTTACGATTTCGCCAATCGGCGCCATATCGGCCCTTCCCCGGCCGAAATGGAGGAGATGCTGAAAGTCGTCGGCTATCCGAGCCTCGATGCGCTGATCGACGACACGGTTCCGGCTTCGATCCGGCAGGAAACGCCGCTCTCCTGGGGCGCTCCGATGACCGAGCGCGAAGCGCTCGACAAGCTGCGCGAAACGGCAAACCGCAATGAGAAACTCGTCTCGCTGATCGGCCAGGGCTATTACGGCACGATCACGCCGCCGGTTATCCAGCGCAACATCCTGGAGAACCCGGCCTGGTACACGGCCTACACACCCTACCAGCCGGAAATCAGCCAGGGCCGCCTCGAAGCATTGCTCAACTATCAGACGATGGTGTGCGACCTGACCGGCCTTGACGTTGCCAATGCATCGCTGCTCGACGAGGCGACAGCGGCAGCGGAAGCCATGGCCATGGCGGAGCGCGTCGCCAAGTCCAAGGCGAGGGCCTTCTTCGTCGACGAGAACTGCCATCCCCAGACGATCGCCCTGCTGAAGACCCGTGCGGAGCCGCTCGGCTGGCAGCTTGTCTTCGGCGATCCTTTCGAGGACCTGGACCCCGCCGCCGTCTTTGGCGCGATCTTCCAATATCCCGGCACCTACGGTCACGTCCGGGATTTTTCGGACCTCATCGCGAAGCTCCACGAGCAGGGCGCAGTCGCGGCCGTCGCTGCCGATCCGCTGGCGCTGGCACTGTTGAAGTCACCCGGTGAAATGGGTGCGGATATCGCCGTAGGCTCCACGCAGCGCTTCGGCGTGCCGGTCGGCTATGGCGGGCCGCACGCCGCCTACATGGCCGTGAAGGATGCCTACAAGCGCTCCATGCCCGGGCGCCTCGTCGGCGTATCGGTCGATTCCCGCGGCAATCGCGCCTATCGTCTTGCCCTGCAGACGCGCGAACAGCACATCCGCCGGGAAAAGGCGACCTCGAACATCTGCACCGCCCAGGTGCTCCTCGCCGTCATGGCGTCGATGTACGCCGTCTTCCACGGCCCGGAGGGCATCAAGGCAATCGCCCAGAGCGTGCATCAAAAGACTGTGCGACTTGCCATGGGTCTTGAACAGCTCGGCTATAGGGTCGAGCCGGATCTTTTCTTCGACACGATCACCGTCGAGGTCGGCAAGTTGCAGGGAATCATTCTGAAGGCGGCCGTTGCCGAGGGCGTGAACCTGCGCAAGATCGGCCCTACAAAGATCGGCATCAGCCTCGACGAACGGTCGCGGCCGGTGACGCTGGAAGCGGTTTGGCGCGCATTCGGCGGCGATTTCAACGTCGAGGCGTTCGAGCCCGGTTATCGGCTGCCCGAGGCGCTGCTGCGCACCGGCGAGTATCTGGCCCATCCGATCTTCCATATGAACCGGGCGGAGAGCGAGATGACGCGCTATATGCGCCGCCTCGCCGATCGCGATCTCGCGCTCGACCGCGCCATGATCCCGCTGGGCTCCTGCACGATGAAGCTCAATGCGACGGCCGAAATGCTGCCGATCACCTGGCCGGAATTTTCGGAGATTCACCCCTTCGCCCCCGCCGACCAGGCGCTCGGATACCAGCATTTGATCGAGGACCTCTCGGAAAAACTCTGCGCCATCACCGGTTATGACGCGATTTCGATGCAGCCGAACTCCGGCGCCCAGGGTGAATATGCGGGATTGCTCGCGATCCGGGCCTATCACATCGCCAACGGCAATGCGCACCGTGACGTCTGCCTGATTCCGACCTCCGCCCACGGCACCAATCCCGCCTCGGCGAACATGGCCGGGATGAAGGTCGTCGTCGTCAAGGTGAGCGATATCGGCGAGATCGACATGGACGATTTCCGCGCCAAGGCGGAGCAGTTTTCGGACACTCTCTCCTGCTGCATGATCACCTACCCTTCGACGCACGGCGTCTTCGAGGAGAACGTGCGCGAGGTCTGCGATGTCGTGCACAGGCACGGCGGACAGGTCTATCTGGACGGCGCCAACATGAACGCCATGGTCGGGCTTTCCCGCCCCGGTGATATCGGCTCGGATGTCAGTCACCTGAACCTGCACAAGACCTTCTGCATTCCGCATGGTGGCGGTGGTCCCGGCATGGGTCCGATCGGCGTCAAGGCGCATCTTGTTCCCTTCCTCCCGGGCCACCCGGAAGCGGACAAGCACGACGGCACGGTCTCGGCCGCTCCCTTCGGCTCGGCCTCGATCCTGCCGATTTCCTGGAGCTACTGCCTGATGATGGGTGGCGAAGGGCTGACGCAGGCGACGAAGGTGGCGATCCTCAACGCTAACTACATTGCCGCGCGGCTGAAGGGGGCCTACGACGTGCTCTACAAATCCGCGAAGGGCCGCGTCGCGCATGAGTGCATCATCGACACGCGTCCGCTTGCCGAAAGCGCCGGCGTCAGCGTCGACGACATCGCCAAGCGCCTGATCGACTGCGGCTTCCATGCGCCGACGATGAGCTGGCCGGTGGCCGGCACGCTCATGATCGAGCCGACCGAATCGGAAACCAAGGCCGAACTCGACCGCTTCTGCGCCGCGATGCTGGCAATCCGCGAGGAGGCACGCGCCATCGAGGAAGGCGGGATGGACCGGATCAACAATCCGCTGAAGAACGCGCCGCACACGGTAGAGGACCTCGTCGGGGATTGGAATCGGCCCTATTCCCGCGAGCAGGCCTGCTTCCCGCCCGGCGCCTTCCGCGTCGACAAATACTGGTCGCCCGTCAACCGAGTCGACAATGTCTATGGCGACCGCCATCTCGTCTGCACCTGCCCGCCGATCGAAAGCTACGCGGAAGCGGCGGAGTGAATGTGTCTGCAAAGGGGCGTGCCTTGGTACGCCCCGACGACGGAGTGGCGACGGCATTCCTCTCATCGAAATCGGGGCGTCCGCACCCTTGGCAACAACAGTTACTGCATGTGTCCTCAGATCGACCCCAAGGACAAAGACATGCGGCAAGCCAAAGTGCTACTGGGATGCTAGCATGAACAGGGCTCCGACTATCGGTCACTCCGTCGAGGCGGTGTCTGCGAGCTGGGGCAACCTGAAACTGTCGCTGAACAGCTGGCCGAGATCGAGTGTCGAGCGGACTCCAAGGTCATCGAAATGCTGGTCGATAAAGCGTTCGGCCCAGGCCCGTCCGCGCTCCTTGAGATAGAGGAGATAGCTCCATTCGGCCGCGAATTTGCTTGAGGCGCTAAGGTGCTGGATCTCCTCATGGGCATGAATCAGATGAACGTAGCTGTTCCGATAATGCTCGGATTCCAGCCCTTCCGCCTCGATCAATTCGTGAAGGAGATGGATGGCACGCAACTCCTTCAGGAGCGCTGCATTGAAGGTCACTTCGTTCAGCCGGTTGATGATTGCCCGGCCGGTTGTCGGCAATTCCTCGCGGACAAGCGGGTTGATCTGGACGATCACGATGTCTCGGGTGGCGCGGTCGTCGACGAGCGGATAGAGCGCGGGATTGCCGATATAGCCGCCATCCCAATAGGCCTCGCCGTCGATCTCGACCGCTTTGAACATGAACGGCAGGCAGGCGGACGCCATGACGGTATCGACCGACAGGTCTGGCTGCGTGAACACCTTGGCCCGGCCCGTGCGCACATTGGTGGCGGTGACAAACACCTTGAGGCTGGAGCATCGATTGACTGCGTCGAAATCGACAGTGCCGGCGATCAGGTCGCGCAGCGGATTGATGTCGAACGGGTTCAGTTGATAGGGAGAGAACTGCCGCGTGAACTGTTCGAACCAGAGATAGGCCGGGGACTGGTCGAGGCTGAAATTGTTCGTCATGCGGTCCCAAAGGGTGCGCTGCAGCGGAGACCAACGCGCAGCGTCGCTCACCGCCTTCCAGAATCCTGCTAGCGCCTCGCGTCCAACTTCCGCCCCCCCTTTCTCCAGGCCGTCCGCAAGCACGACCGCATTCATCGCGCCGGCGCTCGTCCCGCTGATGCTGCAGATGCGGATGCGACTATCTTCCAGCAGCCGATCAAGCACTCCCCAGGTCAAAGCACCATGGGATCCGCCACCCTGAAGCGCCAGATCGATTGACTTTTGTGTTACTTGATCGGACATGGTGTCACGGCTCGGTCAACAGCCGCGCATGGGCCGCGACATTGCCTTCGAATCAGCACTGTCAGTCGAAGGCGGTCCTAATGGCGACATCCTTCCCCTCGCGATTAAGTTGCTGCCCCGCATCCCGGTTGAACTCTATGCGAGATGGCGATCATCCTCAAGACTACACGGAATTGGCGAAGTCATCCGCGCCCGACTCCGCAGATCCTGCCGCGTACCCCGACCACCGTGAGAGCATGAGCCCGGTGGCCGCACAGTAAAAAATGGCCCGGCGGCAAGCCGGGCCCTTTTTTGAGGCGCAGTGAATAAGCAACCGTTCAGTTCGCCCGAACCACCGGATTGCCCTCGGCCGCGAGCGCGGCGAGGTCCGCCGGCTTCAGCTCCACCGATTCGCCGCAACCGCAGGCGGACGTCTGGTTCGGGTTTTTGAAAGTGAAGCCAGAGCGCAGCGGCGTGACCTCGAAATCCATCTGCGTGCCGAGCAGATACAGTACCGCCTCAGGCGCGATCCAGACCCTGGCGCCCTTATGCTCGACGAGATCGTCCTTGGCACTGGGCTCGGTGACGAGGTCGACGGCATATTCCATGCCGGCGCAGCCGCCCTTCTTGATGCTCAAGCGAATGCCCTTGGCGTCGCCCCCGGCATTCTCGACGATGGACCGCACGCGGCCGGCGGCCGCATCGGTCAGACTCATTACAGCAAAGCCCATCGGCTTCTTCTCCTTCGCGTCGCCGGGTTAAAGGCCCGGCGCTTTCCAGAATCGAATGTAATGCCCGTGTGTTGACGGATCAATGGCCTCCACGGCGTCGCGCGTGTCGTAAGACCCGCATGCAACAGGCTCAATACCAGCCGATGGCCACCTGCGCTTCTTCCGACATGCGGTCCGGTGTCCATGGCGGATCGAAAGTCATGGTGACCTCGACGCCGGAAACGCCCTCGACGGCGCCGACGGCGTTCTCGACCCAGCCCGGCATCTCACCGGCAACGGGGCACCCGGGAGCGGTCAGCGTCATCTCGACCTTCACCATCCGATCGTCCTCGATGTCGATCTTGTAGATGAGGCCGAGTTCGAAAATGTCGGCCGGGATTTCGGGATCGTAGACGGTCTTCAGTGCGGCGATGATGTCGTCGCTGAGACGCGCCAGTTCCTCGGCGGGAATGGCCGAGTGCACGATGCCTTCGCGGACATCGACCTTCTCTTGCGTTTGTTCGAGAGCCATCTCGACCTCCTATGCAAAGAACTTGCGTGCATGTTCGAGCGCATCCGCCAACGCATCCACCTCGGCCCGGGTATTGTAGAGACCGAAGGACGCACGGCATGTGGAGGTCACGCCGAAGCGTTTCAAGAGCGGCTGGGCACAATGGGTCCCCGCCCGCACGGCGACACCGGCACGATCGATCACCATCGACACGTCATGCGAGTGGATGCCGGCGATCTCGAAGGAGAAGATGCTGCCCTTGTTGGGCGCGTCGCCGAAGACCCGGAGTGAATTGACCGACGACAGGCGCTCGCGCGCATAGGCGGTCAGATCCGCCTCATGCGCCCGGATCGCTTCGCGGCCGAGCTTTTCCATGTAGTCGAGCGCGTAGCCGAGCCCGATCGCCTGAACGATCGGCGGCGTGCCGGCCTCGAAGCGGTGCGGCGGATCGTTGTAGGTGACGTAATCCTCCGTCACCTCCTCGATCATCTCGCCGCCGCCCTGGAACGGCCGCATCTCCTTGAGCCGCTCCATCTTGCCATAGAGCACACCGACACCGGAGGGGCCGTAGAGCTTGTGACCGGTCATGACATACCAGTCGCAATCGATATCCTGGACATCCACCGGCATGTGCACGGCGCCCTGACTGCCGTCGACCAGCACCGGAATGCCGCGTTCGCGGGCAATGCGGCAGATTTCCTTGACCGGAACCATGGTGCCCAGCGCATTCGACATATGCGTGATGGCGATGACCCTGGTTCGCTCGGTCAGGCACTTGACGAAGTCTTCGATATGAAATGCGCCGTCATCGTCTACGGGCGCCCAGACGAGCTTCGCGCCCTGCCTTTCACGGATGAAATGCCAGGGAACGATATTCGAGTGGTGCTCCATGATCGAAAGCACGATCTCGTCGCCCTCGCCGATTTTCGGCATGCCATAGCCGTGAGCGACCGTATTGATCGCCTCGGTCGAGGACTTGGTGAAGATGATATTGTCGGCCGAAGGGGCGTTCAGGAAACGGCGAACCTTCTCGCGCGCCCCCTCATAGGCATCCGTCGCGGCATTGGAGAGGAAATGCAGGCCGCGATGGACGTTTGCATACTCGTTGGAATAGGCATTGGCGACCGCATCGATGACGACCTGGGGCTTCTGCGCCGAAGCGCCGTTGTCGAGATAGACCAGCGGCTTGCCGTAGACCATCCGCGAAAGGATCGGAAAATCCTTTCTGATCGTCTCGACGTCATAGGCCGTCATCGGCGCAACCTGTTCCATGTCTTGTCCAATCAGGCGTGTTTTTCGAGCCAGGCCGAGATCACGCCCTCAAGCGCCTCGACCAGCGCCTCGTCCTCTTCCAGTTCCTCGACGATCTCGGCCACGAAGGCGTTAACGAGCATCGCGCGCGCCTTGTTTTCCGGGATGCCGCGGGAGAGCAGGTAGAAAAGCTGTGTATGATCGATATCGATTACCGTCGCGCCATGACCGCACTGCACGTCGTCCGCGAAGATTTCAAGCTCCGGTTTTGCCGAGAAATCGGCCTCGTCTGACAGGAGCAGCGTGTTGCACGACATCTTAGCGTCGGTCTTCTGGGCGTCCTTCGCGACCAGGATCTTGCCCTGGAATACGCCCTTTGCCCGGTCGAACACGACGTTGCGGATGATCTCAGTCGACGTCGTGTGCGGCACGTCATGGCTGAGCGTGAAGGTCACGTCCGTGTGGCCGTCGCCGCCGAGCAGGTTGATGCCGCGGAGCGTCAGGTCGGCACCCTCGCCGCTCGCGCGACCGTGAATCTCCTGGCGCACCAGCTTGCCGCCAACATTGATCACAAAGAGATGCAACCTTGCATCCTTGCCGAGATCGAACCGGATCTGGCCGAGATGGGTATCGGACGGTCCCTGCTGCTGCAGGATGATCCAGATCACGTCGGCGCCTTCGGCGAGCGTCACATCGCTGACGGACGAAACGAAGCTCGGTTCCGCATTGGTCGAGAGATGCCGTTCGATCACCGTCGCCTTGGCGCCGGCGCCGAAGGAAACCGGGAAACGCGTATGCGCCTGACCGTGGCTTTGAATAACCTGAAGCTCCAGCGGCACTTCAAGTTCAACGCCCTCGGGAACGGCGATTTCGACTCCGCCGCGAACCAGTCCGCCATTGATGCGCCCTATCGCATCGTCCGCACCGAGGACCGAGAGACCGGCAGCTGCAGAGCCGTCGATAAGGCTTTCGGTGTAGGAGCGCACCGTGAGGACGTCCGGGAGCCTCTCGATCTCCGCCTCGCCATTGCGAACGGAAATTACGGACGAACCGGGCACCAGGGCCTCGACAGGATCCGAAAAGGCGGCCGGATCGGCGGCAGGCACCGCACGCAGCAGTGTGCGCAAATCCGTGTAATGCCAGGATTCGATGCGCCGGGTCGGCAGGCCGGCGGTCTTCAATTCATGGACAAGCGCATCTCGGAGCGAGAGTACGGCGCCATCGCCCGGCAGATCGCCGAGCTGCGCGGTATAGGCATCGACGAGCGCCGTTTCGGCTGCCGTCATCTTGATCGCCTGTTGCATATTCATTCGAACCCTCCTTCAACAGGCGTCAGGCTGCTGCCTCGATGATATCCGCGTAGCCTTTGGCTTCGAGTTCGTGCGCCAGCGTCTTGTCGCCCGACTTGACGACCTGGCCCCTGTAGAGAACGTGGACCGTGTCCGGGACGATGTAGTCGAGCAGGCGCTGGTAGTGGGTGATGACGACGACGGCGCGGTCCGGCGAGCGGAGCGCATTGACGCCATCGGCCACAATCTTCAATGCATCGATGTCGAGGCCGGAATCGGTCTCGTCGAGAACGCAGAGCTTCGGCTCGAGCAGCGCCATCTGCAGGATTTCCGCACGCTTCTTTTCACCGCCGGAGAAGCCGACATTCAGTGGACGGCGCAGCATTTCCGGCGCGATCTTCAGTTCGGAGGCCGCTTCCTTGACGCGGCGCATGAATTCCGGCGTCGAGAGCTCGTCTTCGCCCCGGTACTTGCGCTGCTCATTCATCGCCACCTTCAGGAACTGCATGGTCGCAACGCCCGGGATTTCGACCGGATACTGGAATGCAAGGAAGATGCCCTTGGCCGCGCGCTCGGCGGCATCGAGCTCCAGAATGCTCTCGCCGTTGTAAAGGATATCGCCCTCGGTCACCTCATAGTCTTCGCGACCGGAGAGGATATAGGAGAGTGTCGACTTGCCGGAGCCGTTGGGGCCCATGATGGCGGCGACCTCGCCGGCCTTCACGGTCAGGTCCAGGCCGCGGATAATCTCGGTGCCGTCCTCGGCAATACGGGCATGCAGGTTCTTGATTTCAAGCATTGTTCGTCCTCTTCGGAAACGAAGTGTTCTCTTCTCGCGCAAGTCGTTGCGCGTCGGTTCGATAATTCGTGCGAGGCTTAGCCCACGGATCCTTCCAGCGAGATGCCGATCAGCTTTTGCGCCTCGACGGCGAATTCCATCGGCAATTCCTGGATGACTTCCTTGACGAAGCCGTTGACGATCAATGCGATCGCCGCCTCTTCCGGGATACCGCGCTGCAGGCAATAGAAAAGCTGGTCCTCGGAAATCTTCGACGTCGTCGCCTCGTGCTCGAACTGCGCCGTCGAGTTCTTCGCCTCGATATAGGGCACCGTATGCGCGCCGCACTTGTCGCCGATCAGGAGCGAGTCGCACTGGGTGAAGTTGCGGGCGTTCTCCGCCTTGCGATGGGCGGAAACCTGGCCGCGATAGGTGTTGTCCGAGACTCCGGCGGCAATACCCTTGGAGATGATGCGGCTCGACGTGTTCTTGCCAAGATGGATCATCTTGGTGCCCGAGTCGACCTGCTGATGGCCGTTGGAAACGGCGATCGAGTAGAACTCGCCGCGCGAGCCGTCGCCGCGCAGGATGCAGGACGGGTATTTCCAGGTGATCGCCGAGCCGGTCTCGACCTGCGTCCAGGAGATCTTCGAGTTTTTGCCGCGGCAATCGCCGCGCTTGGTGACAAAGTTGTAGATGCCGCCCTTGCCTTCCTTGTCGCCCGGATACCAGTTCTGAACCGTCGAATACTTGATCTCGGCATCGTCCAGCGCGATCAACTCGACGACTGCGGCGTGAAGCTGGTTCTCGTCACGCTGCGGCGCGGTGCAGCCTTCCAGATAGGACACATAGGCGCCTTCATCCGCAATGATCAGCGTGCGCTCGAACTGGCCGGTGTTCTTCTCGTTGATCCGGAAATACGTCGAAAGCTCCATCGGGCACCGAACCCCCTTCGGCACATAGACGAAGGAACCGTCGGTGAAGACGGCGGAGTTCAGCGTCGCATAGAAATTGTCCGACTGCGGGACGACCGTACCGAGATATTTCCGTACGAGATCGGGATGCTCCCGCATCGCCTCGGAGATCGACATGAAGATCACGCCGGCCTTCTTCAGTTCCTCCTTGAAGGTCGTGACGACCGAGACGGAGTCGAAAACCGCATCGACCGCGATCTTCGACTTCTGCACGCCGGCGAGAACCTCCTGCTCCCTCAGGGGAATGCCGAGCTTCTCATAGACCTTCAGAAGTTCCGGATCGACCTCGTCGAGCGACCTCGGCCCCGTCGTGCCCTTCGGCGCGGCATAATAGTGGATCTCGTTGAAGTCGATCTTCGGATAACGGACACGCGCCCAGCTCGGCTCGTCCATGGTCAGCCAGCGGCGATAGGCCTCAAGGCGCCATTCGAGCATCCAGCCCGGCTCGTTCTTCTTGCTGGAGATGAAACGGATGATGTCTTCGGACAGGCCCTTCGGCGCCTTGTCCATTTCGATCTTCGTCTCGAAGCCGTATTTGTACTGGTCCACGTCGATTTGGCGGACCTGATCAATGGTTTCCTGCACGGCAGGCATGTCGTTCTCCAATCTTGCCGGATCCAAGGTCCGGCAGCTTGACAACTCGATGCTGGTTTGCGCACCGCTTATGTAATGGCTAAAAGGCGCTTTTCACCCCGTTTGCCAAGCGGAAAATTGCTTTTCCGCAATTTCGTCCAAACCTTCCCTGGCTTACGCGGCCTCTCCGGTTGCCCGGCGACGCGCCGCCACTTTCGCGAATACCGTGGCGCATGCCTCGATCTCCGCTTGCGTCGTGCTCTCGCCGACCGAAATGCGCAACGCACCCTGGCGGGGATCATAACCCATCGCCGTCAGCACATGACTCTGTCCTACCTTGCCGGAAGAGCATGCTGAACCTGCCGAGAGCGCCACGCCTTCGAGATCGAACGCGATCTGGCCCGTTTCAGCCTTCAGTCCCGGCAGGGTAAAGAAGGTCGTATTGGCGAGTCGCGGGACCTCCGAGCCGTGGATCACTACGTCCGGCGCATGCTTCCGCATTTCCGTCTCGAGGCGGTCGCGCAGCGCAGCGACGACAGCCATGCGGCTCTCGATATTGCCGGCCGCCTGCCGGGCCGCGGCCGCGAATCCTGCAAGGGCCGGCGCGTTCTCCGTTCCGGAGCGATGTCCTTTTTCTTGTCCACCGCCGTGGATCAGCGGAGATGGCATCATGACTTCACCGCGGGCGATCAGGGCGCCCGCTCCTTTCGGCCCGCCAATCTTGTGCGAGGAGACAATCAGGAAATCGGCACCGAGCGCCTCGATCGACAACGGCACGCGCCCTGCCGCCTGCACCGCATCCACAACAAGAAGGCCGCCATGCGCGCGCACGATCCCGCCGATCTCGGCGATCGGCTGGATGATACCCGTCTCGTTGTTGGCGAGCATCACCGCGACCATCGGCAGGCCCGACTGGCGATCATGGGCGCCGAGCAAAGCTTCCAGCGCTCCGGTATCGACCAGGCCGGCGCCCGTGACGGGAATCTCGCAGATATCTTCGCGCGCGAACCGTCCGCCCACGCGCACGGCCGGATGTTCGATCGCCGAAACGTAGAGCTTGCCGAGTGTGAGCGGCGTGCGGCCCATGCGGAACTCGGGCGTCAGAACCATGTTCGCCGCCTCGGTGGCGCCGCTGGTGAAGGTGACCGCTGTCGCCTCCGCGCCGCAGAGCGCTGCCACGTCACGACGGGCGCTTTCGATGAGGGCCCGGACAGCACGGCCCTCGCCGTGCACGGACGATGGATTGCCATTCACGTCGAGCGCGGACAGAACGGCTTCGCGCGCTTCGCCGAGAAGCGGCGCCGTCGCGTTCCAGTCCATGTAAATCCGCGCCCTCGGCATGCTTTCCATCATCAAAACGAGCTGCCCATTCCGCAAAATCGGTGCCGTTGCATTTTTCTTGAATTTTCCGCGCCGCTTGCCTTAAGAGACGAAGCACATGGCGGAATGCCCGCACCGAAGTTTTGAACGGTTCTAAAGTGGGTTCTAGAAAAGCTGACTCGTTTCGTCAAGACAGATCGGCACCAAGAGCCGCGATTTGAACCAGAAACATCCCCGGAGAGCCAATGCCCGAAATTATTTTCAACGGACCGGCTGGTCGCCTCGAAGGCCGTTATCAGCCTTCGAAGCAGAAGAGCGCACCGATTGCGATCATCCTGCATCCGCATCCGCAGTTCGGCGGAACGATGAACAACCAGATCGTCTATCAGCTCTTTTACATGTTTCAGAAGCGCGGCTTCACCACTCTGCGCTTCAACTTTCGTGGCATCGGCCGCAGCCAGGGCGAATTCGATCACGGCGCCGGCGAGCTTTCGGACGCCGCCTCGGCGCTCGACTGGGTGCAGAGCCTGCATCCGGATTCGAAGAGCTGCTGGGTGGCCGGCTATTCCTTCGGCGCCTGGATCGGCATGCAGCTTCTGATGCGCCGGCCGGAGATCGAGGGCTTCCTCGCCGTCGCGCCGCAGCCGAATATTTACGACTTCTCGTTCCTTGCACCCTGCCCGTCTTCCGGCCTGATCATCAATGGCGACGCCGATAAGGTCGCGCCCGAGAAGGATGTGAACGGGCTCGTCGAGAAGTTGAAGTCGCAGAAGGGCATCCTCATTACCCACCGTACGGTCGCCGGTGCGAACCATTTCTTCAACAGCCAGATCGAAACCCTGATGGCGGAATGCGAAGACTATCTCGACCGCCGGCTCAACGGCGAACTGGTGCCGGAGCCCGCCGCAAAGCGTATCCGCTGAACCACATCGGCTCGTTCGAACGGAAGGCCCGGAAATCGAAAGCGGTTTCCGGGCCTTCTTCGTTTCGGCAACAGCGCCGCGCGTCTTTTCAGACGCGCAAGGTCGCTATAACGCTGTGAATCTGCGCATCGAGCTTTCCGAACATTCGGTCCGTACTTTGGGCCCATGCGCGAGACGAAAGGATCAGGAGTTCCCCGCCCGCCGTGAAGCCGAGGCAGCGAAGAGGCGCACGGGCGGTTCGGCGCATTCCACGCGGTTCCTTCCGCCCGTCTTGGCGGCATAGAGCACCTTGTCGGCGCGGTGCAGCGCTGCCTCCAATGTCTCTTCCGCCATGACGGTGGCGACGCCGAAACTTGCGGTAACCCTGACGCTTTCCGCAAGACCGTCGATGCGTGCCGAGGCCAGCGCGGCGCGCATACCATGCGCAAGCACGCGCGCTTCCGCCATGCCGAACCGCGGCAAAAACACGGCAAATTCCTCCCCGCCAAGGCGCCCCGGCACCGCCATGCCTGGCAGGAGATCAGTAAGCACGTGGGAGAGTTGGCGGATCACCTGGTCGCCGGCATGGTGGCCGTAAGTGTCGTTGACCAGTTTGAAGCGATCGAGATCGATGAGGATCATGGTGCCGGGACCGTCCTCCCCGTCCTCCCGCAGGAATGGAGCCACGCGTTCCATGAAGCCGCGGCGATTATAAAGGCCGGAAAGCGGGTCCAGTTCCGAACTGGCGCGCGCCTCGTCGATGATCTCCTTGACCAGGACGCCAAGCATCGCCACGCCGGTCGCCACGATCAGCATGGCGCCCAAAGCCTGCGAGATCAGCGCGAAAGTGCTTGTGAGATAATCCGCTGCGGTTGTACCTGATCCGGCGGCGATCGCAGCGTAGATCTTTACCAGGTAATAGATCGCACTGAGGGTAAGGAGCCAGAACAGGATTTTGTCCGCCTGCGACCGTCGCTCGGAGCGTAGGACGGTCGCGGCGGACGAGGCCTGAATGACACAGAACGGCATTTGATAGAAAAAAGCGTGCTGCAATGTTCCACGCGGCAGGTCGTAGATCATCAGGTCCAGGGCCACGCAAGCGGCGAAGAAGACAGCCAGGTGCGGCAGCTTCGCCGGCACCTCATAAAAGAGCCCGAGTGCGAAGCGGATCAAAAGAAAGCCGCCTAGGACGCTGGCAAAGGCGCCAACCGCGAAAAACTTCGGCACTGGCGTAAATGGCAGAACGGATTCGAACACGGCCGAAAGGGACGCCACTGCAAAGCCGGCGGCGCACCAGATCGCCGGCAGCCTTGCCTGGCTCTTTGCCGCAATGACGAGGAATGCCACGACGAAGACCTGGGCAATGATGAAGTTCACGGCCAGAAGGGAAATCGCACCACCCATCGACAGAATCCGAAAACTCCCGGTAGCAGGTCAATCGACCTGCAAAAAGCTGTGTTGCACAACGGGACGCAGGTTAGCGGCCGAGCACGAAGAAAACATTAAGCCGCCTTGGGAATATCAAGACTTGAACTCCCACAGGCTTGCCGGCTTGGCCGCCATCCGTCCGCCGCTCACCGGCCGTTTGACGCCTGTCGTGCCGGGATAGCTCAAGGGCAGGCCGCGTAGCGACCGCACGGCGAGATAGGCCCAGGCTTCAGCCTCCATCGAATCGCCATTGAGTTCCAGCGCCTCTGCGGCAAAGACGCGTCCGCCCGCCTTCTCGGCAAGCGCGCCGAGGTCGCGCATCACGACGGGATTGAGGCGGCCACCGCCGCAGACGATGTAGGTCGCGGGCTTTGAAGGCAAGTGGCAGGAGGAGCGAACGATCGCTGCTGCCGTCACATGCGCCAGGGTGCGGGCGCCATCTTCGAGGCTTGCATCGGTCGGCGCCAGCGGCGCAAAGTCGTTGCGGTCAAGTGAGCGGCGCTTCTTTGCCGTGAAGAATGGATGCGAAAGGTAGCGGTCGACAAGCTGCGGCAGAATCGTCCCTTCGCTTGCGATCATGCCGCCCTGGTCGAAGGGTATTCCGGCATGCGCCTCCACCCACTGATCGATCAGCGCATTGCCCGGGCCGCTGTCATAGGCGACGATTTCTTCGCCCGCGCCGATGAAAGTGAGATTGGAAATGCCGCCTATGTTGACGAAGACGATAGGCGCGTCGATCCCTTGCCTCTCGGTTAGTCCGCGCGCAAGCACCGCATGATAGGCCGGGATGAGCGGAGCCCCCTGACCGCCATGGACCATATCGTTTGCACGCATGTCGTAGACAACGTCGATGCCCGTTTCCCGCGCCAGCATCTCCCCGTCGCCGATCTGCACCGTCAAAGCCTCATCCGGGCGGTGCAGGACCGTCTGTCCATGAAACCCGACCACATCGACATTTTCAGACAAGAGATTATTTTCACGCAGGAATGTCCTGACGGCATCGGCATGCCGCAACGTCAGGTCCCGCTCGAGTTCGGCGAGTCTGCCTGGCCGCTCCTGCCTCTTCACGATCGAGCGCGCGTCGTCCAGCCCTTGCTTCAGGCGCTGTCGGAAGTTGGGATCATAGGCAAAGCCGGTGGAGGGGCCCCGTTCGACGATACTGTCGCCGTCGGTCTTGATGAGGGCGACATCTATGCCGTCCATGCTCGTGCCGCTCATAAGCCCGATCGCGGTCAACACCCTGCCCAATTGAATCTCCTCACGACGCTCGAGAATCGGAGGCGCGCAATGCTCCCTCGGTTCCCCGTTCATAGCAAAACGCGGTCCGCGCAAACACGTGCACTTTCGATAAAACAGTGCTAAAGGCCGGCCCGAAACGTCATAACAAGCCGAAAGAGACAGCTTATGTCCGAGTTCAAGTCCGATTTTCTTCGCACCCTCAGCGAGCGCGGTTTCATCCATCAGACATCGGATGACGCCGGTCTCGACGAGTTGTTCCGCAAGGAAACCGTGACTGCCTATATCGGCTTCGACCCGACGGCCCCGAGCCTGCATGCGGGCGGTCTTATTCAGATCATGATGCTGCACTGGCTGCAGGCAACCGGCCATCGCCCCATTTCCCTGATGGGCGGAGGCACCGGCATGGTCGGCGACCCGTCCTTCAAGGACGAAGCGCGGCAATTGATGACCGTCGAGACGATCGAAAGCAACATCGCCTCGATCAAGCGCGTCTTCGCCAACTATCTCGATTACCAGAAGGGCCCCGATGCGGCGCTGATGATCAACAATGCGGAGTGGCTGCGCTCGCTCAACTACCTCGAATTCTTGCGCGACGTCGGCCGCTACTTCTCGGTCAACCGCATGCTTTCGTTCGACAGCGTGAAAACGAGGCTCGAGCGCGAGCACTCGCTCTCCTTCCTCGAATTCAATTACATGATCCTGCAGGCCTATGACTTCGTTGAGCTTAACAAGCGTTATGGCTGCCGCGTTCAGATGGGCGGCTCCGATCAGTGGGGCAACATCGTCAACGGCATCGATCTCGGCCATCGCATGGGAACGCCGCAGCTCTACGCCCTCACCTCGCCGCTGCTGACGACGGCATCTGGGGCGAAGATGGGCAAGTCGGTCAACGGCGCGGTCTGGCTCAATCCGGACATGCTCGGCCCCTACGAGTTCTGGCAATACTGGCGCAACACCGAGGATGCCGACGTGACGCGCTTCCTCAAGCTCTACACGACGCTGCCAATGTCCGAAATCGCACGGCTGTCGCAGCTCGACGGCTCGGAGATCAACGAGGTGAAGAAGATCCTCGCGACCGAAGTCACCGCCATGCTGCATGGGCGCCCGGCCGCCGAACAGGCCGCCGAAACGGCGCGCAAAACGTTCGAGGAAGGTGCGCTTGCCGAGAATCTGCCCTCAGTCGACGTCCCGGCCGCCGAGCTCGAGGCGGGCCTTGGCCTGTTGACCCTCATGGTGCGCGCCGGTCTCGCCACTTCGAACGGCGAAGCGCGGCGGCATGTCCAGGGTGGTGCCGTGCGGATCAACGACCAGCCGGTCAGCGATGAACGCCGGATCATCGGCAGCGCCGACGTCACCGGAGACGGCGTGATCAAGCTCTCGCTCGGCAAGAAGAAGCACATGCTGGTGCGGCCGGCCTGAGGGGCCGCCCTCACTGAAATTCAAATATGTTGCGGAAGACGCCGGGCGCGATGATCGACAGCGGGTTGATCAACAGGCTCGGCTGGTCGAACGGTCCGGTCAGTTTAAAGGTGATGCCGAGCAGGCCGCGGTCGCGGCCGTTGCCGAGCAAGGCGCCGATCAGCGGCAGCTCGCCAAAAAGCCGATTGAGGCCATAGGCGGGCATGAAGGTGCCCGTCATGTCCATTCGGCCGTTCGCGTCGCGGATCGTCCCCTGGAAAGTTGCACCCACATCGACGCCGCGCAGGACGCCGCCGTCGACCCGAATGACCCCGCGGTCCAAAAGGAGCTGCGCATAGCCGCGCTCGAAGCGAGCCGTGCTGACGTCGATATCCCGCCGCACGGCCTGATTGAGGCTGCGGCCGTCCTGCCCGGCCGGCGTCGAGACCATTGATTTAAGCTTCTGTTCCCCTATGAGCGAAAACTTTCTGAGGTCGACCGCGCCGCGCCAGGATCTGGCGCCGCGGTCGCGCAGCCTCAGGTTCAGGAGCCCGCCCCGCATATTGCGATATATGTCGGTGAAGCGGGCGAGCGCGCCCGCATCGCTTGTCGTCAGTTCGAGCGTATTATCGGCCCCCGCTTTCACCATCCTGGCGACCACTGCCTGGCCGCTTCCGGTGACCGCAGATAGGTCGACGTCGTCGATCTGCTGGCCGCGTGTCGAATAGGCGAAGTTCACATTAAAAAAGACCTCGCCGTTGAAGCCGGTGACCCGGTCGAGCCGCGCATTGATCTTCACGTTGCCGGCGTCGCCGGAGCTCGCGCCGCCCTTCGCCCGCGCCAGCGGTAGCCTGATATCCGCCGATGGACCGGTGAGGGCCACGGTGTATCCGCCCTTTCCGCGCTCGACGGCGACTGAAAAGTCGTCGCCGTGTGCGAGCCTGACACCATTAAGCCGTGCCGTGGCCAGACCGGCATCATCGACGCGCAGGTCGCCCGTCGCGCCGAAGCCGTCGCCCGCAATACGGAAATCGCTTATCTCCGTGATGCCGTCGGTCGCCTTCACGGTGAATTCCGCCTTGGCGGCAATACCGGCGCCCTTGCTCCACCCGATCCAGGGCAGCGACAGCGACGCCCCCGCGAGATCGGCCTTCACGGATTGGCTGCCGTCTTCGGCGAGCGAAACCTCGACCTTGGCCGGTCCCCCGACGATCCCGGACAGAGCGGGCGCGATTTTGCGCCGCGCGGCATCATCCAGCGTTCCGGAAATATCGCGCGTTCTCGTCACATTCGCAGCCGGGTCAACCGGTTCGGTGAGGGCGATCCGCATTTTCGCCCCATCGATCAAGGCATCCGCATCGAGGACCGCCTTGCTGTTGTCGATCCGCATCGCGCCGGTCAGGTTCTCAATGGTGCGACCGGCCACGGGCCGATTGAGCGTGACGTCCTGAAGCCGCATCTCCGCCTGCCAAAGGGGGCGCGGCGGGTCCTGATCCATGATCAATCCGAACCGGGCCCCCACGAGCGCGGTCATCGGCCCTTTGAAATCCTCCGGCACGAAAGGCGTTTTCTGGAGCGCATGGATCGGCCTGTAGGCGACGAGCTCGGCGATGGCGTCGGCCTGGCCGCCCACTTCAATCTTCATCTCCGCCATCAGCGGCTTCATATGGACGTCGGGAATGACGAATTCCCCGCCGTTCAGGGTCACGGAGCGCCCCGAGGCGAAGTAGGCCACGCCTTTGCCGACCGCCACCGACATGCGCTCGCCGCTCAGCCGGAAGCTGCCGGAGGTATCGCGCAACGGCGGAATCTCGCCGGCGATGTTGATGCGCGTATCGTCGATCGCGAAATTTATGTTGAGCTCGTGCTCATCGAGCCTGAGGTCGCCCCCGCTCTCGGCGATGCGCCCCTCCGGAATCGAGACCTCGATGCGCGCATCGGTAATCATGCCGCCGAAAAGATTGCCGATGGCCCATCGCCGCGCACCCTTGGCAATCCACCAGGGCCACAATTGCTTGATGGCAGTCGAATGCATCTGATCGCTCAGCGCAACGAAACTGATCTGCGGAGAGGTCTTGCCGAAGGCGGCCGAAAGCGAACCGGCCATTGAGCCCAGCGGGCTCGATATCATCAGGCGGTCAAAGATCAGCCGGTTTGTATCGGCCTCGAATCTCCCGTTCGCCTTGGCATCGAAGGTAAGCGGGCGCTCCTGCATGTCTTCCGGAGCGGAACTCGCATCCCTGAGAAGCAGGTCGACGGCGAACCCCCTCTTGCCGGCGTCGGAGACCTTGTCGAGATCGACCAAGGCGCCGGTGAAGGGAAAGGTCGACTGGCCGATCCTCACCATGGATGGCAGGATCTCCACCGAGGAGCGCTCGAAGTCATAGGAGATGTTCAGCTCCGATGGATTGAGTGCGGAGGTCAATCCGCCGGCATGGAAACGCCCCTCGGATGTCCTGACGGCGACTGCGAGCGTTGGCTTCGTGCCATCCGCGGCGCGCGTCGCCTTCAGGCTGACGCCGGCGGCCGTGTCTATCCCGAAGGCGTCCTCGTTTCCCGATTTGCCGTGATAGAGGAAGGGCGTGAGTGGTACGTCCTCCAGGGCGGCTTCGATGGCGGTGATACGCCCGCCGTCGCCAAATGCGCGCGCCGCCAGATGCGTCCGTCTACCGTCCATTGCAACCGCGCCATCGACGCGGATGGAGCCATCCGGCTCGCGGCTGAAGGCCAACGATTCGACATGGATCGGTACGCTTCGAGCGCGCGCACCCGTCACCGACAGGCTGAAGTCGGAAAGCTGGATCGTTTGGGTTGCGCTGGTCGCCGTCAGCCGCGACATGCCGTCCACCTGTGTAAACAGCGCTTCGAGGGCAGTGCCGACATCGGCAATGCGAATCGCCGCGAGATTGACGGGTTCACCACGCGGCAAGAGCCCGGTGTCGAGATCGCCCCCGTCCGCCTCGAGCCTGGATACTGCGATCCGGCCCATCAGCAACGCAAGCGGATCGAGTGCAATCGACACGGCCGCGAGCCTGACGACAGGACGCCCCGCCCCGCCCTCGTTCAGGGTCACTCCGCGTGCCTTGAGCGCGAGCGCGCCTCGAGCTGTCACACGGAGGACGGTGCTCTCGACCTCGGCGCTGTAGCTGGGGCCAAGCGCGCCGTTGAGAGCCTTGCGTGCGCGCGCGTTGAGGGGGCCATCGGCGAGCCCGCTTTCGACGACGGCGATGAGGGAGGCCATGATGAGGAAGAAGACAAGCGAAAAGCAAAGAAAGACCTTGCCGCACAGGCGCAGCGTGCCGCCGGACGACGGCGCGTGCACGATGACCGGATCATGGGCTTGCGCAGAGGGCAGCGCATGCAGCGCGACGATGTCTTCCTTGCGAAAGCAAATCCTTTCGCCGCGGATTTCGCTCATCTCCGCAGGCGTCCTCCACGTGAATGGTGCATCGAGTTTCCCCTGTCATGCCCGATACTTGGCTCGCGCCGGGTCTGATTATGCGCAACTAGATCACAATTCGCCGAACCCAACCACCATGCTTCGCTTCGCATGCTGTGGAAAGCGCGGTTCTGCCGCCCAGTTTCCGTGCGTCGAAGCGGCGACCATGGGTCATAATGCAAGGACCCGTCGCGCGGCTGTCGAGAATCTGTCACAAGTCTACCGGGAGCCTCGAACGATCCACGTTAAGCCTGCGACGCCGTGGCTCATTCATCGGCCACGAATGGATTCGTCGAAGCGCTCAAAAAGTACCGCACGAACTATCCCCGGCCGGTTCCGTTCCGTGGCCTCATGCAGTACCTGGGGAATGTCCAGAAAACTTGGCGTAAGAAAGGCTCAATCATGGCACTATTGCGGTCCGGCGATGCCGCCCCGGATTTCGAGCTTCCCCGCGACGGTGGCGGCTCCCTTTCTCTCTCCGCTCTGCGCGGAAAGCCCGTCGTCCTCTTCTTCTACCCGAAGGACGACACCAAGGGCTGCACACAGGAGGCAATCGCCTTTTCGGGGCTTGCGGAGGAGTTCGCAGCAGCGGGCGTCGCGCTGCTCGGCATATCGCCAGATTCCGTCAAGAGCCACGATCGCTTCGTCAGCAAACACGACCTCACGGTCCCGCTTGCCGCGGATGAGGAAAAGGCGGTTCTCAATGCCTATGGCGTCTGGGTGGAAAAGAGCATGTATGGCCGCAAATATATGGGCGTCGAACGCACCACCTTTCTGATCGATGCGCATGGCGCGATCAGATACGTCTGGGAAAAGGTGAAGGTGGCCGGCCATGCGGAGGAGGTTCTCGCCGCCGCAAAAGCCCTTGCCGATGCCTGACGATGCCGACGCTCCCGCATTTCCATAGCTTGCGCGGTGCGGCCGTCGAAGCGATCCGGGCAGCGGATCTTGCCATCAAGACCGAGCTGGCCCAGGAGGCCCATCGGCGCTGGCAGGCGGGCACATTATCGTTGCGCTCGCCCCTCGACCGCTCCGTTCCGGCGCGCCCCGGTCGGCCGGAGAGGCCGATCCTGACGCCGCCGACGCAGGTCAAGCGGCGCTCTCTCGGCTCGCTGAAAGGACGCATCGCCCTCCTCCACGCGATCGCCCATATCGAACTGAACGCGGTCGACCTTGCGCTCGACATCGTCGCCCGTTTCGCCAGCGAGCCCGTCCCGCATTCCTTCTTCGATGGCTGGATGCGGGTCGCCTTCGAGGAAGCGAAGCATTTCCGCATGGTCCGGCAGAGACTGAACGGTCTCGGCGCCGACTACGGCGACCTGCCGGCGCATGACGGCCTCTGGCAGGCCGCCCACGATACGCGAAACGATTTGACGGCTCGACTCGCCATTGTGCCGCTCATTCTCGAGGCGCGCGGCCTCGACGTCACGCCGGCCCTGCAGGCGAAGATGCGCGAGACCGGCGACCACGAGAGTGCTGCCGTTCTCGACGTCATCTATGAAGACGAAAAGGGCCATGTTGCCGTTGGCGCCAAGTGGTTCCGCTTTCTCTGTGCCCGGCAGAAAAAGGACCCGGCCGCAACCTTCCAGGCGCTGGTGCGGACGAATTTCCGCGGTCCACTGAAAGCGCCCTTCAACGACATTGCGCGCGCCGAAGCCGGACTGACGCCCTCCTTCTACAGATCAATGACGGCCTCGACCAACATCTGAGATGGGGCGCATTCAAGGATTTGTTAACGCTAATAAAGTGTAATCGCCACGGGCAACGCGGATTATTTCGCATCTGGTGGGGGTTGAGTGAGTGTCTGTTCGTCCGGCAAACGGCGGCTTCGGGAAAAGATCGCGGAGCCACGTTCTGATTCTCGCAAGCGGCGACAAGGTCAGGCATGTGACCGTCCGTCCGTGGATGGTGGCCGTCGTCACATCCATTATCGGCGCTTTCGGCATCGGCTACCTGGCCGCGACCACCTATCTCGTGCTTCGCGATGATTTGATTGGCGGCACGATCGCCCGCCAGGCGCGTATGCAGCATGAATATGAGGACCGAATCACCGCGCTTCGGGCGCAGGTGGACCGGGTGACGAGCCGGCAATTGCTGGACCAGCAGGTCGTCGAGGAAAAAGTCGAAAAACTCCTGCAGCAGCAGCTCGAGATTTCATCGCGCAGCGGCAGACTGGGCGCCCTGAGCGGCGGCATCGCATCGGCCGAGCCGATCGGGCAGGATGCACCGCCGCCACACACGGAGCCGCCGGCTTATCAAGAGCGCGCCGGGGCCCAGGGCGGGCTCAAGGCGATCGAAAAGATCATGGGTGTTGCCGAGCCGAGCTTAGACGCGCCCCATGCTCGCGCGGCCCTCGCCTATGCGCCGATCACGACCGCGGCGGAGGCCGGAGAGACCACATCCGATCGGGTCGACCGGATTTTTTCCAAGGTGACGCTGTCCCTGAAAGGTGTCGAGCGCGACCAGATGGACCATATCCGACAACTGACGGACGGAGCACTTCAAGCATCCGAAACCATCAGATCCATCGTCGAGCGCACGGGTATCCTTCTGCCCGCTCATGAAACGGCCGACGTCTCATCCGCTGTTTTGAGAACGGGCGCTGTTTTGAGAACGGGCGAAGCGGCGGGGATCGGCGGGCCCTTTGTCGAGCCGCAAAAGGACGACGGATTCGACCAGTCCCTCGCCGCACTCGACAGTGCCCTTCTCGAACTGGAAGAGACCCGCGCCGCAGCCCGAAAGCTGCCGCTCGCAAGCCCGGCGCCGGCAAACGATATTACCAGCAATTTCGGAAACCGGCTGGACCCGTTTTTCGGGCGGCTTGCGCTTCACGCCGGGATCGATTTCCGTGCGCAGACCGGCACGCGCATCCGCACTACCGCGGCAGGAACGGTTAAGGCCGCAGGGCCGGCGGGGGGCTATGGCAACATGATCGAGATCGATCATGGCAACGGCGTATCGACGCGCTACGCGCATCTCGCGATTGTTCTGGTCAATGTCGGTGACCGTGTGAAGGCCGATCAGGTGATCGGCAAGTCCGGCAGCACCGGCCGCTCGACCGGTCCTCACCTTCACTACGAGGTGCGGCTGAACGGCCAGGCCGTCGATCCAATGCGGTTCCTAAGGGCCGGGACAAAGCTCGCCGACTATATCGATTAAATGGCGGCCGGTAGGGTCAAGGCTTGACCTGAAGTGGGGTAGATTTCCGTTTTATTGGCCGCCACCCACATCAACGTGCTGGATTTCTTGACTTTCGGCGACTTCCGTCTTATGAGCGCTGGCACGTGGTGGTGGTTTTTCATCGACCGACCTTATGTTCTATTGAACGAAACGGAAACAGTTTCCACATTGACCAATTTTGCTGATCTTGGCCTGAGCCAAAAAGTTCTCTCCGCCGTTACCGATGCGGGCTATGCAACGCCGACTCCGATCCAAACAGGTGCCATTCCGCCGGCCCTCCAGCGTCGCGACATTCTGGGCATCGCCCAGACCGGGACGGGTAAGACCGCGTCCTTCGTCCTGCCGATGCTGACGCTTCTGGAGAAGGGCCGCGCCCGCGCCCGCATGCCGCGCACCCTGATCCTCGAGCCGACACGCGAACTTGCTGCCCAGGTGGCGGAGAACTTCGACAAATACGGCAAGAACCACAAGCTGAACATCGCGCTGCTGATCGGCGGCGTTTCCTTCGAAGAACAGGACCGAAAGCTGGAGCGCGGCGCCGATGTGCTGATCTGTACGCCCGGTCGGTTGCTCGATCATTGCGAGCGTGGCAAGCTCCTGATGACCGGCGTCGAGATCTTGGTCATCGACGAGGCGGACCGCATGCTCGACATGGGCTTCATCCCGGACATCGAGCGCATCGCCAAGCTGATCCCCTTCACGCGGCAGACGCTGTTCTTCTCGGCAACGATGCCGCCGGAGATCCAGAAGCTTGCCGACCGGTTCCTGCAAAACCCCGAACGTATCGAAGTGGCGCGCCCCGCTTCGACGGCGATTACGGTGACGCAGCGTTTCGTTGCTTCGCATGCGAAGGACTACGAAAAGCGCGCGGTGCTGCGCGATCTCATCCGCTCGCAGGAAGAACTGAAGAACGCAATCATCTTCTGCAACCGCAAGAAAGACGTTGCCGAACTTTTCCGGTCGCTTGATCGCCATGGCTTTTCGGTCGGCGCGCTGCATGGCGACATGGACCAGCGCTCGCGCATGGCGATGCTAGCGAACTTCAAGGACGGCAACATCAAGCTCCTGGTAGCCTCCGACGTTGCGGCACGCGGTCTCGACATCCCGGCTGTCAGCCACGTCTTCAATTTCGACGTGCCGATCCATGCGGAAGATTATGTGCACCGCATCGGCCGCACCGGCCGGGCCGGCCGCTCCGGCGCTTCGTTTACCATCGTCACCAAGCGTGACACGAAATTTTCCGACGCCATCGAGAAGCTGATCGGCCAGAAGATCGAGTGGCTGAGCGGCGACCTCTCGGAACTGCCGGAGCCGATGGAGAGCCATGACAACGGACGTCGTGGCCGCGATGGCCGCAGGGACCGCAAAAAAGATGTGGAACGTTCCGGAAAGGGGCGTGCAGAACATAAAGCCGATACCGCCGACAGCGATAGTGCGGCCGAACTCGAATCAGTCATGGAAAGGGTGGTCGCGGTGAAACCGGAACGGAACGCCGACAACAAGCAGAGCCAGGCCGGCCGCAACCGTCCGGGCCGAGCCCAGACGGCGGCCAATGACGACAATCGCGATCGTCGCGGCCGCAACCGTCGCGACCACGACGATGGTCCGACGCCGATCGGCTTCGGCGACGAAATCCCCGCCTTCATGCTGGTCGCCGGCAAGGCCTGACCACCGGGCCCATGGCTTTCCCCGGCACCGATTTTCCAGGACTTGGATGTGGGCTTGCGGTACTGCGCGACGGCAAGATCCTGCTCTGCCGCCGCCTGAAGGCGCCGGAAGCGGGGCACTGGAGCATCGTCGGCGGCAAGGTCGACCATATGGAACGCGCGCAGGATGCCGCACGCCGCGAGGCGGAAGAGGAAAGCGGCCTTTCCATCCATTCAACGCGCTTTCTCTGCGTGAGCGAGCAGGTGATCGAAGCCGACCGCCAGCACTGGATCTCGCTGATCTACGCAACGGAAGATTTTTCCGGCGAGCCGCGCCTCACGGAACCGGACAAGTTGTCCGATATCGGCTGGTTCGACCTCTCCGCCCTGCCCCAGCCGCTGTCGCGCTTCGCGGCCGACGCCGTGCGGGCGCTCGGCTGAACGCAACAGGTGGGATGAGGAACGGGGCGTTTCCGTCTATATCCCGCGCCTCGACGCTCCCCTCTGGCCTGCCGACCGTCTCCCCTCATTTTTTCGCCCTAAGGGCTGCGGCATAGGCCATCCGCACCCAGCGGCCCATCTCATCCGGATCGTCGAAGGCCGACTCGGGAATGCTCCAATAGGGCATCTTCACCGGCTTCCCCTTGCCGTCATAGGTCCATTGCCGGCTGCCCGCCTCTTCGAGCTCCGGTGCCGTTTCGGCATCGCCCTTCAGCAGGATCTCGCCATCGACCTCGAGCGCAAGGATCACGCCCTGGAAATAGATGCCCTTGCCGCCAAACATGCGGCGGATCGTGACGGGTCCCAGCGTCTCGAACATGTCCTCGATCGCCGCATTGTCCATCGCTTTACTCCTTCAAGACGCCCCCGGCCGCAGCGATCGCTTCCGGCGTGTCGAGGTCGACACGCGCGGCAGCGCCAAGCTCGACATCGATAACAGGAAGACCGCATCGCTCGACGATATGCCTTGCGCCAACGTCACCCACAAGCTGCCGCACGGCGCCAAAAGTGATTCGCGGCAGAATGACCGGATTGCCGCGCTGTCCATCGGCGACCGCGCGCACGACCGCGGCGCCGGACTCCGCATCGAAGGCGCCGACCAGCCTTGTGAGGTGCTCGGCCGTGATCCCCGGCATATCCGCGAGCATCACCAGCATGCCTCCCGTTGCTTCGTCGAGCGCTGAAAGGCCGGCCACCAGCGATGAAGCCATGCCGCTCGCATAGTCGGGATTCGAGACGAACGTCACGGGCAGACCGGCAAGCGCGGCCCTGATTTCCGGCTCACGATGCCCGGTGACGACGACCACCTTGTCCGTGGCGGCAAGCGCCGTTTCGACCGCACGGCGGACAAGCGGCACGCCGTCGAGTTCGGCGAGAAGCTTGTGCCTGCCCTCCGGCCCCATCCGGCTCGCCCGGCCAGCCGCCAGTACGACGACCGCTACCGGGCCGCGGCGTGGCGCGACGGCGGCTTCGCGCGGCTGCGGACGCGTCGGGATTTCCTTCAGCAGGCCGCCGACACCAAGCGCGGTTATATCCGTCGAACTCGGCCATTCACCGGCAAGCAACCGATCGAGAATCCAATCGAATCCGTTCTCGCGCGGACTGCGGGCGCAACCGGGAGCACCGACGACCGGAATTTCGCCAAGCCGCCCGAGGACAAGCAGGTTTCCGGGATCGACCGGCATGCCGATATGATCGACGATGCCGCCCGCACGCCGGATGGCGGCAGGCACCACATCGTACGGATCGGCGACCGCCGAGGCGCCAAAGACAACGATCAGATCGTGCGCCGTCCTCAGTTCGGCAATGGCGTCGGCAACCGCTTCTTCTCGATGGGCCACTCGCCGTTCCGTCGCGAGATCGCTGCCTGAGCGCGCGAGGCGCGCGGCGAGCAGGATATGGGTCTTGTCCATGACCTGGACCTTAAGCGACGGCAACTGAGTTGCAACCAGGGCGACGCGGCGTGGCGCGAAGGGCTTGACCTCGAAGGGCGGCTGCGCGCTGAGCACCGCTGCGGCCTCCTCGACAAATTTCCCCGGCACAGCCAGCGGGATGATCTTGATCGTCGCCAACATGTCGCCCGCATCGACGGCGATGTGGTCGGAAAGGCAGGCGAGCGTGATCGCAGCATCGATGCGGTTGATGCGATCCACCACGCTACGGCTGGCGACGAAAAGCCCTCTCGCGGTGGCATAAATATTCACCCGGCCGGTCGCCGCAGGAGTAAAACGCAGGTGGTCCTGAGCGATCGCCGAGGCAATACGCGCCGCGGCCTCGTCCTCGGACAAGTCGCCCGCCTCGAGCCGAGCGACGATGACTTCGTTCACATCGGCCTCCGCCAGGAGCGCAAGGTCGGCCGCTGTCAAGCGGTGCCCCTTCGGCAGCTTTTGTGACGCGGTCTTCACCGCATGCGCGAGAATGGCGCCCTCGGCGGTAGAGAGCGCCACCGGACCGAATTTCATGGTGCTTCCCCTCCCCACCCGAGCTCTCGCTTGCGCAACGCCGCGATGATCTCGGCCAATATGGCGATTGCTATTTCGGCCGGGCTCGCTGCGCCGATATCGAGGCCGATCGGAGCCCGGATCCGGCCAATATCCTCTGCCGCTACGCCAGCCTGCCGCAATCTCTCGACGCGGGCCGCATGCGTCTTACGGCTGCCGAGGGCGCCGACATAGAAGCAGCCGGCCTCCAGGGCGGCGCGAAGCGGATGGTCATCGATCTTGGGATCATGCGTCAGCGCGGTGAGCGCCGTGTAGCGATCGAGCGGGCGCGCGGTCAACACGTCCTCCGGCCATTCCGCGATGAGCTCTGTGCCTCGAAAACGCTCCTCCGTCGCGAACGCTGTCCGGGGATCGATGATCGACAGATCGAAGCCCGCGACCGGCGCAAACTGCCCCAGGACTTGCGAGATATGGACGGCGCCGATGACGACGATGCGCGGCGGAGGCAAGTGTACATTGATGAAGAGCGAGCGCTCGCCGAGCGTCGCCAGCGTCGGCCGCCCGGAACGGAGCGCACCGGAAATCGCGGCCTCCCATTCGGACGGCAGTGGCTCGCCCTCGAGAAGGGTTTGGGTGCGGCCGGTTGCGAGGTCGGTGACGACTACCGCAGCCCGGCGGGCGGCGCGTGCGGAATTGAGACTTTTGAGAGTGGCGATGTTCATGGATCAGCCGTCGACGCGCTCGATATAGACGCGGATCCGGCCGCCACAGGAAAGGCCGACGCGCCATGCCGTCTCATCGGCGACACCGAATTCGAGGATCTTCGGCGCGCCCGACTGGATGACGTCCGCCGCTTCGGCGATGACCGCACCTTCGACACAGCCGCCCGAAACCGAACCCTGGAAATTGCCCTCGCCGTCGATCACCAGATGACTGCCGACCGGCCTCGGCGCCGACCCCCAAGTCTCGATGACCGTCGCAAGTGCAACTGCACGGCCTTGTCTGTGCCAGGTTTCGGCGACCTGCAGAGGATCGAGGATATTCCCTTCTTTTGTCATTCCATGCTCTCCCTCATCGCCTCCACGGCGCCGCGCGTCTTATCAGACGCGCAAAGGTCGCTGTAGCACTTTGAATTGCTGCATGTCTTTGTCCTTAGAATCGACACCGATTGAAGGAGACATGCAGTAGATCAGAATGATTGCCGCGCATTTCAATCCCTATCATCGGGTGGATGCGCCCGTAAGCCGCCGACCGGCTTCACCAAGAACCGCCGCGGATCGGCGTTGCGCGTCCTCCGGCCGGACAGGGATTTCACCAGGTCGGCAACCGATTCGAGATTATGCACTGCACGAAGCTCGTCGACATGCGGCAGCATCGCCCTGACGCCACGCGCCCGCGCTTCGAACCCGTCGAAGCGCAGCAGCGGATTGAGCCAGATGAGGCGGCGGCAGGCGCGGTGCAGGCGATCGGTCTCGGCTTCCAACTGGGCCGTATCGTCACGCTCGAGACCGTCGGTGATCAGGAGGACCACAGCACCCTGCCCGAGTACGCGTCTGGACCAGCGCCGGTTGAACTCGTGCAGCGCTTCTCCGATTCGCGTACCGCCCGACCAGTCCTTCACCGCCGCCACGCATTCATCGAGGGCCTCGTCTGGATCGCGGTTGCGCATCTGCCGAGTGACATTCGTCAGGCGCGTGCCGAACAGGAAGGTGTGAACGCGGCGCCGCTGCTCCGTCAGCCCATGCAGAAAATGCAGGAAAATCCGTGAATATTGGCTCATCGACCCGGAAATGTCAGCCAGCACGACGACCGGTGGATGGACGAGGCGCGGTTCGCGGAAGCGCGGCAGAATGAAATCGCCCCCGAGGCGCATGGCGTCGCGCATGGTCGTGCGCGGGTCGACGCGGATCGGCCTGCGCGACGCGCGGAAGCGGCGTGTCCTCACCCGGTCGAACGGAAGAAGCAGCGACGACAGCGCTTTGCGCGCTTCCGCGATTTCGGCGGCGCTCATCTGGGCGAAATCGGCCTTGCGAAACACCTCGCGTCCAGAAACGGTGTGACGCGCATCGAGCTCGATCTCGGACGTTTCCCGAGGCGGCCGGGCGTCTTCCCTGCCCCCGAGCAAAGCATCGCCAAGGCGCGCCTCTCCCGCGCGACGCCGCCGTTCGTCGCTCGCGCGTGGTGGCGCCACCGGCGACATCAGCGCGATCATCTTGCGGACCAGATCGCGCCTGCGCCAGAACAGGCGGAACGCCTCGTCGAACAGGGGCTGATCCTCATGGCGCTTCAGCAACGTGCATTGAAGCGCCGCATAGAACTCGTCACGCGATCCGATCCCGATCGCCGCGACGGCCTCGATCGCATCGGCAATGGCAGCGGGACCGATCCGCATCCCTGCGCGCCTCAGGGCGCGGGAGAAGTAGACGATATTGTCCGCGAGCCGACCCGCTCCGGGCGGTTCTTGTCTGGCGGTGCTGTCGGCACGTGGGGTCATGGCGCTCAACCCGGCGCCGCCAGTTCGGCCTTGACCTGGGAAAGCAGCTTTCGTCCCTCCGCACCTTCGATCCGCGCTATGTCGTCCTGATATTTGAGAAGCGTCCCGAGGGTATCCGCAAGCGTCTCCGGATCGAGTGCAAGCGTATCGAGCTCGGTCAAGGCCGTCGCCCAGTCGATCGTCTCGGCGACGCCGGGATTTTTGAAAAGATCGATTGTCCTGAGCTTCTGGACATAGGCGACGATTTCCCGCGACAGGGTTTCGCTGCAGCCCGGCACCTTGCGGCGGATGATCTCCAGTTCCTGCGCCGCCTGGGGATAGTCGACCCAATGATAGAGACAGCGCCGTTTCAGGGCGTCGTGGATTTCACGCGTCCGGTTCGTGGTGATGATGACGATGGGCGGCTCGTTTGCACGGATCGTTCCAAGTTCAGGTATCGTCACCTGGTAGTCGGAAAGCACCTCCAGCAGAAACGCCTCGAAGGCCTCGTCGGTGCGGTCCAACTCGTCGATCAGGAATACAGGCGCGCGCCCGGCACTGGACGAGATCGCCTGAAGCACCGGTCGGCGGATGAGGAACCGTTCGGAGAAGATATCGCTCTCGATCCTCTGCCGGTCGACCATTCCGACAGCTTCGGAGAGGCGGATCTCGAGCATCTGCGCCGGATAGTTCCATTCGTAGACGGCGGACGCGATATCGAGCCCTTCGTAGCATTGCAGCCGTATCAGCGGCCTGTCGAGGGAGCGGGCAAGCACCTTGGCAATCTCGGTCTTGCCGACCCCCGCCTCACCCTCCAGGAAGAGCGGACGCTTCATTCGGAGCGCAAGGAAGAGAACGGTCGCGAGCGCTGTTCCGGCGAGATAGTCGTGCGCCTCCAGCATCGCCGCCGTCTCGTCGATGGACCGGGGGATCCTTCCTGTCACCGGCTGCGCCATGTCTCCTCCGTAAATGCATCCTTCAGTCGGACAGCGGCCGTTGCGAGCGGGAACAGCACCACCGAATCGCCCTGAGAGTCATGATTGGCCAAATGGACGTCCACCTCATGGAAACGTTAGGTCGCCGCTTCACCATGGGCAAGAGCCGCCTCCAACCTTGTCCGTCTCATTATCTCGCTTTGCAGCCGCACCGGCGCCCTCCTAGGCCCTCGTTGGCTGCTTCGCAGACGATATTACCCGAATACAGGCAGCGCCGCTGGCCCGAGTAGCCCGGCAGACGGAAGCAGAAACAACGGCGCGTAAGACTCGGCTGTTCACCAGGCGTGTTGCCGGTCGAGGAGGCGGAGACGAAGGCCGCCTGTTTGGTGGGTCCGAGCGAATTGTCAGGGTAGACCAGGATGGCGCCGCTGCACAGCCATAGCCGCTAACGGACAAAAAAGCCCCTCCCGTCGCGGGAGGGGCTAAAGAGGGCCGATTACCGGGAAAATGGTCGGCCCGTTGGGAGGATATATCTTACGATATCAGTACGCCGCCCCACCTGACTATTGGCGTTGGGGACGGTACGAGTGTCAAAGAGGAGGAGATAGCATGTACCCAAGTCCAAGGGCTCCTATACCTGCCGTTCCCGCGCACGAAGCCAACGGGCTATTTACACAACGGACCTGGCCCCGACGCCTGACAGGAGCGAACTACCGGAAAGACCCGCCCTAGAAAGCGGTGCAAGCCCGTAGTCAGCAGCGTCTTAAGGGTCCCGTTTCTGGTTGAAGTTTTCGCCAACGTCACCGCGCGGCAGCGCAGAACGGATGCAATTCAGCAGGTCCTGCTCCCCAAACGGTTTTGCGAGATACCCGACGATGTCCGGCCCCCATCCACGCAGATGCGCATTCTGGTTTGGATGAGCCGTCATTACCACGGTCGGAATGTTCTCGCCCATCGAGAGAAGTCGGTGGTGCAGTTCGAGTCCGCTCATTCCGGGCATATGGATGTCCGTCACCAGGCACGTCGTGCGGCGGAGATCGGGAGACCTCAAGAAATCATCCGCCGATGAAAAAGCCTCGGCGTCAAATCCCACCGACCTCATGAGCCCCTTGATGGCCTCGCGCATCGCCTCGTCGTCGTCGACGATCGCAATTTGTGGTCTTGTGGTTGGCACTACCGCCTCCCGAATTCGCCAACAGAGTCGTCTCGATCTCTGGCTGCGGCTGGTTGCGGCGATGCGTGGCCTATCGGTGTCACAGATGTTCTTCGCCCGGTTGGTGGTGCTGTGGTGGCAACAATCCCGCCAGAACTCATCGACTGTTTCAGTATGAAATGGGCGATTTGGGGCACGATCTGGGCGCGAAAGCGGGAACCGTTGAATACGCCGTAATGACCAACCCCATTTTGGAGATGGTAGGCCTTCTTGTGCGGCGGCAGGTTGGGCGTGAGTTCGAGGGCCGCTCTTGTCTGACCGATGCCGGTGATGTCGTCCTTCTCACCCTCGACGACCATGATGGCACAGTGCCGAATGGCGCTCAGGTCGACGCGTTTCCCGCGATGGATCATGTCGCCCTTGGGCAAGGCATGGCGGAGGAAGACTTGTTCCACCGTCTGCAGATAGAACTCGGCAGTCAGGTCCATGACAGCCAGGTATTCGTTGTAGAAGTCGCGATGCTTCTCAGCCGCGTCGCCGTCGCCGTCGACGAGATGCTTGAACATCTCGTAGTGGGCGCTGATATGCCGGTCGATATTCATCGCAACGAAACTGGAGAGCTGCATAAACCCCGGATAGACGTCGCGCCGGGAACCCGGATAGGTCTGCGGTACCTTTGAGATGCAGTGCCTCCTGAACCAATCGATGCCGCGCGTCTCGGCGAGCCGGTTCACCTCCGTTGGAGAGTGGCGCGTGTCGACCGGCCCGGCGATGAGCGTCATTGAACGCGGCGCTAGCGGAACGTTGCCGGCCTCCATGGAGGCGATGGCTGCGAGCACCGGCACGGAGGCTTGGCAGACCGCCAGAATGTGGAGGTCGGGCCCGAGCGAATGGAACATCGAAATGAGGTAATCGATGTAATCGTTGAGATCGAATCGCCCGTGTGACAGCGGCACATGGCGCGCGTCGGCCCAGTCGGTGATGAAGACCTGATGGGTAGGTAGGAAGGCCTCGACCGTGCCACGCAGGAGGGTAGCGAAATGGCCCGACATCGGGGCAACCAACAGGAGCTTCGGTTGCGGCTTCGTTTCCCCGAGCTTCCGATCGAACGCGATCACCCGGCCGAAGGGGCGTTCCCAGGCGACGCGTTCGCTCACTCCGACCTGCTGGCCATCAATGAGCGTGCTTGTAAGTCCGAACGCGGGCTTGTTGTAGCGCCGCGTCGTCCCCTCGAAGAGCTGACAGGCAGCGGCGATGGTCCGCCCGTAGGACGTTCCAGCGAAAGGGTTGATCGGGTCCTCGAAGAAGCGCTTCATGCCCCGCGTGGTTGCCCGTGCCGGCGTGACCAACCAATGTGCCGCTTCATACCAGAGATAGGCGGGATTGGAGAGGACATGGCTCATCGAAAACTCCTGTGCGTGGAATGCGAGAACCACCGTTGATCGGCAGTTCTTGTGTCCATTGCTTTTGCCGGAAGCGGTCTGGGGCTATCGACCAGATTTGCCGCTTGTCCCGACCAGAGTAATCCGGTGAGCCCTTCCCTTCGATTGTACGTAACGTTCAGCGGCACGGCTAAAGGCTTGCAATACCTATACCTTCGTCTAATAATGTGTGCCGTATTCGGTCGGTAGAGCGTCGCCAGTCCTGGCCTCGTGCCGCCCACAAGGTATGCGGATCGGGTCCGTGAAGCAGCCGCCAGAGACGTGAGCGCGGGAAAAGCGTCTTACCAGACGCTTGCTTTGAATCGCCGCATGTCTTTGTCCTGAAACCGAGGTCGGTTAAGGAGGCATGAGGAGGCGCAAGATGCTCGGAGGGGCAGCCCGCTCATCTCGTACTGGCAGCGAAGAAGACCCGTCTCGACACCGGCGAAGGAAGCGGAGTGTTCACATTGCGTCACAGGCACCGTGCTGGTTGGCCGTCCCTTAACACTCCCTCGACGGGTACCGATGGGGCATGCCCCCGCAGAGAATCTAACATCATGGGTCGACAATGACCGAGACGCCAGGAACTGTCCCAGGAACCGTCATTGTCATCGATGATGATCCGGCGATCCGCGAGGCGCTGGGCAGTCTGCTGCGTTCCGTCGGATTCTCCGTTCGTCTCCTCGCTTCTGTGGGCGACTTCCTCAAATCCGGGCGACCCGACAGCCCGACCTGTCTCGTGCTCGATGTCCGGCTGCCGGGACAAAGCGGTCTGGATTTCCAGCTCGAGCTATCTCGCGAGAATATTCAGCTACCGATCGTCTTCATCACCGGGCACGGCGACATCCCCATGTCCGTCCAAGCGATGAAGGGGGGCGCGGTCGAGTTTCTGACGAAGCCGTTCCGCGATCAGGATTTACTCGACGCCGTTCACGTCGGCCTGGCGCGCGACCGCGCATGGCTTGACAATGAAAAGGCAATGGCGACGCTGCGCACGCGTTTCGACAGTCTGACGCCGCGGGAGCGCGAGGTGATGGCGTTGGTGGTGACCGGACGGCTCAACAAGCAGATTGCCGGCGATCTGGGCGTGAGCGAGATTACCGTGAAGGTTCACCGCAGCCAGGTCATGCAGAAGATGCGTGCTTCGTCCTTACCCGAACTCGCCCGCATGGCGGACAAGTTGCAGGTCTCGGCTGGGAAACCGGTATAGGCAGGATCATGCCCGCGTGTAGCCCACCTCCTTCACCTTGGTACCCAACTCTTCTTCCGTGCCAATATGGTCAGATGGGCAAGGTTCACCATCATCTCCTCCCAATGGGCTGGCCCTCCTCCCAACAAAGGTCTCTTTAAGTCCTCTCCCACGGGGAGGGTTGGCTAATGTCGCAGGAAATGACGTCGCCAGACTACATCGTCGTGTGGTAAGGATCTTTTGTTTTCGCTCCGGCAAGGCTGGGCGGACGAATGTGTGCCATGTTGCTGACAATCTGTCGGGAACGCTAATTTGTTTACCGAGTCGAGCGGTTGAACCCATCCTCTCGATTCGGCGCTGATGGAGATAGCCGTTGGAGGTCCTGTGGGAGGACGGCGAACGCGTGCTGTGCCGCGCACGGCGTCGGGGTGTGAGCGGCCGGTGGAACCCTGTGCTGACCGTGCTCCCCGCCGGCGAGCACCCGCCTCCCTCAAGCCTCGCCCGCCTCGCCCACGAATATGAACTGAAGGACGATCTGGACGGTTCATGGGCCGTGCGGCCGCTGGAGTTCGTACGCGATGGCGGCCGGACCATGCTGGTGCTCGAGGACCCCGGCGGTGAGCCGCTCGCCCGATTACTCGACGGCCCGATGGATATCGACGATTTCTTGCGCATCGCCATCGGCCTCGCTGCGGCTCTGCGTAAGGTCCATCAGCGCGGTCTCGTTCACAAGGACATCAACCCGGCCAATATTCTGGTGAACGGCGGGGGTGATGACGTGCGGCTGATCGGCTTTGGCATTGCCTCTCGCGTCTCCCGCCTGCGGCGGTCACCCGACCCACCCGAGACCATTACGGGAACCCTCGCTTACATGGCACCGGAGCAGACCGGCCGTATGAACCGGACGGTCGACTCTCGCAGCGATTTCTACGCGCTCGGCGTCACCTTTTATCAGATGCTCACGGGCGCACTGCCGTTTGCGGCTGACGATCCGATGGAATGGGTGCATTGCCACATTGCCAGGAAGCCCTTGCCGCCTGCGGAGCGTGTGAAGGCGGTCCCCAGCGTCCTCTCCGCGATCACCATGAAGCTGCTCTCAAAAACCGCAGAGCAGCGCTACCAGACCGCCGGCGGTCTGGAGCACGACCTGCGGCGCTGCCTCATGGCTTGGGAGGCTATAGGCCGCATCCATGACTTCCCCCTCGGCGAACACGACACGCCGGACCAGCTTCTGGTTCCTGAAACGCTGTACGGACGCGAGCGGGAGATCAAGACCCTGCTCGCCGCCTTCGATCGCATCGCAGAGGGTGGCGCCCCGGAGTTGGTGCTGGTATCCGGCTACTCCGGAATTGGCAAATCCGCCGTCGTCCGCGAGTTGGACAAGGTGCTCGTGCCGCCTCGCGGACTATTCGCCTCGGGCAAATTCGACCAATACAAGCAAGACATACCATATAACAGTTTGGCGCAGGCACTGCAGGAACTGATCAGGCCGCTGCTGGGCAAGAGCGAGGCCGAACTGGCTCCCTGGCGCGAGGCCTTCGGCGAGGCGCTCGACCCGAACGGTCAGCTTATGGTGACACTCGTCCCTGAGCTCGAGCTGCTTCTGGGCCCGCAGCCGCCTTTGCCCGAGCTGCCGCCGCAGGGCGCGCAGCGCCGCTTCCACATGGTATTCTGCCGGCTGCTTGGTGTATTCGCTCGGCCGGAACGCCCGCTGGTGCTGTTCCTCGACGACCTGCAGTGGCTTGATGCTGCGACGCTCGACCTGCTTGAGTACGTGATTACCCAGACCGAGTTGCGCCATCTGCTGCTGATTGGAGCCTACCGAGACAATGAGGTCAAGCCCGCACACCCGCTCATGCGGCGGCTGGCGGCCGTCCGCAGTAGGAGCCGACCTGTGCGGGAGATTGTGCTGGCGCCGCTCGGCCTCGAGGATCTCGGCCGGCTTGTCGCGGATGCCCTGCACTGCACGCCAGCCCGGTCCGCGCCTCTGGCCCGGCTGGTGCACGAAAAGACCGCCGGCAATCCCTTCTTCACCATTCAGTTCCTCACCGCGTTGGCCGAGGAAGGGCTGGTGGCCTTCGACCATCAGCAGGCACGCTGGTCCTGGGACCTCGATGGCATTCACGCCAAGGGTTACACGGACAATGTTGTTGACCTTTTGCTGGGCAAATTGCGCCGTCTCCCCGATGCGACCCGGGAGGCCCTGCAGCAGTTGGCCTGCCTTGGAAACGTTGGCGAGATCGCCACCCTCAGCCAGGTTCTGGGCGAGAGCGAGGCGGTGCTCGTCGCAGCACTGCTGGAGGCGGAGCGAGCCGGGTTGGTGTTCCGGAAGGATGGAGCCTATCACTTTCTGCATGATCGCGTTCGGGAGGCAGGTTACGCGCTCATACCGGAAGGCAACCGGGCCGCTGCGCATCTCGCCATCGGCCGACGGCTGGCCGCGATCACGCCGCCGGCCGCGGTCGAGGAGCGCGTCTTCGAGATCGTCGGCCACCTAAACCGCGGCGCCGCGCTGATCGCATCGAGCGACGAACGGGAGCGCTTGGCCGAACTGAACTTGATCGCCGGCAGGCGCGCCAAAGCCTCCACTGCCTACGCCTCGGCGCTGACTTATCTCACCGCGGGGCTAGCATTACTGTCGGCTAAGGGCTGGGAGCGCCGATACCAACTCACCTTCGCGCTGGAACTGCACCGGGCCGAGTGCGAATTCCTTACCGGTGCGTTGGGGGGAGCGGAGGCGCACCTGGCTGAACTCGCACGCCGCGCCACCAGTCTGCCGGACTCGGCAACCGTGACCCGGTTGCAAGTAGACCTTTTCATGACCCTCGCTCGCAGCGACCGCGCGGTGGCAGTCGGCCTCGATTACCTGCGCCGCGTCGGCGTCGCATGGTCGCCGCATCCGACGAACGACGATGTCCGGCAGGAATACGCGCGGCTGTGGCGGCAACTCGGCGACCGTTCGGTCGACGCGTTGATTGATCTGCCCCGGATGACCGATCCGGTCGCGTGCGCGACGATGGATGTCCTCACCTCCCTCGTGTCGCCGGCCCTGTTCACCGACGAGAATCTGCGCTGCCTCGTCATCGGTCGCATGGGGAATCTCAGCCTGGAGCACGGCAACAGCGACGCGTCGTGCTACGCCTACACCGCGGTGGGCAACGTGCTGGGGTTGTTTTTCGGCGACTACAAGGCTGCATTCCGCTTCGGTGAGCTTGGGCTCGATATGGCGGAGCGGAGTGGAGTGGACCGCCTCAAGGCCCGCGTCTACCTAGCCTTCGGAAACCTTGCGAAACCGTCCCTGCAGCATTTCACCACGGGCCGCCCGCTCGCACGCCATGCCTTCGACGTGGCACTGCGGGCCGGTGATCCGACCTACGCGGCCTTCAGCTGCAACAATATCCTCACCCAGCTACTGGCCATCGGCAACCCGCTTGCCGAAGTGCAGCGCGAAGCGGAGGCCGGACTCGACTTCGCGCGCCAGTCGAAGTTCGGGCTCGTCGTCGACCTCATAACTGCTCAGTTCGGGCTTGTCCGAACTCTCCAGGGCAAAACCGCAATATTTGGCTCCTTCAACGGTGGCGGCTTCGACGAGGCTCGGTTCGAGCAGCATCTGGACGAGGATCCACGCCTGTCGATCGCCGCCTGCCTGTACTGGATCCGTAAGCTACAGGCACGCCTGTTCGCCGGCGACTATGCCGCCGCCGCGTCCGCGGCGACAGAAGCAGAACGACTGCTCTGGATGTCGCCAGCCATTTTTGAGAGGGCGGAGTATCATCTATATGCTGCATTGGCGCGGGCCGCCCTCTATGACTCGGCCCCGGCTGCGGCGCGCGCTGACCATACCAAGGCCTTGGCCGTCCACCAACGCCGGCTCCAGGAGTGGGCAGAACACTGCCCGGAAAACTTCGCGAGCCGCGCCGCGCTAGTCGGCGCCGAGATCGCCCGCCTCAAACGGCGGCGCCTTGAGGCCGAGCGCCTCTACGACCAGGCCATCCGCTCTGCCCGCCACAACGGTTTGATTCACAACGAGGCGCTGGCTTGCGAACTGGCCGGGCGTTACTACGCGGCCAGTGGCTTGGAGATCAATTCCCGTGCCCTTCTGCGACGGGCCCGGCAGTGCTACCTGAGTTGGGGGGCTGACGCCAAGGTCGAGCAGATCGATGCATTGTATCCGCACTTGGGGGAGGACGAGACCGCACCTGCTCCGACGAGATCGATCGGAGCACCGATCGAACGGCTTGATCTCGCCACCGTGATCAAGGTGTCGCAAGCCGTCTCGGGCGAGATCGTCCTCGAAAAGCTGATTGAAACGGTCTTGCGCACCGCTATTGAGCAGGCGGGAGCCGAGCGCGGCCTGTTGATCTTGTCGCATGGCGGTGAAGCACGGATCACGGCGGAGGCGACGACCTGCGGCGACACGGTCGTTGTGCAGTCCTGCGACGGGCTCGTGACAGCGGAGACACTGCCGGTCACCGTCCTTCATTATGTATTGCGCACAAAGGAGAGCGTGGTTCTCGGTGACGCTACGGCTCAGAACCCATTTTCGGCGGACCCGTACATCCGTCAACAACAAGCGCGTTCCGTTCTCTGCCTGCCGTTGCTCAACCAGGGTCAGTTGACCGGAGTGCTCTATCTCGAGAACAACCTCGCGCCTCGGATCTTCGCGTCGGCCCGAATTGCGGTGCTGAAGCTGCTCGCGTCACAGGCAGCGATATCCTTGGAAAACTCCAGATTGTACCGGGATCGCGCAGAAAGCGAAGCCAAAATCCGTCGCCTAGTCGACGCCAACATCATCGGAATCGTTCTCTGGAATACCGAAGGTCGAATTCTTGAAGCCAATGACGCTTTTCTCCGTATCGTTGGATATGACCGGGAGGATCTTGCCTCAGGTCGGCTATGCTGGACGGGCCTGACGCCGGTCGAATGGAGCGACCGCGATGCACGGACCCACGCGGAGCTGGAGATGATCGGGGCAGTCCAACCGTTCGAGAAAGAGTATTTTCGGAAAGATGGCAGCCGCGTACCGGTCCTGATCGGCGGCGCAATTTTCGAGGAACGTAGCGACGAAGGTGTCTCTTTCGTGCTCGATCTGACGGAGCGCCGGCGGGCGGAAGAGGCGCTACGCGAGAGCGAGCAAGCCCTGCGCGAGGCGCAGGGGCAACTGGCGCACGCAAACCGCGTCGCCACGATGGGACAGCTCACAGCCTCTATCGCCCATGAAGTCAACCAACCGATCGCCGCGTCGGTTACCAACGCCCAGGCCGCCCTGCGCTGGCTGGGCGCCCATCCGCCCAATCTGGAGGAGGTGGCACAGGCGCTCGGCCGGATCGTGGGAAACGCCAACCGAGCCGGAGAAGTGATCGGTCGGATCCGCGCCTTGGTCAAGAAGGAACCGCCTTTGAAGGTGCAGTTCGACCTCAATGAAGCCGTGAGCCACGTGATCGCCCTGTCTCACGGCGAAGTACGCCGACAGGCAGTCTCGCTGCGGAGCGAGTTCTCAACTAGCCTGCCGTACGTGAAAGGAGATCGCGTTCAATTGCAGCAGGTGATCCTAAATCTGATCATGAACGCCATCGAGGCGATGAGCGAGATCGATGAAGGAGAGCGCGAGCTGCGGATCAGCACCGAAACAGAGACTTCAGGAGATGTGACTGTTAGGATACGGGACACGGGTCCTGGGGTGGATCCGCTGGGTATGGACCGCGTGTTTGAGGCCTTTTACACCACCAAATCCAGCGGCATGGGCATGGGACTGTCGATTTGCCGTTCGATCATCGAAGCTCACGGTGGACGGTTGTGGGTTAGCGCGAATGAACCTCGCGGGGCCGTGTTTCAGTTCACCCTACCTGTCGACCGGGATGAAATCGCAGGCGAGGAGTATCCCGCCCAAACGGCAGTGTCGGGAACTACAGCACCGCCCGTCTTGTAGGACGCGCAAAAGTCGCTGTAGCACTTTGAATTTCCGCATGCCTTTACCCTTAAATCGAGGTCGATTAAGGAGACATGCAGTAGGGCCAAACGGCTGGCCGAACCCCCTTGCAGTGTAGATCCTTCGAGGAAGGGAGACGGCCGGGTGGCCGGATTGAATTCGCCACTATCACGTGGGGTCATCGGGCCCGATGACGAAGGAGGAGACCATGGGCATCCACAAATACTCTCTGCTGGGCGGCGCTTTCGCGCTTGCGTGCGTCTTAGGTTTATACGCTCCGGCCCAGGCGGAGGACGTGACGATCACCGTCTGGTCGCAGGATCGAGACGTTCGGCCGGCGCCGAACCTGGTTGCCGACTACAACAAGCTTAATACGGGCATCAAAGTCGAGTACCGGGAGGTTCCGTTTGACGATCTGGTCAACGAGGCGCTGCGTGCGTATTCCACTGGCCAGGCTCCGGATATCATCGCGGTTGACAATCCGGAACACGCGCTCTTCGCCTCGCGCGGGGCCTTTCTCGACCTGACCGATATGATCGCGAAGTCTACGGTGATCAAGCCGGAAAACTACTTCCCCGGCCCGCTCGCCTCCACCATGTGGAAAGACAGGCATTATGGCGTTCCCAAGGCGACGAATACGATCGCGCTCTACTACAACAAGGACATGTTCAAAGCGAAGGGCCTTGATCCCGACAGGCCGCCACAGACATGGGCCGAACTGGTGGACGCCGCCCGAAAGCTGACGGATCCGGCTGCCAATGTCTACGGCATAGCCTTTTCGGCCAAGGCGAGCGAGGAGGGCACGTTCCAGTTCCTCCCCTGGGCTCAGATGGCCGGTGCCACCTACGAGAACATCAACACCGATGGCGCGGTCAAAGCGCTCGAACTCTGGAAAACGTTTCTTGACGAGAGGCTTGCTTCCCCGGATACGCTGACGCGCGGTCAGTCGGACTCGACCGGCACCTTCAATTCGGGAAACGCGGCCATGGCAATTTCCGGCCCCTGGGAGCTCGACCGCATGGTTGCCGAAGCAAAGTTCGACTGGGGCGTGACGTTGCTGCCGGTGCCGGAAGAGGGAGCCGAACGGTCCTCTTCCATGGGCGACTTCAACTGGGCGATCTTCTCCAGCACGAAGCATCCTGACGAGGCTTTCAAGGTGCTGGAATATTTCGTCTCCCAGGATGACCGCATGTTCGGGGATTTCGGCCTGCTCCCGGCCCGAGCCGATATCGCTGTCGCAGAGACCGGCCAGCCGCTCAAGGATGCAGCGCTCAAGGTCTTTGTCGAGCAGCTCAAATACGCCAAGCCTCGGGGGCCGCATCCTGAATGGCCGAAGATCTCCAAGGCAATCCAGGATGCCATTCAATCGGCACTTACCGGTCAGATGTCTTCCAAGGAAGCGCTTGATCAGGCAGCGAAAAAGATCAAGGCCGTGCTCGGCTGAAAAAGAAAAATGTTCGCAGCGAAGGTGGGCGTCCATGAAGGGGATCTTGTCCAGTATCGTCGATGGCAAGGGATTCGACATTGCGCTCGTTGCGCTACCGCTCACCTTCCTGGTTACCCTTTCCGGACTGCCGCTCATCTACAACGTATTGATGAGTTTTCAGCAAGTGGACCTGTTCAGCCTGGGAACCTTCTGGCGACCCTTCGTAGGCCTCAAGAATTACGCCGAACTCTTCGCGCAGCCGGAAACCTGGCCGATCTTCGCCAACACGGCCATATTCGTCGTCTCATCCATTGTCGGCCAGTTCCTGATCGGTTTCGGGCTGGCCCTCTTCTTCTGGACAAATTTTCCGGGCGCCAGCTGGCTGCGTGGCCTTTTCCTGGTTTCCTGGGTGATGCCGGGTCTCGTCGTCGGGGCGATCTGGAACTGGATTCTCTCGGGTGACTTCGGCGTCCTGAATTTCCTCTTGCGCGAAAGTGGCCTGACCAATGGCAATATCTTCTGGCGATCTGACCCGAACTACTCACTGTGGGGAGTAATCGTCGCGAATATCTGGTTCGGAACTTCCTTTAACATGATCCTTCTGTCGGTCGGCCTGTCGGCCATTCCATCCGACCTCTATGAAGCCGCAGAACTTGACGGTGCGAATGCGTGGCAGCGTTTCCGGACCATCACCCTGCCGATGATGCGCTCCTCGATCGGTGCGCTCATGGCGCTCGGGCTCATCTTCACGCTGCAGCAGTTCGATCTCTTCGCAGCCATTACCAACGGCGGACCGAACAACTCCTCCAATGTCGCCCAGTACTGGGCCTGGGAACTGTCCTTCCGCCAGTACGACTTCGCCAAGGGCGCGACGGTCTCCGTTATCATGATCGTATTCGTGATCCTCGCCTCGATCGTTTATGTCCGATCGACGCGCCATGAGGTGCGACGATGAGGCACCCCTTCCGGGAAAAGCTGATGCTGGCGGTGGCGCTTGTGTTCACTGCCATCTACCTGTTCCCGCTTTACTGGATGTACGTCACCGCGCTTAAATCCGGCTCGGCGATATTCGCAAGTCCTCCGGCTTTCTGGCCGGCCGACCCCCAGTGGCATATCTATGCCGAGGTCTGGCAGAGCCGCAACATGGGCCGCTACATCTGGAACTCGCTGGTCATTGCTTTCGGTGCCGTCGCCATGATCTCTGTACTTGGCGTCGGTTGTGCCTATGTGCTGGCCCGCTACCGAAATGGCTGGGTGGATGTCACGCTCTTCCTCATTCTCATGCTGCAGGTCCTACCCGCATCGCTGATGATCACGCCGATCTTCGTCGGTTTCTCACAGACCGGCCTGCTCGAGTACCCTCGTCTCGCGGTTACCCTGGCGATCGCCGCCAAGAGTATGCCCTTCTTCGTCGTGCTGGTGCGCACGGCCTTCCTGAGCGTTCCGCAGGAGTTGGAGGAGGCGGGACTTGTGGACGGAGATTCTCGCGTCGGAGCGTTTTTCCGTATCGCCCTGCCGCTCGCCCGGAACGGCATCGTGGTCAGCGCCCTCTTGATCTTCATGCAAGCCTTCGGCGAGTTCGTCTATTCAAGGTCCATAATCCAGAGGGCCGAGTTGCAACCGGCCAGCATCGGGCTCAACAGCTTCATGGGGCCTAACACCAACGAATGGAATGGCATCATGGCCTATGCCACCATCTATGTAACCCCCATACTGGTCGCCTTCGTTCTCCTGCAGCGGGGCATCATCTCCGGCCTCACCTCGGGCGCCTTGAGGTAATCTCCATCGAGAACTCAGATCGTGCGGTATTCCCGGTCCACATAAATGAGTGGCGGCTGCGTCTCACCTATCCTGACGTCAACCACTTCGCCGAAGAGGATCGCATGGGTCGCCATGATCTTGATCTCGATGAGACGGCAGTCGAAGGCGACGATGGCATCCGTGAGAATGGGAGCGCCGGTCGCAAGCTGCGTCCAGCGAGCCAGTGCGAAGCGTCGTTCCATCTCGAGCTGGTCCCGGCCGGAAAATGCGTGCGCCAGCGCGCGATGCTGTGCCCCCAGCACATTCAGCGCGAAGCTGCCGCTGCGCGAAAAGATGTCGTTGCGCGGATTGGCGGCATTGAGGCAGGCAAGCACCATCGGCGGGTCGTCCGAGACCGAGCATGAGGCGGTGATCGTGACGCCCCGCCGTTCGGTGCCGTCGGCGGCGGTAATCAACTGCACTTGCGCGGACATGCGACTCATAGCGTCGCGGTAAGCTATCGGGTCCAGCCGGGTCTTCTCCAACACATCTCGCTCCGGATCGGTCTCGCTCATACATAGACTGTCAGACGAAATATGAAACCCGGCGGCCGGAGATTCTTGCCGATCAGCGCACCGACATGACGCAGACGGCAATGACGCGGCCCTTGCGCATCGCCCCGATAATCGGAACCGATTTTTCGGAAAGCTCGATGCGCAGATTCAAAGAGTCTCGGCGACCTTTGCGCGTCTGAAGAGTAGCGCGGCGCTGTAGGCGATCTTTTCCTTTGACGAGCGGGGCGTCTGCCTTAAAACATGGCATGCGACAGCAGGAAAAAAGCATGCCGAAATCAATCGTTACGAGCCTTTTCATCGCGGGGCTGATGCTGGCGTCACCGGCACTCTCCGCAGGGCTGAAACTGGCGGTCGTCGCCCCCATCGACGGCCCCTTTGCGACGCTCGGAAGGCAAATCATGGACGGCGCCGCCTTCCAAGCCGGTGAGCGGGGAAGCGAAGTCGTCGCGATCGGCGAAAGCTGCGAACCCGCCGGCGGCGACGAATTGGCCAAGGCGCTGCTGGCGAGCGGCGCGGAGGCTGCGATCGGCTTTCTCTGCACCGAGGGCCTGGAAGCGGTACTCCCGGCGCTTGCCGAAGCCGGCATGCCCGCCATCACACTCAGCGTGCGCTCGGACATCCTCATGGAGGATGCGCTGAAGAAGAAGTGGCCGCTCTATCGCCTCGCTCCGAGCGGCAAGGCCGAGGCAAGGGCAATCATCGACGCGATCGTTGCGAATTGGAGGGACAAGCCGCTCGCGCTCATCGACGACGGCACCATTCACAGCCGCGAGCTCGTCGAGGCCGTGCGCAATGCGCTTGCCGAAATCGGGATCACCCCCGTCTTCACCGACACCTATCGTCCGGCACAGGAGCAGCAGGTCAGTCTCGTCCGCCGTCTGGCCAAGAGCGGCGCAACCCATGTCTTCACCGGCGGCGATCGCAACGACACGGCGATCATAGCGCGGGATGCCAAGGCCGAGAACATTCCGATCACGCTCATGGGCGGCGATGTCCTGTACGCGGCCGACCTCAATGTGCCGCTCGAGAACGGCGTGTTGGCCGTTACAATCCCCGATGCGTCACGGTCGCAGGAGGCCGCCCCGGTCGTCAAGGCGATGCGTGCCGCGGGCCTGGAGCCGGATGGCTACGTCCTGCCGGCTTTTGCCGCGGTATCGCTCCTCGAACAGGCGAAGGACCAGGCAGAGGAGGATGACAGCGCCCTTTCGGATGCTCTCATGAAGGGGCCCTATCCGACGGTGTTGGGACCGATCCGCTTCAACAGCGCCCACGAGCGCGTCCAAAGCCCCTACAAGCTGATGCAATGGCAAGACGGCCGCTTCGTGGACGCCGCGAATCCGGGCAATGGCGGATGATGCGCAGAGGAGAGAGCAACGCGATAACGGACGTCGCGGGCTTGCTCGTCGGCAATGCCGATGACCAGCGCCTGAAATCGGGCGTCACAGCGGTGCTCTGCGATCCGCCTGCGACCGCGGCCATAGCTGTGCTCGGCGGCGCCCCCGGCACGCGTGAAACGGACCTGCTCGCCCCTCACAATACGGTACAGACGGTCGATGCGGTCGTGCTCTCCGGTGGCTCCGCCTTCGGCCTCGATGCCGCGTCCGGCGTCCAGGCGGCACTTCGCGATCTGGGCCGCGGCTTTCCTGTGGGCTCGCTGCGCATCCCGATCGTCCCGGCAGCGATCCTTTTCGATCTGATGAATGGCGGGGACAAGGACTGGGGACGGTTCTCCCCCTATCGCGAACTCGGCTACGAGGCGGCTCGGGCTGCCGCCAGCAGCTTTGCGACGGGCAGTGCCGGCGCCGGCGCCGGTGCACTGACGGCAACCTTCAAGGGCGGCCTCGGTTCGGCATCGACCGTGCTTGCGAACGGCATTACCGTCGGCGCTCTTGTTGCCGTCAACGCCTTGGGATCCGCTACGATTGGGGGGACGCGCCATTTCTGGGCCGCTCCCTTCGAACTGGACGGCGAATTCGGCGGCATCGGCATGCCCTCCCCCTGGCCTGGGGACGCGATGCTGCCACGGCTCAAATTCCGCGAGGCGCCGGCCGCGCCCGTCAACACCACCATCGCCGTCATTGCCACCGATGCGGTTCTCACCAAGGCCGAGGCCAAACGACTGGCGATTTCCGCCCATGACGGCTTTTCGCGAGCGCTCTGGCCGTCGCACACGCCGCTCGACGGCGACCTCGTCTTCGCGCTGTCGACGGGCGCCGGCGGCAAGAAGCCGCTTCTCGAGGATTTCATCGATCTCGGCGTCGCCGCCGCTGCCACGATGGCGCGGGCGATCGCGCGCGGCGTCCACGACGCCGCGCCTGCGGAGAATGACGTCAAGCCCGCCTGGTCGCAGGCGTCGGCATAGCCGGCCATCACCTTCCCATGTTGTTTGCACTGCCGCGGGATGCTATGGCGCGCAAAAGAGCGGAGGCTGTTCATGATCCACCCCATTCGCATTGCCCCATCCATCCTGGCGGCCGACTTTTCAAAACTTGGCCAGGAGGTGCGCGACGTCGTCGATGCCGGCGCCGACTGGGTTCACCTGGACGTGATGGACGGCCATTTCGTGCCGAATATCACTTTCGGACCGGACGTCATCAAGTCGCTGCGCCCCTACACGGACGCGACCTTCGATTGCCATCTGATGATCGCGCCGGCCGATCCCTTCCTCGAAGCCTTCGCCAAGGCTGGTTGCGATATCCTGACCGTGCATGCCGAAGCCGGACCGCATCTGCATCGGTCACTGCAGACCGTCAGGGCACTTGGCAAGAAGGCCGGCGTCTCGCTCAATCCGGCGACGCCGGAAAGCACGATCGAATATGTGCTCGATGCCGTCGACCTGATTCTGGTGATGACGGTCAATCCGGGTTTCGGCGGCCAGAAGTTCATCGCCGAGATGGAAGAGAAGATCCGACGGATCAAGGCGATGGTCGGAGATCGCCCGATCGAGATAGAGGTCGATGGCGGCGTCACACCGGACACGGCTGGCGCTGTGGCGAGGGCCGGCTCCAACGTCCTGGTTGCCGGTTCGGCGGTCTTCAAGGGCGGCTCCGTCGAGGCCTATCGCGGCGCCATTGCCGCCATCCGCGCGGCGGCGGAGACCGGTCGCGGATGAGTTGGCGGTCGGCGATTGCGGCTCCGCTCCTGACGGTAACGGCGATGGCCACGTCTCCGGCCGTCGCCGGTGACTATGCCGGCTTTCGACCGATCGGTTTTTCGTCGGACGGAACCGTCTTCGCCTTCGAAGAATATGGCATCGAGGACGGCTCCGGGTTTCCTTATTCGACGATCTACGCCCTCGACACCCGGGCCGACACATTCCTGCCTGGCTCGCCCGTTCGGGCGCGTATCGAAAGCGACGGCGGCAATCTGCCTATGGCCCGGCACGAGGCACGCAGGCGTGCCGCACCGGTGGTCGATGCCTATCGCCTCCCCGACGCGCCCGGCCTGCTTGCCGCCTATAATCCCGTAACGGAAGCGGATGCCGCCGAGCACACGCTCGGCTACTACGCCTTTCCGGCCGATCCGGCGTTTCGAAAGGCCTATGCCTTGCAACTCGAGGAGAAGAGCTTTGCGGCGGAGGGAATCTGCAAGGAGTTCCTGAATGAGGTCAAGGGCTTCCGCCTGGTCATGACCGAAAAGGCCGGCGAGCCCGCCGCCGACGTGCTCCAGGACGACGCCCGCATACCGGAGAGCCGACGCTGTCCGACCGGCTACCGCATCGGCGGTGTCGTCACCCACATCAATGACGACGGCTCGCAAGTGCATGTGGTGATGGTGCTGGTCAAATCGCTCGGCTTCGAGGGGACGACCGACGGCCGCTGGATCGCCGTCCCGACCTGGCCCCGGCGATGACGGACGAGACGCCGGCCAACCGTTCCATCGTCGTGCGCCGTTCGGCCCGCGACCGCATCGTCAGGGCCTTTCCCACGTTCCGGGAAGTCGCGGTCGGCAGCCCCTTCTGGGCCTTCACGATGGCGCTGTCGGCCTGGCATGCCTTGTGGGTGAGCGAGCATGATGCCACGTTTCATCTGCGCGAAATTCTGCTGCTTTACGCACTCGGCGGACTCCTTGCATGGCCGCCTTCGCTGTTCGCCGCCCGCTGGCTTGCTCAGGGCCGCGCCTTCGAAACCCGCCTCGCCGCCTTCCTCCTGTGCCTGATCGCCGGCACGATCGGGGTGACGGGTTGCCTCTTTTCCCTCGATTACCGGGCCTTCTATTCGCAGTGGCACGCCGCACCCGGCACCCGCACATGGCTCCTTCAATTCCTCTTTACATCGGCGTCGGCCTTCTATCAGTTCCTCGTCCTGGGCGTCAGACTTTACCTGCCCGTCGGTGCCAGTGCCCTTGTCCTTGCTAGCCTCTGGCTGGCGCGCTCCGATGGGTCTCAACAGCGTTGAGCTTCCCCGTCATCTTTGCTAGACGCACAGCCATCCTCCACTGACAACGAAAGCACAGAGCCCATGATCCCCCGTTACTCCCGGCCGGAAATGGTGGCCATCTGGTCGCCGGAAACGAAATTCCGCATCTGGTTCGAGATCGAGGCGCACGCCTGCGATGCCCTGGCCGAAATCGGCGTCATCCCCAAGGAGGCGGCAAAGACGATCTGGGAAAAGGGCGGTGCCGCGACCTTCGATGTGGCGCGCATCGACGAGATCGAAGCGGTCACCAAGCATGACGTCATCGCCTTCCTGACGCATCTTGCCGAGTTCGTGGGACCCGACAGCCGCTTCGTGCACCAGGGCATGACCTCCTCGGACGTTCTGGACACCTGCTTCAACGTGCAGCTCGTCCGGGCCACCGATATCCTGCTTGCCGATATGGACAGGCTGCTCGATGCTTTGAAGCGCCGCGCCTTCGAGCACAAGGATACGGTAACGATCGGCCGCTCGCACGGTATCCATGCGGAGCCCACGACGTTCGGCGTCAAACTGGCCCTCGCCTATGCGGAGTTCGACCGCTGCCGGGAGCGTCTGCGCGCCGCCCGCGAAGAAATCGCCACCTGCGCCATTTCCGGCGCCGTCGGGACCTTCGCCAACATCGACCCGCGCGTCGAGGAACATGTGGCAAAGGCGCTTGGCCTGAAGCCGGAGCCGGTCTCGACGCAAGTGATCCCGCGCGATCGCCATGCCATGTATTTTGCCACGCTCGGGGTCATCGCCTCGTCGATCGAACGCCTTGCAACGGAAATCCGCCACCTGCAGCGCACCGAGGTGCTGGAGGCGGAAGAATATTTCTCGCCGGGTCAGAAGGGGTCTTCGGCGATGCCCCACAAGCGCAACCCGGTGCTGACGGAAAACCTGACCGGCCTTGCCCGCATGGTTCGCGCCTTCGTCGTCCCGGCCATGGAGAACGTCGCGCTCTGGCATGAACGCGACATCTCCCACTCTTCGGTGGAACGCATGATCGGACCGGACGCCACCGTGACGCTCGATTTCGCGCTGGCCCGCCTGACCGGGGTCGTCGACAAGCTCGTCGTCTACCCAGAGAACATGATGAAGAATCTCAACAAGTTCCGAGGACTTGTTCATTCACAGCGTATGCTCCTCGCCCTCACCCAGGCCGGAGTTTCGCGCGAAGATGCCTACCGCCTCGTTCAGCGTAATGCGATGAAGGTATGGGAACAGGGCAAGGACTTCCTGGAGGAACTGCTGGCCGACCAGGAAGTGCGCGCGGCGCTCTCCGAGGAGGACATCCGCGAGAAGTTCGACCTCGGCTATCACACCAAACACGTCGATACCATCTTCCGTCGGGTCTTTGGCACGGCCTGATTGTACTCTCAGCCCCGAGACGAAACATATTCGCCTGCATTTGAGCGCTTTTCTCAAATGCGGGCGATTTTTTTAGCGGTGCTTTCAATCTTCGCGTGAAACAAGTTGTGATCTGTCAATTCAGGCTGCGAGGTGTCTATGGCCTTTAGGGATAACGTTCAGCGCCTGTCCCCGCGCGATCAAACCCAGATTACCGGAAAGGTCACGTGCAAGACCGGGTGGACGAACGGCATCGTGAAAGACCTTTCCTCCCAAGGAGTCTGCTTTCAGCTGCTTTTCGACATCGGCGTTCGCAGCGGGCAGGAGGTGACGATCGAGAGCGAGCAACTCGGTCACCTGACTGGCATCGTGCGCTGGTGCCGCGGCGACATGATCGGCGTCAAGCTCAACCTGTCGTCGAACACGGCTGCGCAAATCTCGTCCTATTACAAGTTTTTCCGTGACGTGGAGATGCGGTGGCCGGCCTGAGGCCGGCCACCCTTTTTAGCCTACCGCGCCGTTCGGGCTGGCTCGACCAGCTTGCGATAAAGGTGCCAGGTGGCGTGGCCGAATATCGGAATGATCACGGCAAGGCCGACAAAGATCGGGATCGATCCGATCAGCAGGCCTGCGGCGATGATAAGGCCCCAAGTTGCGACCGGGATGGGGTTCGCAAGCGTCGCCCGGACCGAGGTCTCGATCGCCGCCAGGGCTCCGACGTCCCGGTCGAGCAGCAACGGGAAGGTGACGACGCTGATCGCGAGCACGATCACCGCGAACACGAAGCCCACGGCATTTCCGACGATGATCAGGTTCCAGCCTTCTTCTGTCCCGACGATATTGTTCCAGAACTCGGCGATCGTAGCGGGAGGTGTCGGGCCGAAAATCGTGATGTAAAGCGCCTGGGCGACGAGCAACCAGACGATAAAAATGACAAACAAAAGCCCCGCGACCGCCAAGATGGAGGGAATTGCGGGATGACGGTGCAACCGGAAGACATGCGGCCATCGCGCATCCATGCCGAGCTCACGGCGCCGGCTGATCTCATAAAGAGCAAGCGCCGCAACCGGCCCGATGAGGGCGAAGCCGGAGGCCAGCGGGTAGAGCAAGGGCAGCATGTTGGCGCCCGCGCTCCAGGTCATCAGGACAACACCGGCAACAGGATAGATGAGACATAAAAATACATAATGCGACGGCTTCTCGCGGAAATCCTCGAAGCCGAGACGCAGCGCGTCGAATACATCTGCAATGCCAATCTTTCGTATCTCGGGATGAACAACGTCCGCGTTCGGCCCCGAGAGGACATGGAAGGTTGTCATGGCTCACACTCCTCAACGAACCAGAGCGGCCACGGACTCACGACAGCGACATAAAAAGGGCCGCTGCCAAGCGCGACCGCCGGCTCTGATTATACAGAAAATGCGTGCCCTGTCGCCTGTGCCTTGACTTCAGCGCCTTTCATCGCCAAATCGCGGCCATCATGAAGGTCTCAGACACGCATATCCTCATCGTTCCGGGCTATACCAACTCCGGTCCCGACCATTGGCAGAGCCGCTGGGAGCGCAAGCTCTCGACAGCGCGCCGCGTGGTTCAGGCAGAGTGGTCGAAGCCGGTCAGGGAGGACTGGGTTGCGCGCATGATCCATGAGGTCAACGCCGCGACGAAACCGGTGGTGATCATTGCGCACTCGCTCGGCGTGCCGACGGCGGTCCATGCACTTCCGCACTGCAAGCGGCGAATCGCCGGTGCCTTCCTCGTTGCGCCCCCGGATGTGGACAATTCGAAGATCCGACCGAAACACTTCATGACCTTCGGGCCCTACCCGCGAGACCCTTTGCCCTTCCCCTCGCTGATGATCGCCAGCCGCAACGATCCGTTCGGTTCCTATGACCACGCCGGCGACATCGCGAACGCCTGGGGGTCGCTGCTGATCGACGCCGGCGAGGCGGGCCATATCAATACGGAATCCGGCCATGGTCCGTGGCCGGAAGGATCCATGGTCTTCGCCCAGTTTCTGAGCCGTCTGCAGGCATAGCGCTATTGCAGATTCAAAGAGTTGGAGCGACCTTTGCGCGTCTGTAAAGACTAGCGGCGCTGTAACGACGGTCGTCTGCGCGCACGAATGCGCGGCGACATCAGGCGCCGTTCCGGCGTAGCTCGACTTCCACCGACGGCCCGCTGCGGATCGTCTGATAGACGACGCAATAGCGCTCCGTGAGCTTCAGAAGCTGATCGACCTTCTCCTGCGGCGCATCCGTTTCCAGGTCGAAGAAAAGCCGGATTTGCGAAAAACCGACGGGCGCGTCCTTGTCGACGCCCAGCGTGCCGCGAAAGTCGAGGTCGCCCTCGGCCGAAACCGTGCCGGACTCGAGCGGAATCTCGAGCGCCGTCGCGACCGCCTTCAGGGTAACCCCGGCGCAGGCAACCAGCGCTTCCAGAAGCATGTCGCCAGAGCAGAGTTCGAGACCCGTCCCACCGGTCGCCGGATGCAGGCCCGCCACCGCGAGCGCGCGCCCGGTTTCCACCTTGCAGGCGATGTTCTGGTCGTCGAGCGCGCCATTCGCACGAAGCGTGATATATGCCGCCTCGGGATTGGATCTGTAGCGTTCCTTGATCGGCGCCTGTAAGGCACGCAGCGCGGCGGCATCCATCATCATCATTCTCCTCCGATGTCACGAACACGGTCTCACAGTGCCGTCGGCAACCAAACTCCGCAATGGGTAGATCCCATATCTCGCAGATTGAGCGAAGGAGAACTTCTTCAGCCAGGTGCATCACGCCGACTCAGCTTACATTCCGGGGGGGGCGATGCACCGGAAGCGTTACGATGAAGCAGGCGCCGCCGCCCGGAGGCGATTCATAGCGCACCCTGCCGCCGTGGCGCTCGGCAATCTGGCGCACCAGCGCAAGCCCCAGTCCCCAGCCGCCCGCGGCCTCGCTGCGCCCGGAGGGCCGATAGAACGGCTCGAACACGCGAGCGCTCTCGCTGGCCACGATGCCCGGTCCGTGATCGCGAACGCTCACTTCAACCGTGCCATCCACCAGCGCGACCGTGGCTCTAACAGGCGGGCCGCCGTGACGCAGCGCGTTCTGCATGAGGTTGCGCACGAGCCTGCCGAGCAGGCGCGCGTCGCCCGCGACCGTCGCGGGCGTGCCGGAAACCTCCACCCCATTGCGAGCCCCTTCTTCCGACACCAGGGCGAGCACGTCGACAGCCTCTTGCGCTTCGAGCTTTTCGATATGGTCGAGCCTGCTCGCGAGCAGAATTTCCTCGACCAGCCGGTCAAGTTCGGCGAGGTTGCGGACAATCTCTTCCTTACGGTGCTCCTCCGGCGCCTGCTCAAAAAGGTCGATCGCCATGCGCAGGCGCGCAAGCGGCGAGCGCAACTCATGGCTGGCATTGGCGAGCAGCGCCCGGTGTGAATTGATCAGCCGCTCGACGTGATCGGCGGCCTTGTTGAAGCTTTTCGCCACCGCTGCGACCTCGTCGCGCCCCTCCGCCGGTACGCGGGCCACGAGATCACCCCTGCCCCAGGCATCCACGCCAGCGCGCAGCCGCTCCAGCCTTCGGGTCAGATGACGCACCACCGGATACGCGGCGAGCCCGATAACTCCGGCGATCAATGCCAGATAGGCGAGCGGATTTCGGCCGACCGGGCGGAAGGGCCGCTCCATCCGTGCGGCGACCGCGCGTCCGTCGGGCAGCTCGGTCACCATGGTGTGAAGCTTGCCCCTATCATGGCGCCACGGCCCCTCGCCGATATCGCGTGGAAGCGGCCGGCCGGCGCTCGCGATGAGCCTGCCGCGCCGATCGTAGACGGCAATGTCGGCGTGGAAGGCCCGTGAAAACCGCTCGAGCGTCGCCTCCACCGAGCCCCGGTCCATGTCGGGCGGGATCAGCGCGGTGATGAACCGCGCGCGCTGGCTGTGCCAGCTGGAGTCTTCTTCGCCTTTCCCCAGCCACACAAAGGCCGCGCTGGCGACGGCGACCGCTGCAAGGCTTGCCAGCAGCGTCAGGTAGATTTTCAGGAACAGCCGGCTGCGCATGGCTCTAGGTCTCTGTTTTGATGCATGCCGTTGTCCTAAGCAGGTTCCGCAAAAGTGTGCCACGGTATTGCGATCAGAACCTGCGGCAAAGTAAAGGAATCTAAGCAGGCATTCGTGGGGAAACCCACGAATGCCTGCTTAGCGCATCGGCCCGAAAATCGTACCCGATTTTCGGAAAGCTCGATGCCCAGATTCAAAGAGTTACAGCGACCTTTGCGCGTCTGAAAAGACGCGCGGCGCTGTAAAACCGCTGCACACTTTTTTGCGACATGCATTATCTTTCGTCGTCCTGAAAGCGGGCGAAGACATAGCCGGCGCCGCGCACGGTGATTATGCGCCTCGGATGTTTGGGATCGTTCTCGATGGCCGCGCGGATGCGCGAGATATGGACGTCTATGGAGCGATCGAAGGCTTCCAGCTCCTCGCCTTTAACCGCATCCATAAGCTGCTCGCGCGACAATGTGCGACCGGCATGTTCGGCAAGCACCACGAGCAGGTCGAACTGATAGCTTGTCAGCGCACAGTCGCGGCCGTCGATCCTGACCGAGCGGGATCCCGGATCGATCTCCAGCCGCCCGAAGCGCAAGGTCCGCGAAACCGCCGGGCCGCCATTACGGCGGCGCAGGATCGCCTTCAGTCGGGCCAGCAGTTCGCGCGGGTTGAAGGGCTTGGGCAGATAGTCGTCGGCCCCGAGTTCCAACCCGACGATGCGGTCCGTCTCTTCGCCTTTGGCCGTGAGCATCAGGATCGGTACGTCGGAGACCGTGCGCATGCGCCGGCAGGCCTCGAAGCCGTCAAGGTCCGGCAGCATGACGTCGAGGATCACGGCGTCCGGCGCCCGGCGACCGAGCTCCGTCAGTCCCGCCGTCGCCGTCGCCGCCGTGTGCACGGAATAGCCGTTCCCGGAGAGATAGTCGGAGAGCATGGCGGACAGGCGCGTGTCGTCATCAACAATCAGGACCCGTTCCGCCATCTTTTACGCTCCGTTCAGTCGCTTGCGCGACTCAAGCTTATCGCCATCGGTATTACCATCGGCCGCGGCCCCTGCGCTCCTTCAAATGCTCGACGAGCTTGGTGCGCTGCTCCGGCGTCAGCACTTCCGCAGCATCGAGGAGCGCAGTCGTCATCTTGCGCGAAGCATCGTCGATGGCCGCTATGCGTTCGCTGCGCAGCTTCTCGGCGGCGGCGCGGTCGACGGTCGGCGCGCCGAGAAGTTCGATAACCTCTTCGCGCGTCTCGCGGAAGTCCCGGACGGTCGGCCTGATCTCGGCGCGGGCCTTGTCGATGATATCCCAAAGCTTGTCTTCCTGCTCAGGCGACGCATCGAGTTCATCAAGCACGGAGCCGATCCGGTGTTCCATGAAGCCACCTCCCATATGCGCGTGCATCATATGGCCGCCGAACCGGCCCATGCCGAAGCCGAAATCGTCGCTGCGTGCAGCGGCATAGCCAACCACGCTGACGACGGCGACGGCTGCAAGTCCGCCGATCGCGGCGCGCCGTCCCCATCCTTTTGAAACCGCTTCGCGGGCCTGCGGGCTCGACAGGTTCTTGTCCTCGTTTTCCATGGTTAGTCTCCTTTCACTCCGCAGCACCTTGCTGCGATGGAGCAAAGCTAGCGAGGCAACGTTTCGAGCCTTCCGGGAGAATGTAAAGAATTGTAAAGCCGCAGCGGCGGTTTGGCGGCCAGCGCATTGCCGGGTCGGCCGAGGAATGGTGTCCCCAAGCCGGTCACGGAGTCCTGGCTCTGCGGCGATCGGCCTCGCATGCCGTGGTCGGCCCGATCGGACCCAATTGTCGGAAGCACGATGCGCAGCTTCAGGCGTTGAAGACGCTCCCCCATCCAGGACTCATCGGTCAACGATCTCATCTCGCTGGACCAGGTCCTGAACTCGAATGCTTCGGGGAACATCGGCGGCGGCTGTCCGTTCGAGGAATACACTCCGGAGAACACGCGCAACGCATACTCTGCCGAACGCGGGGGAGGACAAACATGAACAAGAGGCTCTTCCCGGGCTCTCCGCCGACGATTACGCGAGACTCACTGGTTCCGCTCAAGGACATGCGGAAGAGACGCCTTCATCCACCGCGGACCATGGGCACAACGGCTCCTCAACTGCCGAGCCTCCAGGAGAATAGTCCATGCATAAAAACGGAAAGGCGAACATGTCCTACGTCCGCTTCGGCCTGATGATCCTCACTTCCACGGTGTTGATGTTCATCCTGATGTATCTCAACACCTACGCCTGGGAGCACGTCTTCTTCTCGGAAACCCGCATCTACATGGCGGTCCTGATGGGCGCGACGATGGCGGTCGTGATGCTCGCCTACATGCTGGGCATGTATTCCGACAAGCAGCTCAACGCTGCGATATTCGCGGGAGCAGCGATCGTCTTTGCGCTTTCCCTTTGGCTTGTTCGCAGTCAGGCCACAGTCTCCGGACCGAGCTATATGCGGGCGATGATCCCGCACCACTCGATCGCCATCATGACCTCCGAGCGCGCGCAGATCCGAGATCCGCGGGTGCGGAAACTCGCCGACGAGATCATCGAGGCGCAGCGCCGCGAGATTGCCGAAATGCGCTACCTCATTGCGGAGGCTTCTTCTGGCAAGAGGGGGGACAGCATCTACAAGGACCCGCCCGCCGAACCGGGTACTGTGGAGGATGCTCTTTCAAACACTCTCATCAGTCAGCTCGACCTCGCGCCAATGCCGGACGCGGAGGCCGACCGTGTCCTCGAGGCGGACGCCCGCTGCACTTTCAACCGCAGTCCGGAATCCGACCCGATCCTCTGGGCCGCTCGGGACGGTAGCGGAGCGGCAGTAAAGCTGAACGGGGTCCTCGTCACCCTCGATACAGCTGGCGACCCAAAAACCGGCACCGCGACGTTTTCCTCGCCCGGCACCGCCGTCACTATCCGGCCTCTCGGCGAGGATGCGGACTGGCGCGCGGATGCGGAGCTCGTCTTTCAACTCGATCAGGGCCTGATCGTCGGATATCGCGGCTTCTACGCCTGCAGGAGCTGATTGTCGGGGGAAGACCGCCACTGCGAGAGGAAGGACGCCCTGAAAGGAGGCCAACCCATGGCATGGGACCAAAGCCAAAAGAGCGCCGTACTCTACCGAATGGTCATGCCCGACCACCTTTGCCCCTACGGGCTGAAGTCAAAGGACCTTCTGGAAAGGCAGGGGTTCTCGGTCGACGATCGGCACCTCAAGACCCGTGAGGAGACCGACGCGTTCATGAAGGAACACGCAGTGGACACGACGCCGCAAACCTTCATCGATGGCAAGCGCATCGGCGGCTACGATGAACTGCGCGAGCATTTCGGACAGGATGTAAAGGACGAAGACGAGGCCAGCTATCAGCCGGTCATTGCGATCTTCGCGACCGCGTTCCTGATGGCCCTCGCCTTCAGTTGGTACACGTTCGAGACGGTCTTCACGATACCGGCACTCGAATGGTTCATCGCCATCAGCATGTGCATCCTCGCCGTCCAGAAGCTACAGGACGTTGAAAGCTTCTCGACAATGTTCCTCAACTACGACCTGCTGGCGCGCCGATGGGTGCGATACGGCTATCTCTATCCGATCGGCGAGGCACTGGCCGGAATCCTGATGATTGCCGGTGCGCTGATCTTTATCGCGGCCCCGGTGGCGCTTCTCATCGGCACGGTCGGCGCGGTCTCGGTCTTCAAGGCCGTCTATGTCGACAAACGTGAACTGAAATGCGCCTGCGTAGGCGGAAGGAGCAACGTCCCTCTTGGCTTCGTATCGCTGACGGAGAACCTGATGATGGTCGCCATGGCGATTTGGATGTCAGCCAAGATGTTGTGGATCAGCTGACATCTTGCCGTTGACCACTTGAAAAATGCTCCAAAAAAGCCGCCCGATCAAACCGGCGGGCGGCGGCAGTTTCCGAATGGACCGGATGATTAGCTCTTTTGAATCTGTTCGACCGCTTCGCCCAGGAATTCGATCATCCGCATGCGGATTTCGTCCTCCGATTGTGCCACCCCGGCAGCGTCGAAGTCGGCCTTGACCTTGCGCACGACGTCCTCATGCCCCGCCTCTTCGAAATCCGCGGCAACCACTTCCCGAGCATAGCCCTCCGGATCGGCCTTGTTCAAAAGACCGGCGGCCCAGAGGCCAAGCAATTTGTTGCGGCGCGCCAAGGCCTTGAATTTCAACTCTTCATCGAGAGCAAACTTCGTCTCGAAAGCCTTCTCGCGATCGTGGATGCTGGTCATCAATCAATCTCCCTTTCCTCTCGGAAGTTGCTATCGCCATAAACCAAAACGCCGCCGAAAGTGCAATGCGCGTTTTCGTGTTTGCCGACTTTCATGATACCCTAATCTAAATCGGGGGATGTGAAGATACGCCGATTGTGAAATGCGTTCTTTTCAGATATGGACCCGCTGAGAAAATTCCAATTGCGCGACCCAAGCGCGCCAACAAGCACAGAGACAAGTCCATGAATCGTCGCCGCCGTATCTACGAGGGCAAGGCCAAGATCCTGTACGAGGGTCCGGAACCAGGCACGTTGATCCAGTTCTTCAAGGATGACGCCACCGCTTTCAACAAGAAAAAACACGACGTCATCGACGGCAAGGGTGTGCTCAACAACCGCATCTCCGAATACATCTTCACGCATCTGAACAAGATCGGCATTCCGACGCATTTCATCCGTCGCCTCAACATGCGCGAGCAGCTGATCAAGGAAGTGGAGATCATTCCGCTCGAGATCGTCGTGCGCAACGTCGCCGCCGGCTCGCTCGCCAAGCGCCTGGGCATCGAGGAAGGCACGGTCCTGCCGCGGTCCATCATAGAGTTCTATTACAAGGCCGACGCGCTTGACGACCCGATGGTCTCGGAAGAGCACATCACGGCCTTCGGCTGGGCAAGCCCGCAGGAACTCGACGACATCATGGCGCTCGCCATCCGCATCAACGATTTTCTCTCCGGCCTCTTCCTCGGGGTCGGCATCCAGCTGGTGGACTTCAAGATCGAGTGCGGCCGTCTTTATGAAGGCGACATGATGCGCATCGTTCTGGCCGACGAGATCTCACCGGACAGCTGCCGCCTCTGGGATGTCGAGACGAAGGAAAAGATGGACAAGGACCGGTTCCGCCGCGATATGGGCGGTTTGGTCGAGGCCTATCAGGAAGTGGCTCGCCGTCTCGGAATCATCAACGAAAACGAGCCGCCGCGCGGCTCCGGTCCGGTGCTCGTCAAGTAAGTTCGGGGATTAGCAAAAGTGATCAAGGCACGCGTAACCGTGACGCTGAAGAACGGCGTACTCGACCCTCAGGGCAAGGCGATCGAAGGCGCACTCGGCGCCCTCGGCTTCGACAGCATCGGCCATGTACGCCAGGGCAAGGTCTTCGACCTCGAGCTCGAAACCGCCGACAGGACCAAGGCCGAAGCGGATCTCAAGGCCATGTGCGAGAAGCTGCTCGCAAACACCGTTATCGAAAACTACAGCATCTCCCTCGCCTGACGGCGGGGCGGCTTGCGCATCGGCCCGAAAATCGTACCGGATTTCGGAAAGCTCGATACGCAGAATGAAAGAGCTACAGCGACCTTTGCGCGTCTGAAATGACGCGCGGCGCTGTAGCCGCCGGCAGGTTCCCATTCGTCTTTTCCCTTGGGGTATGCTGGCGCTTCCAACGCATAGAAACTGCCTCGCGCCATAGAGGCCGCGAGACCAAGGCGAGGTATCCACGTCCATGAAATCCGCCGTCGTTCAGCTTCCTGGCCTCAACCGCGATCGCGACATGATTGCGGCGCTAACGCAGATTTCCGGCAAGGTACCGGTCACCGTCTGGCAGACCGAAACGGAAATCCCAGATGTCGACCTGGTCGTCATCCCCGGCGGCTTCTCCTATGGAGATTACCTGCGCTGCGGCGCGATCGCCGCGCGCATGCCGGTAATGCAGGCGATCAAGGCCAAGGCGGAACAGGGCGTCCGCGTTCTCGGCGTGTGCAACGGCTTTCAGATCCTGGTCGAATCCGGTCTTCTGCCGGGCGCGCTGATGCGCAATGCCTCGCTGAAATTCGTCTGCCGCGAGGTGAAGCTCGAAGTCGCCAATGGCGACACGTCATTCACGCGCGCCTATGCCAAGGGCCAGGTGATCCGCTGCCCCGTTGCCCACCATGACGGCAATTACTTTGCCGATGCGGAAACGCTGAAGGCGATCGAAGGCAACGGCCAGGTCGTGTTCCGCTATGCCGACGGCACCAACCCGAACGGCTCCATCAATGATATTGCCGGCGTCATCAACGCGAAGGGCAATGTTCTCGGCATGATGCCGCATCCGGAGAACCTGATCGAGGCGGCCCATGGCGGTGCGGACGGACGCGGACTCTTCGCTTCCGCGCTGGACGTGATCGCGGCCTGAGCGAACTACAGCGCCGCGCGTCTTATAAGGCGCGCCAAGATTGCTCCAGCAGTTCCAATTCCTGTTTCGTTTCCTGCACGCGCCTCCGGCCCTTCGGAAACGAATTCGGCATCCAATCTCACCAGTGCGAGGCGCCAAGCCATCCCATGCTTTACGGACGTTTCCTTGCGCTTGCCTCGGCGACGGCAAGCCTCATCCTCGTCGCCGGTTGCCAATCCAATCGACCGGCCGCCTCGGCGGCAAGTTCTGCCGCCTTGCCGACGATGGAGCGTATAGCACTCGGCGCCAGCGGTTGCTGGTTCAAATCGGGCGATCCGGCATTCCAGGCCTACCGCCTGGCGCCGGAGCTCAACTCCTTCTCCGGCCGCCCGCGCATTCTGATCGTGCCGGCCAAATCTCCCGAAGCGCGCCCCCTCGCCGTCATCCAGGCGGAAGGACAGCCTGCCCGCCTCGAAGCTTTCGGCCCGCTTTTCAGCGAGCCCGTGGGCGCCCGCATGTCGGCTGACGTTCGCCGTTGGGCGGCGGGCGACAGGGGCTGCAGCTGAACCTCGGCGTATCGCGATTGCCACTCATCCGCTACCGGCTTTCTCCCCGCAAGCGGGGCGAAGGGACTCGCGGAGCGCACTCCGACCCATTTCCCGTGTCCGGAGCGAGCGTCGCGTCAGGAGCATACGGTGCGGCTGAGCACATGGGCGGCCCCTCGCCCCGATTGCGGGGAGAGGGTTAGGGTGAGGGGCTTTTTTAGCGCATCGACCCGCAACCTATGCCGCCCCTACCGCCAGAACGGCACGGCCGCCTCGCGCCGCGCCTCCGCTTCCGTGAGCCCGATGTCCTTGAGTTGCTCGGCGCTGAGTTCGCCGAGCGCAAGCCGGCTGCGTCTCTTGCTGGCGAGGGCGCTGTAGGCGCGCCAAAGCCGCAGCAAAGCACCAACAGGCCCGGGTTTGCTATTCGAAGCAGTATCCGCAATTCCTGCATTTCGCTTGTGCGACAGCTGGATTGCATCAATTGTACCCATTGCCCTCACCTCTGCATCAATTGTCACCTATCGTCTGTGATAATTGACAGGAAATTTGAGGCAATATAGATAATTGTCACTATGACAACTTGGCTCCCTGATATACAGCAGGGCCGCGGCCCTATCTACGCGCGCATCGCAGACCAGATCGAGGAGGCGATCGGCAACGGAATACTGCCCGCGGGCACGAAGTTGCCACCGCAACGCAACCTCGCTTTCGATATCGGGGTGACAATCGGCACGATCGGCCGCGCCTACAATATTGTCCGCGAGCGCGGCCTCGTCAGTGGCGAGGTGGGCCGCGGCACCTATGTGCTCGATCATCCGGAGAGCAGGCCTCCGGAACAGTCCGATCCGCTGACCACGTCGCTCGCCGGCACCCGTCCGATCGTAGCGCCTGCAGGCAAATTGCGTTTCGACAGCACCGCGGCACCGGATATCGGCCAGGGGGACATTCTCGCGAGGCTGCTGAGCGACATCAGCCGCGAGCATCACGCGGACATTGCCAGCTATGCCCGCAATTTCCCCGATCACTGGTTCGAGGCGGGCGCACAATGGCTGGCACGCGGCAGTTTCCGGCCGGAGGCAGAGCGCATCGTACCGACACTCGGGGCCCATGCCGCCGTTATCGCCGTGATCTCCGCAGTGACCTCGCCCGGTGACCGCATTGCCTTCGAAACCTTGACCTATTCGCAAGTGAGCCGCAGCGCCGGGCTGATCGGTCGACGCATTGCCCTGATGGAAAGCGACGAGTTGGGGCTGCTGCCGGAGGATTTCGAGCGCGTTTGCGCCCAGCAGCACCCGAAGCTCGCCTTCCTGATGCCGAGCGCCCAGAACCCGACGGTCGCCATCATGCCGCTCGACCGTCGCCAGGCGATCGCCGACATTGCCCGGCGATACGGTGTCTGGCTGATAGAAGACGATCTCTATGGTTCGATGACCGGAGATCCGCTGCCGTCGCTTGCGGAACTCGCGCCCGAGAGAACCTTCCTCGTCGGCGGTCTGTCGAAATCGGTAGCCGCCGGCGTGCGCGGCGGCTGGGTGGCCTGCCCGCCGCATTTCAGCCAGCGCATCCGCATCTCCCACAAGATGATCAGTGGCGGCCTCCCTTTCCTTCTCGCAGAACTTTGCGCTCGGTTGGTCCTTTCCGGTGCCGCAGCTGCCTTGCGCGACCGCAGCGTCGAAGAAATCGGTGTGCGCGAAGCCATGGCGCGCGAAATCTTCTCCGGCTTCGAGTTCAGGTCCCACCCGAAGGTGCCGTTTCTCTGGTTGAAACTGCCTGACCCTTGGCTCTCCGGGACATTCAAGCAGGCGGCCCTGCAGGAGGGCGTGCTCATCGACGATGAGGACGAGTTCAAGGCCGGACGCGCCGATCGCGTCTTCCACCGCATCCGCGTCGGCTTCTCCTCTGCTGCCGAACGCTCCGAAGTGGAGCGAGGCTTCCATATTCTCCGCCGCCTGCTCGACAGCGGTCGCGCCGGCTACGACAGTTTCGACTGAACATTCTCGTCGCGACGGCTTTTGCGTAAGCAACGGCGATCTATAGTTGTCGCCGTTGCTCCGGTTGATTCGCCTGCAAAGGATACTCGGTCATGGCCCAGTCGGCTTCGTTCGCCGCTCCATTCTTCCGGCCCGCTATGAGCGCCCTGGTGCTGTTGGGTAGCCTCGCGGCTTCATCTGCTCAGGCGGATGACGCGATCTTCGACGAAATGCGGTTCGGCCTCACGGCCCCAGTAGAGGGCGGAAAACACCATGAGCGTGGACTATTCCCCTCCTTCACGGTTTTCTTCGACCCGCTTGGCGCCGACAGCGCGAGCACGCGCCGAAAAAATCCTGCGGCCGCGCATCCATGCGGGAGCCTCGGCCGCGACCTCGTCCAGCGGCATAAACCAGATGTATGGCGGCTTCAGCTGGGACGCAGATATTGGCGAACGGCTTTTTGTCGAACTGGGCGCCGGCGCAACGGTTCACGACGGCAACCTCGACGACGGATCCGACGGGCCGAAGCTCGGCTGCCGGGTGCTCTTTCGCGAATATGCCGCCGCCGGCTATCGTTTCGACGCCAACTGGAGCCTGTCGGCCACGATCGAGCACAACTCGCATGCCAATATTTGCGATGGCCCGAACGGCGGCCTCACCCGGGCCGGACTGATGCTCGGCTACAGGTTCTAGCCGCTTGCGGAACGCGGACCCGTTCAAGGACTCTTGCAACCTGTCCGCTGTTGATCGGCGGCATTTTTCTGTCGCGCCGCGGTCCCGCTTAGGCTAAAGAAGCCGCGAAACGTTCCCTGCAGCGCCGGGCGTCCCATCAGACGCGCAAAGGCCGTTGCAGCATTCTGAATTCAGTATCTGCTGCGGTTCGCACGCGCCGTATTCTTCCCGGAAGGGTTTGCGCGCCGCCCGAAGGATTGACGGTCGACGATGACGATTTCCAACACCCGCCCCATCACCCCGGACCTCATCGCCTCTCACGGGCTGAAACCCGATGAATACGAACGCATCCTGAGCCTGATCGGGCGCGAACCGACCTTCACCGAACTCGGCATTTTCTCGGCGATGTGGAATGAGCACTGCTCGTACAAATCCTCGAAGAAGTGGCTGCGCACGCTCCCGACCAAGGGGCCGCGCGTCATCCAGGGGCCCGGCGAGAATGCCGGCGTGGTCGACATTGACGACGGCGACTGCGTGGTCTTCAAGATGGAGAGCCACAACCACCCCTCCTATATCGAGCCCTATCAGGGTGCGGCGACCGGCGTCGGCGGCATCCTTCGTGACGTCTTCACCATGGGCGCGCGGCCGATCGCAGCGATGAATGCGCTGCGCTTCGGCGCGCCCGATCATCCGAAGACGCGCCATCTCGTTTCCGGCGTCGTCGCCGGAATCGGCGGCTACGGCAATTCCTTCGGTGTGCCGACGGTTGGCGGCGAGGTCGAGTTCGACGCCCGCTATAACGGCAACATTCTCGTCAATGCCTTCGCCGCCGGTCTCGCCAAGAGCGATGCGATCTTCTATTCGAAGGCGGAAGGCGTCGGCCTCCCCGTCGTCTATCTGGGCGCCAAGACCGGTCGCGACGGCGTCGGCGGCGCCACCATGGCCTCGGCTGAATTCGACGAGTCGATCGACGAAAAGCGCCCGACCGTGCAGGTCGGCGACCCCTTCACGGAAAAGTGCCTGCTGGAAGCCTGCCTGGAACTCATGCGGACCGGCGCTGTCATCGCCATCCAGGACATGGGCGCGGCCGGGCTGACCTGCTCCGCCGTCGAGATGGGCGCCAAGGGCGACCTCGGCATCGAACTCGATCTCGACAAGGTCCCGGTCCGCGAAGAGCGGATGACGGCCTATGAAATGATGCTTTCGGAAAGCCAGGAGCGCATGCTGATGGTGCTGCGCCCGGAAAAGGAAGAAGAGGCCAAGGCGATCTTCGTCAAATGGGGCCTGGATTTTGCAATCGTCGGCAAGACCACGGACGATCTGCGCTTCCGCATCCTGCACCAGGGCGAAGAGGTCGCAAACCTGCCGATCAAGGAACTGGGCGACGAGGCGCCGGAATATGACCGCCCCTGGACGCCGGCGAAGAGCACCTCGCCGCTCGAAACGAACGACATCCCGCAGGCCGATATCGCCGATGCGCTCCTGAAGCTCGTCGAATCCGCCAACAATTCTTCGCGCCGCTGGGTTTACGAGCAGTACGACACGCTGATCCAGGGCAATTCGCTGCAGCTGCCAGGCGGCGACGCAGGCGTCGTCCGGGTCGACGGTCATGAGACCAAGGCGCTCGCCTTCTCCTCCGACGTGACCCCGCGTTACGTCGAGGCCGACCCGTTCGAGGGCGGTAAGCAGGCCGTTGCCGAGTGCTGGCGAAATCTGACGGCGACCGGTGCCCTGCCCCTTGCCGCGACAGACAATCTGAACTTCGGCAATCCGGAGCGTCCGGAGATCATGAGCCAGTTCGTCCACGCGATCAAAGGCATCGGCGAGGCCTGCCGTGCCCTCGACTTCCCGATCGTCTCCGGCAACGTCTCGCTCTACAACGAGACCAATGGCCAGGCGATCCTGCCGACCCCGACCATCGGCGGCGTCGGTCTGATCAAGGACTGGTCGAGGATGGCTCGCATCCGCTTTGCCGCGGCCGGCGAAACCGTCCTGCTCGCCGGCGCTCCCGAAGGCTGGGGCACGCATATTGCGCAGTCGGTCTATATGCGCGACATCCATGGCCGCTCCGACGGGCCGGCGCCGCACGTGGATCTGGCGCATGAGCGCAAGGTCGGCGATTTTGTCCGCGGCCTGATCGAAGACGGTCTGGCGACCGCCGTGCATGACTGCTCGTCCGGGGGTCTCGCACTTGCCGTCGCCGAAATGGCGATGGCCTCCGGCATCGGGGTGACGATCGCAGCACCGGAGGGACGCGATCCGATCCCGGTCTTCTACGGAGAAGACCAGGGCCGCTATGTCGTGACCGTCGCCGACACCAATGTCGATTCGGTCGCTGCACGGGCGAAGGCCGCGGGGATCGCCCTGCCGGTCATCGGCAAGACCGGCGGTGTTGCGGTCAAGCTCGGCGAGGCGAAGGCAGTACCGGTGGCTGAACTGAGGTCCGCCCACGAGGCCTGGTTCCCCACCTACATGGGTGGTGATCTCGCGCCGGACAATTGATCGAAAGCCCACTCGAAAAGCCTCAAATCAGCATTTGCTTTCCGCCCCTGAATCGTGGTTCCCTTGAACTCATGAATGGCGGATAGCAGAGCTTTCGCCTACGCGATAACAAGGAGTTGGCGTATCATGCCCATGGCACCAGGCGACATCGAAGACATGATCAAGGCCGGCATCCCCGGCGCAAAGGTCACGATCCGCGATTTGGCCGGTGACGGCGACCACTATGCCGCCGAAGTCGTGGCCGAAGCGTTTCGTGGAAAGACCCGCGTGCAACAGCATCAGATGGTCTACAACGCCCTGAAGGGACATATGGGTGGCATGCTGCATGCCCTCGCCCTGCAGACCAGCGCCCCGGACTGAGCCGGATGGCAGACCTGATCAGGGACCTCGTCAGCGGCGTTATCGACAGTGCATTAAGGGAAATCCTCAAGAAGACCGGCGCCACGAGAACGGCGGCTCGACGGGCGAAGCGCCGGTCCCGGCAGACCACGTCGGGCGGCGGCCTCCTCGCCGACATCCTCGAGGCGGCAAGCCGCAAACCGGCGAAGAAGCAGGTGAGCCGTCGCCGCACCGTCAAGGCCCGAAGCAAGCTTCGCCGGCGCTCGGCCTAGCGCATCGGTCCGAAATCGGAACCGATCTTCGGAAATCGCTATGCGCCGATTCAAATACAAGCTTTATGCCGCCGGACGGACAATAAGCCCTTGATGCTACGAGAGCCGCATCTTGAGGACCATCAATATTTATTGCGGCGGGGTGGGTGAAAAGTCACCCCATGCATGCTATCTAGGCTCGAGACCCGGTCCTTGAAACCGGTGCAAGAAGGAAGACAAGATGAGCGGAATTCACGATTTCATTGACAACGAGGTCAAGACCAACGACGTCGTCCTCTTCATGAAGGGCACGCCGCAGTTTCCGCAGTGCGGTTTCTCCGGGCAGGTCGTCCAGATCCTCGACTATGTGGGCGTCGACTACAAGGGCATCAACGTGCTTGCCGATGGGGATTTGCGCCAGGGTATCAAGGATTATTCGAGCTGGCCGACCATTCCGCAGCTCTATGTGAAGGGCGAATTCATCGGTGGCTGCGACATCGTCCGGGAAATGTTCCAAGCCGGCGAGCTTCAGACGCTCCTTCAGAACAATGGTATCTCCGTCAAAGGCGCCGCCTGACATCTGACGGCCGGCATTTTCGCCAAGGTCGAAAAGGCGGGTGACCGCCTTTTTTGATTCAAGGACTTTATGCCGATCGTCTAAATTTCGATGCGCTCCATGAGTAAGCAGCATATTTCGGATTGCTTACAGAGATCTCATGAGCAGGCGCCACCTGTAACAACGCCGGCCGAAACGTGAGGACGCGCTCTTGCCGCCTCGCAGATTGCGATTTCCCTACAGCGCCGCGCGTCTTTTGAGACGCGCAAAGGGCGCTGGGACACTTTGAGTTGCTGCATGACTCCGCGGAGGACCCGTCGGTAACGTCCTCGGCGCCATTCTTGACCGAACACACAGGCCCGGAGCGGGTCGCCAAGCACTGAATTAGCACCCCTTACAAGAAGTTGCCGCGCGTTTTGTGAGTTCTACCTTAAGCCGCAAGCGCGTGTGTCTGCAGGTATCAAGACATGACAAAGCCGTTAGATCAGTCCGCCGCCCTTTCCGGGTTGTCGAAGGTTCAGTTCATCGCGCTGATGGCCATGCTGATGTCCATCAACGCACTTTCGATCGACATCATGCTTCCGGGCCTGCAGGAGATCGGCGCCAGCCTCGGCGTTGCCGACGAAAACGACCGCCAATACATCATCTCCGCCTATCTGTTCGGTATGGGCTTCGCGCAATTGTTCTTCGGGCCTCTTTCCGATCGGCTGGGACGAAAGGCACCGCTTCTAGGTGGGCTTGCGCTTTACGCCAGTTGCGCGCTGGCGATTGCCTTCGTGCCGACCTTCACGGCGCTCCTGCTCCTTCGGTTCGTACAGGGCGTCGGCGCGGCCGCGACCCGGGTCGTGACGGTTTCCATAGTTCGCGACGTTTATGGCGGCCGTCAGATGGCGGAAATCATGTCCCTGGTGATGATGGTGTTCATGATCGTCCCTGTCGTGGCGCCGAGCATGGGGCAATTGATCATGATCTTCGCCGAATGGCACATGATCTTCGTGGTCATTGCGCTCTTCGGCCTTGCCGTTTCGGCGCCGGTCGCCCTTCGCCTCCGGGAAACGCTGGATCCCGCCTATCGACGTGCCTTCACCGCTGCCGTGATACTCGACGGCTTCCGCATCGTGCTCACCAACCGCCTGGCGCTGTCCTATACGCTGGCGACATCGGTGCTCCTCGGCGGGCTCTTTGGATTCGTCAACTCGGCGCAGCAGATTCTCGTCGGCATCTATGGTCTTGGCATCTGGTTTCCGGCGGTTTTCGCAGCCTTCGCCGGGGCGATGGCGCTTGCCTCATTCGCCAATTCGCGTCTCGTCCAGCGGTTCGGCATGCGCGCACTTTCGCATGCGGCTCTTCTCGGCTTCGGACTTACGAGCTTCGTTTGGCTGTCACTGTCGCTGATGGGGCCGCTACCGCTGCCGCTCTTCATCGTGCTTCAAGCCGCGGCCATGTTTCAATTCGGGCTGATGGCGGCGAATTTCAATGCCATGGCCATGGAGCCGCTCGGTCATGTCGCCGGCACCGCCTCCTCCGTTCTCGGCTTCACCCAGACGATCGGCGGAGCGCTTATCGGCGCACTCATCGGCCAAGCCTTCGACGGCACGGTCACCCCCCCGGCTGTCGGCTCATTCAGCGTCGCCATTCTTGCCCTTGCTTTCGTACTCATCGCCGAGGGCGGCAAACTCTTCAGGCCGCACAATCCCTCCGGCTAGCAACGGGTCCTGTGCTTCCGCCCAGGGCGGCGCCTTCCAAACGGTCCATTTCATTTGATCAAATACGGACACTCGACAATGTCTACCATTACCGGACAACCAGATTCGCTCGACAGGATTTCCGGCGCGGCCCGCATTCGCATGGGTCTCGTCGAATTCATCATTACCATCGCCCTCATGACCGCGAGCGTTGCGATCGCGATCGACAGCATGCTGCCGGCCCTGTCGAGCATCGGCCAGTCCCTCCATGTCGCCAACGCCAACGACGCGCAGCTCGTCATCGGCGTGTTCTTCTTCGGCTTCGGCTTCTCACAAATCTTCTTCGGCAGCCTGTCCGATGCATTCGGCCGGCGCGTCGTGCTCATGGGAGGCCTTACCGTCTTCACCCTTTCGATGTTTGCCGCATCGCAGGCGACGAGCTTCGAACAGTTACTCGCGCTCCGCTTCATCCAAGGGATCGGCGCCGCCGCCATCCGCATCACGACGCTGGCGATCGTTCGCGACTGCTTCGGCGGCCGCGAGATGGCGCGCGTCATGTCCTATGTCATGATCGTCTTCATGATCGTGCCGATCGTCGCGCCCTCGTTCGGACAGCTCGTCGTCTTCTATGCCAGCTGGCACTGGATCTTCACCCTGATCGGCTGCATCGGCTCCGTGCTCTTCCTCTGGGCGCTGACGCGCATGAGGGAGTCGTTGCCGCGGGAGGAGCGCCTGCCGCTCTCTGTGGGCGCCGTCCTTGCCGGCTTCCGGACCGTCCTGACGAACCGCATCACCTGTGGCTACATGATCGGCATGACACTCTCCACCGCCGTCATCTGTGCCTATATCGTGACCGTCCAGCAGGTCTTCGGCGAGGTCTACGGGCTCGACGAATGGCTGCCGATCGCCTTTGCCGGAACGGCGGGAGGCATCGCGACCGCCAATCTCGCCAATGGTTTTTTCGTCCGCAGCTTCGGAATGCGTCGCATCTCGCATGCCGCGATGATCCTGTTCACGGGGGTGGCAACTGCCGGCTATGTAATGTCGCTTGGGGGCACGCCCGCCTTTGTCGTAAGCTACGTGCTGTTCTCGGTCCTGCTGATGTTCTTCGCGGTTATCGCCACCAACTTCACCGCCATCAGCCTGGAGCCGATGGGACATCTTGCGGGAACGGCAACGGCGATCACCGGCTTCGTCTCGACAACAGGCGGGGCACTGCTCGGCGGCGGCGTCGGCCAGCTCTTCAACGGCACCCTGCAGCCGCTGTTCGGCGGCTTCGCCCTCTTCGGTCTGTTCACCATCCTCGCAACGCTTTGGGCAGAAAAGGGTAGGCTTTTCACTCACCCGGGGGATCAGGATGTGGTGCACGACCACGGCGTCCACGTCTAGCGCATCGGCCCGAGAAACCGACTTTCGGAAAGCTCTATGCGCAAATTCAACGAGCTCACCTTTGCGCGCCTGAGAGACGCGCGGCGCCGTGACTTTGGAAGCGACAGTGCGGGCGGTTCCGCCCGCATCTCGCCACCTCAGTTCAGATGGGTCTGGAGATCTACCGCCCACCCATGCCGATCGATCCGCCCCTGATCATTGCCGTCTGGCACCGTCGCTCCGCTTCGAGCCCCTTGCACCGCGGGTTGCGTGAAAAGATCATCGGCTTGTCGCGCCTCCTCAATGAAGGCGAGCACACCGCCATTCCAGCGCCGCGCGACTTATCAGACGCGCAAAGGTCGCTACAGCACTTTGAATTGCTGCATGTCTTTGTCCTTAAATCGAGGTCGACTTAAGGAGACATGCAGAGGTCGTGACGAAGATACGGCACTTGCCTCCGACCGGGCTCAGACCGTGAAGACCTCGCGCCGCAGCGCGTCCCAGCTCTCCCGGTCCGTAGCGAGAAGCAGTCCGCCGCTCAAATGCGCCGGCAGGTAGCGTGACCCGTCGAAGCGCGCGGCAAAGGCACCCGCCTCCTCCGCGATCAGCGTGCCGGCAAGATGGTCCCAGGGCATCAGCTTCTGATACATCAGGAAATGCAGATGGCCGGCGGCAAAGATGCGATATTCGTGCGCCGCGCAGCGGTAGCTGGTCGCGATCCGAACCTTCGCGAGGTTGCCCATGACGATGCGGCGATCGTCTTCGCCATAGAAGCCGGTAGAAGCGCCGCCGACCATGTTTGCAAGCGGGACAGCGCCGCTCACCGACAGTCTTTCCTGTGAGCCGTTCGGCCGGCACATCCAGGCGCCGGAACCTTTCTCCGCAATGACCCAATCATTGCCGAGCGGATCGTAGATTATGCCGGCGACGGTCTCGCCCTTGGCGACCACGCTTGCCATTACGCCGAAGAGAGGCATGCCCGCCGCGAAATTGAACGTACCATCGATCGGATCGACGACGATGGCGAGATCAGCATCCGCCAGCTTTTCGATGAGCACCGGATCGGCGGCGACGGATTCCTCGCCGATGAAGACGGCGCCCGGCGCGATCGCATCGATCCGCGACTTGATCAGCCTTTCCGCCGCTTCGTCCGCTTCGGTGACGAGGTCGATCGCCTCGGTCTTCATCCGCACATCGCCGGGTTCAAGATTGCGGAACCGCGGCAGGATTTCCTTGACCGCCGCCTCCTGCAGAAGGTTGGCAAGGGCGGCGATGTCGACGGATCGGCTCATTCTCGGGGCTCCGGGGAAAGGGATTGGAAGTCGAACAGCTTCGGATCGAGGAGATGCGAGGGGTTGGCGTGCCCGAGCGCGCGCAGCATCGTGTCCTTGCGGCCGGGCATGCGCCGCTCGATGTCGGCAAGCATGGCCTTCATCGCATTGCGCTCGAGCCCGTCCTGGGAGCCGCAGAGATCGCAGGGAATAATTGGAAACGCCATCGCCGCGGCAAACCGCGCGAGATCGTCCTCGGCCGCATAGGCGAGCGGCCGCAGCACCATCAGGTCGCCCTCGTCGTTGAGAAGCTTCGCCGGCATGGATGCGAGCCGTCCGCCGTGGAAGAGGTTCATGAAGAACGTCTCGAGGATGTCCTCGCGATGATGCCCGAGCACCAGTGCATCGCAGTCTTCCTCCCGAGCGATGCGGTAGAGATTGCCGCGGCGAAGCCGTGAACAGAGCGAGCAATAGGTCGCCCCCGTCGGCACCTTTTCCTTCACGATCGAATAGGTGTCACGATACTCGATCCGGTGCTTGACGCCGATTGACGACAGATAGTCCGGCAGGATGTGCTTCGGAAAATTCGGTTGCCCCTGATCGAGGTTGCAGGCGATGATCTCGACCGGCAGCAGCCCGCGCCACTGCAGGTCCATCAGCAGCGCTAACAGGCTGTAGCTGTCCTTGCCGCCGGATACGCCGACAAGCCAGCGCTTCGCACCCTTCAGCATGCCGAAATCGTCGAGTGCCTGACGCACCTGCCTGAGCAGACGCTTACGGAGCTTGTTGAAGGAGACGGAGGACGGCATGCGCGAGAACAGCGGATGATTTCCGGCGTGAAAGCCGGTCTTTTCCTCATCGACGGCGATGTTCATCATATCGCGCTCAGACGTTCGTGCGAGTTCCATGGCGTCGGTCTCGGAATGTGCAGGGCATTAATACGGCCGGGGGCTGAACCAGCACTTGCCCGGTCAGCCCCGGAAGATCAAGTGGAAATCGAGCTGCCGCCCCTGCGATTCGGCGCAATGGCCCCTCACCCTAGCCCTCTCCCCGTTTTGACAGGGAGAGGGGACGAGATCGTGGCGCCCTCCCCAGTTACCTGAAAACCCTGCGAGGAAGCGGGAAGCGTGCCGCTTCTCCCTTCGCCCAGCTTGCGGAGGAGAAGGTGGCCGGCAGGCCGGATGAGGGGCCGCGACCTGAAATGATCAAGGCCCGAACACCGACCATCCGGTGCGCGCTGCCAGCATCTCGAGCGCAAGCGAGCCGAGTAGCGAGTTTCCGTTCTCGTTGAGACCCGGTGACCAGACGGCGATCGAGGCCTTGCCCGGCGCAATCGCCATGATGCCGCCGCCGACGCCGCTTTTGGCAGGCAGGCCGACTCGATAGGCGAAATCGCCGGAGCCGTCATAATGGCCGCTGGTCAGCATCAGCGCGTTGATGCGCCGGGCCCGCTGGCGCGAGACGACGGAATGCCCGGTCAGGGGATTGCTCCCGCCGGCGGCGAGGAACAGTCCCGCCTTGGCGAGTTGGCTGCAGGTCATCGCCAAGGCGCAATGGTGGAAATAAACGCCGAGCACATGCTCGGCGGGATGGTCGAGCCGCCCGAAGGAGCGCATGAAATTGGCGAGGGCTAAATTGCGGAAGCCGGTTGCCGTTTCCGAACGCGCAACCTCGTGGTCAATCACGATCGTCTCGTCGTCGGCGAGGTAGCGCACGAACCGGACGATCTCGCCGATCAGTTCCTTCGGCGTGTGGCCGGCGAGGATGAGATCGCTGATGGTGATCGCTCCGGCATTGATGAACGGATTGCGGGGTTTGCCGCCCTCATGTTCGAGCTGGACGATCGAATTGAAGGCCGAACCCGACGGCTCTCGCCCGACGCGGTGCCAAATGTTCTCGCCGTGCTTCCCGAGCGCCAGCGTCAAGGTGAACACTTTGGAGACACTTTGGATCGAGAACGGCACCTCGGCATCGCCGACGCGGTGCAATTCGCCGTCCGTCGTCACGATCGCCATGCCGAAATGCCGCGGATTCACCCGCGCGAGTTGGGGGATATAGTCGGCGACCTTGCCCTCACCGAAACGCGGCGCCAGCTCCCGATGGATGTCGTCAAGGATCAGCTGGAGATCCTGTTGCGCTTTCTGCTCCGACATACGGCACTCCTCGACACTACAGCGCCGCGCGTCTTTCAAGACGCGCAAAGGTCGCTGCAACTCTTTGAATCTGCGCATCGAGATTTCCGAAAATCGGTTCCGATTTTCGGCCCGATGCGCTGGCGTGGGAGAGATCGAGCACGTCTTCCGCCCGCATCCCGCGCCCCAAACATATGAGATTCCGACATCCCTTATAGAAAAACCGCCCGTTTCCGGGCGGTTTCGAAAAATCCAGCGGCCAAGGCCCGGATTAACGCGAATAGAATTCGACGACCAGGTGCGGCTCCATGACGACCGGGTACGGAACGTCGGAGAGGACCGGAATGCGCGCGTAGGTCGCGACCATCTTGTTGTGATCGACTTCTATATAGTCCGGGACGTCGCGCTCGGCGAGCTGCACGGATTCGAGAACCGAGACGAGCTGCTTGGACTTTTCCTTGACCTCGATGACGTCGCCCGGCTTGCAGCGGTAGGAACCGATGTTGACGCGAACGCCGTTGACCTTCACGTGGCCGTGGTTGACGAACTGGCGGGCAGCAAAGACCGTCGGAACGAACTTGGCGCGGTAGACGATCGCGTCGAGGCGCGATTCGAGCAGGCCGACCAGGTTTTCCGGCGTATCGCCTTTGCGGCGGGAAGCTTCGTCGAAGATGGCGCGGAATTGCTTCTCACGAATGTCGCCGTAGTAGCCCTTCAGCTTCTGCTTGGCGCGCAGCTGCACACCGAAGTCGGAGAGCTTGGACTTGCGGCGCTGGCCGTGCTGGCCGGGACCGTATTCGCGACGGTTGACCGGGGACTTCGGACGACCCCAAATGTTTTCGCCCATGCGGCGGTCAATTTTGTACTTGGACGATTCGCGCTTGCTCATCGCATTTCCTTTCAGACAGTTACGCCCGGATTGTTGCCAAACCGGATCAAGGAAACACGCCCTCCTCTGAACCCATTCTCTTGGGCTCTGACAGGCTCTCGCGATCACGCGAACGCGAAAAGCCACGGGACATGTCAAATGAAACACCGGGCATCACTGCCCGGCGTTGGGCGGGTCTTTACGCAGAGGGCGCTGATTTGTCAACGGAATATGACACTTGCGGCACAAATTCCCTGCGGGCTTGCAGCAAGGCTCACTCGGCGGCAGCGCGCCCGGCATTTCCTGCATCGGGCGCATTGGCATCGCCCGGCGCAGTCTCCTTGCCGAGGTCGGGGAAGGCGACGATGCGCTTTCCGGAGAAGTCCGCATGCGTGACGATCAGCCCCTGCTCCTCGAAATAGCCGAGCAACCGTCGGGCGCGACGCGCCGAGTGCGTGCCGTAAGCGCGGGCAATCATGGCATCCGATGGGCACGGCAGACCGCGCACGGCGGCCTGAGCCATCATCAGGAAGACCGCCTGCAGGTCTTCCGTCACTCGGTCGGCGAGCTGAACGGCAGATGCCCAGGCCTCAGTCGCGGCCGTCTCCGGATCGACGCCGGAGCGCGCAACAGCCATCTTGCGGCGGAAGGCGCTCAAGGTAAGCGCCGTCCCCGGCACGCGGCGTATTCGGCAGCGCACGAGAAAGTCCTGATAGAGCTCCGCATCAGGGCGGAAAGCGGCCTCCGGATTTGCGAAGATCTCGGCGAAGAGGCTATCGAACAGGGCCTCCCGCTCCTCCGCCGAAATCTCCGGCTGAGCCGGCTTGATTTCCAGCGGCGCTACCGGTTCGGCGCGCGGACGGGACAGTTCGGCCAGTATGTCGCTCGCCGGGCGCGGCTGCGGCGCCGGGCGGCGAATGACAGGGCGGGCCAGTTCCTCCGGGTCGGGCGTGAAGATCAGGTCTTCCACGTCCTGCGGCGCTTCCGGCAGGGGCATCAGTTTGGGGCTCGTCGAACGCGCCGACGTCTCGACCGAACCGATCGTCACCTTCAGCGGACGGCGCGAAAGCGCCGGTCCGAGCGCCACGAAGGAACCGCGCTTCAGGTCACGGAACATCTCCGCGGTGCGTCGGTCCATGCCGAGGAGATCCGCGGCGCGTTGCATGTCTATATCGAGAAAGGTGCGCCCCATCAGGAAGTTGGACGCTTCCGCCGCGACGTTCTTCGCAAGCTTCGCCAGTCGCTGCGTGGCGATAACCCCGGCAAGCCCGCGCTTGCGGCCGCGGCACATCAGGTTCGTCATGGCACCAAGAGAGATCTTGCGCGCCTCTTCCGACACGTCCCCGCCCACGGAAGGCGCGAACATCTGCGCTTCGTCGACGACGACCAGGACCGGATACCAATAGTCCCGATCCGCATCGAACATCGCATTCAGGAACACGCCGGCGCTGCGCATCTGTTGCTCGATATCCAGCCCCTCGAGCGAAAGCACGCAGGAGACCCGGTGCTGGCGGATGCGGGTTGCAATGCCGATCAGCTCGGCGTCCGTCCGCTCGCCTTCGACGACCACATGCCCGAACCTGTCCGCAAGCGTAACGAAATCGCCCTCGGGATCGATGATGCATTGCTGCACCCAGGGCGCGGACTGTTCGAGCAGGCGACGCAAAAGATGCGACTTGCCGGAGCCGGAGTTACCCTGCACCAGCAGACGCGTCGCCAGAAGCTCTTCGATATCGAGCGAGGCCGAGGTCCCTTCGGACGTCGTTCCCATATCGATGCCGACTTTCATTCCCACCTCTTCGTCACTGACTGATTCGTGGCAGTGGACCACCAAAACGGGCGACACCTAGCATGGAATGTGTCCCGACGTGCTACCGATTGCGGAAACCCACAGGGATTAGTTCGCGACAGAACACGGGCTACGCCGCGAGGCAATCACCGAGGCTTCTGTGGTCCAAGGCGTCTCTCCGCGCCGCCGACGCGGGGCGGCTGGATTCCGGTGACAAGCACAGGTGCCTGCCACGGCGCGTCTGCCCCGTGAGAAACTTGAATCACGCACTGGCGTTCAGCCCAAGCGCTCGATTAGCATCCTCAGAGACAACACCTGGGGTCAGTTTCAATCCAAACCCCTGCATCAGCCTGCGCGTCGCAAAATCCGGCTTGCCGGAGGTGAAGATCGCCGGATCCTCGCCGTTGAGCGGCTCGAAACCGTTCGGCAGCGGAAGCAACGAGCGCGCGCGCCGAGCGATTGCCTCGGCGGGGTCCAGCCAATCGACCGGCCAGGGTGCCAGCCGCCGGAAGACATTGGCCATGAAGGGATAATGGGTGCAGGCGAGCACGACTATGTCGGTCTTCCGCCCGTCAAGTTCCACGAAGCAGGGCGCAATCTCCGCCAGGACGGTTTCGTCCTCGAGCTTTTCGCCGCGAATATAGGCCTCAGCCATGCGCGCCAGGTTTTCCGAACCGACGAGCCGCACGTGACATTGCGCTGCGAAAGACTGGATGAGGTCGCGGGTATAGGCACGCCTCACCGTTCCGGGCGTGGCAAGAACCGCAACAACCCCGGAGCGCGTGCGTTCGGCTGCCGGCTTGACTGCAGGCACCGTGCCGACAAAGGTCATCTCGGGATAGGCGGCACGCAGGTCCGCACCGACCAGGGTGAAGGCCGTGTTGCAGGCGATGATGCAGATTTCCGGTTCGTGTTCGGCCAGCAATCTGCCGAAGAGCGCGATCACGCGCTCCTTCAGGGCGCCCTCCTCCCAACCTCCATAGGGAAAGCCGGCATCATCGGCGACATAGATGAAATGCCGCTCCGGCATCAGGACCCGCGCCTCGCGCAGCACCGTCAGCCCGCCGATGCCGCTGTCGAACACGAGAATGGGTTTCGGTTCAGTCGTCGTCACCGCCGCTCTGCGCTTTCCTGCCGCGGTCCGGCGCTCCCGAACCGCGCGGGTTTTCCCGCGTGAACCGGTCGAGCGAGGAGATGATGCCACGCAGCACCTGGATTTCGGATTCGGTAAAGGATGGCCTTGTCAGGACGGCGCGCAGGTTTTCCATCAACTTCGGTTTTTTGTTGGCGGGGCGGAAGTAGTTGCGCGCCTCCAGCGCCTCCTCCACATGGTCGACGAGACCCTGAAGCTGTTCCTTCGTGGCAGGACGCTGCGCAATCGCCTGGAATGATGTCTCGTCCTCGGAGGCCATGCCGGTCTTCAGCCATTCATAGGACATGAGCAGCACGGCCTGCGCCAGGTTTAGCGACGCGAAAGCAGGATTGACGGGAAAAGTGACGATCTCGTCGGCAAGCGAGACCTCCTCATTGGTCAAGCCTGTACGCTCGCGGCCGAAGATGATCCCAATCGCCTCACCGCCCCTGAAGCGTGTGCGCAACTCACGAGCCGCGACGATCGGCGAGCGCACCGGCTTGAATCCGTCGCGATCGCGTGCGGTGGTCGCATAGACGAAATTAAGGTCCGCGATCGCCTCTTCGAGCGATTCGTAGAGCTTGGCATTGTCGATCACGTGATCGGCTCGGCTTGCGGCGGACCGCGCCTTCTCGTTCGGCCAACCGTCCCGCGGATTGACGAGTCTCAGTTCCGACAGCCCGAAATTCGCCATGGCGCGCGCCACCATGCCGATATTCTCGCCGAGTTGCGGATAGGCGAGAATGATCGCCGGGCCTTCCGTCAAGAGTTCGCGCTCGCTGTTGGTCCCTGCCATGCCCTCGTTGCCTTCGTCTTCGTTCGGCGCCTCCCTCGCACAAATGGCGCGAAAATTAAAGCTGCTTTCGTTCCCGGACCGGCCTTTCGACCACCGATCCATGTACATCGAAAGTTTCGGCCAAGCATGCTTTGCCTTCCGGACCCACGGTGCTATAGGGCTCTGGATTTTTCCACCGGAGGGACATCGAGCCGGTGTCCCGCAAAGCACGAGGCATGTTCATGGCAAAGATCAAGGTCGCCAATCCGGTCGTCGAACTCGACGGCGACGAGATGACCCGCATCATATGGCAGTTCATCAAAGACAAGCTGATCCATCCCTATCTCGACCTTGATCTCGAATATTACGACCTCAGCGTCGAGAACCGCGATGCGACCGAGGACCAGGTGACCGTCGATGCCGCCAATGCCATCAAGAAGCACGGCGTCGGGGTCAAGTGCGCGACGATCACGCCCGACGAGGCACGCGTAGAAGAATTCAACCTCAAGAAGATGTGGAAATCCCCGAACGGGACCATCCGCAACATCCTTGGCGGCGTGATCTTCCGCGAGCCGATCATCTGCAAGAACGTGCCGCGCCTGGTTCCGGGTTGGACCAAGCCGATCATCGTCGGCCGTCACGCTTTCGGCGACCAGTACCGCGCCACCGACTTCAAGTTCCCCGGCAAGGGCAAGCTGTCGGTCAAATTCGTCGGCGACGACGGCCAGACGATCGAACACGAAGTCTATGACGCACCGGGCGCCGGCGTGGCCCTCGCGATGTACAACCTCGACGAATCGATCACCGAGTTCGCCCGCGCTTCCTTCAACTACGGCCTGCAGCGCAAGGTGCCGGTCTATCTCTCGACCAAGAACACGATCCTCAAGGCCTATGACGGCCGCTTCAAGGACATCTTCCAGAAGGTGTTCGACGAGGAGTTCGCCGAGCAGTTCAAGGCTGCCAAGCTCTGGTACGAGCATCGCCTGATCGACGACATGGTCGCCTCGGCGCTCAAGTGGTCCGGCGGCTATGTCTGGGCCTGCAAGAACTATGATGGCGACGTCCAGTCCGACATCGTTGCCCAGGGCTTCGGCTCACTCGGTCTCATGACCTCGGTGCTGATGACGCCGGACGGCAAGACGGTCGAGGCGGAAGCCGCCCACGGAACGGTAACCCGCCACTACCGCCAGCACCAGAAGGGCGAGGAAACCTCGACCAACTCGATCGCCTCGATCTTCGCCTGGACCCGCGGTCTCGCTCACCGCGCCAAGCTCGATGGCAATGCGGAACTGGCGAAGTTTGCAGAGACGCTTGAGCGCGTCTGCGTCGACACCGTCGAAGCGGGCTTCATGACCAAGGACCTCGCCCTGCTGATCGGTCCCGACCAGCCCTGGCTCTCGACCACCGGCTTCCTCGACAAGATCGACGAGAACCTCAGGAAGGCGATGGCCGCCTGAGCGAGCCGCATAGACATCGATCTGGAAACCCGGCCTCGCGCCGGGTTTCTTGTATCGCTTCTCATAATTACAGACGGTGGTCAGCCAATGTTGCTTTTGGGCGACCTCTGTGTGACAGCTACGTAAGCCGAACCGACATGCCGCCATCCACCATGACCCGGGCCTCCCGTCATGAAGCTCGACCGGTCGGAGAGGAGGAAAAGGGCTGCCTGGGCGATTTCCTTCGCGCTCGCCATGCGCTTCATGCGATCAGGCCGCGGCAACGGCAAAGCCGTGTGCCTAAGCCGGCGACCTTAAGGATGAGAGCTATGCCGATGCTCTCGTCGCTCTCGCCGAAAAGAGTTCGGGGGCTGGACGGAGCGTTCAACAATGCCGGCATCGTGGGAGAGTTGGGTCCAATACCCGAATGACGATCGGCAACTGGAACGATGTTACATCGGTCAACCTGACGGCCGCGTTCCTTGTGGCGAAAGCCGGGAAAGAGCGCTGGTGTGAAGACACGATTGCGATCATCGCCGCGGAACGGTCTCGCTGGAGCGCTGAGCACTGCTCAAGTGGCGAAATTCAACTGAACCTTCATCGCGCTCCGGCGATCTCCAGCCAGATCGAAGGCCGCGATCGCCTCATCGACGGGAAAGCTGTGGCTGATCAAGCCGGAAAGGTCCACCTTGCCGTGCGAGATGATCTCCACCGCTTGGCCAAACTCCTCATCGAAGCGGAAGCTGCCGATCACCTCCAGTTCCTTGGTAACGACGGAAGGCAGCGCAAATTGCATCGGCCCGCCCAGGCCGACGGCGACCAGCCGGCCGCGCGGCCGCAGGCAGTCCAGGGCCGTCGCGACAGCGGTGGGATGGCCGGAGCAGTCGAAGGCAACGTCAATCTTGCCCTTGCCTGCCTTCCAGCGATCGAGACCGCTCGCATCAGGGCTCACCACCACAAGATCGTCGGCCCCAAGTCGCCCGGCAGCCACCAGCGGTTCCGGAACGACGTCGCACGCGACGATGCGGGAAGCGCCGGCATGGCGTGCCGCCGCCACGGTCAAGCAACCGATCGGTCCGCAGCCGGACACCAGAACCGTTGCACCGAGCAGCGGGCCCGCGCGCTTGGCGGCGTGCAGGCAAACGGCAAAGGGCTCCGCCAGCGCGGCAGTGCCGGCACCGATCCCGGGACTGACGGGAAACACCCGTTCCTCGGGAACGATAATGCTGTCACGGAACATGCCCTGTGCGTGGGGAAAGCGCATGGCGCTGCCGCTGAACACCATATCGTGGCATTCGTTGCGGAGACCTCGCCGGCATTCTTCGCATCTACCACAGGGCATGGATGGGTTGATCGCAACGAGATCATCCGGCCCGGCGCGCGTCACGCCTTTGCCGGCTGCCGTGATCACGGCAGAGACCTCGTGGCCGAGGATCATCGGCTCCCTCAGGCGCACGGTGCCAAAGCCGCCATGATGATAGTAATGCAGGTCCGAGCCGCAGATCCCGCCTGCGACGACGCGAACGAGCACCTCTCCTTCGCCAGGATCGGCGACCTCCGGCAGCCGTTCCAGTCTGAGATCATGGGCAGCGTGAGCGACCACAGCGCGCATGAGTTTCTCCTCGCGTCAAAGCACTGACAGCATGCCGCCGTCGACGTAGATGATTTGGCCGTTGACATAGTCGGATGCAGAGGAGGCAAGGAAGACCGCCGTGCCGACGAGTTCTTGCGGCTCACCCCAGCGGCCGGCCGGCGTGCGGCTCTTCACCCAGGCGTCGAACTGCGGATCGTTGACGAGCGCCTCGTTCATGTCGGTCAGCATATAGCCGGGCCCGATCGCATTTGCCTGAATGCCGAACTTCGCCCATTCGGCCGCCATTCCCTTTGTCAGGAGCTTCACGCCGCCCTTCGCGGCGGTATAGGGAATGACCGTGGCGCGCGCGACTTCGCTCGTCAGCGAGCCGATGTTGATGATCTTGCCGCGACCACGGGGAATCATCCGACGCGCCGCCTCGCGGCCGACGAGGAAGGCGCTGGTCAGATTGGTGTCGATGACGCCCTGCCAATCGGCAAGTGAAAGCTCGACAAGCGGCTGCCGGTGCTGAATGCCCGCATTATTGACGAGGATGTCGACCTCCAGGCCCTCGTCGTCGAGGCGTTCAAAGGCGTTCCTCACGGCGGACTCACTTGTCACGTCGAAGACCGCCTTCAGTACCTGGTACCCCGCATTCCGCATTTCTTCCGCGACAATCGCCACGGCCTTTTCGTTTCGACCGTTGAGAACGACCCTGGCGCCGGCGTCGCAGAGACCCTCCGCGATGGCGCGACCGAGCCCGCGCGACGATCCGGTCACCAAAGCCGTACGGCCCGTAAGATCGAAGAGTTTGCTGGTCATCGGTATCTCCCTTAAAGCTCCGAGCGGCGGCAGATCAGATCCGGACGCTGATAGACCTCAGGCAGCAGATCCGTGCCGAGCCCCGGACCTTCCATCGGCAGGACGTAACCGTCCTTGATCGTCGGCACGACCGTCACAAGTTCCTTGTACCAACCGGTATAGAAAGCCCGGACCGACTCCTGGATCAGTGTGTTCGGCTGGCTGAAAGAGGCGTGGATTGCCGCTGCAAAACCGACTGGGCCAGTGCAATCATGCGGCGCGAAGGGGCGATGATAAGTATCGGCAAGAGAAGCGATCTTGCGCCCCTCGGTCAGGCCGCCCGTCCAGCAGAGATCGACCATCACCACGTGGGTGGCGTTCCGCTCCAGCATGTCCTTGTAGGGGAAGCGCGATCCGAGCGTCTCGCTCGCACAGACCCAAACGTCCGTAGCCGCCGCATATTCGGCCAGCGCCTGCGGCGAGTTCATGCGGATCGGGTCCTCGTACCAGGTCGGAGCGTAGGGCTCCAGTGCCCGGGCGATCTTCTTGGCGGTGGGAAGATTCCATAGCGAATGGAACTCCACCATGATTTCCATCTTGTCGCCGACGGTCTTGCGGATCTTCTCGAGCGGCTCGATCGCCTTCTTCATTTGCGCCGCCGTGATGAAGAGGCCGCGGTTTTCTTGTGCCGGCGGGTCGAACGGCCAGATCTTCATCGCCGAAATGCCGCTTTCAAGGAGATTTTCGGCGAGCGCACCGGCGTCGCCCATGAAGCCGGCCAGATCTTCATAAGGTCCCTCACCGGCGCCAATGTTCCAGGTGTCCACCGGGCGGATATTGTGGCTGCGGACATAACCGTAACCGGCGCAGGTGTTGTAGACGCGCAGCCTGTCGGTGGCCAATCCGCCGAGCATCTGGTGTACCGGCTGACCGCACACCTTGCCGAAGAGGTCCCAGAGCGCGATGTCGATCGCAGAAGCGGCGCGATATTCAACGCCTGTCGACGCTTGCGCCATCGGGAGGTCGGTCATGACCCGATTGAGCGCCTCGATGCGCAACGGGTCCTGGCCGAGCAGGCGGCCTGCCAAAGTATCGTGAATATGGGCCTCGACAGCCCCGGCGCCGTAGAAGGTCTCGCCAAGGCCAATCGTGCCCTCATCTGTGTGAACGCGAACCCAGAGAACGTTCGAAAACTCTTCCGTTCTCAACGTTTCCAGTGCGGTGATCCTCATGCGCTCCTCCCTTGGCAGTCTGAAACCCCACTCCGGCCTTTTAGGCCTGGCCTCTGCCGCGGGCCGGCGGGTCGGGAATTGACATACTATGATATTCTGTGAAATATCACATCCGATCGCAATACGTTTTCGGAGCGCATTTTGCAAGGGAGACCGCTCAAGGAGAGAGGCAAAGCCGCCAAACCCTCGGCCACTTCCGAGGCTGAAAGCACTTGGCCGATCGAGCATGGGCGCGATCTGACGGCGCTCGCCTACGAGCGGATAGAGGCGCTGTTCGTTTCCATGCGCATCGTGCCGGGCGCGGAAATCCGCACGCAGGACCTTCAGGCAATGGTTGGTATCGGCCGCACGCCGGTGCACCAGGCCGTGCGCAGGCTCGCAGCCGAAACGCTTCTGGAAATTCGTCCACGGAACGGCCTTCGCGTCGCGCCCATCGACCTTTCGAGGGAAAAGCGCCTCGCGGAACTCAGGCGCGATCTCGATCGCTTCGTCACCGCGGCCGCCATTCGCAATATGACCTCCAATGATCGGGCCGCTCTTCATCACCTGAAGAGGAAGCTCGAAGCTGAGGGGCCGGCGATGACGGTCGACAGTTTCAATTTCATCGACAAATCGTTCGACGACCTCCTGATCCGAGCGTCGGGTGAGCGATTTCTTGAACGTGTACTGAGCCCGCTCCACGCCATCGGCCGGCGCAACGGCTACCTGCATCTGACCCATATAAGCGGACTCGATGGCCTCTCGCGCACCGTCGAGCGCCATGTCGCCATCATGGAAGCCGTGCTTGCGGGCGACGCGGAGAGGGCCTGCCAGGCATCGGACGAACTGATCCAGTTCGGCATTTCCATGCTCGTCGAGCTCGAGGAACAGATCGATCCGGCCCTGCTGGACATCCGTTTCTCCACCACCCACAGCGTTGCCGGCCCATTCGCGCCGGCCAGGGCCGGGAGTTCTGCGCCACCCGAATAGAACGCCATACCCACAACGGATCATCCAAGGGAGGAAAGATCATGAGACGTTTTCTGTTCAATACCGCAGCCACGCTCGTGGCGGTGCTCGGCCTGGCCGGCGCGGCCGGCGCACAGGAGTATTCGTTCCGGTTCCAATCATCGGACCCGGCCGGCAACCCCAATTTTGAATACCAGAAGGGCTGGACAGACCTGGTTGCCGAGCGCTCCGGAGGCAAGGTCAAAATCGAGCTTCTGCCAGTCGGCTCGATCGTCGAGTACAATGAAACTCTCGACGCCGTGGCAGGTGGCATTCTGGATGGACAGATCTGCGATTCCTCCTATTGGGCCGGCAAGGACCCGGCCTTCGGCCTGATTTCGAATCCCGTTGGCGCCTGGTCGGACCCGTCGCAGATGATCGATTTCGTCGAAAACGGCGGCGGCAAGGAAATCATGCAAGAACTGCTCGGCTCCTATGGCCTGCACTTCATCGGCGTCTCGACCCCGGGCCTTGAAGCCTTCGTCTCCCGCGTGCCGCTTGACGGCGTCGACGACCTCAAAGGGGTCAAGGTGCGCTCGCCCGAGGGCCCAATTGCAAACGTCTTCGCCGCAGCCGGCGCGGCCCCAGTCAACCTGCCTGCCTCCGAGGTTTACACATCGATCGACAAAGGCGTGGTGGACGCGGCCGACTATTCCGTGTTTTCCGTCAACCAGCAGCAGGGCTTGAACAAGGCGGCGCCGCACCCGGTCTATCCCGGCTTTCACTCCTTGCCGCTCGTCGAAGTGTCGATGAACAAGGCGAAATGGGACGAATTGCCCGACGACATCAAGAAGATGCTCGAGGAAACGGTCAAGGAATTCCAGCAAACCCAGATCGAGGGGTTGAAGAAGGCTGATCAGGCCGCACTTGAGGAAGCGAAGGCTGATGGATCCATAACCGTGCACGACTGGTCAGCCGAGGAGCGGGCGAAGTTCCGCAAGATCGCCGTTGCGGAATGGGAGCGGGTGGCCAAGAGTTCGCCGATGGCGCAGAAGGTCTTTGATACCCTGACCGGCTATCTGAAAGAAAACGGCCTGCTTTAATCCGAATACCGGGCGGCCCGCCGAATGGGCCGCCCTCCTCCTTGATATGGCTAGGGAGAGAGGCCATGAGCGATCACGCCCGTACGAGGGAATTGATAGATCTGGCGGCGACAAGTGAAGGCATCGGCGCTCCGGCTCCCGAAGCCGGTCTTATGGGTCGAATGGTGGATAAGACCGGGTATATTTTCGCAGCCGGCATCGTTGCAGCCGCGCTCATCCTCCTGATGGAGGTTTTTCTACGCTATGTCCTCAACAGTCCGACGATATGGGCACATGAGACGACGGTCTTCCTTTGCGGGTCCGCTTTTGTTTTCGGAGGGCTCTATTGTACCTGCCGAGACAGCCATATCCGCGTGGTTCTCATATATGACCACTTGTCTTCACGTGCGAGACGGATCGCTGATGTCGCGATCTCCGTGGTTTGCGCGCTCGCAAGCGGCTTTTTCGCCTATGCCGCCTACCACATGGTGACGCGCGCGGTCTTCGCCCCATCCGGCGAGATACGCCTCGAAACGACGGGGAGCGCCTGGAGCGCACCGACCCCTGCCCTGATCAAGATCTTCATTTTCATCACGATGATCTTGCTGGTCCTGCAATTCTTGATCCTGGCCTTCAATTACGCACGCAGCGGTCAGGGAGATTAGCCCATGACAGATTTTCTCGACTTCGGCCTCAACCTTCAGGCGCTCGGGATTGGTTGGGGCACGATCGTGATGTTCGTGCTCATGGTCGGCTTGCTTTTGACCGGCATGCCGCTGGCCTTTGTGACATTGCTTGTGGCGCTCATCTTTGCCCTCGGCTGGTTCGGCCCGATGTCGATCCCGCTGATCACCAGCCGCGTCTATTCTTTCGTCATGAACTTCGTGTTCGTCTCCGTGCCGATGTTCGTGCTGATGGCGGCGATCCTCGATCGTTCCGGTATCGCGCGCGATCTGTTCGACGCGATGAAGCTCTTCGCCGGCCGTATCCGCGGCGGTGTCGCCGTACAGACCGTTTTCGTCTCGGTCATTCTCGCCGCCATGAGCGGCATCATTGGCGGTGAGATCGTCCTGCTCGGCCTCATCGCCCTGCCCCAGATGCTGCGCCTCGGCTACGACCGGAGCCTGGCGATCGGCGTCGTCTGTGCCGGCGGGTCGCTCGGGACGATGATCCCGCCGTCGATCGTTCTGATTATCTACGGCCTGACCGCCAACGTCTCGATCGGAGAGCTGTTCACGGCCGCGTTCATCCCCGGCTTCATGCTGGCCATGTTCTATGTCGTCTACATCCTGGCGCGCGCCTATTTCACGCCTCATGTGGCGCCGCCAGCCGACGCGACGCCGATCCCAACTGCCGAAAAGATCCGCCTTCTCAAGGGATTGGCCTTGCCGATCCTCGTGGTCTTCATCGTGCTCGGCTCGATCTATGGCGGCATCGCCTCGGTAACCGAAGCCTCCGCCATCGGCGTCGGCGGCGTGGTGCTGTCAACAATCCTGCGCGGGGAGTTCTCCTACGCGCTGCTGCGCGGCGCGGCGATGCAGACATTGGCGACCGTCGGCATGATCGTCTGGATCGGCATCGGTGCGACGGCGATTGTCGGTGTCTACAATCTCATGGGCGGGGTCAACTTCGTATCCGGCCTCATCACCGGCATCTCCGACAACCCAACGGTCATCATTCTCTTCATGATGGTCATTCTCTTCGTGCTGGGCGCCTTCCTTGACTGGGTCGGCATCGCCCTGCTCACGATGCCGATCTTCGTGCCGATCATCAAATCGCTCGGCATGGATCCGGTCTGGTTCGGCGTGCTCTTCTGCATGAACATGCAGGTTTCTTTCCTTTCCCCGCCATTCGGCCCCGCCGCGTTTTACCTCAAGTCGGTCGCCCCGCCGGGCATCACGCTTGGTGTCATTTTCAAATCCCTGCTACCGTTCATTATGCTTCAGATGCTTGCGATTGCGGTGCTCATAGCTTTTCCAGGGATAACGGGGCGGTAAGCCCGAAGCGGTAACGTCAAATCTGAAGAAGCGCCGGCCTGCGCAACGGAAGCCATGCAAGTAGTGGCACGACGGTTGATCTGCTCCCATTGATCGTCGCGAAGCACCTCGCCTTCAAAGCCCGCACCAACAGCCAGCTTTGACGCTGATGATCCAGATCATCGAACACTATTCGCCAGCGGAGTTCTTCGGTTATCCGCAGCACGAGCGAACATATTGGATTGGGCTGCGCCCTGCGCCCACTTGCCGGACCGGCGCTCCACGAAAGGCAGGTGTCTCCCGCAAACTGTTCGTTCCGTTCTTAAACGGCTGCCTTCCACGCAAAACAGAAATCTGTCGCCAGGCGTTAGACTTCTCCATAGAATACGCATGCCCCACATCATAGGCACTCCCGACGTCGGGAGAGGAAACGCCTGCCAGCGCCGATCCGCCTGCCCTTGAGGAGAAGGTCGCGGCACGGCACATCGCCGACCCTTTAATGAGGAATGGGGACCGGTAAAAATGACGACCCGGCCGGTAAGGCTGCTAGCCTCCGATCTAGATGGAACGCTGCTCGGCAACGAGGCGGCGGCCGAACGCTTCTCACGCCGCTGGCATGCGCTGAACCGAGACGAGCGGCCGCTCCTCGTCTATAACAGCGCGCGCACCGCTGACGACATGCTGTCTCTCGTCGAAGCAAGGATTCTGCCGAGGCCAGACTACGTGATCGGCGGTGTCGGCACGGTGATTGCCGACATGTTCATACCGGGCCCGCTCCAGGCTTTCATCGAGGAACTTGGCCCTCCTTTCGAGTCGCAAGCGATCGCTGCCGTCATGGACTCGATCATGGGCGCCGCTCCTCAGCCGCAATCGCACCAGCTCCCTCATAAGAAAAGCTGGCATCTGCCTGAGGCCGCGGAAGCGACAATCCGCGAGATCGCCATGCTCTTCGCCGCCGCAGGACTGGATGTGAAGCTTGTCTATTCCAGTCGCCGCGACCTCGACATCCTGCCACCGGCCGGCGGAAAGGGCAGCGCGCTCGGCTGGATCTGCCGTCGGTTATCGATCCCCCTCGACGAGGTCGTTGTCGCCGGAGACAGTGGCAACGACCGGGAGGTGTTCGAGATGCCCCATGTCCGCGGCGTCGTGGTCGCCAATGCACTTTCCGAACTCCGCGACGCGGCATCGCTCCACCGCCGGCACTTTCTGGCATCGAGTTGCCATGCGGATGGCGTTATCGAAGGCCTGAGACATTGGGGCGTGCTGCGATGAACGGGCTCTGCCTCTACTTCAGCCGCAGGTAGATCTCCGAGTTCCGTCGGGGCGACCTCGCGCGCGTCGTTCGAACATCGGGCTGTCACGGTTTTCGGGGCCGGACTGCGGCAGCCAAGTGCCAAACAGCGCCGTGCGTCCTTCAGGACACACAAAGATCGCTGCAAGTTTTGAATCGACGCGTGGTGCTTTCCGAAGAGCGGGTACAGTAACGCCAGCACCGGCTGTATCCTGCTTGTGCGGCGGCGCGACTCAGATACGCTAAGCATGCGCCCTGCACGTTCAATCCCGCAACGCGCGGCGTCCGGAAAAGCCTCGCCGATGCCCGATACCATGGTTCCGAAAACTTTCAGCGTCTTTGCCGAGGGCTATGATCTTGCGCGGCTGAAAGCTGATGCCTTTGCCGGCCTGACGGTCGCCATCGTCGCCCTGCCGCTTTCGATGGCGATCGCCATCGCTTCTGGGGTCACGCCCGATCGCGGGCTCTACACGGCAATCATCGGCGGTTTCCTCGTCTCGCTTCTCGGCGGCAGCCGCGTGCAGATCGGCGGGCCGGCCGGCGCTTTCATCGTGCTGGTCGCTGCGACGGTGACGCGACACGGCGTTGACGGTCTCCTGTTGGCAACCGCCATGAGCGGTCTGATGCTGGTCGCCGCCGGCTATTTGCGGCTTGGACAATACATCAAGCTCATTCCCTATCCGGTCACCGTCGGCTTCACCGCCGGAATTGCCGTGATCATCTTTGCAAGTCAGCTGCGCGATCTCTTCGGCTTGACCCTGACAGGAGCCGAGCCAGGCGCCATCGTCGACAAGGTCGTCGAGCTTGCCCGGGCGGCCGACACGGTCAACTGGGCGTCCGTACTGACCGCGGCCCTGACGATCGGCGTCATCCTCGCGCTCCGGCGAGCAAGGCCTCATTGGCCCGGCATGTTGATCGCGGTTGCCGCGGCGTCGGTCGGCGTCGCTCTGCTGCAATTGCCGGCAGAAACGATCGGCACGCGTTTCGGCGGAATTCCGCCGGGTCTGCCGCTGCCCGCCCTGCCACCGCTTTCGCTGGACAAGTTGGTCGCCGTTTTCCCGGACGCCGTTTCCTTTGCCCTTCTCGGAGCGATCGAGTCTCTGCTTTCGGCGGTGGTCGCCGACGGCATGACCGGCCGCAGACACCGTTCAAGCATCGAGCTGATCGCGCAAGGGCTCGCGAATATCTGCTCGGCCCTGTTCGGTGGAATCTGCGTGACCGGCACCATCGCGCGAACGGCGACGAACGTGCGCGCCGGCGGCACGAGCCCGGTCTCGGGCATGCTGCACGCGGTCTTTCTTCTTCTCTTCATGTTGCTGGCGGCGCCGCTCGCAAGCTATATCCCGCTTGCCGCACTTGCCGGGGTACTCTCCATCGTCGCCTGGAACATGATCGAGAAGCCGGCCTTCATGGCGCTGTTGCGATCCTCCTATGGCGACGCGGTAGTCCTCCTCGCCACCTTCCTGATCGTCGTTTTCCGCGAGTTGACGGAAGGCATCGTGATCGGCTTCGCCCTTGGCGCCGTCCTGTTCATCGATCGCATGGCAAAGAGCATCTCTGTCGGCGAGACCACGCCCCTGGCACTTGTGAAGCCGGGAAATGGTGAGAAGGAGCATCCGGTCGTCGCAGACGACCCCAATACAGTCATCTACCGCATCTCCGGCATCTTCTTCTTCGGCTCCGCTGCCACCGTCGGCACCGTTCTCGATCGCATCGCCGACCAGCGCCGGAATTTCATTCTCGACTGCTCCGAAGTCCCCTTCATGGATTCGACGGCTGCCAATGTCATCGAAGGGACGCTCCGGAAGGCGGAACGAAGCGGCGTGCGCTTCATCATCACCGGAGCCAGGTCGCAGGTCCGCCGCACGCTTTACCAGCACCACGTCCGCCCGCCGCGGGTCCTGATGCGCGCCTCGGTCCCGGCGGCACTCGAGTCCATCCGTGCCGAAAAGACCGCATGAACAAAAAAGGGCGCCGTTGCAGCGGGCGCCCTTTTCTTTCGAATGATGTCCCGGCTCAGCCGGCCAGTGCAAGCGCCACTGCCTCGATCGCCTCGGCTGCACGACCGCCGTCCGGGCCGCCCGCCTGAGCCATGTCCGGCCGACCGCCCCCGCCTTTGCCGCCGAGCGCGGCCGAAGCGACACGCACCAGATCGACGGCGCTGACCTTCGCGGTCAGATCGTCGGTGACAGCGACGACAGCACTTGCCTTGCCGTCGCCAGATACACCGACGAAGGCGACGACGCCGGAGCCGAGCGTCTTCTTGCCGTCGTCGGCGAGGCTCTTCAGATCCTTCGGCTCGACCCCGGACACGACTCTGCCGAGGAAGCGGACGCCACCGATCTCGCGGGCTGCGTCACCCGAGCCGTTCTGGCCGTCGCCGGCAAGCGCGAGCTTCTTCTTCGCCTCGGTCAGTTCCCGCTCGAGCTTGCGCCGCTCGTCGAGAAGCGCCTCGACGCGGCCGAGAACGTCGGCCGGCTGAACCTTGAGTGCCGCCGCCAAGGTTTTCACCCGCTCGTCCTGCTCATTAAGGTAGGCGCGGGCCGCCTCGCCGGTCAGCGCTTCGAGGCGGCGAACCCCGGCACCGACGGCACTTTCCGAGACGACACGGATCAGGCCGATGTCGCCGGTCGCGGAGACGTGTGTGCCGCCGCAGAGTTCGACCGAATAGGGCTTTCCGGCCTTCGAACCGCGAATGCCCTCACCCATCGCCACCACGCGAACTTCGTCGCCATATTTCTCACCGAAGAGAGCCATCGCGCCCTCGGCGATCGCGTCGTCCACGCTCATCAGGCGAGTCGTGACCGGAGTGTTCTGAACGACGATCTCGTTCGCCATCTCCTCGACGACCTTGAGCTCTTCGGCCGTCATCGGCTTCGGATGCGACACGTCGAAACGCAGGCGTTCGGGTGCGACGAGCGACCCCTTCTGCGCCACGTGGGTGCCGAGGACCTCGCGCAGCGCCTCATGCAGCAGATGCGTTGCCGAATGGTTGGCGCGCAGGCGCGTGCGGCGCGCATGATCCACCGTCAGGGCGGCGGCTTCGCCGGTTTTCACGCTGCCTTCCGCAACCACGCAGTAGTGAACGAAGAGCCCCTCGCCTCGCTTTTGCGTGTCGGTCACAGTCAGCTTGCCCGTTTCCGTGGTGATGACGCCGGTATCGCCGATCTGGCCGCCCGACTCTCCATAGAAGGGTGTCTGGTTCAGGATCACCTGAATTCTTTCACCCCGGCTCGCGGAGTCGACGATCGTACCATCGCGAACGATAGCCTGGATCACGCCCTCGGCCGTTTCCGTGTCGTAGCCGAGGAAGTCCGTGGCGCCGTGCTTTTCCTTGAGTTCGAACCAGATGGTCTCGGTCGCGGCTTCGCCGGAACCGGCCCAATTGGCACGCGCTTCCGCCTTCTGCCGTTCCATGGCGGCGGCGAAAGCATCCGTGTCGACGGTGATGCCCTTGGCGCGTAGCGCGTCCTGTGTCAGATCGAGCGGGAATCCGTAGGTGTCGTAAAGCTTGAACGCGGTTTCGCCATCGAACTGATCGCCTTCGGAGAGACCGGCCGAGGCGTCCGAGAGAAGAATGAGGCCGCGTTCCAGCGTCTTGCGGAAACGGGTCTCTTCGAGTTTCAGCGTTTCGGAGATCAGCGCTTCGGCCCGCACCAGCTCCGGATAAGCACGGCCCATCTGACCGACCAGCGCCGGGAGAAGCTTCCACATCAGCGGTTGCTCAGCGCCGAGCAACTGAGCATGGCGCATGGCGCGGCGCATGATACGGCGCAGCACGTAACCGCGGCCCTCATTCGACGGCAGCACGCCGTCGGCGATCAGGAAGGCGGAAGAACGCAGATGGTCGGCAATGACGCGATGGCTTGCACGCCTTTCGCCCTCGGCCTTGACGCCGGTCGCTTCTTCCGAAGCCGCGATCAACGCCCGGAAAAGGTCAATGTCGTAGTTGTCGTGCTGGCCCTGCAGGACTGCCGCGACACGTTCCAGGCCCATGCCGGTATCGATCGAGGGACGCGGCAGGTCGACACGCTCCTCTTTCGTCACCTGCTCGTATTGCATGAAGACGAGGTTCCAGATTTCGATGAAGCGGTCGCCATTCTCTTCGGCCGAGCCCGGCGGGCCGCCCCAGATCTCTTCGCCGTGGTCGTAGAAGATTTCCGAGCACGGGCCGCAGGGGCCGGTATCGCCCATGGCCCAGAAATTGTCGCTCGTCGGAATGCGGATGATGCGATCGTCGCCGAGGCCGGCGATCTTCTTCCAGAGGTCATAGGCTTCGTCATCGGTGTGATAGACGGTGACGAGCAACCGCTTCGCATCGAGCCCGTATTCCTTGGTGATCAGGTTCCAGGCAAGCTCGATCGCGCGTTCCTTGAAATAGTCGCCGAAGGAGAAATTGCCGAGCATCTCGAAAAAGGTGTGATGACGCGCGGTATAGCCGACATTGTCGAGGTCATTGTGCTTGCCACCGGCGCGCACGCATTTCTGCGCAGTCGCCGCCGTGGAATAGGGACGCTGTTCCAGCCCGGTGAAGACGTTCTTGAACTGCACCATGCCGGCATTGGTGAACATCAATGTCGGATCGTTGCGCGGCACCAGGGGGCTCGACGGCACGATCTCGTGGCCGTTCTTGCGGAAATAGTCGAGAAACATCGACCGGATTTCATTCACGCCGCTCATCTTGCGTCCTATCTGTGCACAATCCGGCCGCAAGCGCAGGTGTCGCGCGCTCAGTGCCGTAACCTTCAACCCCGCGTCTATCGTTCGTAGCCGCCTCCCGACGGCCGCTGCCATCGGAACCACAGGCTTTTATCGTCCGCATATCACGCTGTCCAGACGGCAGCAAAAACCGGCCGCTCCTTGCGAGGGCCGGTCTTCCAGGCGAAAGCTGGCTTGCTCTGCCGTTCCTATTCAGCGGCGTCCTCGCCGTCGCTCTCCGGCCCGCCATTCTCGAGGAACCGGTCTGCTATGAGGCCGGCATTCTGCCGGAGCGTCATTTCGATCTCGCGCAAAAGATCCGGATTGTCGCGGAGGAACTGCTTGGCGTTCTCGCGGCCCTGGCCGAGACGCTGGCTGTTATAGGAGAACCAGGCGCCGGATTTTTCCACCACACCCGCCTTGACGCCGAGGTCGATGAGTTCGCCGGTCTTGGACACGCCTTCGCCATACATGATGTCGAACTCGACCTGCTTGAAGGGCGGCGCCATCTTGTTCTTGACGACCTTTACGCGAGTCTGGTTGCCGACCACTTCCTCCCGCTCCTTGACCGAACCGATGCGGCGTATATCGAGCCGGACCGATGCATAGAACTTCAGCGCGTTGCCGCCCGTCGTCGTTTCCGGCGAGCCGAACATCACGCCGATCTTCATGCGGATCTGGTTGATGAAGATCACCATGCAGTTGGACTTGGAAATCGATGCGGTCAGCTTGCGCAGCGCCTGGCTCATGAGGCGCGCCTGCATGCCCGGCAGGCTGTCGCCCATCTCGCCTTCGATTTCGGCGCGCGGCACGAGCGCTGCAACAGAATCGACGACGAGCACGTCGATTGCGCCGGAGCGAACCAGCGTATCGGTGATTTCCAGCGCCTGCTCACCGGTATCGGGCTGCGAGATCAGTAGATTTTCGAGATCAACGCCCAGCTTGCGGGCATAGACCGGATCGAGAGCGTGCTCGGCGTCGACGAAGCCGCAGATGCCGCCCTTCTTCTGCGCCTCGGCGATGGTCTGCAGCGCCAGCGTCGTCTTACCCGAGCTTTCCGGGCCGTAGATTTCGACAATGCGGCCCTTCGGCAGGCCGCCGATGCCAAGCGCGATATCGAGGCCGAGCGACCCGGTCGAGACGGTTTCGATCTCGACGACGCTATCCTTCGATCCGAGCTTCATGATCGATCCCTTGCCGAACGCACGTTCGATCTGGGAGAGAGCCGCTTCAAGTGCCTTGCTTTTATCCACCGATTTGTCCTCTACGAGCCGCAAAGAGTTTTGTGCCATTGGGTCCACCTTTAGGTTATTGGAGCTATCGAGGCAATGAAGCCGCCGCAGGAGTTTTTGTACACGCTTTGTTCCGTTTTGACAATGGCACGCCAACCGGTTGAAGCATATGAATTATTTTCAAATCGTTCGATTCCTGTTCACGTCCATTATACTCCATTTCCATGAAGCGGCGCGAGGCTTCGCCTGGACTTTCGCAGGCCGGCCCGATTCGCATGAAGAGGTGAGCGCATGAAGCAGCATGAAATCGCCGTTTTCGGCGGCGCCCATATCGACCGCCGCGGCCGCATCATTGGCAGTACGGCGCCGGGCGCAAGCAATCCCGGCACTTGGTTCGAGGAGGCGGGCGGCGGTGGATTCAATGCGGCGCGCAATCTCGCGCGCCTCGGCCACCGGGTGCGGATGATCAGCCCGCGCGGCGGCGATGCGTCCGGCGAGATGGTCGCCGCGGCCGCGGCTGCAGCCGGGGTGATCGACTGCCCCTTCACCTTTCTCGACCGCAAGACGCCGAGCTACACGGCGATCCTTGAAAACGACGGCAACCTCGCCATAGCGCTCGCGGACATGGAACTCTATGCGCTCTTCTCGCCGCGCCGGCTGCAGCAGCGGGCAACGCGCGAGGTGATCGCGGCCAGCGACCTCGTGCTGATGGATGCCAACCTACCGCAGGAGACCTTGGCGGCTCTGGTCCGCGCCGCAAGCGGCGACTGCCGGCCTATCGCCGGCATCGCCGTTTCCCCCGCCAAGGTGATCCGATACGGCGAATGCCTCGCCGGCCTCGATTTCCTGTTCATGAATGAGGCGGAAGCACGCGCGCTGACCGGGACTGAAAACGCCGATGCCGAGGCGTGGCCTCATCTTCTGCGCGCCGTGGGTCTTTCCGGCGGGGTCGTGACGCGCGGTGACCGGGCGGCGGTCGCCTTCGACCGGATGAGTGCCTGCCTTGCCGAGCCGCCAGCCCTGCCCGCGCTCGCCGATGTTACCGGCGCCGGCGACGCTCTGGCCTCCGGTTTCCTTTCCGCCCGGCTCTCCGGCCTGGATCTCGCCGCTTCCCTGCGACATGGCATTGCCGCCGCCCTGATCACGCTCCGCTCTCCCTACGCCGCTGCGGAGGAGATGTCGGCGAACAAACTCCGCGAGGCGCTACCCCTTGTGCCGGCGCCGCAAATGCTGGCATGACATCATCAATCGAACGCCGGGCGGGAATACGGCGACCGTTCTTCCGCCCGACCTCTGCCCCAACGTCTCAGAAGCGAAGAAAAATGACGAAGCCTTCCACCCCGTCCCTCCCGATGAAATTCTCCGACGAAGTCGCGACCGCGAAAGCGCGCGGGGCGCCAATCGTCGCGCTGGAATCGACAATCATCACCCACGGCATGCCCTATCCGGGCAACCTCGACATGGCGCGCAGCGTCGAGTCGATCATTCGCGAACAGGGGGCGGTGCCTGCGACAATTGCGGTGATCCACGGCGTGCTCCATATCGGTCTCGACGACACGAAGCTGGAAGCGCTTGCAAAGACGCAAGGGGCCATGAAGCTTTCGCGCGCCGACCTCGCCTTCGCGATCGCCGAGCGCCGCACCGGAGCCACCACGGTTGCCGCGACGATGATCGCCGCGGCCCGCGCCGGCATCGGCGTTTTCGCGACCGGCGGCATCGGCGGCGTTCACCGGGGCGCGGAACTGAGTTTCGATATATCCGCGGACCTAGACGAACTCGCGCGCACCAGCGTGGTCGTCGTCTGTGCCGGCGCCAAGGCGATTCTCGATATCCCGAAGACGCTCGAGGTGCTCGAGACCCGAGGCGTGCCGGTCGTCACCTATGACAGCGAAACCTTCCCCGCCTTCTGGTCGCGCGACTCCGGCCTCAGAAGCCCGTTGATGCTGAACAGCCCCGCGGCAATCGCCAATTTCCAGCGCATGCGCGAGCAACTCGGCGTTGACGGCGGAATGCTCGTCGCCAATCCGGTGCCGGAGGAAAGCGAGATTGCGCGTGAAGAGATGGAAATCTATATCACCCGCGCGCTGGACAACGCCGCAAGCGACGGCGTTTCCGGCAAGGCTGTGACGCCCTACCTGCTCGACAACCTCTTTCACATGACGGAGGGTCGCAGCCTCGAAACCAATATCGCGCTCGTCGAAAACAATGCTCGCCTCGCCGCCGAGATCGCCGTCGCGCTGGCCGCGAAATAATTGCAAGCCGCGCCACCGGACGTCTCTCAAGTCGACCTGATTTGGGGCATCGCCCGTGACATTCGCAGGGTAACGCCCGCTCGCAACGCATTCGACCGATGACGCCATTCCGTTCTTCTAAAGATGGAAATGACGACGAACATCGAGGAATACTTCTAGGAGGCTCATGTGAGACAGGACCGGCCGGTTTGAATCCCGGCCGGTCCTATGATTCCTTGGCTCAGCCCCACTTCATCTCGCCTTTGGCTACCTTGGCGCCGATTTCGAGGGCAACATCCAGACCGGCATCCGGATAGCGCTTCTTCATTGCCGCGATGAGTTCGCTGCTATCCTTGGCCTTCGCGAACTCCTCTTCATAGGCGACAAGATAATCACGCGTGAAACTGACCCCGGAGAAATCGGTCGGCCATTCCGGTTTCATGTGGCCGGGCACGACAATCTTCGGATTGCGCGCGGCGATACCGTCCAAAGCGCGGATCCAGGCGGCACGATCCTCCGGTTTTGGGACGTCGGCGATCCAGGGGTGCAGACCACCATAAACCAGGACGCCGCCAAAAACCGCTTCGAGCGAGGGAACCCAGTGGTAGCGGCGATCATGCATGTCTTCGATGGTGACGATTTCCACCGTCTTGCCGTCGACCGTAAGCGATGCCACGTCGGACGGTTCCGGCATCACGACTTCGTCGACCGACTGCGGACCATTATCGCCAAGCTGCGGCCCCCAGACCTCGATCTTTCCCGCAACATTTTCCTCGATAGCGGCGACCGTATCGGGCGCTGCAATCACACGCGCATCCGGAAAAGCGGCTTTCACCGGGGCGAGACTGAAATAGTAGTCGGGATCGTTGACGCTGACATAAACGGTTGTGAGCGTCAGGCCGGTCGCCTTGATCGCATCGGCGACAGCTCTGCCGTCCGAAAGCGTAAAGCCGCCGTCAATGAGAACGGCCTCGGTGGCACCTTTGACGAGCACGGGCGCACGGAAGAAGCCGCTGTCATTGGTCGGGAAATACTCCCACGACAGCGATGACTGTGCGAAGGCGGGCGGCGAGACGATCGTGGCGGCTCCGGCGGCCAGCGACGTTTTCATAATTTCCCTTCTCGTATACATGGAATGCTCCTGGTTTCGGGGTTGATGTGGAAAGGAACTCAGTCCAGACGCGTCCAGCTCCCGGTGAGGGTGAGGAACTTGTGGTCCGGAAGCGTAATGGCGGCGTGGACGGTGTCGTTCTCGAAATCCTCGACATGGGCGACGGTGACGCCGTCGGCCTCCTGCCAGGTCACCATGAAAACGCCCGGGCGGATGTAGGTCGCCTTATAGGTTTCGGTCGTGGCGGCGGCCTCGAAATCCTCGGCGGCGAAAGGCGCCCAGCGCAGCGTCTTGCCATCCGCGTCGAAAGCGACGCGAAAGACGGGGTCGCCGTAATCCGCCTTGAAGACATGGCCGGTTGCGGGAAATGCGGTATCGGTCACGGGTTTTCCTCGTTCGTTGCTGTTTAGCGATGTCAAGCCGCGCGCAGACCAGCGATCAACTCGTCAGCGCTGCCATAGAGCGCGGCCGAATTGACGAGGCGGACGTCCTGCCCTTGCCCGGCGACAAGGGCCGGGACGCCGCGGGCGCCGAAACGGCGCATCTCGGCCTGTCCGGCATCGATGCGGGTGCGGTTGGCAGAGAGCAGCTCTTCATCGGGTGAGGCAAAGCGTGCCGCCGCATCATCGAGCGTCAGGGCGGAGAGGATGTCGGCAATGACGGCCGGATCGCCATTGTCGCGCCCCTCGACATAGCGGGCGCGCTGAATGGTTTTCAGGACCTCGAACTCCTTTTCGGGCGCTATCAGGCGTATGGCGGTCAGCGCCAACGTGGCGGGGCCGGAATCCACCTGGCCTGTTCCGCTTTCCAGCACATTCCTGCGATAGGCTTCACTGAAGACCTGGCCGGTGAGCTTCGCGATGCGCTGGTCGGCCTCCCATGCATGCGCCGCGAATCCCGCGTTCATCGGAAACGCGCCGGCGCCCGCGAACAGCCCGGTCGGGATGATCGTGACGGCAAAGCCGTCCTCTTGAAGGAGTCTTTCCAGCGCCGGCGAAGCACCGTAGCACCAGCCGCAGAGCGGGTCGAAGAGATAGGTCAGATGAATTGTCTCGGTCACGACGTTCACTTTCAGGTTGCGCTTCGGCGGGCCTCCGCATTGGGGACAGCCCATGGATCGGAACGGCGGTTGCCGCCAATTGTGGTTGTTCAGTATCCGGCGGTGAAACGCTGGCGTGGATGCTGCGGGTTCTCGACCTCGTCCACCATGGCAATGGCGTAATCCTCGAAGGAAATGCTGCTGCCGTCGTTGGTGGTCAGCAACTCGTCCTTGCCTAGGCGGAATTTCCCTGTCCGCTCCCCGGGGACGAACATCGCCGAGGGCGACAGGAAGGTCCAGTCGAGGTCGTCGATCGTGCGCAGGTAAGCGAGCGTTTCGGCGCCGTTGGTCGCCTCTTCCTTATAGGCCGCAGGAAAGTCCGGTTGCTCGAGCAGGCGCTTGCCGGGGGCAACCTCGAGGCTGGCGGCGCCGCCGACCAGCAGATAGCGTTTGACGCCGGCCTTGCGCAGCGCGTCGGTGATGATTGAGAAATCGGTGCCGGTAAAGCGGGTCGAGCTGATCACGGCATCGTGCCCCCGGACCAGGTCCGCCAGGCAGTGCACGTCCTGGGCATCGCCCGCGACCGCCGTCACTCCGGGAAACGCGGCGATCTTTTCGGGGTTGCGCGCAATAGCCGTGACCTGATGTCCGCGATCGGACAGTTCCTTGAGAAGGCGCGAGCCAACATTGCCGGATGCGCCGATAAGCGCGATATGTGCCATATCCATTCCCCTCGGTTTGAGATCGTGATCAGGTCAATAAACTAGACCCCCGCGCCCGGCGACCTATGGTATCGGGATCGCCCTTGCAAGACGTCATCGTCCGGTGATCAGGTCAGCCCGGTGTGACCACGAGCGTCATGGAGCGCAGCAGAATGAGCCACGGTAAACTGGTTTCCATTCCATTCGTGTTCGAACAACCTTGTCCGATCAGAGATGTTCTCGACAGGATCGGAGACCAATGGAGCCTGCTCCTCCTCGAAGTGCTCGAGCATGGAACCATGCGTTTCAGCGAGATCGAGCGAGCGATTACCGACATCTCCAAGCAGATGCTCTCCAAAACGCTGAGGCGCCTGGAGGAGGACGGTTTCGTAAAGCGCACGCTCTATCCGGAGGTGCCGCCGCGCGTCGAATACGAGCTGACGGACCTCGGCCGCTCCTTCCTGACGCCGATGAAGACTCTCATTGCCTGGGCGAACGAGAACCATCAGGCAATCTGCGAGGCCCGTAGCGAATATGGTGCAAAGAACGGTGGCCGGTGATCGGAGCGCCTTGCGGTTCCTCGGCGGCAGTCACGATAGATGGCTCAATCGGCCCACCCAAGACGTTGGTCCTGCGTGCTGCGGGCGGGCAATGAAGCGCCACGCCAGATGCTGCGCTGTCAGTTGAGGCACCTCATGCCCCGCCGTTCACCACCCGGTTGCGAGCCTGGCGGCGACGCCAATCGACAGCGCGTTTACCCTTGATCCGCCTCGCTCTGGGGACCGGCCACCCAGTCGCGGTCTGCGCTAAAGGCCGGAACGCGAAGCTACTATCCACTTAGTCTTTTCGCCTGCTCGATGGTATACTTGCGGGCCTTGGCAGTATCGCGGCGGCGTCGGCAAGAACCCGGGCGCAGTCGCAGGCCTGCCGACAATGGCTGAGTTGCAGTTCCGACATGCTGAATATCGAAGAAATCCCGATTTCAGAACCGGGATGCCACACCAATGTCGCATTTGCTCGCAGCGCCGTCGCGTGGACGACGACACCCGACGGCACAAATTCTTACCTAGATCTGAGCAAACGACATGAAGAGACGCGGACTGCGCGTCCTCACGAGCAGGAAATCCGGCGCTTGAATTCCGGACCCGCGCAGCGGCTTTTGCGCATCATCTTCCGGACTGCAATGTAAAGACTGCTGGCGCGTGGGTTGGCTGACACGCGGGTAAAAGTCGCAACGGCATTTCAACACGAGAGAAAGGAGAAAAAGAGGTCAACCGGAAAACCAAAACTGGAGGGGAAATGTACACGAAAATAATGGTTCCCGTCGATCTGGCGCACGTCGAAAAGCTACAACGTGCACTTGATACGGCGGCAAATCTGTCAAAGCTCTACAATGCTCCCGTTGCTTACGTGGGCGTCACGGCCGCAGCGCCCGGTCCACTCGGGCACAACGCTGCGGAATATGCCGCGAGGCTGGAGGCTTTCGCGAAGGACCAGGGTGCCCGACACGGCATCTCAACCCAATCGAAGTCGGTTGTCAGTCACGACCCTGCAGTGGATCTCAGCGATGCGCTGGTCGAGGCGGTCAAGACAACGGGAAGTGATCTCGTCGTCATGGCGACGCACATTCCCAATGTTGTCGATCATATCTGGCCCTCCAATGGAGGCCGCCTGGCAACCCACACAAATGCCTCCGTATTCCTGGTTCGCAGCTGAACGATCAGCACCGGACCAGCCACGACAAATCGCGGCAACAATTTGAGGAGCATACTCCATGAGCGATGCTGGAATCCCGGCCCCTGAGGGCCCTTCGGCGCTGATCGAGACCGAATACGAAATCGGTCAAGACAACATCACTGCGCAAATCGGGCCCTTCGGCCTTGATGTTCACAACCCCGTCTTCCTGATATCCGGCTTGACGGCCGTGGCCTTCGTGCTGCTGACGCTCGCCTTTCAGGAGCAGGCGGGTCCCATCTTCAACAGTATGCGTGAATGGCTGACGTCGACCTTCGATTGGTTCTTCCTTCTCTCGGCCAATATATTCGTCCTGCTCTGCCTTTTCCTGATTGCCTCGCCCTACGGCAAGGTACGGATCGGTGGAAAGGAGGCTACGCCCGACTATTCCTATTCCGGCTGGTTCGCAATGCTGTTTGCCGCCGGCATGGGCATCGGATTGATGTTCTACGGCGTTTCGGAGCCGATCTCGCACTACTCCTCGTCCGTGGCGGCTGATGCTGGCACGCCGGATAGCTGGGCACCGCTCGGCGGCGCCCCCGGCGATACGGTGACGGCCCGCCATCTCGGCATGGCAGCGACCATTTTCCATTGGAGCCTGCATCCCTGGGCGATCTATGCCGTGGTGGCGCTTGCACTTGCTCTCTTCGCCTACAACAAAGGCCTTCCGCTGACGGTCCGTTCAATTTTCTATCCGGTCTTCGGCGAGCGCACGTGGGGTTGGCCGGGCCACATCATCGATGTACTCGCAGTCTTCGCGACACTGTTCGGACTTGCCACTTCCCTGGGTTTCGGCGCCGAGCAGGCCAGTGCCGGGCTAAACCATCTTTTCGGCCTTCCGATCAATGATGTCTCGAAAGTGCTTCTGATCGTGGGGATCACCGCCATCGCCCTCGTTTCCGTGGTGGCAGGTCTCGACGCCGGGGTGAAGCGCCTGTCGGAAATCAACATGGTTTTGGCCGGGTTGCTTCTGTTCTTCGTGCTCGTCGTCGGGCCGACCTGGGCGATCCTTACCGGCTTCTTCATTAACCTCTATGAATACGTGCGCTACCTGCCGGAGCTGTCGAACCCGTTCGGACGCACCGACGACAACTTCCGTGACGGCTGGACGGCCTTCTACTGGGCATGGTGGATCTCCTGGTCGCCCTTTGTCGGCATGTTCATCGCCCGCATTTCCCGCGGTCGCACCGTGCGTGAATTCCTCACCTGCGTCCTCATCATCCCATCCCTCGTCTCGGTCTTCTGGATGACGGCTTTCGGTGGCACGGCAATCAGTCAGATCGTCAATGACGGCTACCAGGTCATTGTCGATGCACCGCTGGAACTGAAACTGTTCTCCATGCTGGAGGCGCTGCCTCTGCAGGCAATCACGTCCTTCATCGGGATCGTTCTTGTGATTGTCTTCTTCGTGACCTCATCGGACTCTGGCTCGCTGGTGATCGATACGATTACCGCCGGCGGAAAAGTGGATGCCCCGACACCGCAGCGTGTCTTCTGGGCAACCTTCGAGGGCTTGGTCGCGATCGCGCTTCTTCTGGGTGGCGGACTGGGCGCACTGCAGGCGATGGCGGTTTCGACCGGCTTCCCCTTCACCATCGTGCTGTTGCTTGCCTGCTTTGCCATCATCAAGGGATTGGCGAGCGAACCCCGCTAGTCTAGCGCGCCGTCCCGAAAAACGGATCCGATTTTCGGGACGCGCGATGCGCAGATTCGAGGAGTTGCAGCGCCGTGCGTCCTGAAGGATGCACAGCGCTGTAAGCGCCGAAGACCACTCAACGCCCCGCTGGACAGGCGGGGCGTTGACCGCTCTGGACTCCGCATTCGAGGGCACCACTGCAGCATTGCCCTCTCGACTCATCCTCGCCTCAAATCCGTGCATCGAACGAAACGGGGCGGCAGGTGTGGGCCCACACAGGACGTTGCGAGTTCGCTCGAGAGGCAGAACTTGGTGGAACACGCCAGCGTCGCGCATGCTGCATGTCTCCTCGACCCCATTAAGAGTCATGCAGCGCTTCAAAGCGCTGCAGCGATCTTTGATAGAACGCACGGCGCAGTAGGGCTTAACTAGGGCTTTGAATGAGATTGCGTGCGCGCCCGGTCCGGATCGAAGTCATTTCGACGCGCCGACAATTTTGCGGGAACGAGAAGACAGAGCGGCAATGGGGAGAACATGTAAGCGCATACCGCTTTTTCTCCGCACGCCAATGCGCCGCCGCCATCGGTCCCGAATTCGATGGCGGCACTGACAAGTCGGCTGCGCTTGCTGCCTGTAGCGGGGCAAGCCATGGCGCGAAAGCGCCATGTCTCCATTCAGCGAGACGGCCTCCGGATGCGTGAGCTGCTATCGAAGAGCGCCTATGCGGCCGCAGCGAACTCGCGCAAACGCCGAGCCGGAGACCTCTTGCTGTGGCTGTTGCGATTTCTCGTATCCTGCGGTGAACAGCCATAGGTTTCGCGATAACACTTCGAGAAGTGCGAAGCCGATACAAAGCCGCAGGCGATGGCGACCTCCACGACTGGCATCGAGGTTTGAACCAGCAGGTGTTGGGCGCGTTCGAGACGAAGTTTGAGATAGTAGCGTGCCGGCGAGCAGCGCAATTCGTTGCGGAAGATCCGTTCGATCTGCCGGCGCGAGAGCCCCACGGATGCGGTGAGCTCGTCGATCTGCATCGGGTCGGCAAGACTTTGCTCCATTTTCTCCACGAGCATCATCACGGTTCGATCCTGCACCCCGACCCGTTGTGCGAAAGGCAGGCGCTGCCGGTCACCCGGCCCGCGCACGCGGTCCACCAGCGCGAGCTCGCATATGCTGCCGATGACCTCTTCGCCGACATCGCGCTGAATGATGTGGAGCATCATGTCGAAGGCGGCGGCGCCGCCGGCGCAAGTGAAGATGTTGCCATCGACTTCGTAGATTCCGGTGTTGACGTCGACACCGCGAAACGCCTCGACGAATCCGGGAATGCTCTCCCAGTGGAGCGCACATTTCTTCTCATTCAACAGGCCCGCTTTCGCGAGGATATGAGCACCGGTGCAAAGGCTCCCGATCGCCACACCCCGATGCCGGCATTCGCGCAGCCATGCCTCGGCTGCCCGGTGGGCGTGACGATGCACGTCCTTGCCGCCGCAGGCGATCGCCAGGGCAGGCCGCTGGTGGGTGACGAGACGCTGGCGTTCTTCCGCAATGGAGCTGTCGGAATCGAGAGTGAGGCCGCAGCTCGCGCGAACCTTCCCGCCGTCCGCCGTGGCCACGCGCCAGCTATAGGCCTCATGGCCAAGGGCGGCGTTGGCCATCCGCAAAGCCTCGATCGCCGAGGAGAACGCCATCATGGTGAATTCCGGCACCAGGTAAAAAACTACCAGACGCGGCTCAGCACTTACCAGTCGCATGGAAGACCTCCTCTGATCCTCGGCGGAACAGCTCGCGCACTTGGCGGTCTGCCCGCTCCTCCCAAATGATCGACGAATATTGACCTGTCCTAAAAATCTGAAAAGAATGATTGCGTCATTTCGACAGTAAAAACGAGACATACACCGATGGCGGCGAACAAGGTCTCCCCCATTTCCCAGCGCCGCTACCAGCATTTGCGCCTGTCAGTTGGATTCGTGCTGCTGCGCCGGTTCACGCTTTGCGCCTTCGCCAACTTCGTGGATGTGTTGCGGCTTGCCGCCGATGAAGGGGACCGCAGCCGCCCGATCCAGTGCCGGTGGAGCGTCATCGCCGCTGATATGAGGCCGGTAAGCGCGAGTTGCGGCGTATCGATCCAGCCCCAGGAACTGTTCGGCAATCCGAAGCGGTTCGATTATATCGTCGTGGTCGGCGGTCTTCTCGACGAGATCGACCGCAGCGACGACAGGATTGATGGATTTCTGCGTGAGGCCGCCGCGGCGGGCATTCCGCTGGTGGGCCTTTGTACCGGCACATTCATCCTCCACCGCGCCGGACTGATGGACGGCTATCGCTGCTGCGTAAGCTGGTTCCACCATCAAGACTTCCTCGCGCAGTTCGAGCGGATGAAGCCGGTGTCGGACCAGATATTCGTGGTCGACCGCGATCGTCTAACGTGTTCGGGCGGCACCAGCACGGCGCATCTCGCAGCGTTCCTCGTCGACAGGCATATCGGCAAGGCGCAAGCGACGAAGAGCCTGAACATCATGATGATCAGCGGCGCGGAGGAAGGTGGAGCCCCGCAGCCGGGGCTCACGCTTGACTTCCGTACCAAGGACCTGCTCGTCCGGAAAGCGCTTCTGCTGATGCAGCAGAACCTGGATACGCCACTATCCGTTGCGGAAATCGCGCGGCATCTTAATGTCGGCAAGCGCAGGCTTGAACGGCACTTCCGCGATGCGCTCGGAAGCTCGCCCCTGTCGGCCTTTATCGAGATGCGGCTCTTACACGCCCGCCATCTGCTCGAGAACACGGACAAGTCCATCGCCTCGATTGCCGCGGAAAGCGGCTTCTGCGATTCCTCACATCTAAGCCGACTGTTCCGGCGCCGTTTCGACGGCACCCCGCAACAATTCCGTGCTTCTGCGGACCTATCTAAGGAGATGCAGGAGGCTGAAGCAATTCGTTCCAAGTAACTGAAGCATTACTGGCGCCCGTACCAACCGGACAGGAATCCGGATTCTTCGGGCGCCAGATTACCGGCTTAGATGACCTTTGCCAGCGAGGCGTCAGCCTGTTGCGCCTCACCATGGGCGCTGACCATTGCGCCGGCGAGCTGGCGCAGGTTGACGACGCCGAGCGGCTTGCCTTCGGCGTCCACGACGGCGATATCGCCATCCGGGCCATGGGCGGTCATGCGCATGGCATCCTCGATGGTGGTCCCCACCTGGATCGGCATCCCGATCGGCGAAGAACCCGGATGCATCGGCATCATGACCGCCTCGACATGGACGACGCGACCGCGGTTCACTTCCTTGACGAAGTTCGCGACGTATTCGTCGGCCGGCCTGAGCACAATGTCCTGGCTGGTGCCCTGCTGGATGACTTCGCCGTCGCGCAGGATGGCGATCTGGTCGCCGAGCCTCAGCGCCTCGTCGAGATCGTGGGTGATGAACACAATCGTCTTCCTGATCTCCTTCTGCAGGTCCAGAAGCACCGACTGCATGTCCATGCGGATCAGCGGATCGAGCGCCGAATAGGCTTCGTCCATCAGCAGCACCGGCGCGTCGTTGGAAAGCGCACGGGCGAGCCCGACGCGCTGCTGCATGCCGCCCGAAAGCTGGTTCGGATACTTGCTCTCGAAGCCTCCGAGCCCGACGCGCTCGATCCAGCGCATGGCGATGTCGACCGCCTTCGCCCGCTCCATCCCCTGCACCTCAAGCCCGTAGAGTGTGTTCTCGAGGACGTTGCGATGCGGAAGAAGCGCGAACTTCTGGAACACCATGGCCGTCTGATGCCTGCGGAAGGCCCGCAATTCCTGGGCGTTCATCTTGACGACATCGACGCCGTCGACCAGCACCTCGCCGGCGGTCGGGTCGATCAGCCGGTTGATGTGGCGGATCAGCGTCGACTTGCCGGAGCCCGAAAGCCCCATGATCACCTGGATGCAGCCGGAGGGGATCTCGATATTGATGTCCCGCAAGCCGAGGACGTGCCCGTGCCGCTCGTTGAGCTCGGCCTTCGTCAGGCCGTTCTTGACCGCCTCGACATGCGCCTGCGCGTTCGGCCCGAAGATCTTGTAGAGATGGCGGACCTTGATGCCGCCGAAGTGGGGATCAGCCATGGACGATCTCCAGGTGCTTCTGCAGCCGCTTGCCATAGGCCTGGCTGACGCGGTCGAAGATGATGGCGATGCCGACGATGGCCATGCCATTGAAGATGCCGAGCGTGAAGTACTGGTTGGCAATCGCCTTCAGAACCGGCTGACCCAGGCCCTGAACGCCGATCATCGAGGCGATGACCACCATGGCAAGCGCCATCATGATCGTCTGGTTGATGCCGGCCATGATCGTCGGCAGCGCCAGCGGCAGCTGCACGTTCTTCAGCTTCTGCCAGCTCGACGAGCCGAAGGCGTCCGCCGCCTCGAGCACATCCTTGTCGACCAGGCGAATGCCGAGATTGGTGAGGCGGATCATCGGCGGGATGGCGTAGATGACGACGGCGATCAGGCCCGGCACCTTGCCGATCCCGAGCAGCATCACCACCGGAATTAGGTAGACGAAGCTCGGCATCGTCTGCATCACGTCGAGCACCGGGTTCACCACCCTTTGCAGGCGATCGGACCGCGACATCAGGATGCCGATCGGAATGCCGACCGCGATCGACAGGATGGTACAGACGAAGATCATCGACACCGTCCGCATCGTGTCGTCCCACATGTCGAAATAGCCGATGGTCAGCAGCGTCACGAGACAGCCCAGCACCACTTTCACGCTCCGGCTGGCGCCCCAGGCGATCGCGAGAATGATCAGCGTGATGATCGGCCACGGCGTCTGCGTCAAGAAACGCTCGGCGGCAATCAGGAAATGCTGCAGAGGCGAGAAAAAGCCCTCGATGGCTTCACCATAGGCGCGCGTAAAGGTCCGGAATCCCTCGTCGATAATCTTCTTCAGATTGCGCAGGGAGTCGTCGTTCATATGCGGAAATTCGTACAACCAATCCATTCGGTTCCCCTTTTTGAAGAAGCCGGCTGAGCCTGTTTTTGTTTTGTTTGGGCGGGATGAACGCGGCGCACTTTCGTGCGCCGCGTGTCAGTTCGGCTTATTTAAAGCGCCGCCTTGATCTTCTCGGCAGCGTCCGGCGAAACCCACTTCGACCAGATTTCCTCGTTCTCCTCGAGGAAGTGCTTGGCGCCTTCCTCGCCGGTCGCCTGGTTGTCGGTCATCCAGGCCATCAGCTTGTTGACCGTCTCGTTGCTCCAGGAACGCTTGTTCAAGTAGTCCATGACCTCGGGACCGACCTTTTCGGAGAAGGGCTTTGCCACGAGCGTGACGACGCGATCGATCGGCCAGGCATTCGGCTTCGGATCGGGGCAATCGGCTACCGTGTTGCAGCGCTTCCATTCGTCCGGATCGTTCGGCACGCCCGCTTCGAGCTTGACCATTTCGTACTTGCCGAGCAGCGCGGTCGGCGACCAGTAGTATCCGACCCAACCCTGCTGGCGCTCGTAAGCCTTGGCGATCGAGCCGTCGAGGCCGGCAGCAGAGCCCGTGTCGATCAGCGTGAAGCCCGCCTTCTCGGCTTCGTAGGCCTTGTAAAGCTGCGAAGTCACGACGGTGCCGCCCCAGCCCTGAGGTCCGTTGTAGATGGCGCCTTTGCTGGAGTCTTCCGGATCCGGGAAGAGTTCCGGATGTTTCAGGACATCACCCACGGTCTTGATGTCCGGGTGAGCGTCCGCGATGTATTTCGGCATCCACCAACCCTGCACGCCACCATCGGGCAGAGCCGTCGCTCCGGTGACCAGTTTGCCTTCGTCCATGCCGCGCTTGACGACATCCGGCAACAGGTCGACCCATGCTTCCGGCGCGATGTCCGGCTGGCCCTTTTCGACCATCGAAGTGATCGTCGGCACGGTGTCGCCGATTGTGATGTCGGCGCTGCAACCGTAGCCTTCGTTCAGGATGATTTTGTCGATGTTCGACAGGACCTCAGCGCTCTGCCAGTTCATGCTGGCGATGGTGACGCTGCCGCACTCCGCGGCGTTCGACGCGGACACCCCGCCGAGCAGACCCAGCATAAGGCATGTGGACCCAAGTAGTTTCTTCATCAACGTTCCCTCTTGAATGCGGCGTTTATCACGGAGCGGGGCTGCCGCGTTTACCCGCTCCTGCGGCAGCCACGGTGCCCCGCGCTTGCCGACTTCCTCCAGCGCCGTTGACAGCCGCTAAACACGTCCTCCGTGCTCTAGCCTCTGCCTCACAACGGCGGTGAAACCGATGATTGAATATCTCGGGGGCATGCAGGAGCGATCGCCCGGGGACTTGCATCCTTGGGTTTGTATCGCGCCATGAAGACGCGTCGACAGATGCCTCGCGGCGCCAAACGCGCTCGCAAGGCTCGATACGCTCATTCGAAGATCGAGCAAATTCCATCCGGCACTGATCTGTTCGAGACGGAGTGCATTCCTGTTCGCTCTTGACCTATTCAGACCATGCCTCCGACGCTGACCGAAATGAACCGCGTTCATTCGGCGTGCCCCTCCAACGTCCTTCGAGGACGAAGTCGTTCCCCTGCAAGGCAAGATATGCTGTGTCCGGAGCTACGATTTGCCTATGCCCGGCGTTCCCGCGTGACATTGCGACTCGCCGAGCCGCACATTGCTCACAGCGTATGATGATCTATCGGCACTGCAACGGCGCCACGTTCAGGTTCGAGAGCCAAGCGGCGCACTTTCATCGCCTCGCGTCTTTCAGACGCGCAAAGGTCGGTGTTGAGCCGGACGGAAACGGGCTTCAAAGACGCAGGGCGCTGCAGCCGACGGCTGCAAACGCGCTCACGCTCACGAGTCCAGCATCTCCCGAACGGCGATCGCCAATTGCTTGAGCGAAAACGGTTTCGGCAGGAAGCCGAACCTGGCGTCGGCCGGAAGGTTGCGTGCGAAAGCGTCTTCCGCATAGCCGGAGACGAAGATGAACTTCAGGTCCGGATATTTCTTGCGCAGCTCGCGCAGAAGCGTCGGCCCGTCCATTTCCGGCATCACAACATCCGATACGACGATGTCGACGGCGCCGTCGAGCTCATCCATGATGTCGAGCGCTTCGACGCCCGAGCCGGCCTCGTGAACCGTATAGCCGCGCGTCTCGAGCATGCGTTTGCCTCCGCGGCGAACGGCTTCCTCGTCCTCGACGAGCAGTACGACGGCGGAATCTCCGGTGAGATCAGTCGGCTCCGCCGCGGCCGCGGGCGCTGCGGCACGTTCGCTCGCCGGTGCAGCGGCAGACGCGGCAGTGGCTTCGCCAGGCCCCGGTTCCTCGCGGATCTCGATCGCTTCGACATGGCGCGGTAGCAGGATACGGAACGTCGTGCCCTTGCCGACTTCCGATTCCGGATAGATGTATCCGCCCGACTGCTTGACGATACCGTAAACCATCGAAAGGCCGAGGCCGGTGCCCTTGCCGACCTCCTTGGTCGTGAAGAACGGCTCGAAGATCTTGTCCATGATCTCCGGCGGAATGCCAGTGCCCTGGTCGGAGACCTCGACCATCACGTAGTCTTCCTCCGGCAGTTCCCGCCGCCCGAGCGCTGCGACCTCGCCAGCCGTCAGATTCCGCGTCTTGAGCGTGATGATTCCGCCTTCCGGCATCGCGTCGCGCGCATTGACGGCAAGGTTGAGAAGCACCTGTTCGAACTGTCCGAGATCCGTCTTCACCGGCCAGAGATCGCGACCGTACTCCACCTCGACCTTGACATTGGTGCCGGTCATCCGGTCGACGAGCATCCGGAGATCGCCGATGACGTCGGTGAGATTGAGCACCGACGGCCGCATCGTCTGCTTGCGCGAGAAGGCTAGCAGCTGCCGTACCAGCACCGCGGCGCGGTTCGCATTGCGCTTGATTTCCATGAGATCGGCGAAGGCCGCGTCCGCGGGCCGCGCCGACAGCAGCAGATGGTCGGCGGAAAGCAGGATCGCCGTCAGCACGTTGTTGAAATCATGCGCGATGCCACCGGCGAGCGTTCCGACCGCATTCATCTTCTGCGTCTGCGCCATCTGCTTTTCGAGCGCCTTCTGCTCGGTAATTTCCAGCGCATAGATGATTGCCGCCTCGTCCGGCGCCTGATCGCTCTGATCGATGACGGCATTCACATAGAAGCGGAAATGACGTCCGTCGTCCGTCGGATGCAATGCGTCTATCGGGGCGATGTCGCTTTGCCGGTCCTTCGCGGCGGCCAGGGCTTCAGCGAGCCGGGTCCGTTCCGACTCGTGCACGACGGCCTCGATCAGCAGGCCGCGCTCGACGTCGTCCTGCGAAACGAGACCGGCGAAGAGTTTCAGGAACGGCGCGTTGGTCTTGAGGATGCGGCCGTTTCCGTCCACCGACGCGATCGCCATCGGCGTGTTGTTGAAGAAGCGGGTGAAACGCATCGCCGCGTTCGAGGCCGACTGGTCGCCGTCATCGCCCTCGCGCGACATGACGATCGTCCGGCTCTCGCCCGGTGCCCCGTCCCGCGCCGAGGAGACGCGATGGATCAACCTCACCGGCAGGCTCTGGCCGTTCATCTTGCGCAGGTCGAGGTCCAGAACCTTGGTCTTCTTCAGCCCCGGCTCCGCCTGGACGGACTGTACGAGCGTCAGCCCCTCGCCCGCGACGAGATCGGCAATGCTGTACGATCCCGGCTGGAACTTGGTGAGATCGATTCCCAGCCAGTCGGCGAGCGTGGCATTGATATAGAAGATCTCGCCCTTGCGCCCGGCGGAGAAAAAGCCCGCCGGCGCGTGGTCGAGATAATCGATCGCGTTCTGCAATTCCTTGAAGAAACGTTCCTGATCGTCGCGTTCGGCGGTGATGTCGGCGATCTGCCACAGATAGAGCGGGTTGCTGTCGGCGTCTTCCAGCGGCAGCACGCGCGCCTTCAGGCGGAACCAACGCGCCCCGGAGCCGCCCGCACCGTTCGCCAGCGGCTTCAGGAGACGAAATTCCTCATGCCCTTGCTTGCCCTCGTGCAAGCCGTTGGTCAGACGATAAATCGCCTCGGTCGCTTCACGGTTTCGCGAAAGGATCGTCTCGAGCGACTGGATGCCCGCGGCGGTCCTGGCACCGGTCAGCGCGCCATAGGCGGCATTCGCGTAGATGATCCGCCCCTTGCGATCGGTGACGATCGTTCCGTCTTCGTGGCCATCCAGAAAGGCGCGCGCCAACTCGTCCGGCCGCGACTGCGGCATGACCTCGATGAAGCCGATTACAGAGGAAACCAGGAAGAATATCCCGACCATTGCCAGCACGCCGAGAATGCCGAGCACGATCTCGTTTTCAAGTTGGTTCTTGAAGACGACGAAGGCGGCGGCCGATGCTGTCAGGACGATCGCCAGGACAATGATCCGGAATACCGTACCCGGCCGTACTCCCCGGTCAACGACCGGCATCTGGTAGTCACCTGACTGCCGCAATTTCGTCATCGGGTCCTCACCCTGCTGGCGGGTTCGTTCGCTGCCCTCCGGCATCGCCCCGCCCGCTCACAACGCCGCGCATCCCATGCGGAGGCACAGGGCCGCTGTGATACTTTAATTTCCTGCATATCCCTAAAACGGGTCCGGTTAAAGGATATGCGGTGGCCGGCATCCGACGCGGTCCTCGCGAACCGGCACCCGCCGCCCCTGCTCCCCGTCAGTCGAACTGGAATCATCTTTAACAATCAGAGATAACAGCAAAAAGCGTCTCTGCGGAAGGGAAGCAGTCAATTCACAGGGAATGTCGGGCGTCGGCTTGTCGCGGCCCGAAAAAAGCCGTCAATTGCTGCCAATCGGGCGGCGAAAGGAGTTCAGTGCATGTTGGAAACGATCGTCGGAGACAACGGTAGCCGATTCATCATCGCCGCTGGAGCCGTTGCCATCGGTCTTTTGTGCCTCGTGGCCGTGCTCTGGATCATTCGCCGCAAACCGTCTTCCCCATTCGTCCGTGGCGGCAGGAATAGGCAGCCGCGACTTGCCGTGCTCGATGCCGCCGCCGTCGATACACGCAGGCGGCTCGTGCTCGTCCGCCGCGACGACGTCGAGCATCTGATCATGATCGGCGGCCCGACGGATATCGTCATCGAGAGCCGCATCGTTGCGGACGATACGGCACCGGGCACCGCGCCTTCAGACGAGAGCCATATCCCGGTCGCGACGGCAAAGCCGGAAGAAAAGCCGCAAAAGGTGGAAGAAGAAACGCGCGCCGCCGAACCTATGCGGACGATGCGAGTGGATGAGACGGTGCGCCCCTCCGTCCGCACAGAACCGGCTCCTCCTCTCGTTGCGGCCGCCGCTCCACGCCCCGCTCCCGCGGCACGGCCGGAGGAGCAGCCTTTTACCAGATTCCAGTCGGCTGCCCCTGCCATTGCGCCCGTTTCAGCCGTAGAGCCGCGGCAGGAGAGTTCAACCGTACCGGGCGACCGCGTTCTCCCGATGGCAAGAGCAGCCGAAGGGACGCGGCCGACACAGCAATCGGCACCGGCAGAGCCGAGGCAGCCACAGCCCGTCGCGGTTCGGCCTGCGACCACCGAGAAAACGGTGGATTTCGAGCGCATGCTCGACGCGGAAATCAGCAGCGATCTGCAGCGCCTTGCCCCGGCGGGCGCAGCGAGACAGCCGAGCCGCCCTGCGGCAAGCGTCCGCCAGGAACCCATGCTTGGCGTGACACCCCCGGAAGCCAGTAGGGAAACGACAATCGACGAGGAGATGACGCGGATGCTTGCCGACATCTCCGCCGGTCGCAAGCCCTAGAGCCTTTCTGGTTAAATGGAAACATTCTGCCGGAGCAGGTATTCGTCAGGGCCGAGGCCATCGCCTCTGATCCTGGCGGAAAGATGCCCGGCCCAGAGTTGGATAGCCGCTGCCTCAGCTCGTCGAGCGCCATGCCCGAAAGGCTACTTCGAATTTCTGAAGCCAATGAAAAACGGCGCGGTCAAAGCCGCGCCGTTAAAAATACTGCAAGTCTGTAGGTTTACTCGTCGCGATAGACTTTCTCGCGGCGCTCGTGGCGCTCTTGCGCCTCGATTGAGAGCGTTGCGATCGGCCGCGCATCCAGCCGCTTCAGGCCGATCGGCTCACCCGTCTCCTCGCAATAGCCGTAGGTGCCCTCATCCAAGCGCTGCAACGCAGCATCGATCTTGGCGATAAGCTTCCGCTGACGGTCACGGGCGCGCAACTCGATGGCACGGTCGGTTTCGGAGGAGGCGCGGTCTGCGAGATCCGGATGATTGGCGCTCTCCTCTGCCAAATGATCCAGCGTCTCGCGGGCTTCTCTAAGGATATCGTTTCTCCAGGCATTCAGCTTCGCGCGAAAATATGCCCGGTGATTGGCATTCATGAATTCCTCGTCCTCGGAGAGGACATAGGTACTAAGATCGATCTTCTCACTCAACGCGATTCTCCTGAAGAACATCTCATTGCGGCGGTGTATAGACCTATGGAAGCCCCGATTCAAGCCTTGCGCCCCACAATGAAGAGCATTTTACCAATGCTTGCATTTCAGGCTAACTGGCGAATATTCCATCAAAATTACACATGAGAGCGTGAGCGCCGGATTTCGTTCTTCCACTGAAAATTGAGCCTTTCCAAAAATTCGCTTAGCCCTCAACGGAATGCCCGGCCGCACGTGGGATTGCGACATTTGGTGCACATAAGCGCCATTTCAATAGAACGCCTGCCACAAGGAAAGCAGATAACGTGGACTTGATCTTTGTACCCGCGGCGGGACAAGGTAGCCGACCGCCCGCGCATCCTCACGCCGGCGGCCCGATGCCCGAGCCGAACGCACACAAGCAGCGGATGCCTTTATGCAACACAGCACCGTACCAGCCTTCCGCCTCTTTCTCCTTCGCCACGCCCGTTCAGGCTGGGCCATGCCGGGGCAACGGGATTTTGACCGCGCGCTCGACGACACGGGATATGCGGAGGCCGAGCTGACCGCGCAGGCTGCTGCCGATCACGGCATCCGGCCGGATGTGATCCTCTGCTCGACCGCGCTGCGTTGCCGCCAGACTGCCGAACCGCTCTTCCGCACCCTCGGCGAAGACCTCGACATCCACTATATCGACCAGCTCTATAGCGGCCCGACCAGCACCTACAGGAACCTGGTGGAGGCGCATGCACACCGAGACTCGCTGATGCTTCTCGGACATAATCCCATGATCGAGGAACTCTTCCACCAGATCCTCGGCGGGGAAATGGCCGCCGCGGCGCTTGGCGACGGCTACCCGCCCGCGGGGCTTGCCATCATCGATTTCCCGGCACGCCCGACACCCGGCGGCATCTGGTCGGCGGCTCTCGGCATGTTGCTGGTGCCGGCCCCGGAAGAAGCCGAAAGGCGATGAACCGTCCCTCGTTGTACCGCCTGAAACATTTCCTATATCGCCACGAGGGACGACGCGGACCACGTGCTATCCCGGCGACAGCGCCGCGTCGATGAACATTTCCCAAGGGACGGAGACACTTGGCGTCGATTCTCACCAGTTTCAAAGACGATGCGCTGATCGCGCTGGACACTCTTGCCGACCGTGCGTCCGGTCTCGTCAACCCCTCCGTCCGGCTCGGCGTTACCGGCCTGTCGCGGGCGGGCAAGACCGTGTTCATCTCGTCGGTCGTACACAACCTTCTGAACGGCGGGCGCCTGCCGCTTTTCGAGCCGGTCCGCTCCGGTCGCGTTTCCAAGATACGCCTGGAGCCGCAGCCCGACGATGCAGTTCCGCGCTTTCAATATGAAGAGCATATTGCCGCTCTGGTGCGCGACCGCACCTGGCCGGATTCGACCCGGGCGATTTCGCAATTGCGCATTACGCTTGACTACGAAAGCGCGAGCGGCTGGAACCGGATGTTCTCTCCCGGACGGCTTTCGATCGATATTGTCGACTATCCGGGCGAATGGCTGCTCGATCTGCCGTTGCTTTCGCAGGATTTCCGCCAGTTCAGCGAATCGACCGTTCAACGTGCCCGCTCCGGCAGCCGTGGGAGCCTCTCGGGCGACTGGCTGGCGCTCGCCTCCTCGATCGGCGCAGCGACGGCGGCCGACGAGGGTGACGCCCGCCGCCTCGCCACCAGCTTCACCGCCTATCTCAAGGCATGCAAGGAGGACGACCGGTCGCTGTCGACGCTGCCGCCCGGACGATTCCTGATGCCCGGCGACCTCGAAGGTTCACCTGCGCTTACTTTTTCGCCGCTCCCCGACCTGCCGGAGGGCCGTCCGCCGAAGGGATCGCTCTGGTCGATGATGGAAAGGCGCTACGAGGCCTACAAGACACATGTGGTAACCCCGTTCTTCCGCGAGCACTTCGCCCGTCTCGACCGGCAGATCGTGCTCATCGATGCCTTGCAGGCCATCAATCGCGGGCCGGAAGCGTTGCTGGATCTGGAGCAGGCGCTCGCAGACGTGCTCGCCTGCTTCCGACCAGGCACCAATTCCTGGCTATCCTCCTTTCTCACGCGCCGAATCGACCGGGTGCTGATTGCGGCCACGAAGGCCGATCACCTGCATCATGAAAGCCATGACCGGCTCGAGCGCATCGCGGCACGCCTCGTCAGCCGCGCGGCCGAGCGCATCGGCATGAGCGGCGCCGGTCTGGACGTGATGGCGCTCGCCTCCGTCCGGGCCACGCGTGAGGCGACGGTGAACCATGACGGCCACGCTCTGCCGGTGATCGTCGGCACGCCGATCGCCGGCGAGCGGATCAATGGGGAGATCTTTGACGGGGAGAAGAAAACAGCGATATTTCCCGGAGACTTACCAGAAAATCCTGATGTTCTGCTCAAGGACACGAACCACCCGCTACCGGAGCTCAATTTCGTCCGCTTCCGCCCGCCGCATCTCGAGGAGACGCGCGGTGGCCTGAAGCTATCCGTGCCGCATATACGGCTCGACCGGGCCATGCAGTTCCTGCTTGGAGATCGTCTGGCATGAATGACGAATTCAAACATCGCCACCGCAAACCTTCCGCCTTTTCGGTCGAAGAGGAGAGACGCCGGGGCTCACCGGAGCCGGCACAGCGTTCCCCGGCGAGCTTCGACGACAAGGTGATCATGACTTCCGATGCGGAGGATCCTTTCATCGAGACCACCGCCGCCGCCGAAGCGCTCACCCCACCCGAGGCACGCCCGCGCCGGCGCCGGTTCTCCTTCGGCAAGGTGGCGGTCGGCGCGGCCGCGATAGTCGTTTCGCTCGCCATCGGCCTCTGGATCGACCAACTCGTCCGCGATCTCTTCTCGCGCACCGATTGGCTGGGCTATGCGGCAATCGCGGTCGTGGTGATCGGCATCCTCGCCTTCCTGATCGTCATCGCCCGCGAGCTTGCCGGCATGATGCAGCTGACGGCGATCCAGACGCTGAAAACGGATGTCGCTCAGGCGGCGGCATTGGGAAACGGAAAGGCGGCGCGCGCGGCGATTTCGAAGCTCGTCCACCTGCTTGCCGCCAATCCCCGGACGGCAAGGGGCCGGGCGCGGCTTGCGGAAACGGAAGGAGACATCATCGACGCTCCGCATCTCGTTGAACTGGCCGAGCGCGAATTGTTGACGCCGCTCGATCGCGACGCCCGCCGGATCATCCTTTCGGCTTCGAAGCGTGTCTCGATCGTCACGGCCGTCAGCCCCCGCGCGCTCATCGACATCGGCTACGTCCTTTACGAATCGGCCCGGATGATCCGCGCCATGGCGGAGATTTACGGAGGGCGTCCCGGCACGCTCGGCCTCTTGAGACTGATGCGCGACGTCATCGCCCATCTGGCGGTCACCGGGTCGATTGCCGTTGGCGACAGTCTTGTGCAACAAGTCCTCGGTCACGGTCTCGCTTCGAAGCTTTCCGCCCGGCTCGGCGAAGGTGTGATCAACGGGTTGATGACCGCCCGGATCGGCATCGCTGCGATGGACCTTTGCCGACCCATGCCGTTCCGCGCATTGAAACGTCCGGGCATAGGCGACTTCCTGGCTGATTTGGCGCCGGGCACCTCACGAACCGAGGACGCGCCTGGCCTTTGATGCGAGGCGATTTCTCACCAATTTTGGGCGGGATCATGCAGTTCGGCGACTGCCAAGGAAACGCTCCATTAACCATTTTCGCGCAATCTGTTAAACAGGTTTGGACGCTCACCCATCAAGGATCGTTTATGTTCTCGCGCCCTCTTTTGATCGTTCGCGGCGTTGCAGCCGTTGTGCTTGCAGCGACCGCCGTCGGCGCAGCCACGCCGGCATTCTCCGGCACCCGCGACAAGGCTTTTTTCGAAAAGGTCGCCGGCCAATGGAAGGGTCCGGGCGAGATCGTTGCCGGCAAATACAAGGGCACGAAATTCACTTGCGACCTGATTGGCGAACCGACCTCGGGTCCAACGGCCGGAATCAAACTTGACGGCTTCTGCCGTGTCGGCGTCTTCAAACAGCCGATGTCCGCAACGATCAAGCAGAAGGGCAGCAGCTACACCGGCAAATTCCTCGACGGCGCGGATGGCAAGGGCCTCGACATCGTCTCCGGCAATGTCGCCAAGGACAAGGTCGTCGTCGGCATCAACCGCAAGAAGCTGAACGGCGCGATGATCGCCCGGCTGCAGGACGCAGAGACGATGAACATCACGATCTCCGTCAAGGTCGAGGAAACGATGGTGCCGGTGATCGGCGTCAGCCTCAACCGGCAGATGGACGACATCGCCGTCGGCTCGATCGAATAGGAAGCGCGCCGCTCGTGATGCCGTCCGCGCCAGTACTCGCGGCTAACGCGAGCGAGGTCGAAACATCCATGTCCCTCGACTGCGGATGCCTGCGGGATGTCAGATTGTCCGATTTGCGGAGTCGGAGTAGCCCGAAATGTCGGCTCTTGACCGGCTCAGGAAGTCCACCATCCTCGCAAGACAAAGGTCTCGCGCGGCACTGTTCGCGACGTAGAACTCGTGCCCGGCCCGCGGGATAATGAATGTTTCCACGCCCGAGCCGGCGTTCCATGTGTCGGCGGGCCTGTTCGAGTCACTCTGTCCGAAGATGGCCAGGGCCGGCACGGGCATTGTGGCAGCGCTCACTTGGCGAAGCCGGGTTGAGGAGAGGCAGATCAGCCGGGCGAGCGAGAATCCGTGAAGCGCAGCCTGCCACAGGACCATCCCGCCGGCACTATAGCCGAGGGCCACGTCCGCATCCTCCGCGACGTCGACGAGGCGCTGGGCGGCCCGCACAAATCCGTCGCCGGCGACAAGATGCCGGTGCAGGCCCTCCCCTGTACAGTCCACACCAAGCAGTTCCGGCAAACCGATGGTGCGGACGACCATTCGCGCCCGACCGGGAAATTGACGCGACAGGCAATCCGCCGCGCCGGGCTTGCCATGAATGTCCGTCACCACCAGTACACGCATATCCCACGTCCTTGAGATATGAACCTCAATCGACCGAGCGCCACCAGGTCGGGCTCTCGTCGGCGACCTCGATCCCTTGGACGTCGGCATCGGCAAGCCACTCACCGACGGTCCGGCCCTTAACCTCGAGATCCGCCGCAAAGTCGGCAAGGGGCATCAACACGAAGCCGCGCCCGGTCATGCGCGGGTGCGGCAGTTCCAGCGTTTCGCTTGCGGCGCGCGCGCCCTCGAAGGTCAGGAGATCCATGTCGATGGTGCGCGGGCCCCAGCGTTCCTTGCGGACCCGCTTCATCAGCCGCTCGATCTCGAGGCAGGTCTCCAGCAATTTTTCCGGATCGAGCGTCGTCTCGACTTGCGCGCAGGCGTTGAAGAACCAGTCCTGGTCCGTCTTCCCCCACGGCGGCGTGCGGTAGAGCCGCGACACGGCGGTGATGCGGCAGTCCGGTCGTTGATCGAGCGCCGTCAACGCTTGCGCCATTGCCCGGCGCGGATTGCCAATATTGCCGCCAAGGCCGAGCATTGCACGGCGCCAGACCTTATTCGGCGACATGCTCGACCGTGACCTCGACATAATCCAGAATGCCCGGGACCGGCGCATTCGGCTTGCGGATAGAGACCTTCGCCCGCCTGACCTGGTTGAAGCGCGCGCAGAGCGTCTTTGCGACCTCCAGCGCCAGCGCCTCGATCAGATAGCGCCTGCGTCCGGTGACGATCCGCTCGATCTCCGCAAAGGCGATGCCGTAATGTACGGTGTCGTCGATGCAATCCTCCATCAGCGCAGTGCCCTGCTCCACTTCGAGTTCCGCATCGACGAAGAAGCGTTGTCCCAGGAACTCTTCCTCGTCGAGCACGCCATGGCGGGCGAAGAAGGCACAGTTCTTCAGGGTGATCGTGTAGGTTGCAGTCATGGCTCCATGTCCCGTCGGCTGATCTGTTCCGCCAGCATAGCATCGGCGATCATCAGCGCATCCCTGTTGATTGCGACATCGTGCACCCGAAAAATCGCGGCGCCGGCGGCCCTCAGGAGCGCGGTCGTCGCGGCCGTGCCGACGTCGCGGGCCTGGGCGTCCCGCCCCGTGACCGCGCCGATGAAGCGCTTGCGTGACGTGCCCACAAGAATCGGCAAGCCAAAGCGGTGCAAGTCGCCAAAACGCGCCATCAGCTGCAGATTTTCCTCCGTGTCCTTGGCAAAGCCGAAGCCCGGATCAAGCACGATCCGCTCGCGCGATATTCCGGCATCGGCGGCAATCTCGAGGGACCGTTCAAGAAAACGACACTGATCCTCGATCACATCCGCAAGCTTCTGGCGATCGCGACCCGTATGCATGATGCAAAGCCCCGCACCCGTCTCGGCGGCCACGCCGGCGATTGCCGGTTCCCGCTGCAGGCCGTGCACGTCATTGACGATATGTGCGCCGGCCCTCACCGCAAGCCGGGCCGTTTCGGCGCGGTAGGTGTCGACGGAGATGATCGCATCCGACTGGCGCGCCAGGGCCGCGATCACCGGCAGGATGCGCGCCTGCTCCTCTTCGGCGCTGACCGGTTCCGCATCCGGCCGGGTCGACTCGCCGCCGATATCGAGGATCGCTGCCCCCTCCTCCACCGCCCTGAGCGCAGCCGCAACGGCGGCCTCGGCCTGCATGTAACGGCCGCCGTCCGAAAATGAATCCGGCGTCACATTGATGATCGCCATCAAGACGCCGCGCGCTCCGAGTTCGAGACTGCGTCCATGCGCCAGCTTCCAATGGGAGATTTGAAATGGATTATCGGTCATCATCCGGCGGTCCGCGGCTCGAACGGCATCAACACTTCCTCGAACTAAGGCGCAAAGTCGAAAACAGCACGCAGGCGACCTTGCGGATCGGAGATCGATCGACCTCCTGCATGTCTCCTTAAATCGGCCTGGATTTAAGGGCAAAGACATGCAGAAAGCTTAAAGCCCCGCAGCGATCCTCCTGCGTGTAACACGACGCAAGGCGCCGTAGGCAGCTCCGATTTCTATTGCGCTCACCCCGGCTATGCCCCAAGCTTGGGTGAAGTTCAATCAAAGAGTAACAATCATGTCCCGAGCGCCCGTTTCGCTGAAAGCCGCACTCGTCGCATTGCTCGTCGGCTTGCCGCTTGGCAGCGCCTCCGGGGAAACCGTGATCAGCAAGAGCGTCTCCTATTTCTCGATTGGCGGACGCACGGCGGCAGAACTCGACAAGGCGCTCGCCGCCACCGGTCCCTTGATGACGAGCACCGGCTCACGCCACCCCGGTGCGACACGCATCAAGTTCGGCGGCACGGTAACCTATGTCAGCCGTAACGGGCGGTGCGCCGTCGGCTCGGCGCGCGTGACGCTCAGCACCCGCATTATCTTGCCGCGCTGGAAACACCGCAGGCAGGCCAACCCCGATCTGGCGCTCGTATGGGATACGCTGGCCTCCGACATAAAGCGGCATGAGGAGCGCCATGCCGAGATCGCTCGCCTCCATGCCCGTCAGATGGAGAAGGCGTTGGTGTCCCTCAGGCCGGAGGCCGATTGCGAGCGCATGCAGGCCCGCGTCGCCGAGGTCAGCGCCGAAGAAGTCGAGCGCCATGACAAGGATCAGGCGCGTTTCGACCGCACCGAGGCCGCAAATTTCGACCGCCGCATGGTTAGATTGCTGCAATACCGGCTGGATAGGCTGAAAAAAGCTCAGGACTAATGCATGTCGCCCAAAAGTGTGCAGCGGTTTTGGGGCAACGACATGCACGTCGCACGAGAACGCTTGATCGCGACGCGCCTTTTGCATCGGCCCGAAATTGGAACCAATTTTCGGAAGGATCGATGCGCAGCTTCGAGACGTTGCAACGACCTTCGCGCGTCTGAATGACGCGCGGCGCTGCAGTTTCAAGATCAGCCACGATCGATGCCGCCCCGGTTGAAAGAGGGGCGATCGCGCGCATCCGCCCCATTCTGGTCGCCACAAACCCACAGTATTTTATTGGCGGATTCTAACGATAGCGGCGGACTCGCGACTCAGCTATATTCACAACATGAAACGAGCGGCAGAGCGGAAGTTCAACCGCTCGAGGGTTTACAGAATTAGTTGCAGGTCGACAGTAAGACTTCGCGCTTGAGTTTCGGCCTTGATGGATGTTTGGCGTCATTGCTTGGGATACTTGATGAATATCCCCGGCCGTGAGGCAACGCAGGTTCTCCTGGCGTGTCTTGGTGCAGCAGATGTCCCCTCCCTCATCTGTTTGCGATACGCCCCCCTTGCCTCGCTCGTCGACGCGACCAGCGAGGCATTTTTTTTGCGGGTGACGTAGGGAATGCCGAGAAGAAGCGGTTACAGCGCATCTTCTCATCGAGCTTTCCGAAGATCGGTTCCGATTTTCGGGCCGATGCGCTCGGCAGCTCAGGCCTGACGCTCGGGCACATGAACGATCAGCCCATCCAGGGCTTCGCTCATCTTGATCTGACAGGATAGACGCGACGTCGGCCGTACGTCGTAGGCGAAATCCAGCATGTCCTCTTCCATTGCTTCCGGAGCGCCGACCGCCGCGGACCATTCCTCGTCGACATAGACATGACAGGTCGCGCAGGCGCAGGCGCCGCCGCATTCGGCCTCGATACCCGGCACCGAATTGCGGACCGCATTCTCCATGACCGTGGAGCCGTTCTCGACATCGAGTTCATGGCGCGTGCCGTCAAAGGCTACGATCGTAAGTTTTGTCATTTCTCATTCCGGATTGAATTGATGGGGATCGGTCGACAAGCGCTCCGATCCTGCGGTGCTGCAGGGGTCGTTGCGGGCTGAATTCGAGGCGTTTCTTCCAACATATCAGGCGGCCAGTCAACACGGACCGCCGTGCGCCTCTGCGACGGTCCACGCATCACCGCGTTCGGCGGAGCCCGCGCGCCCAAGTCATCCGAGGCACGACCCGTCGGACAACGCCTGGATCAGCGACAAAGTTTCAAGATGAAGAGCTCGGTCTCGAGCACAGCGACACTGACGGCGCCCCGCAGAGCCGCATCCGCCGGTTGCCTCTCGAGCGCGGCCGCCGCATCCGCGACAACTCGCGCACCAACGGCGAGCGCTGCGCCTTTCAGCCGGTGCGCAGCCTCACGGCACGCGTTGGCATCTCCGCTTCCAATCTCGGCCATCGCCCGGCGTGCCTGGCGGGCAAAGAGCTGGAGAATTTCCATCTCGAGCCCCTTGTCCCCCATCGTTTGCCCTTCGAGATGAGCGAAATCGATCGGCATTCTTTCAATTGGAGCAGGATTTCCCGGATGATCGGGTGTGTCGAAAGCTATTTTGAGTGCCGCCATGGCCAATCCCTTTAATTTTACTGCATTGCGAGATACAAATATTGCAATGCGAGAACGCACCGTTTTCAGACAGATATCGTCCGCGGGCGCCGCTGCCATCGGCTTAAAAGGCGGCACAATCGGGGCAGGAATTTCGTGGCATGGTTAACGGCCATTAAAGCGGCTGATTTCCTTGGCTTCTGATGCCTGCGGCTGATCTTGTCGTTAACGAAACGTTAGGATTTCGGTGAATGCCGATTGCGCTTAATTGTAAGAAACTGGCTAATGTGTCACTACGATACGATTAGGAACATGCATGCATATGAAAATGGCAACTGTTCTGGTGGATAAGCTCAGCGCGCGGTGTCCCGATGCGGCGACAGCGGCTATTCCATCGAGGCGATGCAATCGGTGATCCGTCATGATATTGCGCAGATGCGGTGCGCGTATCCTGTAGGCACCGCCCTGTTCAGGATGTCTTGTGGCCCGTCCGGCGGCGCCGCGGAGGCGGCCATCAGTGGGCAAAAGTAGTGAGGCGTATCCCTATGGCGACGAAGAAGAGCAACGAGTCGATCGACGAGAAGGCCTTCCAGGCTCTGGAGGCGGCACTGAAGATCGACTTTGACGACCTGAAGTCGGCCTTGAACGACAAGACGTCCTTGGATGATCCGGAGGAACTGGTGTCGGAGCCTAGCAGGAAGTCGGCAGCATCCGAACAGGCCCGTCCTGCGAGGGCACAGCAGGAGGGCTTCAAGACGCCGCGCGAGGCGGAGCCGCCGCGCAGCCTCGCTCCTGAATCTGCGCCGAAGCAACCGCCGCTTTCTCCTGCCAATGACGACACGCGCAGGTCGCCCGCTGCCTTGCTTCGCGCTTTCGAGGGGCGCGCAAATCGCGCGGCGATCCGGGTTGCCGGCCTCATCTCCGCGGTTTGGGTCGTTGCCGGCCTGGGGGTCGGCCATCTTCTCTATGCACCGCAGATCTGGCAGATTCGCTCGCTCGGCGATCTGGCGGCCACACCGGGTGCAATCGGTCTCCTGCTTGGCATAGCCCTGCCGGTCATGCTGTTCTTCTCCTTCGCGGTCATGATTGCGCGCGCGCAGGAGCTGCGTAATGCGGCGCGGTCCATGGCCGAGGTCGCCCTGCGGCTCGCCGAGCCCGAAACCGCAGCTGCCGACCGCGTGATGACCGTCGGACAGGCGGTTCGGCGCGAAGTCTCGGCCATGAACGAAGGCATCGAGCGGACAATCGCCCGTGCGACGGAACTCGAAGCGCTCGTGCACTCCGAGGTCAATGCCTTGGAGCGTAGCTACAGCGAGAACGAGTTGCGCGTACGCACGCTCGTCCAGGAGCTCGGACTGGAGCGCGAGGCGATCATCGGCCATTCCGAACGCATCCGCTCGGCAATTGCCGGCGCGCACAACAAGCTGAAGGACGATCTCGAACTCGCGAGCGAAGACATCGCATCGCGCATCGCAGTTTCCGGTGAAGCCTTCGCATCGCTCATCGACACGCGCGCAGCGGCACTCAGCGAGAAATCGGATCACGCGCTGCAGAGCCTCGATGCGATGCTGTCGAACCGTACCGACACGCTGCTCTCCGGCCTGAACAACGCCGGCGAGACGCTCAGCAGCGAATTCGACGCCCGTCTCGACGCGCTCAGCGACACGCTGACAAAGCGCGGCGAGCAATTGCTCAGCCAGTTCGAGACTCGTGCCTCAACGCTCGACGCCAACACGGAAAAGCTCAATGCGGCCCTCAATGAGCGCGCCCGCCAGCTGAACGAGACCCTGATCGCGCGCACGCGTGATCTCAATGAAAGTTTGAGCGTCGGTCAGCAGGCGATCGCCGGCGGCCTCGACGAGGTGCTGACGTCCCTCAATGCGGCCCTCGACGAAAAGGGCGCGAGCTTCCGCCAGAGCCTGAAATCGAGCGCCGACGATGCGATCATGGATCTCGACCTCAGGGGCGGCTTCTTCGAAGAAAAGCTGCAGACGACCGTCGGGCAGCTCGCCACCGCCTTCGACGAGCGTTTCCACGAGTTCGCGAGCGCCTTCGACAAGCGCGCGAGCATGCTCGACTCCAAGCTCATGGAAAGCCTGCACCGCATCAACGAAACCGTTTCGGGTGGAGCGGATACGATCGGCAGCACCCTTGACGGCAGCATCGAGAAGATCGGCTCTGCGCTTTCGGATCAGTCGCTGACCCTGGCGACGGCACTCGGCGCGACCCAGGATTTCATCGAGGAAACGATCGGTACCCGCACCACGGAGCTCAGCAATCTCATCGGCGACGCGCACAGCCGCATCGACGGCGTGCTTTCGGAAAAGACCGGCTCGCTCATGGCGGCGCTCAAGGATGCGCAAGAGCGCATCGAGGGCGGATTCGGCCAGCGCGCGGACGCGCTCGCCAATGCCCTGACGACCAGCGAACAACGCCTCACCGAAGGGCTCGACTCGCGGACCTCCGCCTTCATCGACGGTCTGCAGTCGGCCCATGCGCGCATCGAACAGACGCTCACAGGATCCACCGACGAGATCACCAGTGCGATCGCGGCAAGCCAGCATCGGCTCGATAATACGCTGTCCGAGCGCACGGCTGCGCTTTCGACCGCCCTCGCCACCGGCACCAGTACGATTGAGGGTGCCGTCAACAATACGGCCGACCGGCTTGACCGCGTCCTCTCCGAGCGCGGCCAGGCGATCTCCGAAACGCTCACCAGCCAGACGACCGCCCTCGAGGGCGTGCTGACCGAGCGGAGCCAGGCAATCGCCGATACGCTCACTGGCCAGACGGCCACTCTTGACGGCGTCCTTTCCGAGCGCAGCCGGGCAATTACCGAGGCGCTCACCAGCCGGACGGCCGCTCTTGACGGGGTCCTTTCCGAACGCGGCCAGACCATTACCGAGACGCTGTCCAACCAAACGACGGCGCTCGACGGCGTGCTCTCAGAGCGCGCGGCGCAGATCAGTTCGACCATGTCGACGCGCGCCAACGAAATGGCGGACACGCTCAGCCGTCACGCCGAGGACGTTGCCGACAACCTGACCTTCCGGGCGATGGCAGTTGCCGAGACCATGACCGACCGGGTCGGCGAGATCGAAAACAAGCTTTCGCATCGCGTGTCGGAGGTCGCCGAAAACCTCGGGGGCCGCGTCAGCCAGATCGCCGACACTCTGACCGATACCAGTGCCCGCATCGCCGAGGACCTGAGCAGCCGCGTCGGCAAGATTTCCGATGCGCTGACAGGCACCAGCTCGGAGATTGCCGAGGCGCTCACCGCGCGTACCTCGGAAGCGACTGCATCGCTCGCCGGCAAGGCGGCGGAAATCGAGCAGACGCTCTCCGGAAAAGCCGAGCATCTGCGCGACACCCTGTCCGCGACCCATAACCAGATCCGCTCGACGCTCGACGACCGGATCAATGCGATCAACCTGGCCGTGGGCCAGGGCCGAGAGCAGTTGGAAGAACTGCTGTCCGACCAGACCATGGCGGTGGCGACGACGCTCGCGACCAGTGCCTCCATGCTCGAGATGACCCTGGAGGAGCGCCAGGCCGCTCTCGCCGGCGCCATCGACCGCAGCACCGAAGCGCTCGACGTCCGCATGCGCTCGACGACGGGCACCATTGCGGAACGCCTTGCGGAAACGGCGGATCAGATCAGCCTCGCGGCGGACTCGCTCACCCATCGTGTCGATATCTCGATCAACGGCATCAACAGCCGCCTCGACGATACCGGCGCCCGTATCGAAACGAGCCTCGGGTCGCTCGAAGACCGGGTGCGCGACAGCGTCAATACCGTCACCACTATCGTCGATGACACCGGCGGCCGGATCGAAACGACAATCGGTTCCCTTGAGGAGCGTATCCGCGGCAGTGTCGGTAGCGTCAACGCCGTCGTTGACGACACCGGCGCTCGCATCGAAACGAGCCTCGGCTCGCTCGAGGGACGGATTCGCGACAGCGTCGGAAGCGTCAACGCTATCGTCGACAATGCCGGTCAGCGTATTGCCGAGAGCCTTGGCGAACGGGCGGGCGAGATCGACCGGATCACCGAAACCGCCGCAACCCGCATCTCCTCCGCCCTCGAATCCGGCGCCGGCCGGATCGAGGAGCGCCTTGGCACGATGGACCGCGCCCTCAACATTGGCCTTGAGAACGTCAACCGGACGCTCGAGGGCAAGGCGGCGGCGCTCGTCAGCAGCCTGCGCGGCGCCGTCGGCGATGCCACGCAGGAGATCGACGCAGAGGCTGCGCGCTCGGCCGAGATCCTGTCCAGGACGGGCTCGGAGTTCGCCAGCACCCTTGCCGCCCGAAACGCGGAATTCGCCGCATCGCTCGAACAAGCCACCTCGGCCACGGCCGCCCGTCAGGCGGACCTCGCCCGCTCGGTTGCCGATGCCGCCGACACGGCAACGGCACGCCTGGCTTCGACGCACAGCCAGATCGCCAACCACACCCAGAATATCCAGCAGAGCCTGACCGATGCAGAAAAGGCGCTCGAAGCGCGCAGCCAGTCGATCCGCGGCGCACTCGATGAAAGCACCCGCGAGCTCAACTCGATGCTGGCTGGCCGCTCGCTCGAGCTCTCCCGCCTGATCGACGAGAAGGCGCGCCCGGTGATCGACCAATACGCCGCCACGGGCAAGGAGGCCGCCGAGGCCATTGCCACGCTCACCCAGGAGAGCGCCGATCGCCTGCGTTCCGAGAGCGCGTCTCTCGTCAACGCCATCACGGAGCGGACCAGCGAAACCCTGGAGGCCATCTCGCTGCGTGCCGACGAGACCGCACAGGCGATGAAGATGGTCGAAAACCGCCTGCAATCGACCGCGATGGGGCTTATCGACCGACTCGCGGCGAACAATTCCGCGATTGCATCGGTCATCGAACAGGCCAGTAACAATCTCGGCGATATGGATCAGCGTCTGGAAGCAACCGCCGCCAAGGTCTCCGAATCCACCCGGCAGGCCTCCGACATGCTGTCCACCTCCACGCGCCTTATCGAAGGCAAGGTCGACAAGCTGTCCGACATTTCTTCCTCGACGCTCTCGCAGGTCGCCGGCATTGTTGGCCGCTTCGACGATCATTCGAAAGTGCTCGGCCAAGCCTCCGAGCTGTTGTCCGCCGCCCAGTCGAACCTCGTCACCACGCTCGAGGAGCGTCAGGACGCCCTGCGCACGCTCTCGGTCGGCCTCGTTCAGCGCTCGGAAGAAATCGAACGCACCATGCGCGCGTTGGAAGGCTTCGTCGACGGCGCATTCCAGCGGGCGGAAGAGCGGTCCGGACAGGTTGTGGGCAACCTTCGCAGCGGCATTCAGTCCTCCTTTGCCGATGTCGGTCGATTGCTGTCGACCACCGAGCAGCGGGCGGCCGAGGCGGCGGAAGCCATGCGCAACACACTCGGACAGGCCGGCGATGAAGCGGCCGCTTCGGTGCAAGGCGTCTTCGCGCGCGCCGAGGAACGCTCGCGCGAGATTGCCGATACACTGCGCTCCGGCGTCGAAGGCTCCTTTGCCGACGTCAACAGGACACTATCCCAGGTCGAGGGCCGCGCGCTCAGCGCCTCCGAAGCCCTGCGCCAGGCGATTGCCAAAGCGGGCGACGATGCCGGTCAGGCACTCGAAGGCGCCTTTGCCAGCGCGGAAGAGCGGGCGAAGGACGTCACCTCGCGGCTGCGCAACGGCGTCGGCGCTTCTGTCGCAGACATCGAGCGGATGCTCGCGGAAAGCGGCAAAAAGTCCGATGGCGTGGCAACGCAGTTGCGCGAGGCTGTCCGCCAGGCGATCGACGAGGCGATCAACCGCTTCAGCGGCGCCACCGACGATATTCGCCGTTCCGCCGGCGAGATCCGCAAGGAACTCGACATGACGCGCGAAGAGTTGAAGCGCGGCGCCTTCGACCTGCCGGAAGAGGCCAAGGAGAATGCCGCGCTCATGCGGCGCGCCGTCGGCGAGCAGATCAAGGCGCTGCAGGAACTGTCGGACATCATCGGCAAGTCCTCGACGCAGCTCGAGGTCGCCCAGCCGAAAATGACCGCCGCGCCCGCTCCTGCCCCCGCTCCCGCCCCGCAGCCGGCCGCACCCCAACAGGCAGCCATGTCCCAACAGGCAGCCGCGCCGCAACCACCCGTCGTGCAGCAGCCGGTCCCGGCCGGTGCGCTGCGCGGAAGCCTTGGGCTGGAACAGGCGACACGGCCGCTGCAGCCTGCCCGCTCGCCGGCTGTCGAGGAACGGGCCGAGGAAGGCGGCGGCTGGATGCGTGATCTGCTACGCGCCGCCTCCCGCGAGGAGGAGCCGCAGCCGGCACGGCCGCGCCCGGCCGAAAGTCAGCCGGTCGCACGCGCCGGTGATAATCGTAACCCCCGTCACGTGGTCGAATCGCTGAACTCGCTTTCGGTCGACATTGCGCGCGCGATCGACCACGACGCCTCGGTCGAGCTCTGGCGGCGCTACCAGCGCGGCGAGCGCGACGTCTTCACCCGGCGTCTCTACACGCTGAAGGGCCAGCAAACGTTCGACGAGATCAAGCGCAAATACGACCGTGAACCCGAGTTCCGCACCGCGGTGGACCGCTACATCGCCGACTTCGAGAAGCTGCTGTCCGATGTGGCGCGCAACGACCCCGACAAGCGCATCACGCAGACTTATCTGACGTCGGATACGGGCAAGGTCTACACCATGCTCGCCCACGCCGCTGGCCGGTTCAACTGACGCCAAACGTCTGGATCGGACGCCAAGGACAACGGCCTCGCCGCAAGGTGGGGCCGTTCTTCCTTTTTCGGCTATGCGCTCGGTGTGAGATGGAGTTGCGTCTGCCTTGCGCGTCTGAAAAGACGCGCAAGGCAGTAATGCATGTCGCCCAAAAGTGTGCGGCGATTCTTGGGTCATACGCCGTGACAAGGGCCCAAAGCGCGTCGCGTCGTTTTGCAGCCACGCATATGCTGTAATGGCGGGCCGTTCGCGGTAGTCTGCTTGCCATGGCGTCGTGACGCCACGCCGCTGTGGCGCCGCGCGTTTTCGGACAAGCGCACGGGAGGTCGAAATGAGACCGCGACTGAAAGTCCTGACCCTGGCGGTGGATGACCTTGAGAGGTCCCTCGCCTTTTACCGCGACGGAATGGGCCTGCCGACGAAGGGGGTCATCGGACAGGAATTCGAAGACGGAGCCGTCGTCTTCATCCATATGAATGACGACCTCATATTGGCGCTCTACCCTGCGCCATCACTCGCAAAGGATGCGAGGATAGGCGCAACGCAGCAGCGGCTCGGCGCCGTATCACTCGGGCATGTCGTCAATTCGCAGGAGGAGGTCGATGCGGTCATGAAGCAGGCCGCAGACGCCGGCGCGGTTATCACGGATCCGGCATGCCAACGCTTCTGGGGCGGCTATTCGGGCTATTTCCATGACCCGGATGGCCACCTTTGGGAGATTGCATGGAACCCGCAATGGACGGTTCCCGATTGAAGCGCGCGAACGCGCCTGGGCTACCGCGTCGTCCCGAAAATCGGATCCGATTTCCGGAAAGCTCGACGCGCAGATTGAAAAAGCTACAGCGACCTTCGCGCGTCTGAGAAGACGCACGGCGCTGTCACGAACGACCAGCAGGGTCGCCCACCATCCCGTTTGGGCTTCGCTTGGGCGCACCTGCAAAAAAAGCCCCGGAGAATCTCTCTGGGGCCCTGTCGCTCGATCGTCCGGTTGTCCCGGTTTTCCGATCAGTGGTCCTTGTTGGCGTAGACCGACTTCTTCGTCAGATAGATGAGGCCGGTGAAGATGAGCAGGAACACCATGACCATGAAACCGGTGCGCTTGCGATCCTCGAGATGTGGCTCGGCAGTCCACATCAGGAAGGCCGATACATCGCGGGCGTATTGATCCACCGTCTGCGGCGCGCCGTCATCATAGGTGACCTGATCGTCGGAAAGCGGCGGTGCCATTGCGAGCGCTGCGGCGCTCGCGAAGTACGGGTTGTAATGCGTACCCTCTGCGACCTCGGCGCCTGCCGGCGCGTCCTGGTAGCCGGTCAGCAGCGCGTGGATGTAATCCGGACCGCCTTCCTGGTAGGGCCAGAAAATGTCGAAAACGAACTGCGGGAAGCCGCGCTCGATGCCACGCGCCTTCGCGATAAGCGAGAAGTCCGGCGGGGCCGCACCGTTGTTCGCCGCAGCAGCCGCTTCCTTATTCGGGAACGGAGACGGGAAGTAATCGGATGGAATGGCCGTGCGCGTGAACATCTCGCCGTCCGCGTTCGGGCCATCCTCCACTTCATAGTTTGCCGCGAAGGCCTTCACCTGGGCCTCGGAATAGCCGAGGTCCTCAAGCGTGCGGAAGGCGACCAGGCTCATGCCGTGGCAGGCCGCACAGACCTCGGTATAGACCTTCAGGCCGCGCTGCAGCTGGCCCTTGTCGTAGTGGCCGAACAGTCCGGCAAAGGACCAATCCTGTTGCACCGGCTTGTGGATCGGATAGTGAGGAGTGCCGCCTTCGGCGTGGTCTTCGCCGCCGGCGTCGTCCTGGGCGATGGCCGCTCCGAGTCCGAGTCCGGCAACGACAGCGAGTGACAGAATGCCCGCTACAAGCTTTTTCATTGTTGTGAGTTCCTTATCAATCGCTGTTCCGGTCAGGCGTGCGCGGTTTTCGGCTGCGCCTTGGCATTCTCCTTCTCCAACACCGCCTCGGTGATGGAGTTCGGAATACGCTTTGGCGTCTCGATCAGGCCGAGAAGAGGCATGAGGGCGAGGAAGAAGCCGAAGTAGTACAGCGTGCCGAGCTGCGAAAGCACGACGTAGATGCCCTCCGCCGGACGCGAACCGAGCCAGCCGAGCATGATGGCGTTGGCAACGAAGATCCAGAAGAACAGCTTGTACCAGGGACGGTACACGGCGGAGCGGACCTTGGAGGTGTCGAGCCAGGGCAGGAAGAACAGGACGATGATCGAGCCGAACATCACCAGAACGCCGCCGAGCTTGGAGTCGATCGGGCCGATGTTGAAGGTGATGGCGCGCAGCATCGCGTAGAACGGCAGATAATACCATTCCGGAACGATGTGAGCGGGCGTCTTCAGCGGGTCAGCCGGGATGTAGTTGTCCGGATGACCGAGATAGTTCGGCATGTAGAAGACGAACCAGGCATAGACCAGCAGGAAGACGGAAACGCCGAGCGCGTCCTTCAGCGTTGCATAGGGCGTGAACGGAACGGTGTCGGTCTTCGACTTGACCTCGACGCCCGTCGGGTTGGTCTGGCCGGTGACGTGCAGCGCCCAGATGTGCAGGACGACGACGCCGGCGATCATGAAGGGCAGCAGGTAGTGCAGCGAGAAGAAGCGGTTCAGCGTCGGCTGATCGACGGCGAAGCCGCCAAGCAGGAACTGCTGGATCCACTCGCCGACCAGCGGGAAGGCCGAGAAGAAGCCGGTGATAACCGTCGCGCCCCAGAAGGACATTTGACCCCAGGGCAAAACGTAGCCCATGAAGCCCGTCGCCATCATCAGGAGATAGATCACGACGCCGAGAATCCAGAGGATCTCACGCGGCGCCTTGTAGGATCCGTAGTAGAGACCGCGGGCGATGTGCAGATACACCGCGATGAAGAAGAAGGATGCGCCGTTGGCGTGCAGGTAACGCAGCAGCCATCCGTGGTTGACGTCGCGCATGATCTTTTCGACCGAATTGAAGGCGACGGTCGTCTCGGCCGCATAGTGCATGGCCAGCACGATGCCGGTCAGGATCTGCACGATCAGCATCACCGACAGCATTGCACCGAAAGTATAGGCGTAGTTGAGATTGCGCGGCACCGGATAGGAGACGAACGAGTCGTGGATCAGGCGCGGCAGCGGAAGACGGGAATCAACCCACTTCTCGATGCCTGTCGTTGGCGTGTAGGTTGAATGATCAGCACTCATTCTCAGTAGTCCCCTCAACCGATCTTGATAACTGTGTCGGAAACGAACGTGAAGGTCGGCACGGGGAGGTTCTCCGGTGCCGGGCCTTTACGGATGCGGCCGGCCGTATCGTAGTGCGAGCCGTGGCAGGGACAGAACCAGCCGCCGAAGTCACCGGCCTGGCCGAGCGGCACGCAACCGAGATGGGTGCAGGAGCCGATCATCACGATCCAGTTTTCCTTGCCTTCGCCGGCGGAGCGATCAAGGTCGGTCGCCTCGGCATCGGCCGCAAGATTGGCGTTACGCGCCACCGGGTCCTTGAGCTCGCCAACCGGTACCGCCTTGGCTTCCTCGACTTCCTTGTCGGTGCGGTTGCGGATGAAGACCGGCTTGCCGCGCCACTTGGCCGTCAGCGACATGCCCGGCTGCAGGCTCGATACGTCAACTTCGATGGAAGCGAGCGCGAGCGTCGACGCGTCCGGACGCATCTGGTCGATGAACGGCCAGGCCGCGGCCCCGGCGCCGACGACGCCAGCCATGCCCGTGGCCAGGTACAGGAAGTCGCGGCGAGTGGGCTCGCCCAAGGTCTCGCTTGAAGTGTCGTGTTCGCTCACGGCTAAACCATCCTCTCACGCAATGTTGCGGACACCGCATTCCCCCCGTCCCCGAGTCACGGAACCGCGCCCTGTCTCATTCACCGACACCCTGTCCGGCTCGCGGCGGCAAGCCTCGGATCGGATGGCGGAATCCGGAGAATCCGGCACACGGATTCCCCGTCAATCCGGCGCGTTCTATGCTTGATCGCGGACTATGTCCAGCCTTCATGAGGCAGGGTGGGCAGATTGTCGCGGGGAAAAATGCGGCCAATCAGCGCAAGGGCTTGGCGTGTTTCAAGCCTGCTGCATGTCTCCTTGAATCGAGGTCGATTTAAGGACAAAGACATGCCACAACTCAGAGTGCTGCAGCGACCTTTGCGCGTCTGACAAGACGCGCGGCGCTGCAGGTCGCGGACGCCTATTCGGCGGCCTCTTCCTGCGCGAGGAAGCCACCCGATTGGCGGGCCCAAAGCTCCGCATAAAGACCGCCGCGCGCGATCAGTTCGGCATGGGTTCCATCCTCGACGATGCGCCCCCGGTCCATCACCACCAAGCGGTCGAGAGCCGCGATCGTCGACAATCTGTGCGCTATGGCGAGCACGGTCTTGCCATGCATCAGACGCTCGAGATTCGACTGGATCGCCGCCTCCACTTCGGAGTCGAGCGCCGAGGTCGCCTCGTCGAGGACGAGAATGGGCGCGTCCTTGAGCATGACGCGGGCGATTGCGATCCGCTGCCGCTGGCCTCCGGAGAGCTTCACACCCCTCTCCCCGACATGTGCATCGAAGCCCTTGCGGCCGCGCTGGTCCTGAAGGTCGACGATGAACTCATGGGCCTCCGCCCGGCGCGCCGCCTCGATCAGGTCTCCTTCCGAGGCGCCGGGGCGGCCGAACAGGATGTTGTCGCGTATCGAGCGATGCAGGAGCGAAGTATCCTGGCTGACCATCCCGATCTGCCCGCGCAGGGATTCCTGCCGGACCGCCGCAATGTCCTGCCCGTCGATGAGGATACGGCCACCCTCGAGATCGTAGAAGCGCAGCAGCAGGTTCACCAGCGTCGACTTGCCGGCGCCCGAGCGCCCGACAATGCCGACCTTCTCGCCCGGCCGGATGGTGAGGGAAAAATCGTCGATGACGCCGCCGCCCTTGCCATAATGGAACTGGACGTGCTCGTAGCGGATCTCCGCCCGGCTGACCTGAAGGTCCGGTGCCCCGGGCCGGTCGACGAGACCGATCGGCTGCGAGACGAGTTCGGCCGAATTCTGCATCGTGCCGATATTGCGCATGATCGCGTTGAACTGCCCCATCATCCGGCCGAGCAGCATGTTGAGCCGCAGCACAAGCGCGAGGGTGAAGGCGACGGCGCCGGAACTCACGGAACCGGCAAGCCACAGATTGATGGAATAGATGGCAATCGCCGTGATCATCAGCCCCGAAAGCAGCGCCTGAGAGGCCCGGACGCCGGTCAACAGGCGCGTGAATGGGATCACCGCTCCCTGGTAGCGATCGAAGCCGGCGCGGATATAGCGATCATTCTCTTCGTCGCTGCCGAACAGCTTCAGCGTCTGCATGTTGGAATAGGCGTCGACCATGCGGCCGTTGAGCATCGACGCCATCTCCGCGGTGTTGCGGGCGTGCCTGCGGACCCGCGGGACGAAATAGCGGGCGAGCGCCAGAAAGACGAGTATCCAGAATGCCACCATCGCCGCCAGGCGCCAATCGAGCTGGGCGATGAGCGCCATGGTCGAGGCGGTGTAGATGACGATGAACCAGACGACCTGCAGCAGCGAGACGATCAAGTCGCTCGTCGCCTGCGCGCCGGTCCACACCTTGGTGACGATACGGCCGGAAAATTCGTTCTGGAAGAAACTCAGGGACTGGCGGGCCACATGCACATAGGACTGCCAGCGCACGAGATTGAGAAAGCCGGTGATGATCGACTGTTCCTCGACGAGCGCGGCGAGCGAAACGGCGACGAAGCGGAAGACCAGCACCGTCAGCAGCATGAAGAGCAGTTCCGGGCCGTTGGCGGCAATCAATCCGCTCCAGCCATCCTCCGGCCGCACGGTATCGAGCACGTCGACCAGCCTGCCGACGAAATAGAAGAGCCCGGCCTCGAGCATCGCCACCAGCCCGCCAAGCGCCGCCATGGCAAGGAAGGGTCCTTTTGCCTGACTCGCATAGAACCAGGCGAAGCCCCACAGCGAACTTGGCGGCTGAACGCGCTCCCGCGGCCCGAAGGGGCGGATCCAGTTCTCGAAGATGGCGACGATGGAACGCAGCATTGTTCTGATAATAGGTGGCGGAATTCGGACGGCAATCGGTTTCCGCCGTCCGGGCGATTACAAATGCGTAAGCTTCAAACCCCGTTACAAGCTCCGGGGGCGAAGCGGCGGATCACTCCGCCGCCTCCTCCTTTCCGACATCGTCGGCGATGAAGCCGCCCGACTGGCGCGACCAGAGGTCGGCATATAGCCCTCTCTTGGCGATCAGCTCGGCATGCGATCCCGTCTCGACGATCCGCCCGGACTCGAGGATCACCAGCCTGTCCATCTCCGTCAGCGTCGAAAGCCGGTGTGCGATCGCGATCACCGTCTTGCCCGACATCAGCGCGAAGAGGTTCTCCTGGATCGCCGCCTCCACTTCCGAGTCGAGCGCCGAGGTCGCCTCGTCGAGGATCAGGATTGGCGCGTCCTTCAGGAAGACGCGCGCAATCGCGATCCGCTGGCGCTGGCCGCCGGAAAGCTTCACTCCGCGTTCGCCGACCTGCGCGTCGAGCCCCGTGCGTCCCTGGTTGTCTTCAAGCGCCTGGATGAAATCCCAGGCATTCGCTTTCTTCGCGGCAGCGACGATCTGAGCGTCGGTCACCTCCCGATGCCCGTAAGCGATGTTGTCGCGGATCGAGCGATGAAGCAGCGACGTGTCCTGCGTCACCACGCCGATCTGCGAGCGCAGGCTGTCCTGCGTCACGAGCGAGATGTCCTTGCCGTCGATGCGGATCACGCCCTCTTCCAGGTCGTAGAAGCGCAAAAGCAGGTTCATCAACGTCGTCTTGCCGGCGCCGGAACGGCCGACAAGACCGATCTTCTCGCCGGGCCGGATGTCGAGCGACAGCCGGTCGATGACGCCTTTCGCCTTGCCGTAATGAAAACGGACATTTTCGAAGCTGATCGCTCCCTTCTCCGCCTTCAGCACGGCCGCATCCGACCTGTCGACGATGTCGTGCGCCCTGGTCATCATGCCCATGCCGTCATAGACCGTGCCGATATTCTCGAACAGCGCCGAGACTTCCCACATGATCCACTGCGACATGCCGTTGATGCGCATGGCAAGACCGATCGCCACCGCGATCGCTCCGACGGAGATCGCGCTTGTCAGCCACAGATAGATGCCGAGCGCACCGACCGCAAAGAGCGCGACGCAATTGTTGGTGTAGACGCAGATATGGAACAGCGTCACCCTGCGCATCTGCCGATGGACGGTGCCGAGAAACTCCTCCATGCCGGCACGCGCATAGGCCTCCTCACGCCCCGCATGGGAGAACAGCTTCACCGTGCCGATATTGGTGTAGCTGTCGACGATACGTCCCGTCATCATCGAGCGCGCATCCGCCTGTTCCTTGGAGATCTTCTGGAGCCGCGGAACGAAGTAGCTGACGATCAAGATATAGACGACGAGCCAGATCGCGAGCGGTGCAACGAGGCGCCAGTCGGCCGCCGCGACCACGACCAGCATCGTCGCGAAATAGCTGACCACATAGACGAAGACGTCGAGGATCTTCATCACCGTTTCACGGACGGCAAGCGACGTCTGCATCACCTTCGTGGCGACGCGCCCGGCAAACTCGTTGGAGAAGAAGGTCATGCTCTGCCGCAGCAGATAGCGGTGCATCTGCCAGCGCGCGATCATCGGATAATTGCCGAGCAGAACCTGGTGCATGACAAAAGAGTCGAGCGCGACCAGCACGGGAAGACCGATCAGGATCAATGCGCCCATCCATGCCAACCTGCCGCCCTCGACCGCGAGGAAGCTCTCCCGATCCGCGTTGGACAGCCAATCAACGATGTTGCCGAGAAACTGGAACAGCGCCACCTCGCCGACGGCGATCAGCATCGTGCAAACGGCCATGACCAGGAGCCACGGCATTGCGGACTTGCTGTAGTGCCAGCAGAAGGCGAAGAGCCCCTTCGGCGGAAGGGACGGCTCCTCGAGCGGATAGGGATTGAGGCGGGATTCAAACCAGCCGAACATGTGTGAAGCTCCTTCAGGGAATTTGAAGGTAGGCGGGTCTCCCCGCTTTCATTGCCTTTGAATATGCAACCCGGAAACGACGCTGCAAACGCGCTGGGACCTCCCGAGGACCGGAGCACGCATCATTCGATCGGTAGAAGGAAAAGGCGCGGAACCGGTCAGGCCAAGAAAGACCCGGCCACACGTGGGAGGCGTGTCAACATCAGAACTGTCATGTATGCCTCCATCGGTTCGCGTTGAAGATGAAAGACCTTTAACCTTATTCGGGGTTCCGCGCCAGATTGTCGCACGCATTTTCCTGCGATTTTCTACACCGGCACCCACCCTGTTGCCGATACGGCACAGATTAGCAAAGCGCAATTCAGCGCCATCGCATAGACGGGGCGTCATACCAACCTGCACCGATATTGACCAAAGCGCCCGGCCCTTCGGGTGGGCCGTCTGTCGGCCGCCGGCCGCGTCGCAATCCTCGACCGATGCATGAGCATCGCTCTGCGGTGTGCTCCTCACCGGACACCCGCAGTCGGTCCCACGCAATTGGTCAATATCGGTGCAGGTTGGTATCAGGTCATCGGATGGTGGAACAGGAAGCCATTCGATGTCATAGAGGCCCTCGTCTTCGCAAATCAGCCCTTTCCGTGGAAGCTCATGACGAATCTCCGAATCTGCCTCTATCAACCTGATATTCCAGGCAATACCGGCACAATACTTCGGCTGTCGGCCTGCCTTGGCCTTGCCGTCGACGTGATCGAGCCAGCCGGCTTCGACCTCTCGGACCGCAATCTGAAGCGCGCCGGCATGGACTACATCGCCGCCGTCACGCTGACCCGCCACGTCAACTGGGAACGCTTCGAGGATTGGCGGGCCGGAACCGGCCGGCGCCTGGTTCTCGCCTCCACCAAGGCGGCCGAGCCCTACACGCGCTTCGGTTTTCGTCCGGACGACATCCTCCTCTTCGGGCGCGAAAGCGCAGGCGTACCCGATCATGTCCATGAGCGGGCTGACGCACGCATTCTCATTCCGATGGCGCCGGGCCAGCGCTCGCTCAACATCGCGATGGCGACTGCCATGATCGCCGGCGAGGCGATGCGGCAGGTCGAGGCCTATTGAGCAGAGGCCGATGCGAAGACCGTCGCGGCGACGGGAAATATACGGCTGAATAGCGCGATTTCTTGTGCGCGCCACCAAATTCGTCATCGGCGTGTACATCATGCGGCGATCTCATTGTAGGGTGTCGCCTTGCGCGCAGATTTCAGCGTGCGCGCCCACCAGGTCAGCCGGTCCATCATCAGGAAAAGAGACGCCTGCACTTCCTCGGGCTTGTAGAGATTGCCCGCCGCATCGAATTTCGACCAGGCTTTCGCTAAGATCACACCATCCCTCAGCGTCACCGAATGCAGTTCTCCGAAAACCTGTCGCAATTGCTCGACGGCCCGGATGCCGCCCGAGGCGCCGCCATAGGAGACGAAGGCCACCGGCTTGGCGTGCCAGGGCTCATAGACGGAATCGATCAATTCCTTCAGCGCCGCAGGATAGCCGTGGTTGTATTCCGGCGTGACGACGATGAAGGCGTCGGCCTCGCCCACTTTGCGCTCCATCCACTCGCCGAGATCGCCGGCCTTGTCGCCGCGCGCGCTCCTGAACCGCAGCGGATCGATGATCGTCAGGCTGAAAATGTCGGAACTTGAAAGCTCGCGGATGAGCCAGCTCGTCACCGTATCGCAGAAACGGCCCTGCCGTGCGCTGCCGTAGATCACGGCAAGGGTCATTTTCTCTGTCATGGGGAATCAACTCCTTGTTGTCGGCTACAGGGAGTCCATGCTATAGAACCTCAACCATAGTTGAGGTCAATAGCGCCCGTGAACAAAGACGATAGCCACGATATCAAGCGCGAGCTGACGGTCGGCGAGGTTGCCGAGCGCAGCGGCGTCGCCGTGTCGACGCTTCACTTCTACGAGACCAAGGGACTGATCCGCAGCAACCGCAGCCGCGGGAACCAGCGGCGATATCCGCGCGGCGTGCTACGGCGCGTGGCGGTCATCAAGGTCGCCCAGCGGACGGGAATTCCCCTTTCGGAAATCCAGTCCGCCTTATCGGTCCTGCCCGAGGACCGGCCACTGACGGTGGAGGATTGGGGCAGACTTTCAAAGACCTGGCGGCAGCAGCTCGACGAACGTATCGCCAAACTGACGGCGTTGCGCGATCAACTGACCGGCTGTATCGGCTGCGGCTGCCTGTCGATGCGCGACTGTCCGTTGCGCAACCCCTATGACGTTCTCGGAAGCGAAGGGGCAGGCCCACGCCTGATCGAAGCGACGGACGGCACGGGCGAGCCGGAAACCGGCTAAAGCCGTTCCCACAGCGCGGCGCGTCTTTTCTGAAGTGCAAAGCCGCTGTAGGGATCCCGCGCATCGAGCTTTCCGAAAGCCGGTTCCGATTTTCGGGCCGATACGCAGGTTTCACGCTTCCTTGAACGCTCTCCGCTTCCGGGCGGGAGGCCGCATCCGACTGAGCACCGCCATGCTGAAAAGCGTTCCGCAGGAACAGGCAAGCGCGATCGCCAGTGCCGAGCTATTGCCCGACTCGTCGAGAACCAGGGAGAAGAAGGGCGGCGCTGACGCGAAGGCAAGGTTGAGCGGCAGCCCGAGACGCGCCATGACTGCCGCATATTGCGCGGGCGAAAAGAAAACGAGCGGCATCGTCGCGCGGCTCACGGACATGGCGCCGCTCGAAAGCCCGTAAAGCAGCAGGAAAAGGACGATCGACCACTCCGCGCCCTGTCCAAGAGTCAGTGCCAGGAACGCCATCGGCATGATCGCCGCTGCAACGAGCCCGGTCGTTACCCCATCCCAGCGATTGCCGCCAAGGAAATCGAAGAGCCGCGCCGAGAGCTGAACGAAGCCAATCGTGGAGCCGAAAGCCACCGCAAGACGATCCGCGACCGCGAAGCTGCGGAAGAGATCGATGACGACCAGCTGAAAGCCCCAGGTGACGAAGCCGTTGAGCGCGACGGCCGCGGTGATCAGTGCTACCACGTGCCGGTCGCGGCGAACCTGCGCACGGTCCGCTTCTGCGGCCGCGACAGGCGGCGCACGCGCCGCGGGCTCGGTTCGCGGCAGGGCGAGATAGTGCAGCGGCGCGCAGACGAGGAGCATGGTGGCGCCATAGAGGACGAAAGTGCCGCGCCAGCCGAGTACCGCCTCGCAGAAGACCGTGACCGGCCAGGAGACGCTCGGTGCCAGCGCCATCGCCAGCATTTGCGCTCCGATCGCCCGGCGCGCGCCCTCCCCGGCAACCTCGGTCAGGAACACATGTGCCGAGGTTGTGAGCGTCGCAGCCCCGGCCACGCCCAGAACGGCCCAGGCGGCGAAATAGGCGATCGGCCCCTGGGCAGCGGCAAGCAACCATAGCCCCGGCGCGGCGAGCACGGAGCCAAAGGCGAGCACCCGCCGCGCACCGAGACGCGCATAGAACGACGCCAATGGCGGCGAGCACAGCGCCATGACCACCAGCATGACCGTCGGTCCAAGATAGATGCTGGATGGCCTGAGCCCGAGATCGCCGGCCATGCCTGCTGCGCTGACCGACACGAACATGAACATCGCGCCCCAGGCGATGATCTGCGTAATGGAGAGAATGGCAACCGAGCGGAGGACAGGCATGAAACCGGGATGGCGGGAGTGGGCGAAACAGGTCCGGAGGAATGCAGCCATAGGTTTACGCCGTCGGCGCGGTATTGACCACTCCACGCTTACACCTTCGGCGATTTTTTCCGGATAGGGACGCTTCCTACGCCTGCAGAAGCCTTTCTGTCGGAGCGAGGAGCAAGCCGCTGGCCGATCTCCCCTTGTGGGAGAGATGGCCGGCAGACCGGAGGGGGTATCCGCATCCGCACCCATTAGGAGGGAGCGCAGGGCAAGAGGAAAAGCATGCCGAGAGCTTAATCCGCACTCGGGAGCCGACGCATGGTGAATTCGATCTCCCCGCCATCGAGCTGGCGCCAGCTTTCGACTTCCGTCCAGTAGGCTGCCTTGGGCCAGGTCTCGAACCACTCGCGCGCCTTGGCGCGGGCCGCAGTCCGTTCGAGCCGGAATGTCTCGCGGACGAAGAGGCTGTCGCTTCGCGCAGGCCGCTCGCTGCGGCTGCGGGCGATCTGGCGTCGCAGCCCCTCGAGCGGTGGTCCTGGTGGTTTCTTCGCCATAGCGATACCTCTCCTGAGAAGATAGGATGGAGGCGGCGCCATTGCCAGTCCATTCGTGCGAAGGGCGATCGGCCGTTTTCGTGATGAAGCTGGCCGGAGGGACCAGGCAGTATAGTGGATTCGCGCCGCCTTCCGCAGTTGCCATTCGGGCCAAAATATGGACTGTGGCGACGACAATCGAATCGGCGGTTCACGTTGGAGAGCCGCAAACGGACTATGAGTTCCCATGGAAAGACCGGAATTGCCGCAGGGCTTGCCTGCCGACATCGAAGACAAGAAGGCCGAAGCGAAAGCCTGGTTCGAAAGTTTGCGCGACACGATCTGTTCCGCCTTCGAGACGATTGAGGACGACCTCTCGGGACCGCTGTCGGATCGCCCCCCCGGCCGCTTCGTCGCCAAGGACTGGCAGCGCGAGGAAGGTGCCGGCGGCGGTGGCCGTATATCGATGATGGAGGGCCGGGTCTTCGAAAAGGTCGGCGTCCACACTTCCACCGTCCACGGCGAGTTCTCCCCGGAGTTCCGCACCCAAATCCCGGGTGCCAGCGAAGATCCACGCTTCTGGGCCTCCGGCATTTCGCTGATCGCCCACCCCGTCAATCCGAACGTGCCCGCCGTACATATGAACACGCGCATGGTCGTGACCACGAGCAACTGGTTCGGCGGCGGCGCGGACCTGACGCCTGTCCTCGTCCGTCGGCGCGTGATGACTGACGCGGATACGGTTCTCTTCCACCGCGCCATGGAGATTACCTGCAATCGGCACGCAGTCGCCGATCACGCGAAATTCAAGCAGTGGTGCGACGAATATTTCTTCCTCAAGCACCGCAACGAACCGCGGGGCACGGGCGGAATATTCTACGATTGGCTGCATTCGCCGGACGAACTGGGCGGCTGGCAGGCGGACTTCGCCTTCACCCGCGACGTCGGCAAGGCCTTCGCGCTCGTCTATCCGAAAATCGTCAGGGCGAACTTCAACACGCCCTGGACCGAGGCCGATCGTGACGAGCAGCTCGTGCGCCGTGGCCGCTATGTCGAGTTCAACCTCCTCTATGACCGCGGCACGATCTTCGGACTCAAGACCGGCGGAAACGTCGAGTCGATCCTCTCCTCGCTTCCCCCGGTCGTCCGCTGGCCCTGACCACCCTTCGGGACGCACGACACCGTAACCAGCGAACAAAAACCGCGCGACCGGCGTTTCCCCACCGAAACGAGAACCCTCACTCAAGGGACTGTCGCATGGTGTTCAAGAAGCGCACATTCTTCGGCGAGGAGCCGGAGCGGTTGATACCCCAGCAGCCCGCCGAACTGGAGCGTCGGGTTGCAAACCTGCTTGCCGTCTCACCGGGGCTGGATGCCGCCGAAGTCACCGTGACCTGCAGCGGCCAAACAGTCGTGCTGGGCGGGCGGGTTGCGACCGAGGAGGAAATTCTGCGCGCCGAAGAAGCGGCAAGATCAGTCCCCGGCGTCACCGAGGTCGTCAACCGGATCGAGCTCGCTAAAGTCGGCAGGGGCTGAGCGTCCGCCTCTCCTCCTGCGGCCGCCATACGGCGGCTCGGGTCATATAGCCGCCAGCGTCCAACCGACGATATCCGCCGCCACTTTCGCAAAAGCCGCATCGAGCGCTGAAACGAACGCCGGATTGCTCGTACCGTGCACGGGTGCGACAGCCCGGAACGCCCGCTGCCGGCGCACGGTGCCGTTCCGGTCATCGAGGATCTTGGCGAAAATCTCGACGACCGCCGTGTCGGCCCCGTCGGTGGAGATCTCGAAGGCACGGATCTCGGTGATGATTTGGTAGTCGATCGCCAGGCCCTGGCCGGGCTTGCCCACACCACCGACCCTGCCGGTATCCTCGAAAGTCTGGACGAGTCTGTCCTGGACGATGCGCGGCAGCCGGTCGCCCCATTGCGCCCTGGCGAGGAAACGCAATTCGGACTCGGACAGCCGAACGACGATCTGGTCGCTGTCGAGCGTTCTCAGCGCAGTCGGCTCGGGCACCAGGATCTGGCGGCTGGTCGCTGCCGGACGCTCCACGACAGGCGTCGCGGCCAGGCTGAACGTGTCGTTGACCGCAGGACGCGTGCCGCAGCCCGCCAAGATCATCGCCATTGAAAAGACCACGGCAGACCGGGCGGCCCCCGCCTTACGCTCAGCTACCACACCCGGAAAACGCATACGGCAAATATCCCCAAACAATTGCGCGTCGCACGGTTCCCCCACCGCACGTCACATGCCTACCACCGGGGTGAGCGAATCACCGCCGCGTGCGGCCATCATATTGCTTAACCGTCTCGCCGCCGAACAGGAGGCGCTGCGGATTTTTGTCGAAATCGGAAATTGTATTCTGCAAGCCCTGAACGGTGCGACGCGTTTCGGTAACGAGCGCCTCCACGTCCCTGAGGCCAGCGTTGGAAAAGCGCTTCAGATTTTCGGCAATAGGCCCGATCTGGGCATTGAGATTGTTGGCCATAGTACGGAAGGATTCGAGCGTCGCGCGCGCCTCTGCGGAAAGTGATGGCGCATCGGCGTCGCCAAGAAAGCCGTCGATTTTCACAAGAATGCCGTCCACCCGATCGGAAGCAGCATTCAGCTTGGTCGACATCTGAGTGAAATCGGTGATTGTCTGGTCTATGTCCTCCTGCCGGGCGCTGATCTTTTCGGCGAAGCTCGACACCTCGGCGGCAACCTTGCGGGCATCGGCGCTTGCCGCAGAGATATCGTTGACGACCGTTCCGACCTTCTGCGCATCCACGGCGGCCACCAGCGCATCGACGCGCTTCAGGGTCTCCTGCGCACTCTTGCCGAACTCGTTATAGGTGCCGACCGTGCGTTTGAACCCGTCGACCGCTTCCGAAACGCCGCCGGAAGCTTCCTTGAGGTCACTGCTCAACTGTTCGACATTGCTGACGATCGTGTCGATCCTCTTGGGATCGACGGCGTTGATCAGCCTGTCGGCGCTTTCAAGTGTGGTGTCGAGCTTCTTCGACGCGGCGCTGACCGACCCCGAAAGTTCCTCGACGCTCTTCAGGAACTGGTCGATGGCACCCGAATTGTTCGCAAGCGCTTTCGAGAACTTCTCCGCATTGCCGATGGTCGCGGTCAGAGGCGTGCGGATGTCCGTGACGAAACCCTGGATATCGCCAATGGCGCTGTTTGCCCGGTCCAGGATCTGATCGGCGGTCGCAAGCAGGCTGGTGACGCTCGACTGGTCGGCAGTGATGGTCGCCGACGTTCCCTTTTCGAGCGCCGTCTTGAGAATATTCTCATCTCCCTTCCGGCCGCCGCTGAGTTCAATGTAAGCCGCACCCGTAAGTCCCTGCACCTCCAGTGTCGCCGTGGTCGACGTCAGCACCGGCGCATCGGCCGACACCTCGGTAATGGCAATCGAATAGCGCGGATCATTGGCGTCGATCGCAAGGTTGCGAACGGTACCGACATTGATGCCGTTGAAGCGCACCGGCGAGCCGACCGAGAGACCGTTGGCCGAACCCGGAATGTTGACGATGAGTTCGACCATCTGCCCCGCCCGGCCATATTGCGCCATCCAATAGACGAAACCGAACGCAGCGGCGATCACGAACACCGTGAAAAAGCCAACAATGGCATAATTCGCTTTGGTTTCCATCGCTACGACCACCTTTGCGGCTCCCGCCGCTTTCATCCGCTTCGGCAAGCGAACCTCTCCGAAGCAATTTCCAAACGCGATCGGCAGGCCGGGCTTATGCCCGCGCCACCGCCCTTCCCCGCTTGCCGCGGAAATAGGATTTCACCCATGGCTCCTCGCAGGCAAGCATGTCCTCGATTGTCCCGGAGACGAGCACGCGCTTCTGGCCGAGGACTGCGATCCGGTCGCAGACCGAAAACAGGCTGTCCAGATCGTGAGTCACCATATACACGGTCAACCCAAGTGTGTCCCGCAACTTGGCGATCAACTCGTCGAACTCCGCCGCGCCGATCGGGTCGAGGCCGGAGGTAGGCTCGTCGAGGAAGACCAGATCCGGATCGAGCGCCAGTGCGCGCGCCAGCGCCGCACGCTTGATCATACCACCCGAGAGCTCCGACGGATATTTCTCCGCCGCTTCGGGCGCGAGCCCGACCAACTCGATCTTCAGGCGCGCCAGTTCGTCCATCAGCTTCTGTGGCAAGTCGAGATATTCGCGCATCGGCACCTGAATGTTCTCGCGCACCGTCAGGGCGGAAAAGAGCGCGCCATGCTGGAACAGCACGCCGAGACGCATGTCGAGGGCGATGCGCTCCGCTTCGGTGAGCTTGTCGTATTCGGCGCCGAGGATCTCGATGGTGCCGGACCGCTTCGGAAGCAGCCGCAGCACGGTGCGCATCAGCACCGATTTGCCGGTTCCCGAAGCGCCGACGAAGCCGAGGATTTCGCCGCGATAGATCTCGAGATCGAGCCTGTCGAGCACGATATTCTCGCCAAAGCCGACGGTCAGGTCTCGAACGGAAAGCACCACCTCGCGCCTCTCCGCCGCCCGATCCGATTGCCTCTCCATGACCTCTTGAACCATGATCCAACCGCCTCAGAAATCGATCGCCGCATAGAACATGGCGAACAGCCCGTCGATGAGGATGACGACGAAGATCGATTTCACCACAGACGAGGTTACGTGCCGCCCCAGCGATTCGGCGCTCCCCCCCACCTTCAGGCCCTCGACGGCGGCAACGACGCCGATGATCAGCGCCATGAAGGGCGCCTTGATCATGCCCGCCGCAATCGTGGAAAAATCGATAGATTCCTGCAGCCGCGAAAGGAATGTTGCGAAAGTGATGTCGGAATAGGTCCAGGCGACGAGGGCCGCGCCGGCCAGCGCGGCGAAATTGGCGACAATCGTCAACAGCGGCAGCACGATGGTAAGCGCCACCAGCCGCGGAAAGACGAGGACGCCGACTGGGCTCAGGCCCATGACCTTCAGCGCATCCACCTCCTCGCGCATTTTCATCGAGCCGATCTCGGCCGTGATTGCGCTCCCCGACCGGCCGGCAATCATGATCGCCGTCAGAAGCACGCCGATTTCGCGCAATTGCAGAATGCTGACAAGGTCGACGACGAAGATCTCGGCGCCGAAGGCGCGGAGCTGGAAGGCTCCCTGCTGCGCAATAATGGCGCCGATCAGAAACGACATCAGCACGATGATCGGCACAGCCATGACCCCCATGCGGTCGATCTGGTGCACGATCGCAGCCGGCGAAACGCCGGCATGGCGCCCGAGCTTCATTTGCGCGCCGCGAACCGCCGAGCCGAGGATGAACATGGCGGCGAAAGTGTCGGTCCAGATCGACACCGTGAGCTCGCCAATCGGCGCGAATAGTTTTTGGAAAAGCGGAACCCGTCTCGTGTCGCGTTCCGGTAGCGGCAGCTCCGCGGGCATGGCCTGCACGAGTTCGACGTACCGCTCGCCTCCGCCGGCAAAGCGAACCTCGCCACCGCTCCCGTTCATGAAGCGCCGAATAATCCAGGCGCCGGCGGTGTCCATCGCGGTAACGGCGGAAAGATCGAATTCGTCATGGTCACGCGCCGGCTTGGCAAGTCGGTTCAGCTTGGCCGCCATGGCCACGGCCGTCTGGTGCCGCCAGTCGCCGCTGAAGACGTAGCGACGGCCGGCTCCTCCTTCGCCCTCCTCAAGGACGACATCGGCAACAGTCTGTGTTTGAGCCCGCGTCACGTTTGCTTGGTCTTTCGCTTCGCCATTGCGTATCTCTTAAACCAGATTCGATCCAAGGACAAAAATCACGCGGGAATTCAAAGTCGTACTGCATCGTCGCGCGTCTTGTCGGCCGCGCAATGCCGCTGTAGCACTTCGAATGGCTACATGTCTTTGTCCTTGAACCGAGGTCGATTTAAGAAGACACGCGGCAGCGCAGGCATGCGACCGAAAAGACACAGCCGCAAGGCCCGGGAGCGACCTGTAAAATGCCGATTGCGCAGCCACGCCAGCGCCGGAGAACATGAATGCCGATTTCCCTTGCAGCAACCGTCGAACATTTCCCGATCGCCGGCACCTTCACGATTTCACGCGGCTCGAAGACGACCGCCGACGTCGTCACCTGCCGCCTCACCGACGGCGCGCTGGCCGGCTCAGGCGAGTGCGTGCCCTATGGCCGGTATGGCGAAACCATCGAGACGGTGCTGAGCGAGATCGAAGCGGTTCGCCCGCTCGTCGAGCGCGGCATCGCCCGGGAGGAGCTTCAGCAGGCAATGAAGGCGGGTGCCGCCCGCAACGCCGTCGACTGCGCGCTCTGGGACCTGGAGGCGAAGCGAAGCGGTCGCTCCGCCGCTTTGCTGGCGGGGGTTGCCGAACCGAAGCCTTTGACCACAGCCTACACCATTTCCCTGGCCGAGCCGGAGGCAATGATGGCGCAAGCGGCGCGATACGCTCACCGCGCGCTACTCAAGGTAAAGGTCGGAACGGCGGATGACAGGGTCCGCATTCGCGCCGTGCGGCAGGCCGCCCCCTTGAGCCGCATCATCCTCGACGCCAATGAGGGGTGGAGCGAGGACAATCTCGCAATGCATTTCTCGGCCTGCCTCGAAAACGGCATTGCCCTCGTTGAGCAGCCGCTTCCAGCCGGTCGCGACGAAGCGCTGGCCCGGATTACCCGCCCGGTCCCGATCTGCGCCGATGAAAGTGTGCACAGGACGGAGGACCTGCAAGCGCTCGTCGGCCGCTATGACGCCGTCAACATCAAGCTCGACAAGACAGGCGGGCTCACCGAAGCCTTGCGCATGCGCCGCGCCGCCGAGGCGCTCGGCCTCAAGATCATGGTCGGTTGCATGGTCGGCAGTTCGCTGGCCATGGCGCCGGCAGTTCTCCTCGGCCAGGGCGCTGATTTCGTCGATCTCGACGGCCCGCTGCTGCTCGCCCAAGATCGTGATGCGAGCTTACGCTACGAGGCCTCGCTCGTCTTCCCGCCCGAGCCGAGCCTTTGGGGCTGAAGGTACCAGCCGGCAAACGCGAAGCAGGAGCCGGTCAGCGCGACGACCGCCATCGAATAGAAACCGGCGACGCCGAACCAGGCGTAGAAGTAACCTGACAGAAAGGTGAAGATCGCCGTGAACATGCCGGTGTAGAAGAAGTAGAGCCCCTGCGCCGAGGCCTCCTGCTCCTCGCTGACACGCTCCACGAGCTTGTGCTGCATGCCGGTATGCATGATCGCAAAGGTGAAGGCGTGGAAGCATTGGAGAATGAAGTAGCCGGAGAAGCCCAGCTCCATCGGGAAAATCAGCCAGCGCGCCACCGCCAGGAGACAGCCGGAAAAGATCATCGCCCAGACGCTGAAGCGCCGGATGATCCTTCTGGCGAAGAAGAACATGAGCACTTCCGCAGCTACGCCGGCGCTCCAGAGGATGCCGATCTGCGTGCCGCTGTAGCCGATGCTCTGCCAGTAGATGGCCGAAAAGGCATAGAGCATCGCATGGCTGCTGTTGACGAGCGTCACACCGATGAGGAGCAGTTGCAGGTCTGACTGACGCAGCGACTGTGGCGGCGGCTCGGTGATGGCCGTGATCGGTGATGGTCGGCGGGGCCGTCCGATCCGCGGCGCGGCAAGGGCCATCACGATCGTCAGCCCGAAGCCGACCGCCATCGCCGGCAACACCATGGCGCCGCCGATGAGGCCTGTCATCCAGCCGCCAAGCATGGTCGCGCCGATAAAGGCGATCGATCCCCAGACGCGCATATGCGCATAATCGAACCCCCAGCGGCGCACCCCCGACAGCGCGATCGCCTCGACGATCGGCAAATAGGGCGAATAGACCGCCGACTGCAGCGCATAGATCACGAGCACGGGCCAGAAGCTGTGCGCGAAGAAGAGGATGAAAGCGGTCGCAAGCGACAGACAGCCGGACCAGATGAGCACGATCGTGCGCTCTCCGAGCCGGTCAGCGAGCACGCCCGCAAGCGGCGCCGTGATGACGCGGATGAACATCGGCACGGCGAGCACCACGCCGATCTCGAAATCGCTCAGCGAAAGCGTGCTGAGCCAGACCGGAAAATACGGCATGGCGAAGCCGTTGACGATCAACGGAGCGCAAAACAGCAGCGCGAGGCGAAGCGCGAAATGGCGCGGAGGTGGCCCCAGAACCGGGGGCGCAGATGCGGGAATCATGGGAGGACCTGATGGCTGTGTGCCAGCTGTAGCACAACCGCCTCGCGGCGCACCATCCGCTAGTTTTCGCTACAGGCACTTCCGTACGGGGACAGACGCCGGTGCGTAGTCAGGCCGCCTGCTGCGCCGGAACGGACAAGGGCAGATCGACCCCGCTCGCGCTTCCCGTGTTTGCCGCACTGCCGCGCAGCCTGTGCCAGATGATCAGTTCCATCGTACCGTCGTGGTGCTCGGCGATCGCCGTGCAGCTCTCGACCCAGTCGCCGGTATTGATGTAGCGGATGCCGCCGACATCCTCGATCACCGCGTGGTGAATATGGCCGCAGATGACGCCCTGAGCCTGGTGGCGGAGCGCCTCCTCGGCCACGACCTTCTGGAACTCGCCGATGAAATTCACCGCATGCTTGACCTGCAGCTTGGCCCAGGATGAGAACGACCAATAGGGCATGCCGAGCCGGCGGCGGATCGCAGCAAGGCCGATGTTGATGGCGATCGCCATGTCGTAGGCCCAGTCGCCAAGATAGGCGAGCACCCGAGCGTTGCGCACGACTACGTCGAATTCGTCGCCATGCAGCACGAGATAATTCCGCCCGTCGGCACCCCGATGCATATGCCGCTGTGCGACCTCGATGCCACCGAAGTGCATTCCGGGAAAGTCACGCATGAACTCATCGTGGTTGCCGGGAACGTAGATGATACGCGTACCCTTGCGCGCCTTGCGCAGGAGCTTCTGGATGACGTCGTTGCACTGCTGCGGCCAATACCAGTTCCGTTTCAGCCGCCAGCCGTCGACGATATCGCCGACGAGGATGATGGTTTCGGCGTCGTGGTGGCGCAGGAAATCGAGCAGGTATTCCGTCCTGGCTGCTTTCGAGCCGAGGTGAAGGTCGGAAATGAAGAGCGTGCGCAATTTCCGGACGGGATTCGGTTCCGATACCGCTGCCGCTGCCATGCGAGCCTCGTCTTGCTAGAGCCATTTGCCCCGTCAAAACCAGACTCGTGTTTCAGGAAGATGACACGGACCGCTGCTTGCGCCATTCCGGCATGGGCAACCGGTCATTCTTGCCCGACACCGACATGGAAATGACTGAAAGCGAAAAACTATACGTCGCGCGCAAATCGTGCCAAAAGGCCAGCATGCAGGAATCGAGGAAGCAAGGTATGACCACGGGCGACAAAGCGAAATCCCAATCGGTGCCGGAGAGCGGCGATATCGACCAGCAGGCACTCTTCTTTCACCGCTATCCTCGCCCCGGCAAACTCGAGATCCAGCCGACCAAGCCGCTCGGCAATCAGCGTGACCTGGCGCTGGCCTATTCGCCCGGGGTCGCCGCCCCCTGCCTCGCCATTAGGGACAATCCGGAAACCGCCGCCGACTTCACCGCGCGCAGCAATCTCGTCGCCGTCATCTCGAACGGCACAGCCGTACTCGGCCTTGGCAATATCGGCCCCCTCGCCTCCAAGCCGGTCATGGAAGGCAAGGCCGTTCTCTTCAAGAAGTTCGCCGGCATCGACGTCTTCGACATCGAGATCGACGCGCCCACCGTCGAGCGCATGGTCGATGTCGTCTCCGCGCTCGAGCCGACCTTCGGCGGCATCAATCTCGAGGACATCAAGGCACCCGAATGCTTCGAGGTGGAGCGTCGCCTGCGCGAGATGATGGATATCCCCGTCTTCCACGATGACCAGCACGGCACCGCCATCATCGTCGCCGCCGCCGTCCTGAACGGGCTGGAACTTGCCGGCAAGGACATCGCCAAGGCGAAGATCGTCGCCTCCGGCGCGGGCGCTGCCGCGCTTGCATGCCTCAACCTGCTCGTGACGCTTGGCGCGAAACGCGAGAACATCTGGGTCCATGACATCGAAGGTCTTGTCTATAAGGGCCGCGAAGCGCTGATGGACGAGTGGAAGTCCGTCTACGCGCAGGAGAGCGACAATCGCGTGCTTGCCGACAGCATCGGCGGCGCCGACGTCTTCCTCGGCCTTTCGGCCGCCGGCGTGCTCAAGCCCGAGCTGCTGGCGCAAATGGCCGAGAAGCCGCTGATCATGGCGCTCGCCAATCCGACGCCGGAAATCATGCCGGAAGTCGCCCGCGCCGCACGCCCGGACGCGATGATCTGCACCGGCCGTTCCGACTATCCGAACCAGGTCAACAACGTCCTCTGCTTCCCCTATATTTTCCGCGGCGCGCTCGATTGCGGCGCGCGCACCATCAACGAAGAGATGAAATTGGCGGCCGTGCGGGCTATTGCCGGTCTTGCGCGCGAGGAACCGTCCGACGTTGCCGCCCGCGCCTATTCCGGCGAAACGCCGGTATTCGGACCCGATTATCTGATTCCCTCGCCCTTCGATCAGCGGCTGATCCTCAGGATCGCTCCAGCCGTCGCCAGGGCCGCCGCCGAAACCGACGTTGCAACCCGTCCGATCCAGGACTTCGACGCCTATCTCGACAAGCTCAATCGCTTCGTCTTCCGGTCCGGCTTCATCATGAAGCCGGTCTTCGCCGCCGCAAAGAATGCCGTGAAGAACCGTGTCATCTTTGCCGAGGGCGAGGATGAGCGGGTGCTGCGCGCCGCCCAGGTTCTGCTCGAGGAAAGCACCGCCCAGCCGATCCTGATCGGCCGTCCGCAGATCATCGAGACGCGGCTGCGCCGCTATGGCCTGCGTATCCGGCCCGATGTCGACTTCGAAGTGGTGAACCCCGAAGGCGACCCGCGTTACCGCGACTATGTCGACGACTATTTCAACCTTGTCGGCCGCCTCGGCGTCATTCCGGAGGCCGCGCGTACGATCGTGCGTACCAACACGACGGTAATCGGGGCCCTCGCAGTCAAGCGCGGGGAAGCGGATTCGCTGATCTGCGGCGTCGAAGGGCGCTACAGCAAACACTTGCGCGACGTATCCCAGATCATCGGCAAGAAACCGGGCGTCCATGATTTCTCCGCCCTTAGCCTCCTGATCTCGCAACGTGGCGCCACCTTCTTCACCGACACCTATGTCAGCTATGATCCCAGCGCCGAAGAGATTGCCCAAACGACGGTGATGGCCGCCGGCGAAATTCGCCGCTTCGGCATCACCCCGCGCGCCGCGCTCGTATCGCATTCGAACTTCGGCTCGCGCGATTCCGAAAGTGCCTCCAAGATGCGTGCGGCGCTCCGGCTCGTGCGCGAGCTTGCCCCGGACCTCGAGCTGGATGGCGAGATGCACGGCGACTCGGCGATTTCCGAAATCCTGCGCCAGCGGGTAATGCCGAACAGCACGCTGAAAGGGGAAGCCAACCTGCTCGTCTTCCCCAATCTCGATGCCGCAAACATCACGCTCGGTGTGGTCAAGACGATGACGGACAGCCTCCATGTGGGCCCGATCCTCCTGGGATCGGCCCTGCCGGCGCACATCCTTTCGCCCTCGGTGACGTCGCGCGGCGTCGTCAACATGGCCGCACTCGCCGTCGTGGAGGCAAGCCATCCCGCATAGCGACCTTTACGCGTCTGAGAGACGCGCGGCGCCGTAGGGAGGACGAGGAAGTCCCTCCTTTTCTCCAGCAGGTTCCCGTCTCAGCGCCTTCCAATCGCGCGAGATGATCTCAGATCTGTTAGGTCTGCGATCATCTTTGTCGAAGCGATCGCTGTTTCAGCAATCGCGCATTTGGCGATTTATAAGTCCTGCCCCCACAAAACCACAATCACCGATTGATATATCAGGATAGTTGCAGGGCTTACAAAATATAGCACTAGACAAAGACAGCCTCCCTAAACCATGTTTATTCTAGGGGCATGAATCGGTGTTACGGCATGACTAATGAACAGGCTGTCCTCGATCTGCTGGATATCGTCGAATACGGAGGCTGCGCCGAACCGCAGCAATTCTTTGCCTTGATGCGCCGCACCTTCAATATTGCGCATCTCCTCTACCTCGAAGCGGAACCATCGTCAGAAGGCTTGAAGGTCTGCCGCTTGCATCACACCTTCGGCGCCTATGCCGCCGAAATCTACCATTCGAGAGGGCTCCACCGGATCGACCCGATCCTGAGACTTGCTCTCGGCGGCGTCAGGCCCGTCGAATGGGCGACGGCCCGCCGACGCTTCCCCGAATGCGAACCGCTTTTCGAGGCGGCAGAGGAGATCGGCCTTTCGACGGAAGGCGTGGCGCTGCCGCTTCCGTGTCCGGCTGGCCGTGTGGCGCTTCTCGCCATCGGTTCCAACCTTTCGCCGGCGGAATGGTCCGTCTATCGGCGCCGTCACCTGCGTGATTTCCAATTGGCCGCCAATCTGTTTCACGCCTCGATGCTCGAGCATTCGGCGATGGCCGGTGCAATGGACGAGCGGGACACGAGGCTGACCTTGCGTGAAACGGAGGTCCTCACCTGGTCGGCAGCCGGCAAGAGCTACTGGGAAATCGCCACGATCCTCGGCATCTCCGAGCGCACGGTTCGCTTCTTCATGACCAATGCCCGGCGCAAGCTCAACGTGGTGTCCAACACGCAGGCCGTCGCGCAGGCCGTGCGCCATGCATTGATCCCTACCATCTGACGGGTCGACTTGCCGGGCCGACCCGGAAATCGGCTCGATGGCCCCCCCAATTTACCGGGAAAATGGCAGCGATTGAACTGTCACTATCGACAGTTACATGTGTCATCGGAGCCTGACAGCATCGCGCCATCGAACGAAAACGATGGAGCGAAAAATGATCAGGATAGTGAACGGTAACGCTCGCGGACGACATCCACAGGCCATCGACGAAATGTTTAGGCTTCGCAAGCGCGTCTTCCATGATTTCCTGAAATGGGATGTCAAGACGGAGGGTGAGTGGGAAATCGACCACTACGACAAGGCCAATCCGCTCTATGTAATGTCCTATTCGCCGGAGACCGGGAAATTGCGCGGCTCGCTGCGGCTGCTGCCGACGCTCGGCCCGAACATGCTGGACGACACCTTCCCGATCCTGCTCGGCGACAATCCTGAGATCCGCAGCGCAGAGGTCTGGGAATCGAGCCGCTTCTGCATCGATCCCGATATTTCGCAGGATCGCGCATCGAACCAGGTCACGGTCGCCGCGGCCGAGCTCATGTGCGGGGTCGGCGAATTGAGCCTGAGCTCCGGCATCACGCATATCGTGACGGTGACCGACGTATTCCTGGAGCGGATGTTCCGGCGGATGGGATGCCCCGGGGAACGGATCGGCGATCCGCAACGGATCGGCAATGTCTACGCGGTCGCCATCGCCTGGGAAGTGTCGCAAAGACTGCTCGAAACCATGAAGGCGGTCGCCACGATAGAGGGCACGGTGCTGGAACGCCCGATGTCGCTCGAAACCGCCAGAGCGGCCTGACACACTTCTCCCGCGCCGCGCTCTACGCTCGCGCAGGGCGGCCCGGCCTCCATTATCGGCCGCACCCGTTAACGCAGAAGCCGTCTTGCGGTTGCGTCGGCCAGGATAGAGCCTAGAATGGAGGCCTAGCGCATCGGCCCGAATGTCGGACCCGATTTTCGGAAAGCCCGATGCGCGGTTCAAAGAACTACAGCGTCCTTTGTGCGTCCGTAAGGGCGCACGGCGCTGTAGAGACGGATGCGGCTGCTTCGGTGACCGCTCCGCCGGAATGCGGGAAGAAAAAAGTGTCGGGATCTCCGAGTAACGCGCCCCGCGGCCTCGCGTGGCTTGCGTCTGCGCTTCTGCCTTTGGCATTGGCAATGGCAGACGAGGCGTCGGCCTCGAGCGTCTGCGAGCGCCTTCAGGCCCGCCTCGCCGGCATGCCGACCACGTTCAACTCGAATGCAAACCTGCGCGATTTCACCGGCGCGATTTCCCGCCAGAACATCGAGCTTCGTCGCGCCCGGAACGATCGGAGACGGCTCGGATGCAGCCGCGGCAGCATCATAGTCATCGATGACAATACCCCCTTCTGCGCCGAGTTGGACGACACGATCGCACGAATGGAGGCCAATCTCCAGGAATTGAAGATGCATCGACAGCAACTGGTGTCGAACGGCAGCGAAGACGCGCGCCGGCGCATTGTCGCCGCGATGGAGATCAACGGCTGCATCCCGGTGCGCGGCGACGATTGGGACGAGCTTGACGAGTTCGCGACGACGACCGAAGCCGACATCCATCGCAACATCCTCCGGGACCTGGCCCCGGACAGCGAGAATTATCCGTTGCTCTTCGAGGAGCCGGGGATCCAGGATTTCTCGCCGATGGAGGGATACGGGAACGGTGGCTTACGGACCATGTGCGTAAGGACCTGCGATGGCGCCTTCTTCCCTATTTCGTCGAACGCCTCACCGGCGGATTTCCCGCGCGATGCCGAGAGCTGCCGCGCACGGTGCCCCGGGACCGAGACGGAACTCTATTATCACGTGCTTGCCACCGAGGAGAGCGATCAGATGGTCTCGGCATCGACCGGCAGGCCCTATAGCGAGCTGCCGACGGCCTTTGCCTATCGTACGCGCGACGTCGGTGCACCCGGGGCCTGCGGCTGCAAGCCACCGAAGGCGGCCGGCGGAACGAACCGCGGGAACGCACCCGCAACCAGTCTATCGGCAGCCAGCCCCTCTGTCGTGACCATCGGGGGCGACAGGGCGGGGAAGACGGCTGACGGGACGACTGAAAGCGCCGCCGCTAATCCCGCCAAGGAGCGCCCCTATGACCCGAAGAGCAACAAGGTACGTATTGTCGGCCCGACCTTCCTGCCGCCGGAAGAAAGCGAGATCGACCTCAAGAACCCTTTGGGACCAAGCTATCAGCCGCAGCAGGCGAACTGACCGCGAGAATTTGGAAACAACGCTCTGAAAAAAGACGCTATTTCGGGTTCACATCCAGGCTTGCGGAAAGACCCCACCCTTCCTCGAATGTCAGTTCCTCGAGCGGGAGGCGCTGGCGCCATCCCTTTACTGCCAGTTCCGGCTGCTGATAGAGCCGGTCGACGAAACCGAGGCATAGCCAGGCGACGATTTCGATATGCTCCGGTATGCCCAGGATCGCCTTGATCTCGCTTTCATGGAAGATGCTGACCCAGCCGACGCCGACTCCCTCGGCGCGCGCGGCGAGCCAGAGATTCTGCACCGCGCAGACGGTCGAGTAGACATCCATCTGTGGATTGTGCGTGCGCCCGAGGACGACCGAGCCGCCGCGCGTGCGGTCGCAGGTCACGCAGATGCTGAGCGGCGCCTTGCGGATTCCTTCGAGCTTCAGTGCGCGATATTTCGCCTGGGCTTCGTCCGCGAACATTCGTGCGGCCTCCTCATTGGCGCGCTGAAAGGCATGCCACGCCTTCTCCCGCGTCTCATTCCCGCGCACGAGAACGAAGTTCCAAGGCTGCATGAAGCCCACGGACGGGGCATTATGCGCAGCGGCAAGCAACCGGGCGATCAGAGGTTCGGGCAGCGGCTCGGGGAGAAATTCGTCGCGCACATCGCGGCGCGTTTCGATCGCACGGTAGACGGCGGCACGCTCGTCGGCTGAAAAAGCTCCGGCCGCGACAAGGCAGCCGTTCGGGTCAGGCAGCATCGTTCGATCCCCAACAATGCACAACCTCCCGCCGTCCACGCGGGGCCGGTCTATCTTGCCAGGCCGGTCTTCTGACTCCGGTTCGCCCGGCCGCGCCGCCTTCCCGAATCGCTGGATTCAGTGGCAAGGCTCTGAAGAAACCTCAGAGCCGACTGGCGTGGCCGTCCCCGTCACAGCGTTGGGCACGTTCCGGAATTGCACCGGCTTCCCGATTCTCCCGCGCATGCGGGCACCTGACGGGGCGCATATGGACACAGGCGCCTGCGAAAGGCAAGGCATGCCACTACCGTTCGGGCCGATAGCGGACGAAGGCGAAGGCATCGCCCGACGGCGACCAATTCGGGACGTTCATGGTTCCCTGCCCGCCGAAGAGCTGGAACAGGACGTGTGCATCGCCGCCTTCCGGATCCATCAGCCGCAGCCGCACGTGGAGATCGCGCGGGTGGTCGAAAACCTCGCCATCATAGGAGAGCACCAAGAGGTGCCTGCCATTGGGTGACGGATGCGGAAACCAATCGCCATAGGGGCTGTCGGTGATACGCTGGACATCGCTGCCGTCTGGCCGGATCCGCCAGATCTGCATGCGGCCCGTACGGCTGGAGTTGAAATAGATCCACTTACCGTCGGGCGACCAATCCGGCCCGTCGTTGCGGCCTTCGCCCCACGTCAATCGGCGCTCCTCGCCGCCCTCGACCGAAATCGTATAGATGTCGAAAACCTGGTCACGAATACCGCAATAGGTCAGCGTCCGACCATCGGGCGACCAACCGTGCCAATAGGAGGGAAGCTTCGGCGTCACGAGCCGCGGCGTGCCGCCCTCGATCGGCAGGAGATAGATCGCCGACTTGCCGAATTCGGTCTTGTCGCTGATGGCGAGCGTCGTTCCGTCCGGCGAAATGCCGTGGTCGTTATTGCACTGGCGGGCAATGCCCGTATCGATCTCGACAGGATCGGGCGCCCCGTCGAGCCCTATGCGATGGAGCCGTCCATGGCCGTTGACGACCAGGAAGCGCCCGTCTGGCGACCAGTTCGGCGCTTCGACCAGCCGTTCCGTCTGCCAGACCACGCGGGTCTCAGCTGTCGCGATGTCGAAGATCTCCACCGAACTACGCATGAACTATCCCCTGTCGCGGAAGCGATTGGTGATGGGATAGCGCCGGTCGCGGCCGAAATTCTTCTTGGTGATCTTCACGCCGGGCGCAGACTGCCGGCGCTTGTATTCCGCGATGTAGAGCAGGTGCTCGACGCGATGGACGATCGCCTCCTCGTGGCCGCGGGCGACGATTTCCTCGGTGCTCATCTCCTTTTCCACCAGGCATTCGAGGATGTCGTCAAGCACCGGATAGGGCGGCAGCGAGTCCTGGTCGGTCTGGTTCGGCCGAAGCTCGGCGGAAGGCGCCTTGTCGATGATGTTCTGCGGAATGACTTCGCCGGAAGGGCCGAGCGCGCCGGGCGGTACCGTGCCGTTGCGCCAGCGTGCCAGCGCATAGACCTGCATCTTGTAGAGATCCTTGATCGGATTGAACCCGCCGTTCATGTCGCCATAGAGCGTGGCGTAGCCGACCGATATTTCCGACTTGTTGCCGGTCGTCACCACCATCGAACCGAACTTGTTGGAGATCGCCATCAGTATCGTCCCGCGCGTGCGGCTCTGCAGGTTCTCCTCGGTAATGCCGGGCTCCGTGCCCTCGAACATATCCGAGAGCGCGTCGAGAAAACCCTCGACCGGCTCTTCGATCGCGACGACATCGTAGCGGCAGCCGAGCGCCTTGGCGCAGGCTTCGGCATCCGTCAGCGAGGCCTCCGACGTATAACGATAGGGCAGCATGACGGTGCGCACGCGCTCCTCGCCGAGCGCATCGACCGCGAGGGCCGCGCACATCGCCGAATCGATGCCACCCGAAAGGCCAAGCACGACATTCTTGAAGCCGTTCTTGTTGACGTAGTCGCGAAACCCCAGCATGCAGGCGCGATAATCCGTCTCCTCGCTTTCCGGAAGGCGCGACTGGTGCCCGTTGGCCGAGACCCAGCCGTCCGAGCCCCTCATCCATTCCGAAATCGAAACCGCCTCTTCGAACTGGCTCATCTGGAAGGCGAGCGATCGGTCGGCATTAAAGGCGAAGCTCGCACCGTCGAAGACGAGTTCGTCCTGGCCGCCGAACTGGTTGGCGTAGATCATCGGCAGCCCGGTCTCGATTACCTGCTTCAGCACGACCTGATGACGCACGTCCACCTTGCCGCGATAATAAGGTGAGCCGTTCGGTGAAAGCAGAATCTCCGCGCCGCTCTCCGCGAGCGTCTCGCAAACGCCGAGCTCGCCCCAGATATCCTCGCAGATCGGGATGCCGATGCGTATGCCGCGGAAATTGACCGGCCCCGGCATTTCGCCGGCGTCGAACACGCGCTTCTCGTCGAATTCGCCGTAGTTCGGCAGATCCACCTTGTCGCGAACGGCGATGATCTTGCCGGTATCCAGCACCGCCACCGAATTGTGCCGGCGCCCGGCTGCCTGGCGCGGAAAACCGACGATGACGCCCGGGCCGCCGTCAGCGGTCTCCTCGGCGAGCGTCTCGACCGCCCGCTCGCAGGCTTTGAGGAATGCCGGCTTCAGGACCAGGTCTTCCGGCGGATAACCGGAAACGAAGAGCTCCGTCAGCAGCAGAAGGTCGGCACCTTGGCGCGCCGCGTCCGCGCGCGCCTCGCGTGCCTTGGCGAGATTGCCGGCAACATCGCCAACGGTCGGGTTGAGCTGGGCCACGGCGATGCGTAGCGTCGAAGGTGCGGCATTCTGTGTGGTCATGGCTGGCCTGTCGATGTTTCGTCAGAAAATGAGTCCGGTGGACACCCCGTTCTATCGTATCCGGCGACAAAAGAACGCACGCAATCGCGGTCAGACGCGGAATAATCTGAATAATTCAGCTTTATCCGCGCGTTAGGCACCAACACCCGTCTTTCCAGTCACCGGAACACAGTAGCCTCTCCACCGGTTCGGCCATTCATCGCCCGTTCAAGATGACGGCAGTATGACAGTAACGTGAAACTTTTGTGAAGCTTGAGAGGCTGTGGCCACGATGAAATCCATCACCGGGACGGATTCCGAAATCTACGCCGAGCGGCCGAGTTTCGCCGCTCGGCACGCCCGGACCCTGGCTGGCCTGCGCAGCGCGTTGCTCTCGCTATTCCTGGCGATAACGCTCGTCTTCGCGATCGAAGCCGTCGGTCGCCACTCCATCTCCGACACGATCGACTTTTTCGCGGATTCGGCGCGCCCCGCCTGGGTGACGGTCGCGGTTTTCTTTCTCGTCCTGCTTGGGCTCGACGCCATCTTCGGCCGTGAGCATAAGGCCACGCTGGTGGTCGCCCCCCTTGCGGTACTCCCGGCCTTCATCAGCCAGCAGAAGCAGGTCTTCCTCTCCGATCCGCTCTACCCGACCGACTTTCTCTTCGGCCGGCAGATCATGGAACTGATGCCGGTACTCGTAAAGGACCGGCCATGGACCGCGGTCGGCTGCGTGGTTGGTCTGCTCGCCGCAATGGTCGTGACCGGCCTGCTCTTGCGATATGCCTGGCGCAACTTCCCGCGCTTGACGCGGCGCGAACGCCTGGCCCGGCTGGCCTTTGCGTTACCGCTGCTCATCGCCTTCTGGAACGTCATGGACTACACGCAGTTCTCGTGGATCCGCGATCGGCTGCGCGTGGTCCCCATCATGTGGGACCAAAGCGAGAACTATCGGCACAACGGCTTTGCGCTCGCCTTCATGATCAATCTGCCGATGGCCAATGTTAGTGCGCCGGCCGGTTACATGGCCGAGGCGATCGACAAGATTCCCGTCAAACCGCTTCCCGCCGGCACGACGCATCGCAGCAAGCCGGACGTGATCGTACTGATGAGCGAATCCTTCTGGGATCCGACCCTTTTGCCGAATGTGACGCTGAAGCCCGATCCGATGCCGACGGTCCGCGCGTTGCAGGGGGGCACCGTCTTCTCACCTGAATTCGGCGGAATGACCGCCAATGTCGAATTCGAAGCGCTGACCGGCTTCTCCAACGCATTCCTGCCCTATGGCAGCATCCCCTATCAGCAATATATCCGCAATCCGATCCCGTCGCTGGCAACCTTCTTCCGCGGCGAGGGCTACGCCGCGCGTGCCATCCATCCCTTCCAGGGCTGGTTCTGGAACCGCACGGCGGTCTACAAGGCCTTCGGCTTCGACACCTTCCGCGACCAGGACAACATGCCGACCATGAAGAAGCGCGGCATGTTTGCCTCGGACGAGGCGCTCACGAAGGAGATTATCCGCCAGGCGGACGCCATGCAGGATCCCTTCTTCTTCTTCGCAGTGACGCTGCAAGGCCACGGCCCCTATGAACCGAACCGTTACGTGAAGAACACGATCGAGGTCGAAGGCAATCTGCCGGAGAAGGACCGTCAGGTGCTCGCCACCTATGCGCAGGGCATCAAGGAGGCCGACGACAGCCTCAAGATGCTGATGGAGTGGGCGGAAAAGCGGGACCGGGAGACGATTATCGTCCTCTTCGGCGACCACCTCCCGCCGCTGCATACGGTCTATACCAGCACGGGCTACATGAAGAATGTGACCGCGGAGCGCAAGGGATCGAAGGACGAGATGAGGGCCGGCCACGAAACGCCGCTTGTCGTCTGGTCGAACAAGACCGGAGCGCAGAAGGACGTCGGCGCCATCAGCCCCGCCTTCCTTTCCTACACGATCCTGAAGCAGGCGGGCTATGAGCACCCCTACTACACCGGTTTTCTCGGCGAAGTGCACGAGCGGTTCCGCGTCGTCGACCGCTACATGCTGCTCCGTGAGGACGGCACCGACGTCGCAGACTGGCAACGCCAGCGGAAGGTGCCGCGATGGCTGCGGGACTACCGTTTCCTTCAGCACGACATGATGTTCGGCAAGCGCTACGGCACCGAACGCTTCTTCGACTCGCATGCCGAACTGTTCGGCGCGGGATCGTAACCCTCGATAAGAGGCGAACCTCCGCGCCCCTCATCACAGCCCCACCCGTCAAGGTCACTGACGGCGTTGTGCGTCCTTTCGGCGAAGGCCGCTGTGGCACGACTGAACGGCACCCCTCCACCGGTTTCCTGTGCAACTCTTCCTGTGTGCTTGGCGGACCCGCATCGGTGAAGTAACGCCTCCGCCGCCGCAACCAATAGGCGTAGTCGTACCGGCCTGCTCCAAAACCACCGCGATAGGTTGAAACAGTGCAGGAAAATTAACGAATGCGGCGCACCCTAGAGATGCAGGAATTCTGAAATGCCAGCAATGATGAACGCTCGGAGCTACCGTCATGTCCGTTCTCAAGAGCTTGCTTGTCGACCGCCGCGCAGCCGCAGCAATTGAGTTCGCGATTGTCGCGCCGCTCTTTTTCATGTGCGTGCTGACATTGATCGCCTACGGCATCTATCTCAGCGCCGCGCACTCCATCCAGCAAATTGCTGCCGATGCTGCACGCTCGGCGATTGCCGGCCTATCCCAGGCCGAGCGGAAGCAATTGGCGACAGATTATATCCAATCCTCGACGATGAATCAGACCTTCATCAAGACGTCGCGAATGAATGTCAGCGTCGAAGACGACGCCAACAATACCAACCAGTTCACCGTCACGGTCACATACGACGCCAGCGATCTCCCCATTTGGGGGCTTTTCACCTTCGCCTTGCCGGATGCGACGATCGAGCGTTATGCGACGATCCGCGTCGGAGGGATCTGACATGGCTCCAACCACGCGCCCCGGTGAAGGCCTTCTCAGATCCAGGAGCGGCAATGTCGGCATCTCGGCCGCATTGGTCATGCCGCTCGTGATCATGTCCATGGGCCTTGGGATCGACTACGGCTATCTCACCCTGCAAAGGCGCGAGATGCAGACCGTCGCGGATCTCGCGGCGATCGTGGCCGCCGCCGACATCGCTTCAGCCGAAGAAGCAGTCCTGGACCATTTCAGGAGCAACGGGCTTGCCTTTGCCGTATCGACACCCGATGGCCTGATGACAGTGGATGGCGAGCGCCTGCCCTGGACCGCCGAAGCTGCGGCCAAGGGCGTCGCAACGCTCGAGCGTGGCCGCTATGTTCCCGACCCCGCGGTCGAGGCCGGTCAACGCTTCATCAGGAACGCCACACCGGCGGACGCCGTCCAGGTGACGATCGAAAAGAAGGGAAACCTTTATCTGGCGGCCCTGTTCAGCAAGCCGCCGGAACTTGGGGTGGTGGGCACCGCCGCACACTCCAAGTTCGCTGCGTTTTCGGTGGGCTCGCGCCTTGCAAGCCTCAATGGCGGCCTGCTGAACGCCGTGCTCGGACAGATGCTCGGAACGAGTATTTCGTTAAAGGCGATGGACTACGAAGCGCTGCTGGACGCGGACATCGACATTCAGCCGCTTCTTAAGCTCGTCGCCACTCGCCTCAATCTGACGGCAGGCTCCTATGAAGACGTGCTGACCGCCAATCTGACGATGCCGCAGCTCATCGGCTCACTGCGGCTCCTCTCCGGTCTCGGCGGCACCGCCGCTTCGGCGCTGAAAAGCATCGAGGTCGCGACGGCGGGGGACAAGCGGACGATCACGCTCGCAAATATCCTGAATATCGATCCGAAGAAGAGCCTGCGTGTCGACGCCGGTTCGGATTGGACCATGCGCGTCAGCGCCCTGCAGTTGGTCTCCGCCGCCGCGGCCGTCACCAATGGCGAGCACCAGATCGCATTTGACGCAACCGCCGGCCTCCCGGGCATCGCCTCGGCGAAGATCAATCTTTCCATCGGCGAGCCGCCGATGGAAACGCCCAGCCACCGGCTCGCGGCACCCGGCGCTGCGGTGCGCACTGCCCAGACCCGAGTGGCGGTCAGGGCCAATATCGAGGGTCTTGCAGCCCTCTCCGGCGTCATGCTCCAGGTCCCGCTTTATGTGGAACTTGCCCACGCGGAGGCGAAACTCGCAGACATACATTGCCTCGGCGGGTCGCCGGAAAATGCCTCCGTCGCCGTCGACGCCGTGCCGGGCGTAGCGGAATTCGCGCTTGGAGAAGTTAACCCGGACATACTGGCAAGCTTTTCGGCCGAGCCCCGCGTTGCTTCGGCGCGGATCGTCGACACCGCTCTTCTCAAGATCGATGCCCTCGCCCATATCACGGCCGAGAATCTGCAGCCTTCCCGCCTCACCTTCAGCCCCAACGAGGTCGCTTCACGCACGGTCAAAAGCGTCTCCACGAAGGATATTCTCTCCTCTACCATGCAGACGCTGCTCGGCGATCTCGACACCCGGATACAAGTGGGCCCTGTCTCGCTTGGAAGCCCGACACTGGTGCGGGAGGCGCTGGCCGAGACGCTCAGTGCCGCCGCGGCCCCCATCGACGATCTGCTTTACAATCTGCTCCTCCTTACGGGCGTGCGCGTTGGAGAGGCCGATATCCGCGTCACCGGCGTCAGTTGCCAACAACCGGTGCTTGTACAATGACAAAAGGACAGATTCAGCGAGCCGTAGGACTTTTGGCAGCACACCTATCGGACTTTAGTCTGGAAACAAATGATGCATTTGGACGTTAGAATATTTCTCGCATGCTGGTTGCATCGAGACTTGGATCACAGGGGCAGTCGACACGTGAAGGGGCACACGCAGTAGATGCAACGGATCGCAGGAAGGGACGTAGGCAACGATAGCGTGCCTGCCTTAACGGCGGACGCATTGCTGCAGAATCTGCAGTATCGCGAGGTACTGCAATCCAGTGCTCGCGTGCTGATTGCCGTGAATGACCTCTTCCCGCGCATGGCGCGCCTGGTTTCGTCGCACCGAAAATGGATGCTCACCCATGCCTCCTATGCCCTGCACCTGGAGCGGGACCCAAACGACCCCGAAACCGGCATTACCGCCGCGCGGCTCCTGAAAATTATGCAGGAGACGGGCGGCGCCAGCCGCAACACGGCGGCGGCTTTCCTTGCGGAACTCGTCACCTATAAGCTGCTGATTCGGGCGACAGGCGGCCACTCCCGACGAACTCGGCCGCTCCAACCGGCCGAAGCAAGCGAGCGTGCCATGCGGCTCTGGTTCAAGAGCCAGATGAGCACGCTCGACTGTCTCGATGGAGGTAGCAGGGAAAGACAGGTCGAAGACGATGGCTCGATCTTCGAACGTGCCCAGCCATTGGCCGCCAGACAGCTGCTTTCAAATCCGGATTGGACCGACCCGCCAGCGGGCGTTGGGGTGTTTGTCTGGGCCGAGTCAGGCGGCGTGATCCTCGACGATCTGATGACGCGACCCGCGAGTCTTGCTCCGAAGTCAGACAGGGTCTGGATCGAGGTCAACCTCGCCAATCTTGCCGAGCACTATCTCGTTTCGAACACGCATGTCCGCCGCCTGTTCGCGCGTGCGGAAGCCGCGGGCCTGATCGGCAAGGGCCAGGATGATCAGCGAGGGCGCTTCTGGCTGAGCGCCCGGCTGATCGACGAATACGCGTCCTGGCAGGCGATCAAGCTCGAAGCACTGGCAAGCGCCTTCGATCAGGCGGTTGCCTCTCGCCCCTGAGGAAGACAATCCCCGTCAATCGCGACCTGCGGCAAAGCGCGGGAGATCGTCGTTAATCTCGTAATAGTCACCCTTGTCGGCGCAAAAGATGTGATAGCCGGGCTCGAGTTCGGTTGCGTTCTCGAATGCTCCGGCCAGTATGGACGTGTAGTCGAGCCCCTCCGCCTTCCAGAACAGGGCGGATCCGCAATGGCGGCAGAAGCCGCGCTGCGCCTCGCCGCTGGAGCGATACCAGGTGATCTGGTCGGCCCCCTCCAGCTCCATGTCGCTGTCGAGCACATTGGTGGCCGCGTAATAGAGCCCCGTCTGCCTCCGGCACTGCGAGCAATGGCAGAAGATCAGCTCCCGCAATTTTCCGCGCGTCTTGAACCGTACCGCGCCGCAAAGGCAGCCGCCTTCGTGGTTGTCCCGCATTCTACTCTCCATGGCAACAAAAAGCCGGGCCAGCTTCCATCGGCCGGCCCGGCCCTGTCAAATTCAGAAGATGCGCTGAAGGTTCAGATATTTTGAACCATTCTGCATACAGCGCCGCGTCTTATCAGACGCGCAAAGGTCGCTGTAGCAGTTTGCAGTGCTGCATGTCTTTGTCCCTTAATCGAGGTCGACTTAAGAGACATGCAGTAGGTCAGCCGTTGACGACCATCCTCTTCTCATCGCGACCGCCCTTCATGCGTTCGGCGAGCAGGAAGGCGAGTTCGAGCGCCTGGTCCGCGTTCAGGCGCGGATCGCAATGGGTATGATAGCGATCGGCCAGGTCGTCGCCGGAAAGCGCGCGCGCGCCGCCGGTGCATTCGGTCACGTCGTTGCCCGTCATCTCAATATGGATGCCGCCTGGATGGGTGCCTTCCGCGCGATGGATCTGGAAGAAGCTCTCGACTTCCGAAAGGACCCGTTCGAACGGCCGCGTTTTGTAGTTGTTGAGCGTGATCGTGTTGCCGTGCATCGGATCGCAGGACCAGACGACCTTCTTGCCCTCGCGCTCGACGGCCCGGATCAGGCGCGGCATGTGCTCTGCAACCTTGTCGTGGCCGAAGCGGCAGATCAGCGTCAACCGCCCTGCCTCATTGGCCGGATTCAGGAGGTCTATCAGTTCCAGGAGACCGTCAGCCGTCAGTGATGGGCCGCACTTCAGTCCGAGCGGGTTCTTGATGCCGCGGCAATATTCGACATGGGCGTGGTCCGGCTGGCGCGTGCGGTCGCCGATCCAGATCATATGGCCGGAGGTCGCGTACCAGTCGCCCGAGGTCGAATCGACCCGCGTCAACGCCTGCTCATAGCCGAGCAGCAGCGCCTCATGGCTGGTGAAGAAGTCGGTCTCGCGCAGGCTTGGATGGTTTTCTGCGGTGATGCCGATCGCCTTCATGAAATCCATGGTCTCGGAGATCCGGTCAGCGAGCTTGCGGTAGCGTTCGGCCTGCGGACTGTCCTTGACGAAGCCGAGCATCCACTGATGCACGTTTTCGAGGTTCGCATAGCCGCCCATCGCAAAGGCTCGCAGCAGATTGAGGGTCGCGGCGGACTGGCGATAGGCCATGATCTGCCGTTCCGGATTGGGGACACGCGCCTCTTCCGTGAACTCGATGCCGTTGATGATGTCGCCGCGGTAGCTCGGCAGCGTCACGTCGCCCTGCTTCTCGACCGACGAGGAACGGGGCTTGGCAAACTGGCCGGCGATGCGACCGACCTTGACGACCGGCTGCTGCGCGCCGAAGGTCAGCACGACGGCCATCTGCAGAAAGGCACGGAAGAAATCACGGATCGTGTCGGCGCCGTGTTCTGCGAAGCTTTCGGCGCAGTCACCGCCCTGCAGAAGGAAACCGCGGCCCTCCGCGACACTGGCAAGGGCATGCTTCAGACGCCGAGCCTCGCCGGCAAAGACGAGCGGCGGATATTTCGCGAGGCGCGATTCAACGCTCTCGAGCACTGCGAGGTCCGGATAGTCCGGCACCTGCTGAATGGGTTTCTGCCGCCAGCTGTTCGGGGTCCAAGTCTGTGCCATTTCTCACCTGTTATCTGACGCGAACGGATCCGCGTCTCGCCTTTGCGGCCCTGAAGGCCGCCCCGGAATTCGGATTGCATCTTTCGCATCGGCAAGCCGGCCGATCCAAGCAGCCGCCTCCGCCGCGCGCCGAGACGTGGCGGATGCGGGCTTATAAACGTTAACATGAGGCTTGCAAAGTCATTCTACCAGAAAACATGGGCTGCCTGCGAGGAGCGGCTCACGCGACCCTTTCGCCCTTTCGCACGCGATAAGTCGGCTGATACATCGTCACAAGTTCTTCCGCCGCCGTCGGATGAACGGCCATGGTGCGGTCGAAGTCATCCTTAGTGCAGCCGGCCTTGAGCGAGATCCCCAGCAATTGCGCCATCTCGCCGGCATCATGGCCGAGGATGTGCGCGCCCACGACCTTGCGATCGGTGGCATTGACCACCAGCTTCATAATCATCTTTTCCTTGCGCCCCGAAAGGGTCGCCTTCATCGGCCGGAACTCCGCCAGGTAGACCTCGAGCTCCTCGAAGGTCCGGGCCGCTTCCTCTTCCGTCAATCCGATCGTGCCGATCTCCGGCTGCGAGAAAACGGCGGTCGCGATCAGATCGTGGTCGGGCGAGGTCGGGTTGTCCTTGTACTCAGTTTCGATGAAGCACATCGCCTCATGGATCGCCACCGGCGTCAGTTGCACGCGATCGGTGACATCGCCGAGCGCGTAGATGCCGGGCGCCGTCGTACGCGAATAGGCGTCGACCATAATGGCGCCCCGTTCGTTCGTCTTGACGCCGGCCTTTTCCAGCCCGAGGCCTTGCGTGTTGGGAACCCGGCCAAGGGCGAGCATCACCTGGTCGGAAACGAGTTCGCCATGCTTCATGGTCCTTGCGGTGCGCCGGCCGTCCGGCCCCACCGAAACCGACTGGATGATGTCCTCGCAGAGGATTCGGATGCCCTTCTCCTCCATCGCCGCATGCAGGCCTCGCCTGAGATCGTGATCGAAGCGCGAGAGGATTTCCTTGCCGCGATAGATCAGCGTCGTTTCGACCCCGAGCCCATGGAAGATATTGGCAAATTCGACCGCGATATAGCCGCCGCCGGCGATCAGGATCGATTGCGGCAGCTCCGGCAGGTCGAAGGCCTCGTTCGAGCTGATGCAGAGCTCGTGCCCGGGCAACGCCTCGTGGGGCGTCGGATGCCCGCCGACTGCGATCACTATGCGCTCTGCCGTGACCGTCTTGCCGCTTGCGGTCAGGCGCACCTCGTGTGGCCCCACCAGTTCCGCCCGTGTGTCGAGTATTTCCGCACCAGCATTGGCGAGGCCCTTGCGGTAGAGGCCTTCAAGCCGGGTGATTTCCTGCTCCTTGGCGGCGACCAGCGCCTTCCAGTCGAAGCGCCGTTCGCCCACGGTCCAGCCGAAACCGGCTGCATCCTCGAAATGCTCCGAATATTGCGAGGCATAGACGTAGAGCTTCTTCGGCACGCAGCCGCGGATCACGCAGGTGCCGCCATAACGAAACTCCTCCGCGATCGCCACCTTCTTGCCAAGCGAGGCCGCCAGTCGACCGCTTCTCACGCCGCCGGAACCACCACCGATCACGAAGAGGTCATAGTCGAAAGCGGTCATGGAAAGCTCCTCAAGCAACGAAAGATCGGATGAAGCCGGCGGTCATCGAACCTCGGCCCGGTATGCGGCGGGCGACGGGAGTCGCCTTCGCCCTGATATAGTATTGCGACGCAAAAAAAGAAAAGCCCGGATCGCTCCGGGCTTTGTCAGGCGATTGAGCCAGGCGGCCTCTCGCCGGCCTTTATTGCGCGGGTGCCTCTGCAGCGGGCGTCGAGCCGATCTTTTCGTCGAGCGACTTGGTTGCCTCGTTGGTGAGATCGCGCGAAACGCCGGCTGCCCAGATGTCGGCGGCCTTCAGCAGCTCGCGCGACGCGATCGGGCCGTCGTTCAAGAGCTTCTTGCCGGCGTCGGAACTGTAGAAGGCGGTGATGGCGTTCAGCTCGTCGACGGTGAAGGTCCTGGCGTAGATAGCCGCAGCCTCGCGCTCGAGATCCGACCGGCGTCCCGCAAGCCCAAGCGCCTTCTCGTCAACCGTGGCGGTGATCAGTTCCTGATGGTTCGGCGAAGCCTGGATCAGCGTGTTTTTCAGCCGCTCGGCCAGGTTCGGCAGGATATTGTCAAAGCTGTTGGTCACGCCGAGTGCGGCAATCGTCGCGCGTGCCGCCTTGATCTGATCCTCGGTCACGTCCTGGGCCTGTACGGCCGGCACCGATACGGAAAGAAGAACGGCTGCGGTTGCGAATGCGCGGGCAAGACCTGCGATTTTGTTCATTTTTATCCATGCTCCTGTGTTGGCGCATGCCGCCCGGCCATTGCCGCCGCCCGGCCCGCATGCGCGGAAATTCTTCACTCGTCGCCGCCCCGCGGGCGCCCGATCGAACCGGTTCGGCCCGCTCAGGCCGCCGTCAGAACACGCGCCCCTGACGGGCCGGCGATGATCGCCAAAGTTGCGATTCCGATGAATAGCCCGTGTTCGACGACGCCCGGAATGGCATTCAGCTCCGATGCCAGCGCCTCTGCATCAGGAATACGGCCAAATGATGCATCCAGAATGAGATGCCCGCCGTCGGTCATGAAGGGTCCGTCGCCGGAGGCGCGCACGACGATATCGCCCGTCAGGCCGAGGCGCGAGGCCACCTTCTCGATCGCAATCCGTGTTGCAAACTGCCCGAACGGATTGACCTCGATCGGCAGCTTGAAGGCGCCGAGCACGTCGACCACCTTCGATTCGTCGGCGATGACGATCATTCGCTCCGAAGCGCTCGCGACGATCTTCTCGCGCAGCAGCGCCCCGCCGCCACCCTTGATCAGTCGCAGCTTTCTGTCGACTTCGTCGGCGCCGTCAACCGTCAGGTCCAACTCCGGCAGCTCGTCGAGCGATTTCAGCGGCACGCCCAGTTCGAGGCACAGCCGCGCCGTGCGTTCCGACGTCGGCACGCCCTCGATGCGGAAGCCGCCGGCGACCTTTTCTGCCAACAGCCGCACGAACTCCTCCGCGGTCGACCCGGTCCCGATTCCGAGACGCATTCCATCTTCCACATAGGCAAGCGCCGCTTCGGCGGCCTTGATTTTCATCTGGCGGGCGTCCATGCGCCACTCGCTCCTCTGATGCCACGACGGCAGAGCCGGCTGCGAACCGGCTCCCGTCCAAATTTCGACCAGACACTTACACGCCCGCCGCGGCAAACAAAAGCCAAAATGCGCGGGCTGCACCGGATTCCGGTGGCGTTCGCCGACCTATGTCTCCATTGCATTCCGCGGAGACTTCGCCTACCCGAATGGACAGGATTTCAAGAACGAGGCTTCCCTTGACCCCACCTCTCGTCGTCTTCGATCTCGATGGCACGCTCGTCGATACCGCGCCGGACCTTGTCGCCAGCCTCAACCATGTGATCACACAGGCAGGTATCCAACCGGTTACTTACGCCGACCTCACGCACCTCGTGGGTCACGGAGCCCGCGCCATGATCGAGCGGACCTTCGCGCTACGCGGCAGGGCGCTCAGTGAAGAGGACCTCACCTGGCAAATGAAGGCGTTCGTCGAGGTCTACCACGGCTCGATGCCGGGGGAGTCCCTGCCCTATCCGGGCCTTGTGGCGGCGCTCGACCGGCTGCAGGACGCGGGGCTGAAGCTCGCGGTCTGCACCAACAAGCCGGAAATGCTGGCGAAACGCCTTCTCGAGGGCCTCGGCCTGATCGGCCGCTTTGACGCGATCGCCGGTGGCGACACCTTCTCGGTGCGCAAGCCGCACGCCGAACACCTGCTTTCGACCGTCGCCAATGCCGGCAGCACCGTGGAGCGAGCGGTGATGGTCGGCGACAGCCTCAACGACATCCTCGTCGCGCGGAATGCGGCTGTGCCGTCAATCGCCGTCCCGTTCGGTTACTCCGACGTGCCCGTCGAGAGCCTCTCGCCGGACCGCATCATCAAGCATTTCGACGAACTTACGCCGCACCTTGTCGAGACGCTCCTCGACCGGAAACCCAAATAGAGGCCGGAGTCGCGACCTCGTTCAGCCTTCGGCGTGCCGCGCCTTGCGGGTCGCTTCGAATGCGCGGTTCATATACATGTCGCGGCCGTAGACGTCGTTGAAGTATTCGACCTTCCCTTCCTTGTTCGGCCATGCCGTGAAATAGGAGACGTAGACCGGGATCTTCTGCGAGACCGGCAGGGCCTTGTTGCGCCCGCTGGCGATCTCGCTCGCGACCTCCTCCATGCTGACGCCGAGGACGGCGGCCGCCATACGGCGCGGCTCCGAGAGGCGCACGCAACCATGGCTCAGCGCCCGCTGGTCGCGCTTGAAGAAGCTTTTTGAAGGCGTGTCATGCATGTAGATCGCGTGCGAGTTCGGGAAGAGGATCTTGAGTTCGCCAAGCGCATTGTCGCTGCTCGGCGGCTGCCGGACGGACACGGAAGCGGTCGAGCCGTACCAGTTCACGGCCGAAGATGGCACGGCGCGTCCGCCGACCTCGACCTGATAGCCCATACGATCGAGGTAACTCGGGTCGCTTCTGAGCTTCGGCAGCATCTCATTGACGATGATCGACTGCGGAACGCCCCAATAGGGGTTCACCTCGACGGTCTGAATCTCGTCCTGGAAAAAATAGGTCTGGTTCGCCTTGGAGCCGACGACCACGCGCATGGAGAACTGCTCCGTGCCGCCTTCGGTATAGTAGGCCATGAAGGCCGGCTGGTTGATGAACACGTAGCGATCGCCGAGGCCGTCCGGCAGCCAGCGCGCCTGTTCCATCGCGACCTCGAGCTTGTCGATCTTGGTCGCCGTCGTCTCGCCGCCGGTCAGGGCGCGAATCGATGCTTGGCCGACGATGCCATCCGGCTTCAGCCCCTTTTCCTTCTGGAAAGCTTCGACGAGGGAAACCAGCTCCGGCGTGTATTCCGGCGCGCCCTGGTAGCTCGCAAGCACCACCGCGTGCTCCGTCTTCAGCGCCTCCGATGCCTTCAGCCTTATGCCGGCGACGATATTGGCAAGTTCCGGGTTGCTGTCGCCGGGCTTCAGCAGCGTCCCTGGCGCGATCTCGACGCGCGGGGTTGCGTCCGTTTCGGCGCGGAGCCTCTCGAGTTCCCGCTTCAGCGCCAGGAATTGCGAGCTCTTCGGATTCTGGCTTTCGATCAGCGCCGCGACGTCGCTCGTGGTCGCCAGCTTTTCGAGAAAGCCTGCAAGATCGACCGTCTTGCGCTTGAAGTCGTGATAACCAGAAATCCTGTTCGGGTCGATGCGGCCGCGCACGGTATCCTGTACATAGGTGAGCACCGCCGCGGACATCGCGATCTCGAAACGCACCAGATCCTTTTCGCGTGTGATCATGTCGCCGCGGTCGAACGCGTCGGCAGGCACCGCTACCGCATAATCCGCGGGGTCGAGACCGACCTTCGCGGCATCCTTGAGGACGGCAATTGCGGCTTTCGCACGAGAGTTGATGCCGCTGCCGGCGATCCAGAGAAAGTCCGAACGTCCGCCGTAAAAGCTCTCCATCGCCTTCGCCACCCCGGCCGGGGCGCTTACATCGACCTCGGGGAGAAACTGCCGCGCATTCGCAAGCGGAACCCGCAGCATCGGCGGCAGACCATAGCTTCCCACCGAGCCGGTAACGACCGGATCGACCAGCCGGTCCGTCTGAACTCTGCGCAACGGCTCGGCCTTATAGGTGTAGTAGCGCGGGCCGGATATCTTGGGAGGCGCAACGGCCCTCTGCTCCTGTTGCAGCATTGTATCGAAGCCGGGCGCAGGCTGACCGGGCTGAACCTGCTCGTGCGCTGCGCGTTTCTTGCCGCCGCGGATAAGATCCATCAGGGTGATCGCCGACGCGGGCCGTACATCCATGGTGGCGATCGCACAGCCACTCATGAGCGCAACTATCACTGCCGATTTGAAAATGTTCATAAGAATAGAAGTCCCCGTATCGCGTTGCCGCCGAATTCGGCCGCTGCCAGATGCTCGCCACGCCCTCGTGCCCGAAGAGTTATAGAAAAGGATGGTGAATGAAAAGAAAACGAACCCCACCCCCTCGGCCCGAAACCCGCCAGCGCCCGCTTCGTGAAGGCTCATCCAAGACTCCCACAAATCGACACAAACCCGTGATTTTCTTCAATTATAAAACCATTCACTACCTGGGATTGTTCCTGCAGGCGCAGAGTGTCGCCCAAGGAAGATGGTGAATGTGACTGAATCGCCACAAGTGCGAGTGCGCAGAAGCGGGGCCAGGCGGCGGCTTTCCAGCGAATCCGCTGAGCCTGTGCCGCATCGCAGCAATTCAAACGATTGTAGGTCTTTGCGCGCCCGCCCCGCCCCTTTACAAGCCGTCATCGCCGGGGCAGAGAGATGCCCGGCACTGCCGCGCCACGCGTCTCATTCGGACCCGCGAAGGTCGCTGCAGCGCCTTGGATTGCTGCATGTCCCTCAGATCGACTCCGATTCGGGAGACATGCAGCGGTGAGGACGATCGGCTCAGATCGGGTCTCGCCCCGGCTTCATGAACGCAGGACGAAGGCAGGTATCACGATGACATCCATGCGCACGGAAACAGACACGTTCGGTCCCATTGAAGTGGCGAACGACCGCTACTGGGGCGCCCAGGCCCAGCGCTCGCTCGGCAACTTCAAGATCGGCTGGGAAAAGCAGCCACTTTCCGTCGTCCGGGCGCTCGGCATCGTCAAGCAGGCGGCGGCGCGTGCCAACATGGCCCTCGGCCGACTCGACCCGACGATCGGCGGCGCCATTGTCGAGGCGGCGCAGGAAGTGATCGACGGAAAGCTCAACGACCATTTCCCGCTCGTGGTCTGGCAGACGGGATCCGGCACCCAGTCCAACATGAATGCCAACGAGGTCATCTCCAACCGGGCGATCGAGCTGCTCGGCGGCGTCATGGGCTCGAAGAAGCCGGTGCATCCGAATGACCACGTCAACATGAGCCAGTCGTCGAACGACACCTATCCGACGGCGATGCACATCGCCTGCGCCGAGCGCGTGATCCATGACCTCCTGCCGGCTCTCAAGCACCTGCACAGGGCGCTCGAGGAGAAGGTCAAGGCCTTCGACCACATCATCAAGATCGGCCGTACGCATACGCAGGACGCAACGCCGCTCACCCTCGGCCAGGAATTCTCCGGCTACGCGGCCCAGGTCGCCTCCTCGATCAAGCGGATCGAAATGACGCTGCCGGGCCTCTGCGAACTCGCCCAAGGCGGCACCGCCGTCGGCACCGGCCTCAATGCTCCGGTCGGCTTCGCCGAGAAGGTGGCGGAGGAGATTGCCGCAAGCACCGGCATCGCCTTCACCTCCGCGCCGAACAAGTTCGAGGCGCTGGCCGCGCATGATTCGATGGTCTTCAGCCACGGCGCCATCAATGCGACCGCCGCCGCCCTCTTCAAGATCGCCAACGACATCCGTTTCCTCGGCTCCGGCCCCCGCTCCGGCCTCGGCGAACTGTCGCTGCCGGAAAACGAGCCTGGCTCGTCGATCATGCCGGGCAAGGTCAATCCGACCCAGTGCGAGGCGCTGACGCAGGTCTGCGTCCAGGTGTTCGGCAACCATGCCGCGCTCACCTTCGCCGGCAGCCAGGGCCATTTCGAGCTCAACGTCTACAATCCCTTGATGGCCTACAACTTCCTGCAATCGGTGCAACTGCTCGCCGACGCAGCCATCTCCTTCACCGACAATTGCGTCGTCGGCATCGAAGCGCGCGAGGACAACATCAAGGCGGCCCTCGACCGTTCGCTGATGCTGGTCACCGCACTCGCGCCGAAGATCGGCTACGACAACGCCGCCAAGATCGCCAAAACGGCGCATAAGAACGGCACGACGCTCCGCGATGAGGCCGTCGGCGGCGGTTACGTAACGAATGAGGAATTCGACGAGATTGTCCGTCCGGAATCGATGATTGGCCCCGCCTGATCTGGCGCATCGTCCCGAAAATCCGTTCGGATATTCGGGACGCTCGATGCGCGGATTCAAAAGTTGCAGCGACCTTTGCGCGTCTGAAAAGACGCGCGGCGCTGTAGGGCGCCGAGGCCTCCCCGGCTTTACCGGCTCCTGCCGCGGCAAGATCGTTGAATATTTGGAATTCACTCAATTTGTATTTGTACAAAAAAGCAATTGTTAACACTCCGAAAATCTTTTACCCCTAAAAAATAGCGGTCGATTAGAGCCTATTATTTTAGGGGACTTGCAAATGCCGGCAACCTCGAACAGGACGCCGACGCCCGATATTGCCGCACAGATCACCCACGCCATGCGCATGATGGGCGTGGCGCCTATACCGCGCAATTACGAGCTATATTACGAAGCCTATCTCGGCTCGAACTCGCAGCTCTCCAAGGAACTCGCGACACTCGGAAGCCGCGCGACGCAGGACGAGCTCGACGAAATCGGCGCCCGGCACTTCAGCCACATTCACCACTCGCGCGGCATCGAACGCGCCCACAGCACGATGGCCGCCAAGCTTTGCGAGCTTGTCAATCTCCTGAAGGACGAGCAGTACGCGCTCGAGAGCTACAACAAAGTTCTCGATGAAGCCTATCTCAACATGACGAACAAGAGCGCCGCAAGCGCCGACATCCTGCGTCACGCGATCGGCATCCTCAGCGAGGCGACCGCGGATACGATGAGCCAGGGCAAGGAGCGCGTGCAGAGCGTCGTCCAGAAGTCGGTCGAGATGGAGGCCATCCGCCAGGAACTGGACGAGTACAAGCGCATCGCCAACACCGATTCGCTGACGCGGCTCGCCAATCGCCGCGCCTTCGACGACAGCCTCGCGGCCATTTACAACAGCGAACACGTTCGCAACTTCACCGGCCTGCTGCTCGCCGACATCGATCACTTCAAGAAGATCAACGACAGTTTCGGCCATCCGGTCGGCGACAAGATCCTTGCCACCGTGGCCAACGTCGTCCGCGCAAACCTCCGCCGGGACGTCTTCGTCGCGCGCACCGGCGGCGAGGAATTCGCGATCATCCTGCGCGACAGCACCCAGGAAGAATGCCTTCAGGCCGCGGACCGGATCCGCACCATACTCGCCAGCGCACCCTTCAAGAACACGAAGACCGGGGTCAATTATGGCGCCGTCACTCTCTCCGTCGGCGTCTGCATGGCAACGGCCGCGGACGATCCGGTCGACCTCTACAACAAGGCCGACATCGCCCTCTACGCCGCCAAGAACGCCGGCCGCAACAGGACGGTGCTCTTCGAGGAAGGCATGCGCAAGGATGTCGGCCGTAACTGGCTGATCTATCGGCGGTAGCCGCCCAATCGAGCCCATCGTAAGCTCGACGAGCCATTTCCGAAGGCGGCCGGGGACGGCATTCCGTTCCTCGATTGCAGCGAATCAGCCGATGCCTGCGTCGTCACGGCTCTGTCGGAGGCTAGCCGTACCCGTGCGAATGGCTCACGCAACGGCCGTAATCCGCATATACCTCAGTGCTGTTCCGGCTCCACTTTGCGAGAGTCACAATGAGCACGAGGAGATATTCCCCATGAGAGACTTTCCCCTTACGAGGCTCGGAATCCTGGCCGCCGCTGCGGTGCTCATCGGCGCAAGCGCCCACGCGACCGATCGTGACCCGCGGGAGGCGCTCAAAGGCATCGTCGATGAGGCGATCCGGCCCGTCATGGCAGAACACAAGATTCCAGGTCTGGCCGTGGCAATCACCGCCGAGGGAGAGCGGTACGTCTTCAACTATGGGGTCGCATCCAAGGAAAGCGGTCAGGCCGTGACCGACCGGACGCTTTTCGAGATCGGGTCTATCAGCAAGACCTTTACCGCGACACTCGCGGCCTATGCGCAAGAAAGCGGAAGCCTCTCCCTCTCCGATCCTGCCGGCAAATACCTGCCAGCCCTTGCCGGCAGCAGCTTCGACGCAATTAGCCTTCTCGATCTCGGCACTTACACAGCCGGCGGCCTGCCGCTGCAATTTCCGAATAGCGTCACGGACGAGAATGTGATCGCCTATTTCAAGAAGTGGCATCCCGAATATGCCCCCGGCACTTACCGTCGCTATTCCAACCCGAGCATTGGGCTCTTCGGCCATCTGGCGGCACAAAGCATGGGCAAGCCGTTCGAGGATCTCATGGAAGGAGAACTCGTGCCGATGCTTGGCCTCTCGCGCACCCATATACGGGTTCCTGAAGACAGGATGGCGGACTACGCCCACGGCTATTCGAGGGATGGTAGACCCGTTCGGGTGACACCCGGTGTCCTGGATTGGGAGGCCTATGGCATCAAGACGACCGCGTTCGACCTGATCCGGTTTGTCGAAGCAAACATCGGCGGCGCGAAGCTGGATGGAACGCTGCAACGGGCGATCACCGCCACGCACACCGGCTACTACCGGGTCGGCGAGATGGTTCAGGGGCTCGGATGGGAGATGTATCCCTACCCGACGGAGCTAGAGCGACTGCTCGCCGGCAACTCGCGCCAGATGGCCTTCGAACCGAACAAGGCGACGAAACTCACTCCGCCGCTGCCGCCGCGCGGCGATATGCTGATCAACAAAACGGGGTCGACGAACGGTTTCGGAGCCTATGCCGCTTTCATCCCCGCAAAGGAAATCGGCATCGTCATCCTGGCGAACCGCAGCTATCCCATACCGGCGCGTGTAAAGGCCGCATACCGGATCCTCACTGAGCTGGACAAGCTGACCGACCCGCGTTGACGATCGGTCCGGCCACGGGCAACAGCAGCATAATAGCCGCCGCCGATAGCCTGTCCCGTAGTATGCGCCGCCTCGTGGTCATGCGGATCCCAATCGCACAGGTGAAGCGAGAGGTCATCGCTGAGCTGCATCGGCCAGCTCTTGCGTGTCGCCGTCTCAATGGCTGCAACGTTATTACGTAACTTTTCAATTGACGAACGTAATAACGTAACATATCGGGGGGAACAGACACGTGCACTCTGCACCCATCTTCGTCACGGAAAAATGTTTGGAGGTCTGAATGCGCTCACTGCGCGTGCTGTTCACTACGGTTGCACTCGGCGTCGCCGCGACGCTTAACGCGGCTCATGCCGAGGTGCTCAAGGTTGCCGGCCCATGGGAGATTACCGGCATTGATCCGGCCCAGACCGGCTATGTCTTCAGCCGATTGCAAGTCGCCGAAACTCTTGTAACCGTGAACCACGAGGGCAAGCTGGTTCCCTCCCTTGCGGATCGGTGGAGCGTCAGCGGCGACGGTCTGACATGGCGCTTTACTCTCCGTGAGAATGCGCGTTTCCATGACGGCGCGCCCGTAACGGCGGAAACGGCCGCGGCCAGTCTGAAGCGCGCTCTTTCGGGTGTCGGCGTGCTCTCTCAGGCGCCGCTTGCCGAGATCACCAGTGAGGGGCGGGACGTGGTGGTCCGGCTGACCAAACCGTTCTCTGCCCTGCCCGCCTACCTCGTGCATTTCAGCACGATCGTGCTGGCGCCTTCCTCATTTGATGCGGGGGGTAAAGTCACGCAGATCGTTGGATCCGGACCCTACAAGGTGAAGAGCCTTACCGCTCCGGCACGGCTGGAGTTACAGGCCTCCGGCGGGTGGTGGGGCGGCAAGCCCGAGATTGAGGAAGTCAGCTATCTCGCAGTGGGACAAGGCGAGACCCGAGCGCTGATGGCGGAAAGCGGTGAAGCGGATCTGGTCTTTTCCATGCTGCCGGTCTCGGTGGATCGTTTGAAGGCAAATCCGAAACTTGATGTGCAGATTGCCACCATCCCTCGCACGCGCATTCTCAAGGTGAATGCGGCGTCGCCATTTTTCGATCAGATTGAGGAGCGCCAGGCGATCAGCGCGGCGATCGACCGCGCCGGGATCACCAAGGTAATCCTGCGCAACGCCGATCTTGCCGCAACCCAGTTGTTCCCGCCTGCGATGAAGGGCTGGAATTCCCCCGACGTCAAGCCGCTCATGCGGGACGTCGACAAGGCGCAGGAACTCCTGGCCGCCGCGGGCTGGGAAGCCGGCAGCGACGGTATTCTGCAAAAAGACGGCAAGCGGTTCAGCGTGACGCTGCTGACCTATTCCAGTTGGCCCGAACTGCCGCCCATCGCGACGGCGCTTCAGGCCCAGCTTAGACAGGTGGGTATCGAGGTAAAGGTTTCCGTGGGAAACAGCTCGGAAATTCCGGCGCGCCATCAGGACGGAACGCTGGAGATGGGGCTGATCTCGCGGCTCTATTCGATCGTGCCGGATCCCGTCGGAACGCTGCTCCAGGATTATGGTCCCGGCGGAAGCGACTGGGGCTCGATGGGTTGGGACAACAAGGAAATCCAGAGCGTCGTCGAACAACTTGCGGCGACGAGCGACACGGCAGCCCGCGCCCCGCTTCAGAGTCGCGCGGTGGAGATCCTGCAGCGAGAGCTGCCAAGCATTCCAGTCACCTGGTCGGAGCTCGCCATCGTCTCGAACAAGAGGATCACCGGGGTCAAGGTCGATCCCCTGGAAGTGAATTACGGCCTCTCGGCCATCCGCTGGGCAGAGTAACGGGGAAAGCGCAATGCGAAACTTCCTTCTTGCGCGCCTGCTCCAGGCGGTGCTGGTGGCCATCGTGGTTGGGACTCTGTGCTTCGTCCTCATGCGCGTGCTGCCCGGTGACGCGGCCATGCGCATAGCTGCCGGTCGCTATGGACCGGATGCGCGGATTGCAGAAGCGGCAGAAAGGGTCAGGCTGGAACTGGGCCTCGACCGCCCGCTCGGGGCCCAGTTCGTAGAATGGCTGGGCGACCTTCTGCGCCTTGACCTCGGACATTCGCTCGTCACCGGTTCGCCCGTCGTTCATGAGTTGGAGGTGCAACTCGGCGCTTCCGCATGGCTTGCCGCGTCGGCGCTCGTGCTATCGCTCCTCATCGGCCCAGTCATCGGCCTCTTCGCGGGGCTGAAGCCGGGAGGCGCTGTTGACCGACTGGGCCTGGCGGGTGCGGCGATCTTCCGCGCCATTCCGCCCTTCGTGCTTGGCCTCATTCTGATGCTGATTTTTTCGAAGCAGCTCGGCTGGCTGCCTCCGGCCGGTTTTGGCTCACCGCGCGAGATGCTGCTTCCCGCGCTGACGCTCGCTCTCGGACTCGCAGCCATGTCGAGCCGGGTGATGCGCAACTCGGTCGCTGCTGTCGCGATGGCACCCTATTTCGCCTTCGCTCGGCACAAGGGGCTCTCGGAATCCGTTGTCGTGCGCCGACATGGACTTCGCAACGCCGCCATTCCGGTCGTCTCCTATATCGGACTGCAGGCCGTCTATCTGGTCGAAGGCGTTGTCGTTGTGGAATCCCTGTTCGCCTATCCGGGCATCGGCCACGCCCTGGTCCACGCGGTTGTCGAACGGGACATTCCCATGGTCCAGGGGACGGCGCTGGTGATGGGACTGATGTTCGTCGTCATCGCCGCCATTGTCGACCTTCTGACGCATTGGCTCGATCCGCGTGTGGGGAGAACGGCATGAGTACGATCGGCGATCTGTCCTTTGCTCGGCCGAAAGGGCGACTGACCACGGGGCGCATCTTTGGCGCCGGGCTCCTCGTCCTGCTTGGTTGCTTTGCGATCATCGGGCCAATGCTCATTCCTGCCGACCCTGCGGCGCAGGATTTTAGCGCCAGCCTCGCCCCGATCGGCGGCGATTTCTTGCTCGGAGCCGATCACTACGGGCGCAGCCTCCTCGCGCGTCTCGCCCACGGCGCTCGTCTTTCCTTCGGCCTCGCCCTACTGACCATGCTCGCGGCCGCGGTCCCCGGCGTTCTGCTCGGTCTTGCCGCCGCCTGGAAAGGCGGCTGGACAGAGCGGTTCCTGGAACTGACGGCCACAATTGTGCTGGCCCTGCCCGGCCTGATGCTGGTGCTCCTGCTGCTGGCCTTCGCGCCCGGCAATTATGTTCCGCTGTTCCTGGGCCTGTCGCTGACCCTGTGGGTCGAGTTCTATCGTGTGACGAAGGCGACGACGAAGTCCGTCCTCGCGCAGCCGCATATCGAGGCGGCGCGGATGCTCGGCTTCGGCTCGCGCTACATCCTCGTCAACTACGTCCTGCCGGTGGTCGCACCGATGATCGGAACGCTTGCGGCCTTTGCCATGGCGACGGCCATCATCGCGGTGTCGACATTGAGTGCCATCAGCGTCGGATTGCAACCTCCCACCCCTGAACTCGGCAGCATGATCGTGGAGCTCTTGCCGTATTACGCGGAAGCGCCGGTGCATATGCTGCTGAGCGCATTGCTGATCTTCCTGCTGGTGCTCGGCCTTCAACTTCTCGCCCAGGGAGATCATCCATGAACATTCAAGCAAGCCCGGATCTCTCGATCGCCGCCCTGTCGATCGATTCGCCGGAGGGCCGCATCGTCTCCGACGTGTCCCTTGCGCTGGGAAGAGGGCGACCGTTAACGCTGCTTGGCGAGAGCGGATCGGGCAAGTCGCTCGTGGCACAGGCGATCATGGGCAATTTGCCGCCAGGGCTGCGTGCGACGGGGCACGTGGTCTTCAAGGGGACGGACCTTCTTGCGGAGACGCCTGCCCAGCGCCGCCGCCGCTGGGGCCGGAGCATTTCCCTGCTGCCGCAGGAGCCGTGGCTGGCGCTGGATCCGACCATGCGCGTCCTGCCGCAGGTGGCAGAGATACATCGCTTCGTCAAAGACAAGGATGCCACGCGGAGCGATGCGCTTGCCAAGGAGAACCTCGCCGGGGTTTCTCTTGCCCACGCGGAAGCGCTTTACCCCTTCCAGATGTCAGGCGGCATGGGACAGCGGGCGGCGATCGCGATGGCGCATGCCGCCGACAGTGAGCTTCTGATCGCGGATGAGCCGACGAAAGGCCTCGACACGGCGCTGCGGGACTCGGTGACGGCACGCCTGAAACGGGAGGTCGAAGCGGGACGCCTGCTGCTGACCATCACCCATGATGTCGCCGTCGCCAGGGCACTCGGCGGCCTGATCGGCGTCATGCTCGACGGCCGGCTGATCGAATACGCTCCCGCGGAAAAGCTGCTCCAAGCGCCCGAACACGCCTATACCAAGGCGCTGCTCGCCGCCGAGCCCGCAAGATGGGAGCGGCAGGCGCCAACGGCATCCGGCGAGGTCGTCCTTGCCGGACGCGGACTGGCGAAGCGCTATGATGGCAGGACCCTGTTTTCCGATCTGGACATCACGGTCGCCGCCGGCGAGATCGTCTCGGTCTTCGGGCCGAGCGGCTGCGGCAAGACGACGGTCGGCAATATCCTTCTTGGCCTGATCCCGCCCGATGTCGGAACGGTCGAGCGCAAGTCGGGAATGTCGCGGCTCCGCTTTCAGAAGCTCTATCAGGATCCACCGGCCGCGTTCGCGCCCCACCAGACTATTCGCAAGGGGCTCACCGATCTGGTTCGCCTCCATGCCAATCGTTGGACGACAGTCGAGGGGTTGCTGGACCGCTTGCGCCTGCCGAAAACATTACTCGATCGTCTGCCCAGCCAGGTTTCGGGCGGGGAGCTACAGCGCTTTGCGTTGCTGCGCGCCCTGCTGCTCGATCCGGCCTTTCTCTTCGCAGACGAGGCGACGTCGCGGCTCGACCCCGTCGGCCAGAAAGAGGTGATCACCTGCCTGCAGGAGATCGTCAGGGAAACCGGCCTCGCTGTCCTGTTGGTCACCCACGACCGGGACATCGCCGAGAACATATCGGCACGAGTATTAAATCTCGAGAACAAGGGGCCCACATGAAGCCGCTCATTCGGCCGCAGGGTATGTTCCGGCAAGACCCGCGCGCGAGACCTTGCACCGTGTCCACCCGACGACCCGGCCCTACTCGGCTGCTATTGGTAGGCGCACTTCCAGTTCCTCCGTCAGATCCTCAGGGATCGCATCTGCAGTCGGCTTGATCCTGAACCATGCGGCGTAAAGCGCTGGAAGGAAGAGCAGGATCAGCACCGTGCCGACCGCCGTGCCGCCGATCAGCGTATAGGCCATCGACCCCCAGAAGACCGAGTGCGTGAGGGGAATGAAGGCCAGCACGGCGGCAAGTGCGGTCAGGATCACGGGCCTCGTGCGTTGCACCGTGGCCTCGATGACGGCGTAATAGTCATCAAGGCCGGCAGCACGGTTCTCCTTGATCTGTTCGGTCAGGATCAGCGTATTGCGCATCAGGATGCCAGCCAGTCCTATCAGGCCCAGAATGGCGTTGAACCCGAAGGGCTGATTGAAGGTGAGCAGCATCGGCACGACGCCGACAAGACCAAGCGGTGCCGTCAGCATGACCATGGCCATCGTCGAGAAGGATCGCACCTGCAGCATGATGACGATCAGCATCGCGGCAATCATGGCCGGGAAAACCTTGCCCAGCGCGGTATTGGCCTTGACAGCCTCCTCGATCGATCCGCCCAATTCGATGCGATAGCCGGCGGGAAGCGATGCGATCAGCGGCTGAAGGGCGGTCATGATCTGCTTGGAGACCTCCGGCGGCTGGGTCGCCTCATTGATGTCCGAGCGGATGGTGATGACCGGCGTGCGATCGCGGCGCTTCAGGATCGGCTCTTCCAGATGGATCTCCGAATGGCCGATCTGGTCGAGCGGAATCGGGCGGCCGTCGCGGCTCATCAAGGAGAAATCCGCCAGACGCGTCGGATCCAGCCGCTCGCCGCCGGCGCTGCGTGCGACGATCGGAACATTGCGAATGTCTTCGCGCACCTGCGTAACGGGGATGCCGGTGAGGAGGAACTGCAGTTGCTGGGCCGCCTCTGCCGGCGAAAGGCCGATGAGGTTCAATCGCTCCTGATCCGGGATGAAGCGGAGTACGGGCGTGCGATTGCCCCAATCTCGGTTGGCCTGGCGCACGTCCGGAACGCCGCGCATGATGTCGAGGGCCTTCTGGGAAATGCTGTACAGTTGGGCGGGATCAGGTCCCATGACCCGAAACTCGACCGGGAACGGGGTGTAGGGTCCGAACACAAGCTGGGTGACGCGCACATAAGCCTCAGACGCAAGCCCGCGGGATATCGCCTCGCGGAGCCGGTGCTTCAAAGCCTCGCGCGCCTCCGCGTCCGGCGTGAGCACGACGATCTTGGCGAAGGCGGGATCAGGCAGTTCCGGCGCCATCGCGAAGAAGAAGCGGGGAGCGCCCTGACCGACATAGCTCGTGACAATCTTGACCTCGGGCTGCTTGTCCAGCCACTGTTCGAGCTTCTCGACTGCCGCCGTCGTCGTCTCGATGCTGGTGCCTGCCGGCAGCCGAACCTCCACCAGCACCTCCGGGCGGTCGGACGTCGGGAAGAACTGCTGTTTGATGGCGCCCATGCCGACCACGGAAAGTGCGAAGGCGATGCCGACGACAGCGCAGGTCAGAAACTTGCGGCGCACCGCAAAGGTGATGAGCCGTCGCAGACGCCGATAGTTCGGCGTGTTGTAAATCGCCTCGTGACCGCCCTCGACCGGTTTGATCGCGGGCAGCATCTTGACGCCGAGGTAGGGCGTGAACACCACCGCGACTATCCAGGAAACGATGAGGGCGAACCCCACCACCCAGAAGATGTTGCCGGCGTACTCGCCCGCCGTCGAGCGCGCGAAGCCCACCGGCAGGAAGCCGGCGATCGTCACGAGGGTTCCCGACAGCATCGGCGCCGCAGTGTGGCTCCACGCATAGGCCGCCGCCTTGATGCGGTCCATGCCCTCTTCCATTTTCACCACCATCACCTCGATGGCGATGATGGCGTCGTCGACGAGGAGACCGAGCGCCAGGATGAGGGCGCCGAGCGTGATGCGGTCGAAGAACCGGCCGGTTTCGAGCATTATGAGGAAGACGACCGCAAGCGTCAGCGGGACGGCAGCCGCCACGACGATGCCGACCCGCCAGCCGAGGCTGAGCAGGCTCACCACCAGCACCACGCCGAGCGCCATGGCGAACTTCATCATGAATTCGTCGACGGCCGAGGTGATGTTGACGGCCTGGTCGGTCACCTTGTCGAGCGTCATTCCGAGCGGCAGTGCCTGTGCGATGGCTGCGGTCCTGTCCTCCAGCGCCTTGCCGAGCGCGAGACCGTCCCAGCCCTCCTGCATGACAGCCGCTAGCATGATGGTCGGCTCACCCTGGCGCCGGATCAGGTAGGTGGGAGGATCCTGGTAGCCGCGGCGGACCGCGGCGATGTCGGAGAGCTTCAGCGTCCGCCCCGCAGCCGCGATCGGCGTGTCGGCGATCGCCTGGACACTGTCATAGTCGCCGTCTACCCGGATGAAGACCCGCGGCCCCTTTGTGTCGATCGAGCCCGCCGGTGTAACGGTGTTCTGCCGCTGCAGGGCGGCAACAATATCCTGTGCCGAGACGCCGAGAGTTGCCAGTTTGGCGTAGGAGAACTCGACGAATATCTGTTCGGGACGTTCACCGAGGATGTTGATCTTCTTGACTCCGGGCACGTGCAGGAGGTCCTGGCGGATCACCTCGGCCTGCCTGGCCAACTCACGCATCGGCATGCCCTTGGCCTTCAGCGCATAAAGGGCGAAGCTCACGTCCGAATATTCGTCGTTGATGAAGGGGCCGAAGACGCCCGACGGCAGGTTGCGCGCTTCATCCCCGAGCTTCTTGCGGGCCTGGTAGAACTCCTCCTGCACGACGGACGGCGGCGTGCTGTCCTTCAGCGTAACAGTCATATACGCATAACCTTGCCGTGTGGTCGTCTCCACCCGGTCGTACCAGGTCAGCTCCTGAAGCCGCTTCTCCAATGGTTCGGCGACGAGGTCCTGCATCTCGCGCGCCGTCGCGCCTGGCCATGCCGTCGTGACCGTCATGGTCTTGATGGTGAAGTTCGGATCCTCCGCCCGTCCGAGCATGAGGAAGGCGTAGGCGCCGGCGGCCACCAGCAGGAGGATGAAGAACAGGGTGACAGCCCGTTCGCGAACGGCGATCGCGGAAAGATTGAGGTTCATCATCAGTTACTCCCCTCAGGAGCAGTTCTGACTGAAGCGCCTTCCTGCAGGAGATGAGCGCCGAGCGAAACGATGGAATCGCCAGTGTTCAATCCGGAGATCAAGGCGGTTTCGCTGGTCACGCGGACAAGTTTGACGGGTCGAAAGTGCACGGTCGAGCTGGCTCTGTCCAAGACCCAAACGCCGGTCTTCTCACCATCGTCGAGCACGGCTCCGAGCGGCACCTGGACTTCCGGCTGGCTCACCTGGTTTGCAATCCGAATGGTAACCGTGGAGCCGAGCGGCGCTGCCGCGGCCTCACCATCGAGGACGTAGCGGGCCTCGTAGGTACGCGTCTGGGGATCGGCGGAGTCCGATAACTGCCGCAGATGTGCCGTGTAGCGACGCTCATCGCCTCCATACAGGCTGGCCTCGGCCACCGAGCCGAGCGCCGGCCGGAGCGTCTCGGGAAGTGCGACGACGGCCTCGCGGGGACCGGCGTGGGCAAGTCTAACCACCGGCTGACCGGCGGCGACAACCTGCCCCGGCTCGCCGAGCGTTTCGACCACCGTTCCATCCGCATCCGCCGCCAGGACAGAATAGGTCGCCTCGTTCTCCGTGACCTTCGCTTCCGCTTCCGCGGCGGCAAGCTGTGCCGTCGCGGTGTCGAGCGCCGCCTTCGCCTGCTCGTAACGCTGCGGCGTTGCCGCCAGTCCATTCTTCACCAGGACAGCATAGCGCCTCTCGTCCGCACGCGCCTGGACCAGGACAGCGCGTGCTGCAGCAACAGCATTGCGCTTGGCCGCGAGTGCGAGTTGCAGATCGGTCTCATCGATCCGCAGCAGCGCCTGCCCCGCCCTCACCTGTTCGCCGATATCGACGAGGCGCTGAATAATCTTGCCCGGCACCCGGAAACCAAGATTGCTCTCAATCCGCGCGGCGATCGTACCTGTAAAGGCTCGCTCGGCGCGCTCTGCTCTCGTCGCCTCCACCACCCTCACAAGTGGCGACGCGACGCGGGGATCTGCGACCTCCACGTCCGGTGCTGGCGTTTCGAAAACGAAGGCAGACGCCGCGCCCCCGGCTGCAGCCACAAGGCCGATCGCTATGAGAAGAAATTTGCGCTTCATGTCAGATGACCCTTGTTGACGGGCGTCGCCTTATTTAGATTGCGATCTAAATCTATCCATGCTATAGATGTCAAGTGAAATCTATTTACGAGGTCGATCATGAGAGTTAGTCGCGCCCAGGCGGAGGCAAATCGCGAAGCGGTCATCAATGCGGCGAGCCGGCTTTTTCGGGAGCACGGCTTCGACGGCATCGGGCTCAAGGATCTGATGAAGGGGGCCGGCCTGACCCAGGGTGGATTCTACAAGCAGTTCGATTCCAAGGACGATCTTGCGGCACAGGCATCGAGGCGAGCTATGGAACAGGCGACCCGACGATGGTCGGCCGTTGCTGCCGCAAGTCCCGACGCCCTGGAGGCCTTGATTGAGCTCTACCTGTCGATGGGACATCGTGAAGAGAAGAGCGACGGTTGTCCCTTGGTGGCGCTTGGCGCTGATGCGGCACGACAAAGCGAGGAGGTTAGGGCCCCGTTCCAGAACGGCATCCAAGCGCATCTTCAAATTCTCGAAGAACTGATGCCGGAGGCGGAAAGCCCAAACACTGGCAAGGCCATGGCGATGCTGTCGCTGATGGTGGGTGCCGTGACGATCTCTCGTATCCTGAATGATGAAGAGATGGCGGAGCGGTTTCTCAACGTAGCAGCCGACGAAGTCCGGCGGATCGCCGCCTCCGCCAGAAGCGCATGAGATGTCCACTTCCCGCCAATGGCGTGATTGCCTCACGCGTTTGCAGGATGCCTTCCCGGACACGTCCCCGCGCGCCTGGGGCACGTCACGAGATCACACGGACGAGACTATTGCCAAGTGAATAAGCGGCAATAGCCGATCGAGCGTCTGCACGGCGTGCAGACGGATGACACAAAAATGACAGTTGGAGATCACATGCGTCGTATCGTTATCACAGGCATGGGAGCAGTCAGCCCCCTCGGAGCCAACGTGACGACTTCCTGGTCTCGGCTCTTGTCTGGGCGTTCGGGCATCCGACGGCTCCCGGACGAGGTCGTGGGGGACCTGCCGGCGAAGATCGGCGGGACCGTTCCCTCTCTTGAACAAGACCCCGAAGCTGGTTTCGATCCGATTACCGTCTTTGCTCCAAAGGATCAGCGCAAGGTCGATCGATTCATTCTCTTCGCACTGGCGGCGGCGGAAGAGGCGCTTGCTCAGTCGGGATGGAAGCCGGTCTCGGAAGCTGACCGGGTCCGAACCGCGACGATCATCGCGTCGGGCATCGGCGGGTTCCCCGCCATCACTGAAGCGGTGCGAACGGTCGATCAGCGCGGTGTCCGACGTCTTTCACCGTTCACCGTGCCATCTTTCCTGGTGAACCTGGCTGCGGGTCAAATCTCCATCCGTTACGGCTTCAAAGGACCGATCGGCGCACCGGTGACCGCGTGCGCGGCCGGCATTCAGGCGATCGGCGATGCGGCCCGTCTCATCCGCGCGAATGAAGCCGACATCGCGGTGTGCGGCGGAACGGAAGCATGCATGAATGTCGTCAGTCTCGGCGGTTTTGCCGCGGCACGCTCTCTTTCGACGGGGTTCAATGACACACCCGATCAGGCCTCGCGGCCCTTCGACATGTTGCGCGACGGCTTCGTCATGGGCGAAGGGTCCGGCATCCTGGTTATCGAGGCATTGAGTCACGCGCTTGCGCGCGGTGCGAAACCCCTCGCCGAGCTCGTCGGCTACGGCACGACAGCCGACGCCCACCACGTCACTTCCGGTCCCGAGGACGGCGACGGCGCGCGCCGCGCGATGGAGATCGCGATTGCCCAGGCCGGAATTTCGCCGCGCGAGATCCGCCACCTCAATGCGCACGCGACCTCGACGCCAGTCGGCGACCTGGCAGAAATCGCCGCGATCAAACGGGTATTCGGCGCAGAATCCAGCGTGGCCGTCAGCGGAACGAAGTCGGCGACCGGACACCTGCTCGGAGCTGCCGGCGGGCTTGAAGCCATTTTCACGATCCTGGCGCTTAGGGATCAGACGGCCCCGCCGACGCTCAATTTGAGCGCTCCTGATCCGGCCGGCGACGCGATTGACTTCGTTGCGGACCAGGCCCGGCCAACGGAGATGGACTACGCGATCTCCAACGGCTTCGGCTTCGGAGGCGTCAACGCCAGCGCCGTGTTCCGACGATGGACAGACAAGCTTGCCGCCCGTGCCTGAAGCTTAGCCCGGCGGCATGAACGAGAGCGCTTACGCCATTTCCACACGAAATCCAGCACAAAGAAGGAAGTAACTGCAATGGACAAGACCAATCTAGGCGTTGCCCTGGTCACTGGGGCATCGACCGGCATCGGGTACGTGACGGCCAGAGCCTTGCAGAAGGCGGGCTTTCGCGTCTTCGGAACCAGCCGTCGCGCGGTCCCCGAAAGATCCGACGGCGTCTCCATGCTGACCTGTGACGTGACCGATGACGCATCCGTGGCGAAATTGGTCGAGGTGGTGCTGGCCGAGGCAGGACGTATCGACCTGCTCGTCAACAATGCCGGCATTGGTCTGCTCGGCGGCGCAGAGGAGTCCTCAACTGCCCAGGCACAGGCGCTGTTCGATGTGAACGTCTTCGGCGTCCTTCGCGTCACCAACGCGGTGTTGCCTACCATGCGGAGTCAGGGCAAAGGCAGGATCATCAACATCAGTTCCGTACTCGGGTTGATCCCGTCCCCCTATAATGCCCTCTATGCATCGACCAAGCACGCCGTCGAGGGCTATTCCGAATCGCTCGATCACGAATTGCGAACATTCGGAATTCGGGTGGCGCTGGTCGAGCCCGGCTATACCCGCACCACCTTCGAGGAAAACCTGACAAAACCCGATCGTTCCCTTGCCGTCTACGATGCGGTGCGCGCTGACATGGAAGTGCAGATGCGGAAGTGGGTTGAAACAGGCGACGCCCCCGAGGTCGTGGCAGAGACGGTTGTCAAAGCGGCAACGGCCAAGGCGCCGAGAAGACGTTACACCGCGGGAAAACTGGCCGGCCAAGTTCGCTTGCTGCGCCGTTTCGTCCCCGAATCCGCGTTCGACAAGAGCTTGCGGAAACAGGCCGGGCTGCCGGTCTGACGTCGACAACATGCGTTTCGCGCGAGTCAAGACAGTCGAACGAGGCGAAACGCTTGAGGCTCTCGCTAGCCCCGCCTGCAACCGAGCTCGTCTCTTCCACATTCACGAAAGGACATGCCATGAAGATCGGAATCATACCGAAGCAAATCAAAAACAACCGCCGGTTTCGGAGTTCGCAGTTCTCCTTAGATGCTGTTGAAAGAACAACTTGAAATCCTGGAAACTGTCGAAGCCAAGGGCGGTAGCAAGGCGCGTGACCGAGGTGGGGGAGACGGAGCAAACGGCAGCGATCGAACGAGCGCTGCCGAAGGCGATGACATCCGGCCTTGCAAGCGCCAGACGAGCGACCTGCTCGAGTTGTTTGGGAAGCCTAAGGGACCTGGAAGCGAACATGCCCTTAAGCTCCATGACGTCAGTCGGAGGTTTTGTCACCTCGCTCGTTTTCATGACCGCCTCCATTCCTCGCCCTTTGTTACAGCGCGATGGCTGCCTTCCGTGAGACAGACTCAATGCAGGCCAGCGCGATGCTGAGCGCATTGCGCGCATCGATGCCGGTCGGTCCTTCGGTGATCTCGCCGCGACGAACGGCGGTTACGAAGGACGCGAGCTGCGCTGTGTAACCGTGGACAAAATGGTCGGTGTCGCGACGCCAGGTCTCGCTCGACACGCCGTCCTTATCGAACAGCCTCATGCTGGAACGACGGACGTCTCCCATTGTCACCATGCCGCCGGAGCCGAAGACCTCGCCGCGGATGTCGTAGCCGTACATGGCGCAGAAGTTCGCCTCCGCGACAGCGATCGAGCCATTGTCAAAACGGATCGTGACGACCGCCGTGTCGTGGAAGCCCTTGTCGGCGAAATCCGGACGAACCAACGCGTCGGCAACGGCCGTAACCTCGACCGGCTTGGCATTCGGGTTCAGCCAAAGCAGCGTGTCGAAATCGTGGATCAGCGTTTCGTAGAAGATCGTCCACTGCGGGATTTTGGCGGGGTCGGCACCGAACGGACCGGGGTCGCGGGTGAGCGACCGGAGCAACTGAGGGGTGCCGATCCTTCCGCCATCGATCGCGGCTCGTCCTTCCGAAAAGGCCTGATCCCAGCGGCGGTTGAAGCCGACCTGAAGCGGAACGCCGGCAGAGCGTGCCGCCGCGATCGCCCGGTCGGCATCCTCCAAGGTCAACGCCATCGGCTTCTCGCAAAAGATCGCTTTGCCGGCTTCGGCGGCCTGCACGAGAATGTTGGTATGAAACCGCGCCGGCGTGGCGATGATCACGGCATCGAGATTCGGGTGGGCGAGAAGATCCGCGACATCCGTGTAAGAGCTTTCAACGGCGAGCTTGCCGGCGAGACCGGCCGCAGCCCCTGGCGCGGGATCGGCAATGGCGACGAGCTCGGCGTCGACGAGGCGGCGTGCGACGGTCTCACCATGGAAAGAACCGATGCGGCCGGCACCAATGAGGCCGACATTGACGGCTTTGTTCTTGGGCATTGTATTGATCCTGTCAGGGTTGAAAAATGTCAGATGGTGAATGCGGTGCGGAACGCTTCGAGCGCCGCTTCGGGGTCGCCGGCCGCCCAGGCTTCCATGCCGATCGGGCCGGAATAGCCCATGGCATTCAGCGCCTTGGCGATGCCGTTCCAGTTGACCTCCCCGGTACCCGGCTCGCGGCGGCCCGGCACGTCGGCCACCTGGATCTCGCCGATCCAAGGCAGGCACTTACGGCAGAGTTCGATCAGATTCCCCTCGCCGATCTGGGCATGATAGAGATCGAGATTGAGGCGGAGCCGCGGATGATCGACGCTTGAGACCAGCGCCAGCGTGTCCTCGGCGCGGCCGAAGGGTACGCCGGGGTGATCGACCGGCAGGTTGAGGTTTTCGAGGGTGAAGGTGACGCCTTCCTCCTCAGCCATATCCACGACACGGCAGAGGGTATCGCGCGCCTTCAGCCACATCGCGCCGGTGACGACTTCGATAGGCTGCACGGGCAGGCCTCTGTCACCCAAGCCTGTGCCATGCAGGTTGAGCCGCTGGACGCCGAGCCGTTTTCCAACCTGTGCGGTCTTGCGCGCTGTCCTCAGAAGTTCTGCCGCACCGTCGTCGTCCGTCAGACGGCCGGTCAGATACCCGTTCATGATCGTGAAGGTCGCGCCGGTCGCTTCCAGCTTGTTGAGATCGTGTTCCGGCCAGTTCCAGAGACCGACCCCGAAACCCATTTCCTTGAGGCGCGCGGTGCGCCACTCGATCGGCTTATCGCGCCAGAGCATTTCCGCGCAGGCTGCGAGCGGGAAAGGAGAAGTCTTGGGTGCACTCATTGGTTAGTGTTCCGTATTTTTGGGTATGACGATGGGTGGCGCGCGGCGCATAGGCGCCGCACCGGCATGCACGCGAACGGCTTTCGATCAGATCGTTCCGCCGAGCTCTTCGGACAGAGACTGCAGCTCCTTGCCGCCGGCCATCAGGTTCTGCAGTTCGTCGATACCGATCTCGTGCTTGGCATAGGTTCCAAGCGTCTTGCCGCGATTGAGCACCGTAAAGCGGTTGCCAACAGCATAGGCGTGACGAACATTGTGGGTGATGAAGATCACGCCGAGGCCCTTGGTTCGGACCTGGTTGATATACTTCAGCACCATCGACGTCTGGGCGACGCCGAGCGCCGATGTCGGTTCGTCGAGGATCAACACCTTGGCGCCGAAGTAAACCGCACGGGCGATCGCCACACATTGCCGTTCGCCGCCCGATAGCGTGCCAACCGCCTGCTGCGGGTCGCGGACATCGATGCCGATCTTGTGCATCTCGTCACGCGTGACGTTGTCGGCCTCATCCATGTTCATGCGCTTGAAGGGGCCGAAGCCGATCAAGGGCTCCCGCCCCATGAAGAAGTTGCGGGTGACCGACATCAGCGGGATCATCGCAAGGTCCTGATAGACCGTGGCAATGCCGGCATCGAGTGCGTCGCGTGGGCCGGAGAACAGCTGAGGCTGGCCGTCGACCAGGAAATCGCCCGAGGTCGGCTTGTGCACGCCTGCAAGCGTGTTGATCAGGGTCGATTTGCCCGCGCCATTGTCGCCAAGCAGGCATAGAACCTCGTTGCGATTGACGCTCATGGACACGCCGTTGAGGGCGATGACGGAGCCGAAATGCTTGACGAGGTTCCTGACCTCTATGAGGGGCGTCTGAGATGTGCTCATCAGCGTTCTCCCGTGACGCGTTTGCGGATGACGTTGTTGAAGACGACGGCGGTCAGCAGCATGCCGCCGAGGAAAACGAGGTACCAATCCTGGTCGATCGAGGTGTAGGTCAGACCAATCAGCACCATGCCGAAGACGATCGATCCGAAGAACGCCCCAATGGCGGAGCCGTAGCCGCCGGTCAGCAGGCAGCCGCCGATGACCGCCGCGATGATTGCCTCGAACTCTTTTTGAAAGCCGCGACGGGCGTCCGTCGAGCCGGCGTCGAGCACGGTAAGGATGGCGACCAGCGTGGCGCAAAGAGCGGTGACGACGAAGAGCGTGGTCTTGACCCTCGCCACCGGCACGCCTGACTTCCGCGCTGCGCGCGGATCGCCACCGGATGCGAAGATCCAGTTGCCGAAGCGCGTCCTCAACAGGATCCAGGTGGCAAGGAGCGCGATGGCGATGAACCACAGGATCTCGACGGGGATGCCGGACACCCTCGGCGCGCCGTTTGGAAAGGTGTCGATAATTTCCGCTTGCGCAAGCCAGGTGAACAGTCCGGGGAAGGCGTCTCCAGAGAACAGAGGGGCCAGCGGACTGCCGGCCACTGCTTCCTTCATGCCGCGAAGCTGGGTCGCGCCACCGCTTGCCCATTTCAGGCCGACCAGCGTCAGGCCGCGCAGAATGAAAAGGAAGGCCAGCGTCACGATGAAGGACGGAAGGCCGGTGCGCATGGTGAGCTGCGCGTTGGTGACACCGATGAACACGGCAAACGCGAGCGCCACGAGAATGGCGACGCTGAGCGGCATCTGCCAGACGACGAGCGCCGCGCCGAAGACCAGCCCCGCAAAGGCGACCATCGAGCCGATCGAAAGGTCGAACTCGCCGCCGATCATCAGAAGGGCTGCGCCGATGGCGAGAATGCCGAGTTGGGCAGCCGGGGCCATAAAGTTCATCACACCCGCCAACGTGAACATGGCGGGATTGGCGGTGAGCAGGAAGAAGATGGTCACGAGCACTAGACCGGCCACAGCGCCGAGTTCGGGACGCCGCAGAATGGCAGTCAATGTCGAAACCTTTTTCAGCCGCTCATCGGGTCCGACAGCAGACCCGTTCTGTTCGTTGGCTAGACTCATGGTTCGTTCCTTAGATCTCGGTCGTCATGCGTACGCGCGACGACCGCCTGCGAACCGAAGTCTCGCGTCGGCCGAATGCGCGGTGACAGGGGCAGCCCCCGTCCGGGACGGGGGCTACCAGGCTCCGCCTTAGCGGATGCCCTGCGAGGATTTCTCGATCACCTGCGCGGCGGTCTCGGAGGTCACGAAGCTAGGACCCGAAGCCACGTTGCCGGCCGGGATCGTGCCGTAGCGCGCATTGAGCGCCAGGAACGTCACTGGCAGATATCCCTGTAGATAAGGCTGCTGATCGACCGCGAACAGCGCCTTGCCGTCGGCCACCGACTGGAGGAAGCTCGCCGAAAGATCATAGGAGGCGACCTTCACCTTGTCGCCGACACCCATCTTTTCCACGACCGCCACTGCCCGCTCACCGACGAGCGGAGCCGAAAGGCCGAGTACGACATCGATCGACGGGTCGGAGGTGAGAGCCGCCTGGATCTTCGATTCGATCTCGGCGGGATCGGAGCTCGTCGGCAGTACGGTGACCTTGCCACCCTCGAAGCCCTGTTCCGTACCGGCACAACGCTGGTCGAGAGCAACGTTACCAACTTCCTGGTTGACGCAGAGGACGTGCTTGAGGCCGAGCGACTTCAACTTCTCGCCGACCTTGATACCAGCCGGCATCTCGTCTTGTCCGACATGCAGCTTGATGCCGAGTTTTTCGGCTGCGGAGATGCCGGAGTTCATTGATATGACCGGAATGCCGGCGGCGACTGCCTTCTCGATCGCCGGGCCAAGCGCATCCGGATCCGGGTTCGAAATGACGATGCCCGCGGGGTTCTGGTTGACAGCAGCTTCGATGAGCTGTGCCATCGCCACCATGTCGAAGGTCTCCGGCGCGCGATAATCGACCTGGACGTTGCTGTCCTTGCCGGCCTGCATGATGCCGTTCTTCACGATCGACCAGAACGGATCGGACGCCTGTCCGTGCGTCACGGCGATGATGGTGGGCTCCTGAGCTTTCGCGCTCACGGCCGCCGAGGTGGCGACGCCGAGTACGACCGCGCCGAATGCGAGCTTTTTCAATAGGGATTTCATTTGTTCCTCCTCCTTCGCCGTCCACTCCACAGGATAGCGAGAAAAACGAATGCTACCGGGTGCATTTCGTTTTGCTACCGGGTGCAAACGGGTGCATATTATCCTTGAATGGCGTAAAAGCAAGCATTCATTTCACCTGAATCAAAAAATGGAATATCCGTTCCATTTCACAGGGAGGCTCTATGCGCAAGCGGGCGACAGCGAGGGAAGTGGCGGATGCCGCCGGTGTCTCGAAGTGGACGGTCATACGGGCTTTCACGCCGGGCGCATCGATCGCGGAGGAAAGCAAACGCAAAGTCCTCGAAGCGGCCGCGGCGCTCAACTACACTCCGAACCTGCTTGCCCGCAGCCTCGCGACCAACTCCACCCATCAGGTGGCTGTGTTCGTCGATGATTTCGCCAATCCTCAGAAATTACCGTTCCTGGAGAAATTGACCGAACGACTGCAGGCCGAGGGGCTGGTCGCCGTGCTCATCAATATCAACACGCACTTCGACCATGTGCACGCATTGCTTCACGCTGACCAGCGCCAGGTCGATGCCGTCATCCTGTTCGGAACGGCGTTTCGCAGCGAGACGCTGAGCGATCTGCAATTGGGCCGGGGAACGCCCCCCATGTTCGTTCTGGCGAGAGACAGCCAGATCGAAGGCGTGCCGGCAGTCACATGTGATGCCGAACTGGCGCTACGGGAGATCGTCGATCACCTCTTCGAAAGAGGTTACCGGCGTCCGGGCTTCATGACAGGTGCGACCGTCCTGTCGACAGCGCTTAGACGTCGGCAACATTTCGTCGATTTCTGGAAACATAAGGGTGTGAATGACGTCTCGGTGTTCTCGGCTGAGAAATACAGTGCCGAAGCCGGAGCCGAAGCCATCCGCAGCTATCTCGAGCAGACCGACGCCGCAGACCGGGTCGACGTCCTGATGTGCGAAAACGACATTCTGGCGCTCGGAGCGATGGATGAAATCCGCGGCCGTTTCGGCTTGCGGGTCCCGGAAGACATGGCCGTCGTCGGCTTCGACAACTACGAGCTCTGCGGGTCGTCCGCCTACAGCCTCACAACATATGATCAGCCGCGACACGAGATGGTTCAGATAATCGTCGGGATGATCACGGGACGGCTGGAGCCCGAGACCGTGACCCTGCCGGGCACCCTTATCGTGCGCAAGTCCACATGAGCTGCCGTAGTTCGCCAAGTGTGTTGCGGGAGAATACGATCTCAAACTTGCCTATCGCATCACCTGGTGGTGGCTACCACATGGTCTTCACCGCACGACCGGGCCATTCGCGATCATAGGCCTCCTTGTCGAAATCGGCCTTGGCCGCTTTGAGAAGGGCGCCGGGCGTCGGCAGCGACTTGGGATCGGCGAAGCGTTCCGGATTCCACAGTTGCGAGCGCAACAGCGCCCGGGCGCATTGGAAATAGACCTCGCCGATCGTCACGACGACGACGCTGCGCGGGTGCTTGCCGTCGACTTCGAATGATTTCGTCAGCTCGGGGTCAACGCTTACGACGGCCGTGCCGTTGATGCGCATGGTTGTGTCCGAACCCGGAACGAGAAACAGCAGCGCCACCCGCGGATCGCGGACGATATTCGCAAGGGAATCGATGCGGTTGTTGCCGCGCCAGTCGGGCATCAGCAGGGTCCTGTCGTCTGCGACGCGAACGACGGATCGATCGTCGCCGCGCGGCGAGCAATCGAGCCCGTCCGGCCCGACCGTCGCCAGTGCGGCAAAGGGCGACGCCTCGATCATCTGCCGGTATTCGGCGGTGAGTGCCGACGTCACCTTGACGATCGATGCCTCGCTGCTTTCGCCGTAGAGTGCCCTCAGTTCCTCCGCCGTCCTGACGATCGTCATGTCTCCCTCCGCCGTTCCCTTATGGTTCGGCAATTGGCATAGCATGATAGACGGATGACCGCACTAAGGCGCCATGCGTCCTTTAGGACCCTTTGGATCTGTGAATCCGCGAATTGTGCTTTCCGAAAATCGGGTCCTTTTGGCCGAGCCTTAGGCGATCAGGCCGAGATGCACTTCGTTCTCCTCATCGAGAAATGCCGTCACCCTGTCGATCACCGGCTCAGCCGATAGGATGCGGCGATGGCCGAGGCCGTTGGCCCAATGCAGGTCGACACTCGGCCCCGCATCGCCATAACGGCGGGCGTGATAGGCGGGGACCTCCTTGTCGTCTTCGGCGTGAACGACCAGCGTCGGCACCCTCAGTGCGCCGAGGATCCTGGCACCATCGAAGCCTTCGATCCGGCGTCCGGAGAGCCGTTCGATCATGCATTCGAAGGCCGCCTGCGCGGCCGGTGCAAGGGCCAGCATCCGGCCGAAGCCTTTGACGAGCCAGTTCATTTCGCTTGGGGCGCCGATCAGCACCAGCTTTTCCGGTACGTGTGGCGGCACGTCGCACACTACCGCTCCCGCGGCGCAGGCAAGCGCGGCTCCGCCGAAGGAATGGCCGATGGCTGCATCGAAACCGTCGAAGTGACGCCAGGCCGCATCGACCGCCCTCACCGCCTGGATCATGGTCAGCGCGCGACCGGGCGAGGCGCCGTGTCCCGGCCAATCGAGGGCCACCACTTCCACGCCGGCGAAAAGCAGGCCGTCGATCAAGGTTGCGAGATAGTCGCTCCGCGATCCCCAGCCATGCACGAGCAGAACACGCGGACCCCGGCTGCCTGCCGGGCGCCCGAAATGGTGCGCGACGACCCAGCCGCCCGCGATCGACAGCGTGACGCTCCGCGAGAGCGCCATGACCGGCGATGCGGCCATCAACAGCGCCTTCTCCTTGCCGTTCTTCGGCTTGCGGCCCGGTGTGCGGCAGAATATCCGGAAGGCGATCTTCCCCGCCTTTTCCGGCGAGACCGCGGAAACGGCCTTCAACGAGAGGCGGATGACCTTGGTCGCAAAGGATGCCATAGTGAAACCCCGCAAACGTTCAACACTGAACATATTTGTACAACGATGAACAAAAAGCAAGCGACGACCGAACGCGCTCACTTTCCCTGGGACCATCCGCGCTTTCGCAGCTGGATCGCCGTGGCGCGCGCGTGCCAGTTGATGCAGCAGACGCTGACGCGCCGGCTGGCCCATCTCGACGTCAAGCCGCCGCATCTCGACATCCTGGTGAACCTCTATCGTTTCGACGGCATCAGCCAGCAGGAGCTCGCCCGCAAGCTGCTGGTTGGGCGATCCAACATGAGCATGCTGCTTCCGCAATTGCAGAAGCGGGGCCTCATCGAACGCCGCGGCGACGCCAGGGACAGGCGCGTGTTGCGCCTATCCCTGACGCCAGCCGGACGGACACTGACGGAAGCGGCGATGGAGATTCAGACGGCGCTCATCGACGATTCGCACCGCGGGGCCCCGATCGAGGACTGCATCAGGGTCGCAGAATCGATGGAACGGATAATTGCCCTCCTGCTCAACGAGGACAGCGCGCTGGCAGAGCCCGGCAGTAACGCCTGATCAGCGCGGCTTCTCGGTCTGGTCGCGCGACATGCCCTTTTCGGCAAGCTCCTGCTCGTAAGCCCCGAATAGCGCGTCGCCTCGCTCGCCCAACTCACGCAGATAGGACCAGGTGTAGATGCCGGTGTCGTGGAAATCGTCGAAGCCGATCCGCACCGCGTAGTTCCCTGTCGGCTGCACCGAAATGATTTGCACATTGCGCTTGCCGGGCACGGTCACGCGCTGGCCAGGCCCATGCCCCTGCACTTCGGCCGAGGGCGAAAGCACGCGTAGCAATTCAGCCGAAAGATCGAAGGAGGCCCCGTCGTCGAATGTCACCGTCAGCCGGTGGCGGTCCTTTGATATGCGCAATTCGGTCGGCCAGTGGTCGCTCATCGTCCTTACTCCCTGCTCGTCCTCTGCTAGGAAAGCTCTACAGCGCCGTCTTATCAGACGCGCAAAGGTCGCTGTAGCTAAATTGCTGCACGTTTCCGAACATCGGCTAGGACTCCGGGAAACATGCAGTAGTAAAGCAGAATTGAACGGACGGAAATCTTTCGGGGATTGCTGTCCCTGGAATTTGAAAGAGTTTGGCGCAGCCACCGCCTTGACGCGACCCCTTTTGCTCACGACATTGGGGGCTCCGGGAGAAAAGAATTGAACACGGCCAGAATAGAGCGCGCCAGCGCGCAACCGCTCGACGACGTAACCGCCCCGATGATCGACCCCTTCGGCCGCGCGATCACCTATCTGCGGGTCTCCGTCACCGACCGCTGCGACTTCCGCTGCACCTATTGCATGGCGGAACATATGACGTTCCTGCCGAAAAAGGACCTCTTGACGCTCGAGGAGCTTCACCGGCTCTGTTCGGCCTTCATCGCCAAGGGCGTGCGCAAGCTGCGGCTCACCGGCGGCGAGCCGCTGGTGCGCAAGAACATCATGTTTCTTGTCCGCGAACTCGGCAGAGAGATCGAGGCCGGCCGGCTCGACGAATTGACGCTGACGACGAACGGCTCGCAACTGGCGAAACATGCGGCCGAGCTCGCCGATCACGGTGTCCGCCGCATCAATGTCTCGCTCGATACTCTCGATGCCGGCAAGTTCCGGCGGATCACGCGCTGGGGTGAACTGGCGAAAGTAGTGGAAGGCATCGATGCCGCGCAGGCCGCAGGCCTCAAGGTCAAGATCAATACGGTGGCGCTGAAGGGCTTCAACGACGCCGAGATCCCGGAACTGATGCGCTGGGCGCACGGGCGCGGCATGGACCTGACGCTGATCGAGACCATGCCGATGGGCGAGGTCGACGAGGACCGCACCGATCATTACCTGCCGCTTTCCGAGATGCGCGAGCGGCTGGAGACGCAATTCACGTTGGAGGATGTACCCTACCGCACCGGTGGCCCGGCCCGTTACGTGAAGGTGCAGGAGACCGGCGGCCGGCTCGGCCTGATCACACCCCTCACCCACAATTTCTGCGAAAGCTGCAATCGTGTGCGGCTCACCTGCACCGGCACGCTCTATATGTGCCTCGGCCAGAACGACGCCGCGGACCTGCGCGCCGCGCTGCGGGCCACCGACGACGACGCCTACCTGTCGAAGGTCATCGACGAGGCGATCGGCCGCAAACCGAAGGGCCACGATTTCATCATTGACCGCGAGCACAACCGCCCGGCCGTCGCACGGCATATGAGCGTCACCGGCGGGTGACGTCGGTTGTACCTCATCCGCCTGCCGGTACCTTCCTTCCCACCGATATTGCTACCCCCTCTCCCCGCCTGCGGGGAGAGGGTTAGGGTGAGGGGCAAATCAAGGCTCAGCTACGCTGCGTAGGTCGTGCCATGCCGCCCGTCGCCATGGGACACATTGCTCGTCCCCGTCTTGAAGCGCTCGATCTTTTCGTTGAGCACTTCCACCTGGCGACGCAGGCCGTGGATTTCGGCCGTGTTCTCCTCGACCATCGCCGCGTTCTGCTGCGTTATCAGTTCGACCTCGTGTACCGCGGTATTGACCTCGTTGAGCCCGCGATATTGGTCGGCGGCGGCTGCCTCGATATTGCTGACGAGGCCGTGGATCGTCGCAATGTGATCGTTGATGACGGACAGTGCGCTGCCGGTTTCCTGAACCAATTCGACGCCGCTGCGCACCTGGACGGAGCTCGCGGAAATCAGCTCCTTGATCTCGCGTGCCGCACTCGCGCAACGCTGGGCGAGCTCCCGGACCTCCTGCGCCACGACGGCGAAGCCGCGGCCCGCTTCGCCCGCACGCGCCGCCTCGACGCCCGCGTTCAATGCCAGCAGGTTGGTCTGGAACGCAATTTCGTCGATCACCCCGATGATCGTTCCGATTTTTTCCGAGGAACGATTGATCGCCGCCATGGCATCGATCGCCTTGGCGACGACTTCGCCGGAATGCTGTGCATAGGAATTCGTCTCGTCGACGGAGACGGTCGTCTGCCGGGCGCTCTCGGCCGTGGTGCGGACGATTTCCGTGAGCTGCCGCAGCGCCCGCGAGCTTTCCTCGAGGGCTGCGGCCTGCTGTTCGGTGCGGCGGGCAAGATCGTCGGCCGAGGCCGAGAGGTTGCCGGTCCCGCCGGTGATCTCTTCCGTGACGAGACGGACATCCATCAGCGTCGCGCGCAAGGCTTCGACGGCGTTGTTGTAGGTGCGCGCCATGATCACGTAGTCCGCCGGCAGGTCCTCCGCCATGCCTTCCTCGAGATTGCCGGCGGCAAGCTGCGATAGCACGTCGGAAAGCGCATTCAGCGCCTGCATCTGCTCGGCTTCGACGCGCGCGCGCTCCTCTGAGCGGAGAGCCTCTTCCCGGGCAGATAGCGTCCGCGCCGCCTCGGCCTCGCGCCCGAGGCGGACATTCTCAAGCGCATTGTCGCGGAACACGGCGACGGAGCGAACCATGTCGCCGATTTCGTCGCCGCGGTTACGCCCTTCGATCGCCACTTCGAGGTCGCCATTGGCAAGCCGCGTCATCGTCTCGGTGACGCGCTTCAACGGGCCGCGCAGCGTCTCGACGAGCATCAGCCCGCCAATGATCGCCAGCAGCGTTCCGGCGACCATCGCGATGATCGAGACGGTTGCCGAACGCTGGCTGTCCTGCTTGCCGGCTTCCTGGGCACGGCTGACGAAGCTTTCCAGCGTGCTGCTGGCATCGGCAACGAGGGCCGCCGCCTCACTCTTGGCCGCCTGCCAGCGCACGCCGACATCGATCAGCGCCGCGGTGCCCTTGTCGATATTGTCGAGCGACGGACCGAGCTTTGCCGGCAGATCACGCAAGGTTGCGTTCTTTGCACCGAGCTCCGACAGCTTATCGGCCGTTTGACGGACCGCCTCGAGGTCGGCGACGACGAGGTCGCGCTTCGCCGCCTCCAGCTTGCGGTGCAACTCGCTGATGTGAAGACGGGTGCGGTCCAGCCCCTGAAACGTCTCGCCCATCAGGTCGATCAACGTCTTCAGGCTTGCGATGTCACCGTCCATGCTGACGAAGCGCTTGGCGGCTGTTTCGGAGTTGGCTGCCCCCGCCTTGGCGAAGTCGGCCTCGTATTTCGAGAACTTGCTGAGGATGGGCACGAGCGCGTTCTTCTTCTTATCATTTTCTTCCGGCCCGGCAAGAACTGCCTGAACCTTCTCGGCCAGCACCTTGAGCTCGCCGAGCGGCTTCTTGACCTTCTCGGAGGCAATCCTTTCCGATTGGCCAATCTGCTTCATCAGATGCGGCAGCAGCTTCATCGCCTGCTCGATCTTGGCATCCGGATTGACCGCCATCGTCACCGGCAGGCGGAATTTCTTGATCCGCTCGGCTAGGCCTTGATAGGCCGCCGCATCGAACAGCAATGCCTTTGCAAAGGCCTCCTTCTCGTCCGATTGCGAACGTAGGATATCGATCTGCTTGTAGGCGTTATTGCCGTTTTTGGTCATGTCGGCGAGCGCGGCTTCCAGCGATTCCGTCACCCGGTCCCGCTCGACTTCGACCGCCCAGAGCTTATCCGTCTGGGCGCGCATCTGCCCGCCGAGGTCCACGACCGAGGCTATCTGAGCCTTGTCGGCATCCTGCGTCAGCAAGCCTTCGAGCGCCCCGACGCCCGCCTCCTGCTCATCGATCGCACCCACAAGCGCGTCGCGCCCCTCCGCACTCGGATTGTCAACGAAAGCCTGCAGGGCGCTTCTGAGTGCCTGGAAGTCCGAAAGATTGTTGATCGTTTCACGCGTGACCGTCATGTGCCCGTTGAGCGTGCGAGCGGTGTAGAAGCCGACGAGGCCGATCCCGGCGATCAGCGCCACAAGCGGTATGACGAAAAGTAGGACTTTCGTAACGATGCGCAGGCGCTGCAGAAGGCGATCGATGACAGACATTGCGGACCCCAGTTCTCATTATTAAGAGACATCTCCGCGCGGCTGGCATGCGCAGCACCATGCTTTGCTCGGATGCATGGTGCCGCCGAGGGCACGGGCTGCCGCCGGGAACACCTCCCAGGCCCCAGTGCAGCACGGTATGGTCGGCTTTCCGACCGTCGCCCACCGATCGCATCATGCGATGGATTGCGGAATCGTCCGGACGATAGGCGGCGAAAATTAAGATTCCGCGAATGTATCGCGCGAGCGCATCGGCCCGAAAATCGGACCCGATTGTCGCGCCGATGCGCAGATTCAAAGAGCTACAGCGATCTTTGCGCGTCTGAAAAAACGCGCGGCGTTGTAGTGGCACGAAACGATTTGGTGCATTTGAAGGGTGATCCCGCGCAAAGGCAGGCTTGAGTTTGTAAGAAATGGCATTCAAAGCTAGGCAGTCGGGCAGCCGCAGCCGATGGATTCGCCCAGTCCCGCCGGGCACCCGCACCCCAGCCGAAGGTCTTACGCAATGCACCCCTCAGCCAATTTCCGCGGCATCATCTTCATGTGCCTGGCCATGGCCGCTTTCTCCTGTAACGACGCATTGATCAAGTCGGTGACCGGCGCGATGAATACCGGCCAGATCATGTTCGTGCGCGGCCTGCTGACCACCCTGATGGCCCTGGCGATCGCCTACCACTTCGGCGCGCTGCGCCCGATCCGCACGATTCTCCGGCCGGTGATCCTGCTGCGCATCGCCATGGAAGCGTTGGCATCGGTGACCTATATCTCGGCGCTCGGCCTCATACCGCTGGCCAATGCATCGGCGATCATGCAGGCGCTGCCACTGGCGGTGACGCTCGGCGCCGCCCTTTTCCTCGGCCAGCCGGTCGGATGGCGCCGCTGGCTGGCGATCGCGACCGGTTTTATTGGCGTCCTGATCGTGTTGCGACCGGGGCCGGAAGGTTTTACCCCTGCGGCGCTGACGGTCGTCGCCTGCGTCTTCGTAACGGCGACGCGCGATCTCTGCACGCGCCGGATCGGAACCGAAGTACCCTCGCTCTTCATCACCGTCACCACCGCCTTCGTCACGACGCTGGTCGGGGCGGCGCTCATCGTTCCGCTCGGCGGCTGGCAGCCGGTGTCGGCGACCTCCTTCACTCATATCGTCGGGGCCAGCGTGCTGTTGATGCTCGGCTACCAGACGATTGTGCTTGCCATGCGCGAGGGCGATATCTCCGTTATCGCGCCGTTCCGCTACACGGGGCTTCTCTGGTCGATCACGATCGGCATCGCTTTCTTTGCCGAGACGCCGGACCGCTGGATGCTGGCGGGCGTTGCCGTTATCGTCGGCTCGGGTCTCTATACCTTCTATCGCGAAAGCCTGCGCGGACGCCCCGCCGTCGCTCAGCGCGCCGTCACGAGCCCGCTGGAATAGGGAACGCTTCGATGGCCGAAGATGCTTCCATTGCTCGCCCGCCCGCCGTCGTCTTGGCCGGCGGCCGCTCCACGCGTATGGGAACGCCGAAGGCGACCGTTACCCTCGGCGGCCGCACCATGCTCGCCCATGTCATCGACCGGCTGAGGCCGCAGGTCGCCAGCATCGCCGTCAACCTCAACACCGGACCGGGTATCCTGCTGCCAAGCGATACGGCCGTTCTCGCCGACACGATCCCGGGCTTCGTCGGCCCGCTTGCCGGGGTACTCACGGCAATGCGCCACGCCGCAAAGGCCGCGCCGGACGCGAGTCACGTACTGACCGTGCCGATCGACACGCCCTTCTTTCCGGGCACGCTGGCGGCGAAACTCCAGGATGCGGTCACGTCTGACGGCGAGATTGCCGTTGCCTGGTCGTACGACGAGATGCATCCGCTCTTCGCCCTCTGGCCCATCGGGCTTGCCGACGACCTCGACGCCTGGATCCGCATCGACGAGAAGGGGCGCGTTCGCGCCTTCATAGCGCGCCATCCTTCGGTAGCGGTGGATTTCGCACCGGTCGCTACCCAGGCAGGACCGCTTGACCCGTTCTTCAACATCAACACGCCGCAGCAACTCGAGGAAGCGGAAGCATGGCTGGCGCACATCAAGGATCCCGCGCAATGAATGCACCCATAATATTCGGCATCGCCGGCTGGAAGAATTCGGGCAAAACCGGCCTGATGGTCCGTCTCGTCGGCGAAATGACCCGACGCGGCTATCGGGTGTCGACCGTCAAGCACGCACACCACGACTTCGACATCGACAAGGTCGGCACCGACAGCTACCGGCATCGGGAGGCGGGGGCGCATGAGGTGACGATCGTCTCCTCGACCCGCTTTGCCATCATGCATGAATTGCGCGGCGCGCCGGAGCCGGGCTTTGAAGAAATCCTGTCGCGGCTTGCCCCCTGCGATCTCGTCCTGATCGAGGGCTACAAGCGCGAACCGATTCCGAAGATCGAGGCCCGCCGGCTGAGTTCGACCAATCACGAGCCGCTGGCGCCAACGGATCCGCACATCATCGCCATCGCCGCCGATCACCCCGTCGCCGACAGCCCCCTGCCCGTTTTCGACCTCGACGACACGGTGGCAATTGCCGATTTCATCGAGCGCACGACCGGACTGCGCGGCTGACCTAGCGCATCGGCCCGAGAATCGGAACCGATTTTCGAAAGCTCGATGCGCAGATTCAAAAAGTTGCAGCGACCTTTGCGCGTCTGAAAAGACGCGCGGCGCTCCAAGGCGTCGCGACAAATCGACTTCAACGCCGCTTCTTGCTCCGCGTGGCCAGAACGTTGCGGATTGAGAAGCTCGAATGAATTCTCAGCACACCTGGCAGCGTCGAGAGTATTTCCTTGTGGATTCGCTCGAACTCACCCGCGCCTGCCACTTCCACCCTTAAGAGATAGTCTGATCCGCCGGTCATCAGAAAGCACTCGCGGATTTCCGGATGCTTTCGCACGGCGGCTTCGAAACGGTCGAGATGTTCCTCCGTCTGCCGTTCGAGCGTGATGTTGATGATCACCGCGATCGTGTCTTCGGAGCTCCCGCTGTCCACCAATGCCGTATAGCCGCGGATGACGCCGGCTTCCTCGAGCAGTTTTATCCGCCGCAAACAAGCAGAAGGCGACAGGCCGATTTCCGCGGCCAGGCGAGCATTGCTCATGCGGGCGTCGATCCGCAGCAGGCGCAGGATGTTACGGTCGATCGCATCGATTGCGGACATGCAGGAACTTCCAATTCTTCGAAGTTTGTTCGAACAATCATCATAAATTGAAATACATGATCAACGCTAGTGAGGAAATTCAACGAAAATTTCAATATGTTCCCGTGCAGACGAGAGGTTGCACATGGGCCAGTTCACTTTTCATGCTCAGGATCGACTAGCTGACGCTGACACGGGGGCTTCCGGCTATCTGAGCATTGATCTTGCCGCCTTGCGTCGGAACTATCAGAAGCTTTCCACGGCCGTCGCACCCGCAACGGCCGCGGCCGTTGTCAAGGCGAACGCCTACGGCCTCGGTGCCGAGTACGTGTCCAAAGCCCTGTATGCACAAGGTTGCCGGCATTTCTTCGTTGCGCACCTAACGGAGGCGATCGAGCTCAAACCGCGCCTGCCGGACGACACGCAACTCTTCGTGCTTAACGGATTGCAGCCCGGGACAGAGGTGAGATGCGCCGACGCCGGCGCCATTCCGGTGCTCAACTCCATCGATCAATTCCGGCGATGGTCGTCGACGGCGCAAAAGCTCGGGCGCGTCCTTCGCGCTGTCTTGCAGTTCGACACCGGCATGTCGCGTCTGGGCCTCCCGCCGCAGGAACGAACTGCGCTCGCAGCCGAACTCAAGGGCTGCGGGAACATCGAAATCCTCTTCATCATGAGCCATCTCGCCTGCGCCGACGAGGCGGACAACAGGCAGAATACCGATCAGCTCGCGGAGATGCGCCGTATCGCCGCCGCGTTTCCAGACCTGGATGTCTGCCTCGCCAATTCGGGGGGCGTTTTCCTCGGCGGCGACTATCACGGCGTCCTGGCCCGACCGGGCATAGCCCTTTTCGGTGGCGCACCCACGGCGGGCAGATCCAATCCCATGGAAGCGGTCGTGCGGCTCGATGTGGCCGTTATCCAGACAAGGGCGGTTCCCGCCGGAACGCCTGTTGGCTACGGCGGCGCGTACGTGACGACTACCGAGGCCAGGCTCGCCACGATCGCAGCCGGTTACGCCGACGGCCTTCCGCGCAGTATGAGCGATCGCGGCGCCGTCTTTTACGACGGCGTTCGCCTGCCGATCGTCGGCCGGGTTTCGATGGACAGTATCACGGTGGATGTCACGGCGCTGCCCGAAGGCGCGCTTTCGCTTGGCAGCCTCGTCGAGGTTCTCGGCCCGCATCAGACACTGGAAGACGTGGCGGAAGCCGCCGGCACGATTTCCTACGAAATCCTGACCAGCCTCGGCCGTCGCTACGAACGCCGATATCGCTGAGCAAAGCTCCTATCGAGGGAAACCATGAAAGTCATCGTACTCGGCGCCGGCGTGGTCGGCGTGACCAGCGCCTACCAGCTTGCCAAGGCCGGACACGAGGTCACCGTCGTCGACCGCCAAGAGGGTCCCGCTCTCGAAACCAGCTTCGCCAATGCCGGCGAAGTCTCCTTCGGCTATTGCTCGCCCTGGGCAGCGCCCGGGATACCGGCAAAGGCGCTCAAATGGCTGTTCATGGACCACGCGCCGTTGATCTTGCGCCCCAAACTCGATCGCGCAATGCTTGCCTGGATGTTCCAGATGCTGAGAAATTGTACGGCGGAGCGCTACGCGGTCAACAAGAGCCGGATGCTGCGTCTGGCCGATTACAGCCGGACATCTCTCGCGGAAGTGCGGGCTGAAACCGGCATCGCCTATGACGAGCGCATGCAGGGCACCCTCCAGCTTTTCCGGACGCAGCAGCAGCTCGACGCCTCGGCAAAGGACGTCAAGGCGCTGGCGGCCGACGGCATTCCTTACGAGGTGCTCGACCGGAATGGCTGCATTCTGGTCGAGCCCGCACTGAAGCATGTCCGCGAAAAGATCGTCGGCGGACTGCTGACACCGAAGGACGAGACCGGCGACTGCTTCAAGTTCACCAACACGCTCGCCGCGAAGGCCGCAGAGCTTGGCGTCCGCTTTGCCTATGGCACGCAGATCAAGGGCCTGCGCGTGGAGGGCAGCCGGGTGCGCGGGGTTGCCACCGATGGTGGGTGGCTGAACGCCGATGCGGTCGTCGTCGCTCTCGGCAGCTATTCGCCGCTTCTCCTGAAGCCGCTCGGCATCAAACTGCCGGTTTATCCCGTGAAGGGCTATTCGCTGACGATTCCGATCACCGATCCATCGCGTGCACCGGAATCGACCGTCATGGACGAGACCTACAAGATCGCCATCACCAGGCTCGGCGACCGCATCCGGGTCGGCGGCATGGCGGAGATTTCGGGCTACACAAATGACCTTTGCGGCGCCCGGCGACAGACACTCGAACATTCGGTAACCGATCTGTTCCCAGGGGGTGATGTGCGGAAGGCATCGTTCTGGTCTGGCCTGAGGCCGATGACGCCGGACGGGACGCCGGTCATCGGGCCCACAAGGATCGCCGGTCTCTTCCTCAATACCGGCCATGGCACGCTGGGCTGGACGATGAGCTGCGGGTCGGCGCGGCTCATCAGTGACCTGGTCAGCGGCCGGAAGCCGGAAATCGATGCGGCCGATCTCGCAATCGCCCGCTACAGCTGATCCCCAGAAAACCAAATTTGGAGGTATTTATGATCGAAGCGATTGCAACCGCTGAAGCACCGGGCGCCATTGGCCCCTTTTCCCAGGCAATAAAGGTAGGTGATCTGCTCTTCGTCTCGGGTCAGCTCCCGATCGATCCGGCAACCGGAGAGTTCGTTTCCAATGATCCTGTGGAGCAGGCAAGGCAATGCCTCAAGAACATCGCCGCCATCGCCAAAGCGGCGGGATCGGGAATCGAGAGGACCGTCAAGACGACCGTGCTGCTGACGGACCTTTCCAAATTCGCTGACATCAACAATGAGTATGCGACATTTTTCCAGACGCCCTTTCCCGCTCGCGCCTGCTACCAGGTCAGCGCACTGCCGAAGGGGGCGCTGGTGGAAATTGAAGCGGTGATTGCGCTGGCATAGCAATGGGCGGCGACCCGCTGAAAGCGGGCAGGAAGGACAATCGCGACGCCGGCAAATATTCAATCGACAGGACAATCACTGCGATGACCGTCACACTACTGATAGCACGGAACAGATCGACTTCAGGTAATCGATGACGTCGCGATTTGGGTCGAGCTTTCCGGTTCCCCTCGATGGAAGGGTTAGGCCTCGGGTTCGTGGCAAACCACTTCGATGTTGTGCCCGTCCGGACCAATGACGAAGGCTGCATACTCTGCATGGCGGCAAGGGAGGCTCGGCAAGTCGGTTTTGCGGATTACTCTGCCGTTCATTTTGCCTTAGATGCGTGGTTTTGGCGCGGGTTCTCGGTCGGAGTCACCCGAATTGGGCTCACCCTTTGGTTCTATCAGCAGAACCTTGACCTCTTCCTCTGCTCGGGGACGATGTACAATGCCTTTCGGAACCACAAAAAGCTCACCAGCTCTGACCACCTGAGAAGGCCGCCCTTCGATATCCATGATCATTTCGCCTTCGAGGACGTAGAAGAAGTCGTCCGTAGTGTCATGCTTGTGAAATGGGTACTCGCCTTTGAACTTCACGACCATGACATCGTTATCGTTGTAGTCGGACACGACGTGCGGGTCCCAATGACTTGAGAAGAGCGCCAGCTTTTCAGAAATATTGATCGACTTCATCCAGATATCCCTCTGTCCTTGTTACCCAAGACGTATCGACAAAGGTGAACTTGTGCAATGCGAACCGATTGGCGTAATCGGCTCAATCGAGCGGTCCGCCGTATCCGTTGCGATTGCCGGGAAAGCTCTACGGCGCCGCCCTTTCCGGCCGTCCGCGGCCGAGAGCGCCATCGGCACGAGCTTGCAGATAGGCGTAAATGTCGTCGATATAGGGCGCAAAATTGGGATCGCTAGCAAAGCCTTTGATGACCGAGGTCCCGCTACTGCTCTGGCCGTTGCGAACGACCCGCTGAACGTCTCTTTATCACAAGGCCGGGCAACGAGAGAGGACGCGAAGGTCGAGCCGACTCCGTCGGGGCCGTGGCAATGAATGCAGCCGGCCTGATCACGCCGATAGCCGTTATAGGTCCGCGCATCGACCTTGCCGTCGACGATCCGGTAAAACTTGTCGGCGGCCGCGGACTTCCGCGAATATCCCCCGGAAGCGACCGCGAGGCCATGGGCGACGAGAGCAAGCAGGACCAGATGCTGCAATGAACGCATTGCCTTGCCTCAACACCGCTTGCAGCGCCATGCTTCCACCAGCGCGCGCAGAACCCGCGCGCCCGCTGCTGCAAGCATGTCTGCCGCCCCGACGATCCAGGGCCGGCCAGGAGGATCCGTCATTCCTTGTATATGGCACTGGTCGCCATGCTGTCGATCAGAGTGGCGAGAGGCCCCTGCACGAGCAGGACTTCGCCATCGCGTATGATTTCGAAATCGACAGACGGCTGACTGAGGGCGCGAGGTACGGAGATCATCACCCGCTCGCCCGGCCCTAGTGTGGACACGAAGCGGATCGGCTGCGCTTCTGCTCCGGAAGCCAAGGTCGTGACCACCCGGTATCCATCGTTCTCGACCGTGTAGTACACCGCACCATTGAAGTGGCCCAGATGAATGCTATGGCCATTACCCGGCGCCAGTTCCGACGCCGCAGCGGTACCCGTCATGGCGAGCAAGGCCATTGCAAATACGGTAAAACGTCTGGTCATCGCTTCTTTCCTCCGCAAGCCGTCGATTGTCTGAACAGTCCCATCCCCTGTTGCCGATTTCAGCCTAGGCGCGGAGCCGTTCGAGCACATCGGTGCGGTCACCCATTTTTCCGGCGATCGGTCCCCCAGAATTCGCGAGCCTTGCGTCTTTCCAACCCTCGAAGGTCGCGGCAGCACCTTGAATTAACTTTCGACGGCGCGTAGCGTCTCATCGGCTGGCAGGAGCCATGGCTCGCCGCGCAGGCGCAGCAGGACCTCCATGCGGTTGGCGGCGTTGAACTTGCTGAGCACGGCGGAAACCTGATGCTCGATCGTGCGCGGGGAGCGCGACAAACGCTGCGCGGCTTCCTTGTTGCTCATGCCGGCCGCGATCAAGGCGAGCACCTGTTGTTCGTGCGGCGTCAAACCGAGCGGGTGACGGCGGGCGGCCCCGTAGGGCCCTCTGCGAGTTTTCGGCAACTGGCGTATAACTCCCAAGCGCTGCGCCTGCTTTCGCGCGAGCACAACTGCGGGTCGCGCCTCCAACGACTCCAACATCGTCACGGCCCGAGCCAGTGCCGGCCCGGCATCGGGCCCGCGAACCTGCATCAGCGCAAGCGCCGCTTCATAGGGAAGCCCCAGGCGCTCCCATTCCGTTGCCGCCGCCAGCGGATCGCCGCCAAGTTCGACGGAATACGGGAAAGGAACCTGCGTCTTCGGCGACGGCAACGGCATGGCCATTCCGCATCGCCGCCACCAGACAGCCAACTCGCCGAAGTCCCAGCTACGGAAATTATCGAGATCCATCGCCGCGAGAGCAATCAGCTGCGCCTGGCCGGCAGAGTGGTCTTCGTGAAGCCAGGCCGCTTCGACCAGCCCCAGGCGGACTGGCACGATCCGCTGGGCCTCGCCAGTCGCCAATCCCTCTTGCAGGGCATGCCGGAGAGGCGTCTTGCCGCCGGGCGCGCCCAGTCGCACGCGCACCTTTCCAAGCACGGTCAGCGCCGGCAGATGCATGACCATCGGCAGGCGCTCCAGATTCATGACACCCTCCGCGATTGTCTCGGCCTCGCGAAAGCGGCCCTGCTCCATGCGAAGCTGCGCCTGCCGGCCAAGCAGGTACTGCGTCGCCGAATCGAGATCGTGCCTGTTGGCGAATGCGATGCCTTCCGACAGCAGGCGTTCAGCCAGGACAAAGTCCTTGGTCACGACCGCGCATTCCGCGAAGTTGGTGTAGGCTCGCACCGCATGGTCGTGAAAACCGTGTTCGAGCGCCAACGATAGGCTTTCCTCCAGCCGCTCGCGGCCGCCCGGACGGTCAGCGAAAAGGAGCGCGGTGCCGACATTGTTTAAAGCGTGGACGCGCGTCTCGATCTCACCCAACTGGTCGGCGAGTGCGATCGCGCGCTGACCCCAGTCGATTGCTTCGTCGAAACGATAGTGCAGCATATGAAGCTGGGAGTGGGTGCTGTAGGCCATGGCCAGCTCCGGGCCGGGCGGCAGGTGTTCCATTTCGCGCACCGCCTCGTCTGCGCAGTCCTCCGCCGCCTGGCCCTCGCCGCTGCGCCAGTGCAGCCGCGACAGCCTGCACAGATTGGGACCGATCTTGTCGGTGCGCCCGAGTTCGCGCCAGATAGCGATGGCGCGCTGATGAGCCTCTATCACGGGTTCATGGACGAGCAGCGCCAGCCCCGCCTCGTAGGCCCAGCCCTCATAAAGCTGCGCGGCCTGCTCCGCTGTCGCTTGCTCGACATATCTGAGAGCCGTCGCCAGATGCGAGGCCGCCTCCCGGTGGGCGCCCAGCCGGGCCGCATGAGCCGCTGCTTGCGGCGCCAGTTCGAGAACGCGCGCCGCGTCGTCGGCCCCAGCGGCGTGGTGGACCTGGCGCGAAAGCAGGGCAGGCGCCTGCTCGGTGAGCAGTTGCGATATCGCCGCCTCCACCTCTGCATGGAGCGATCTTTGGAGGCTCGGAGGCAGACGGTCGAGTGTCGCCTGCCGGGCGAGTTCATGCCGAAACATGACGGTGCCATGATTGTCTCGCCGCAATAATCCGCGCGCCACACATTCGTCAGCCAAAGTATCGGCCTCGACACCGAGCAGAGCCCGCATCAGCCACGGCTCCACGCCGCCCGGCACTATGCTGATCACCTCGAGCATTTTGCGTTCACCGGCTGTCAGGCGGGACAGGCGCGACCAGACCGCATCGCGCACGGAGTGCGGTACCCGTCCCGCCTCGGACTCGCCGCTTGCCAGAAGCTCGGTGACGAAGAATGGATTGCCCTCCGTAACCCTATAGAGATCGGCGGCGCGGCGTCCCGCCTGCCCCGCCAATACCGCCACCGCTTCGGGAGACAGCGGTTCAAGCGTTATCCGCGTGACCGACGCGGACGGAAGATCGCCGAGCACATGCGTCAAGGGATGCTCGGCGCCGATTTCATCGGTACGCAGACTGAGCACCAGCACCGCCGGAAGGAGGGAAATACGACGGCCGAGATACTTCACCAGGTCGAGCGTCGCGTTATCGGCCCAGTGCACGTCCTCGAAAATGAGTACGACCGTGTCACCGGCGCGCTGGAGCGCATTCAACAGTGCCGGGAAGAGCCGCTCCGGTGGAGCCGCCTGATCGAGCAGCGCCGCCAGTCGCGGGTCGAGCAGTTGCGCCATATCCTGCAAAGGTCCGAGCGGACAGGGTGTCAACAGCGCCTCGCACCAGCCCCAAAGCAGGCGGCAACCCTCGTCCGCATGCTTCTCGAACTCGTGCAGGAGAGAGGTCTTGCCGATCCCGGACTCGCCTTCGAGCAGCACAATGCTGCCGTGTCCGGCCGCAGCGCTCCGCATCGCGGTCAGCAAAAATTCGAGTGGACCCTCTCGATCGAGCAGCATCGCGGAACCTCCTCGAGAGTATAGCAAACAAAGTCAGATTTGCACGACGATGTTTGTTTAAATCAAAAGTCTTTCTCACCAAATGACTTTGGTTTTTCTTGCTTTACTTCAGTTTTCCTTTTCTACTCAATGACTAACGCCGAATTATCTCTTGCAAGGTTGCTATAGGGTTGCGCTGAAACCAGAACGCGCAGGAGCGCTTATAAACTTTGTCTTGACCTTCGCAGGGACGAGTGGACCGGGCACGTTCACGGGCCAGCTCGAACGAGTTTGGGGGCACTATCGATCCCCGTCACGAGGAGCCTGCCACCGGCACGTGAGATTTCGAGAGCCCTACCGGGCTCGTGCAGCCGGCCCGGAACCGAAATCACAAGGCTCTGCCCCTCACCGAGCGTCGCCTCGAAGCGCACGGGCACTCCCGCCTCACCCTCGGCGATGGTGGTTACCACCCGTTAGCCGTCCTCCTCTTCCGTGTAATAGACGACGCCGCCGAATGCGCCGAGATAGACGCTCCCTCCTTGCAGGGCGTCGAGTTCGCCGGCACTGGCGGCACCTGCGGTCATGCAAAGCGCAGCAAGGACTGTATACCTGCACACGATGTTTTCCTCCCCGATCGACCGGTTCGAAGTGAACTGGTGCGCAAAGGATGGGAGCCGTCGCTGGCTCCGCTGCGGGAATTCGCACAGGCCCGGCACTGGCTGTATTTCCTTTTGCAGCAAAGGCCGATGGAAGTAGATTCGGCCGAACGGAAACGAGGGCCATGACGCGTTCGCCTGCTTTTCTTTCGAGGCTGGAGAGAGGAGCCGTCGATGCTTTGTCCAAACATTGGATTGTTCGCACTTATGCCCCTCACGAACTGATCGTCGCTCATGGCGAGATCGGGCGCGATGTCTTCTTCGTACTAGGAATAGCGGAGCAATCCCCCGTCGAGGTCGGTTGTCGGAAGGAGTGACGGTCCTGCGTCCTCTGAATGCTAAGCAAAAACTGAAAATCAACTGGAGTCTTCCAATGACCCCTACCATTACCGCATTTGTACGGTCGCCCGATCGCGGCAAGGGGCTGGCGCGCGACATGCGCGTTCGCTGGGCGCTCGAAGAAGTGGGCCAATCTTACGACGTTCGTCTTCTATCTTTCAAAGCGCTGAAGGAGCCCGGGCATCTCGCGCTTCATCCTTTCGGGCAGATTCCGACCTATGAAGAAGGTGATCTCGTCCTGTTCGAGTCGGGGTCGATCGTGCTCCATATCGCGGAGCGCCATGCAGGCCTGCTGCCAAGCGATACGAAAGCCCGGGCGCGCGCGATCACGTGGATGTTTGCGGCCCTCAACACCGTGGAGCCGCCGATCTTCGACCGCGACCTTGCCAAGATCCTCGAGCGCGACGAGCCGTGGTACGAGCAGCGCCTGCATGTCCTCGAGGACAGCATCCGGAAACGATTGGGCGGCCTTTCCACTCGCCTTGGCGATGCGGACTGGCTCGATGGTGCGTTCAGCGCCGGCGACCTTCTGATGGTATCGGTGCTGCTCAGGTTGAAGGGATCGAATATATTGGACGAATATCCGAACCTCTCCGCCTATGTCGCCCGCGGCGAAGCGCGGCCCGCATTCAAGCGTGCTTTCGAGGCTCAGTTTGCGGTTTTCACCGCCGCATCGACCGGCTGACCAAGGTCCGCGCGGGACTCGATCGTCTTATCCGCCGACTCGTTTCCGGTCGTCGGGATGCTCTCGGGAGCCTTTTCGCATCCACTCTGTCGCCAGTGCCGCTTGTGCCATAGAAATCGGGGCCGGTCGCCCGGCCCCGTTCCCGTTGACCGAGGTGAGCGGTGCAAACGGTGTACCGCTCACTTCCAGTCTATCGCTGCGCCACCGGACGCACGAGCGGCGTCACGCGGCGGATGGTGACACGACGGTTTTCCTGCTCCCCCTCCTGTGTGCGGATCTTGAGGAAACGTTCGCCATAGCCCTGCGTCACCAGGTTTTCCGGCGGGATCCCGTAGACCTCGGAGAGCAGCGTGGCGACCGAATCGGCGCGCCGGTCCGACAGGAGCAGGTTAGAGCGGTCGGAGCCGACCGCATCCGTGTGGCCCTCGATGAAGAAGGTTTCACCCGGGTCCTGGTCAAGGATCTTCGCCATAGCGTCCGCCACCGTGCGCAAGGTCTTTGCCTGCGACATCGAAACTTCGGCACTGCCCGTCGCAAAGGTGATGGTGTCGAGATCGATGCGGCGGACCTTGTCGCGCAGGCGAGCCGAATGGCGGACCTCGTCCATCGTGTAAACGCGCTCAACACGCTCGACCGGCGGTTCGGACAGGAACTCGTAATAGTCCCGATCCGGGTGTTCGGCGTAATCGACGATGTAGTCGTCCACTGGGATGGTCAGCCGCATCGGCGGCAGCTCATAGCCCACATCGACGATCGCCGGGCGCCGGCGCTCTTCATATTCCGGCGCATAGATCAGCACATACTCATCGCCGTTGCGGTCGATGCGCGTGCGCTGCAGGATATCGCCGTAACGGTTGTAGATGGTGACGACCCGGTAACCGTCCGGACGCACGATGGTCTCGCGGTAGCGACCGCGCGGCAGCTCTTCGTAGAAGGTCTCTTCCGCGTGGAGCCGCAGGCGCGGCCGGTCGTCGCCCCGAACGAAGATGCGGTCGCCGGCCTCGAGGATGACGCGGTTCTCGGTCTCTTCCACGATCCGCACCTCGGTGACATTGTTGGTCGTGTTGTTGATCACCGTGTTGTTGACGACGGTGTTGTTGATAATGTTGGTGGTCTCCGGAACGACGAAATCCGGGGCTTCCTCGACGCGTTCACCCTCTTCGCTAAGCGCAGCCTCCATCTTCTGCGGCAGCCCTTCTGTGAACTCGGCCGGGATTTCCGACTGCGCGGCTGCGTCGTCGGTCGGCGGCTCCACGGCCTCCTCCTGCGCTCGGACTTCCCCACGCTGCTGACGCCGGATTTCGCGTACCCGGTTGCCGCCCATATTGTCGCCATCCTTGTCGCTATCGAGCACGGCCGCGCCACCTTCGACGGGGAGCAAGATGGTTTCGTCCGTAGCGCCCGGATCCTCGGCGATCTTCTGCTTCTCTTCTATCGTACGCTCGTCGACGACTTCCGGAGCGGGCTGGCCTTCGGGCTGTTCAGCCTGCATCTGCTCCGCTGTGGCAGGCTCTTCGCCTTCCGGTACCGGCTGCTGCTCGGCCTCGCCGGTCTGCTCGGCCGGCTCTTCGGCTGCTGGTTGCTCGGCGGTTGTCTCATCCTCGGTTGCAGCAGACGGCTCTTCCGCGGTCTCTTCTTCTTCAGCCTGGCGTTGCTTTTCCTCGGCGGCGCGCTGCTGTTCTTCCTCAGCCTGGCGCTGCTGCTCTTCCTCGGCGGCACGCGGCTGCTCTTCCTCAGCCTGGCGCTGCTGCTCTTCCTCGGCGGCGCGCTGCTGTTCTTCCTCAGCCTGGCGCTGCTCTTCCTCGGCGGCGCGCTGCTGTTCTTCCTCAGCCGGGCGCTGCTGCTCTTCCTCGGCGGCACGCGGCTGCTCTTCCTCAGCCTGGCGCTGCTCTTCTTCGGCCGCGCGCTGCTGTTCTTCCTCAGCCTGGCGCTGCTCTTCCTCAGCCGCGCGCTGCTGTTCTTCCTCAGCCTGGCGCTGCTCTTCCTCGGCCGCGCGCTGCTGTTCTTCCTCGGCCTTGCGCTGCTCTTCTTCGGCCGCGCGCTGCTGTTCTTCCTCAGCCTGGCGCTGCTCTTCCTCGGCCGCCCGCTGCTGTTCTTCCTCGGCCTTGCGCTGCTCTTCTTCGGCCGCGCGCTGCTGTTCTTCCTCAGCCTGGCGCTTCTGCTCTTCAGCCGCGCGCTGCTGTTCTTCCTCAGCTTGCCGCTGCTGCTCTTCGGCGGCGCGCTGCTGTTTTTCCTCAGCCTGGCGGCGCTGCTCTTCCTCGGCCGCGCGCTGCTGCTCTTCCTCAGCCTGGCGCTGTTCTTCCTCGGCGGCACGCTGCTGTTTTTCCTCGGCCTTGCGGCGCTGTTCTTCCTCACGCTGCTTCAGCAGCAGCAGCTCTTCCGGCGACAACTCCTCGCCGCCTTCCTGCGCCACTTCGAAGGGTGCCATCAAACTGTCGGCGAATACCGGCTGGACCGCGACGGACGCCGCGAAAACTGGCAGGGCCACCGTTGCGAAAAGTTTCGATCGAATTGACATTCTCTTTCTTCCTCCTGGTCCCGGCGCCTTTTGCACCGGCGCCCCGTCCGCTCGCTGGCAGCGCATCGGCACGGGCCTTGATCCGCGGTCCCGGCCTTATGTCAGCCGGCACTGTCGCATTCGCAACGCGATAGCCGCAGGTCGGTTCCGCTCAAGGCCTATCGGAGGTCACATTAACCGGGCCTGAACGTGCCATTCATCCTCTCCTGCAACCCCAGGGGCCCAGAACGCGGCGATTCACCCTAACCAAGCCCCGCCGACGCTTTCCTGTTGATTTTTGCAGGAAAACCGTACGAATATCCTGCCAACCGGTGGCACTCGCCCCGGGCTTATTCGGTATCCGCGCACAAGAAAAAACCGGGTGCCGGCCAACAGAGAGGATCATCATGCGTATTTCCAGACGGCTGGCAGCCGCCGCATCGGCTGCAGTTCTCGTATTCATGGCAGGCTCCGCCATGGCAGAGGGCGAAAAGGTCGTTATCGGCACCGAAGGCGCCTACCCGCCCTTCAACAATCTCGAGGCTGACGGCACGTTGACGGGCTTCGATATCGACATTGCCAAGGCGCTTTGTGAAGAAATGAAGGTCGAATGCACCTTCGTGACACAGGAGTGGGACGGCGCCATTCCGGCGCTGATCGCCAAGAAGTACGATGCGTTCATCGCGTCCATGTCGATCACCGAGGAACGCAAGGAAAAAGTCGACTTCACCAACAAGTACTACAACACGCCGCCGGCGCTCGTGGTGCCGAAGGACTCGCCGATCACCGAGGCCACCGAAGCGGCGCTCGACGGTAAGACGCTCGGCGCACAGAGCTCCACCACCCATTCCAACTATGCCGAAGCGCATATGAAGGGTGCCGACCTGAAGCTCTATCCGACGGCGGAAGAGTACAAGCTCGACCTCGCCAACGGCCGCATCGATGCCGCCATCGACGATGTCGTCGTGATCTCCGAGTGGCTGAAGACCGACGACGGCGCCTGCTGCAAGCTGCTCGGCACGCTGCCGGTCGACCCGGTAATCAACGGCGAAGGCGCCGGCATCGCCCTGCGCAAGGGCGACGACGAACTGCGCGAAAAATTCAACAAGGCGATCGAGGCCATTCGCGCCAACGGGAAATATCAGGAAATAAACGAGAAATACTTCCCGTTCGACGTCTACGGCAGCTAATCGTAACGATCTCTACCCAGATTGCGCGATCATGCCGGGAAAAGCTCGGTTGATGAAGGAAATGCAACGGCGGACGGCTTGCCCTTCCGCCGTTTTTGTTTGACAAGAAGAGACAAGAACAAGCGTCATCGACGTCAATAAGAATATAAAGGGGAATCTACCGGCATGAGCGGGCTGTTTGCCGCCATCTACTCCGGTCTCGCCTGGATCATATCGATCCTCGATCCGTTCTGCGGTCCGGTCGGCATCTTCAACCTTTTCGGATCGGATACAGTGCTTGCCTGCGGCGATACCGGCTGGGGAGATGAGATCGCCTATGGCTTTCTGGTCACCGCAAGTCTGGCGATCGCCACGCTGCCCGTCGGTTTGACGGCCGGCTTCTTCATTGCACTCGCCAAGCAGTCGGAAGAGCGGTCACTGCGGCTTGCGGCCAACATCTATACGACGATCTTCCGCGGCCTGCCCGAGCTTCTGACCCTGTTCATCGTCTATTATGGCCTGCAGATTCTCGTGCAGCAGTTCCTTGCCGGCATTGGCTATGAAGGGCCGGTCGAGATCAACGCCTTCGTCGCCGGCATGATTGCGCTCGGCGTCGTTTTTTCGGCCTATTGCTCGGAGGTGCTGTTCTCCGCCTTCAAGGCCATTCCCCAGGGGCAGTACGAGGCGGGGGACGCGCTCGGCTTGCATCGCGGCGCCACGATGCGGCTCGTCGTCCTGCCGCAGCTGGTGCGAATCGCCCTTCCCGGCCTCGGCAATCTCTGGATGGCTCTGCTCAAGGATACCGCACTCGTCTCGGTCATTGGCCTGCCCGACATCCTGCGCCAGACCGGCATTGCGGCGCGCGTCACCAAGCAAGCCTTCGAGTTCTTCGGCCTTGCCTGCATCCTCTTCCTGATCCTGGCGATGCTTTCGTCGGTCGCTTTCTCGGCGATCGAACGCCGGACCAAACGAGCGGAGATGGCGCGATGAGCATTGCCGAGACCATGATCCCGCCGCAGGCCCCGCCGCCTGCCCCACCCAAACCCTATACTCTTTCCCGCTTCCTCGGCAGCGTCACGCTCGGCATCTGGCTGGCGGTCGCCGTCGGCATTTTCCTCACCGTCGTGAATGGCTGGGACCCGGAAAAATTCGAGCGCTACGGCCCCAGCTTCCTTTCCGGTCTCGGCGTGACGCTGGCGCTTGTCGGCTCGTCGATACTGCTGGGAGCAATCCTGTCGCTGCCCGTGGCGCTCGGGCGCATGTCGAAGAACAAGCTCTGGTCCTGGCTCGCCTACGCCTATGTCTACTTCTTCCGAGGCACGCCGCTGATCACGCAGCTCTTCCTTGTCTATTATGGCCTCGGCAGCTTCCGCCCACAGCTCGAAACCGTCGGGTTGTGGTGGTTCTTCCGCGATGCCTGGAACTGCGCGCTTTTCACCTTCACGCTGAACACCGCCGCCTATCAGGCCGAGATCCTGCGCGGCGCGATCCAGAGCGTACCGCGCGGCCAGCACGAAGGCGCGGCCTCCCTCGGCCTGCCTCAGCGCGTCGCCTTCTTGAAAGTGATCCTGCCGCAGGCGATGATCGTCGCCCTGCGCCCCTATGGCAACGAGATCGTCCTGATGATCAAGGGCTCGGCGATCGTCGCGATCGTCACCGTCTTCGACCTGATGGGCGAGACGCGGCGCGCCTACTCGCGCACCTTCGACTTCCAGATGTATATCTGGGCAGCAGCGTTGTACCTCATCATGGTGGAATTGCTGCGCAACGTCTGGGCTTGGCTCGAAGCCCGGCTGACGCGGCATCTGAAACGCTGAGACGGGCCGGAAGCGCGTCCGTGACGGACCGTACCGTCACGGAACGGCCTTACAGCGCCGAGCGTCTTTTCAGACGCGCAAAGGTCGCAATAACTCTTTGAATCTGCGCATCGAGCTTTCCGAAAATCGTTTCCGATTTTCGGGCCGATGCGCTAGCAGCACTCGCCGAAGAACGCTGCCAACCCCTTGTTATATCGTTATAATTTGGATTTCGTTCAAATATTAGGCCTTGATTAAGGAATCAAGCGCTCCATCATAGAGACCAGCCTTTGTGAGAAGTGAGGTCCTTGATGACGAACGACATGGAACTGCAGCTCAAGGGTTACGGCCTGACGACGGCCCAGATCCTTTATCGGTTGCCCGATCACCCGGCTCTCCTGCAGACCTATATCTGGCAGCATTACGACATCGCGCCGGATTTTCCGGAGATGCGAAACTTCCTCAAGTTCTGGCAGGAAGAGCTGGACGGGCCTTTGCACTCGGTACGGTACGTGCACCGCAAGCTCATATCGGCCAGCGAGTGGCGGGCGCTGAAAGGCGAATTCATTCTCCACTGAGCGTTCAGCGCCGGTGCGTTGCGACCGATCCGGTCAGACATGCACTTGGCCGTGGGCCAGTTCGCCCTCCCGCGCCTCCCGGTGAACCGAGCCATAGAGAATGAGACCGTAAAAGAGCGCAACCGCGATCAGTACGATCCAGCCCGGCAAAGGACCGAAGGCAGTATTTTCGACGAGGTCGCTCCAGGAACGCACGGGGCCCAGGAATTCGCCGGCCATGGACGTTTTGGGCGATGAGACTTTCAGGGCCCAGGCCAGGAGCAGGATCAAGTACATCCAGCAGTAATTGCGCTGCAGCCGGCGGCAGAGCGCATCCTTGTAGCTCATCAGGAAAATCGGCTTGCGCAGGCTCGCGGCGATCGACCTCGACCACTTGGCGCTCGGCGTGCCGTCCGGCGCAAGGACCTGTGCGAAATAGCCGCGCTCGAGTTGCCGCACGCGCGCGCGGTAAACGTCGAAGAAGCGATAGCGCCGCGCCTCGATCAACAGCAGCAGGCTGATCAGCAGCATGGCAAAGAGCAGTACGCCCTGGTGCGACGTGGGGGTCGACAGGGAAACGGAAAGCATCGCCGCGACGACGGTGATCGCCCAGTTCGAAGTGCGGTCTATCCGGTCCCGCCAACCCGCCATCCGCCCCATCTCACCGCGATAATAATGGATGATCGTATTGATCGTCTCCGGCGACGACTGCGGCAGCGGCGGACCTTTTTCCTCCGGCAGCTCCGTTTCCAATGTCAGCGAGCTCAATTCAGAAGCCATCGGCATCCCTCCCGATAAATCATCGTTTTGCTGATGATGACTCCATTCCCGCCGCGGATAAATGCCGGAGTCTTGCGCTTCGTCATTTTCTGACCGACCGTCAAAGGTTCCCTTGATCGTTTACGCAGGCCGCTGAGGCAATTGCCAAAGCCGGCCCGCGGTCGTAAGAAGCGACCATGACGCAGAAGAGCAAGAAGATCGACGAGGAAGCCTTGGCGGAAGCCTATAACCGCGCCCTCGCTTTGGAAAAAGCCGGCGACTTCGACGCGGCGGCCGCCGCCTATCGGGAAGTGCTGGATCTCGACCCGGAGGATCACGGAGGAGCCTCTGTCCGGCTCGCCTCCATGGGGCGCGGCGACACGCCGGTCAAGGCTCCGGATGCCTATGTCGCGACCCTCTTCGACCAGCATGCGGATGTCTTCGACAATGTCCTTGTCGATCAGCTCGACTATTGCGTGCCCCTCCTCGTTCGCCAGCGCATCCAGGCGCTCGAACTTGCACCCTTCAAGCGGGTTCTCGATCTCGGTTGCGGCACCGGCCTCACCGGTGGCGCCTTGCGCGACATGGCCGAGGACATCACCGGCGTCGACCTTTCGGAAAACATGGTCGAGATCGCCCATGAGAAGGACCTCTACGAGACGCTTTACGTTGCCGAAGCCGTCGATTTCCTCGACGACAATGACGACGAGCCGTTCGACCTGATCGTCGCAACGGATGTCCTGCCCTATATGGGCGCGCTGGAAGCGTTTTTCTTCGGCGCCGTCGACAATCTCGTCCCAGGTGGCCTGCTGATCTTTTCCAGCGAAACTCTGCCTGAGACAGACTTCGCGGGCCGCTCCTACATGGTCGGTCCGCATCAACGCTTCGCCCATTCGGAGGCCTATCTGAGAGACCGCCTCGCGGCGACCGGATTCGAGATCGCCGAGGTCGGCGACATAACCGTTCGCATGGAAGAAGGCGCTCCGATCGCGGGTCATCTAGTCATCGCGCGCTTCAAGCCCTGAGCCCGTCCCGACGACGTCTCGCAAGAGTCACTGCCGGCGCTTGCCCAGCACCAAGCACAATCGCAAGTTGGTGAATTCGGTTCGCGTTTAGCCTGCATTAACCATACGCCGCTAGGGTCCAGCCGAATTTATAACGGAGATGGGGCCCGTGTTTCGAACGACCACTTTAGCACTGCTGTTTTTATCGAGTTCCAACGTGGCATTCTCTGCCGACGTCGATCAGCCGCTTGTCGGTTGGGGCGCCTATCACGAGCCCGTCGTCGAAGTCGCCTCGGGCGGTGTTACGGGATATGTCGAGGGATCCTACGCAAACAGCGTCGATGATGTCGATGCGGACGCCTGGGAACTCAGAGGCGCGATCAATGTCGACGCCGGCTCCGGCATGAACCTGCAGGTCGATCTCGGCTATGCGCGCGTCGGCATCGGAGACCTCGATATCGACAAATATGACGGCGCCCTCCACGGCTACTATCGGGACGGCCTCTTTGCGGCCGGCGCCTTCTTCGGAGCGTCACGATTCGATGTCGGCCTGACTGAGGACATCAAGGACTATATGGGCGGCGTCGAGGGCGCCTTCTTCCAGGACACCTGGACCCTCGTGGGAGCGGCGGGCTACGGCCAGGCCGAACTGGGCGGTCTCGACGCCGATCACTACATGGGTGCGCTCGGCGCGCGCTGGTACGCGACCGACAATGTCCGTTTTGACATCGACGGTACGCTCGATCGCCTAACCGACGGGGGTGACGACCTGGACGTCCAGAGCCTGAAGCTCACGGCGAACTACCGGCCCGAGCAGATGCCGGTCACCCTGTTCGCGGGTTACAAGTACACAAATGTCGACCTGACGGACACACTCTCCGGCGACACCAATACGATTTTCGGCGGCCTCCGCTTCTCCTATGGCTCCGGCAGCCTCAAGGAAGAGGAACGCCGCGGCCCGATCTGGTCTAACCGCAGCGTGTCGTTCTGAGAGCCAGGGTATCAGACGAGCAGGGATCGCTGTGGCACCGTGAACTGCTGCGTGTTGTCGTCCTTGAATCGAGGTCGACTCAAGGAGACGACATGCAGCAGGCTCTCCATTGATGTGTTGTCGCAGGTCTGTGTCGGAAACCTTGGGACTGCTTTTCCGAACCCTGCTTAGCTGTGCATGAGTATGTTGACGAGCCGCCCAAAAGGGTCGCGCACAAAGAAGCGGCGCACTCCCCAGGGTTCATTGGCGGGGCCATACTCGATTGCGACCCCGGCCTCCTTCATGCGCTGCAAGGCGGCGTCGAGATCGTCGACTTCAATCGAGAGGTCGGGCACTGGCGTGCCCGACCCGCCTTCGGACGCGAAACTGACCTGCACGCTCATCGTCCGGGATGAGCCGTAGGTCCTGATCCAGCCGTGATCCATTAAAACATCGAGGTCGAGGATATCCTTGTAGAAGCGTTCGGCTGCCGTAACGTCTTCGGCCGCGATGATGGCCATGATGCGTTTGACCTGCATCGATCACGCCTCCGCATATGGGTCATAGGTGCCGAAGCTCCAGAGATTGCCGTCGCAATCGCGCGCGGAGTATTCGCGTGAACCGTACTCCGTGTCGGCGAGCACTCGCTCGATCTTCGCACCGGCGGCGTTGGCACGCGCATAGTGTGCCTCGATGTCGGGCACCACGACATAGATGCCGAAGCGCTCGGTCGCCCAGGGGTTCGTCGGATCCGGCTTGCCGCCGGAGCCTGTCATCATCATGCCTGGGCCGAGGCGGAGCTGCGCGTGCGCGACGGTGTTGTTCTCGCCTGGCACCACGAACTGCTTCTCGAAGCCGAAAGCCTTGTTCAGCCATTCGATCGCCTCGGGCGCATCGTCGTAGCGCAAGCAGGGGAAGATGTTAGGGGCGCCGATCTTTGCCTTGTCTGCCATGGGACTCTCCAATCATCGGATGGAAGATGGGGAAGACTAAGGCCGCAAGCCGCGGCGGTCTTGGACGAATTTTACCCGCCAACGCCGCCACCGTCAGGAAGCAGGGAGGCGCGGAATTCGCTCGGGGTGCGCCCCGTATAACGCCGGAAATCGCGGTTGAAGTGCGCCTGGTCATAATAGCCGCAGCCGGTGGCCAGATCGGCCCACCCCTCCTGATCTACCGCGCGGATGTGCGTGATCGCATGGGCGATGCGCAGGATGCCGGCGACCGCCTTTGGGCTCAGACCCACCTGGGCATGGAAGCGCTGTATCAGTGTCTTGCGGCTGCAAGCGAGATCGCGGCTGAGCGCGCCGATCTCGCGCGCACCGTGGCTTGCCTCCAGGCTTTTGAGCGCCCAGGCAATGTCCGGCGACATGGGTCTGCCTCGGTGAAGGCGGTCCAGCAGGAAGCGGTCCATCAGGTCGAACCGCGCCGCCCAGCCGCGCGCGTCGTGCAGCGAACCCGCGAGCCGGTCAGCCTCCGCATCACCCAGCAGGTCGCCGAGACCGACGCAGCGATTGGCAATGTCGGACATGGCGATGTTGAGGAACCGGAAGGCCCCGAGCAGAGTGAAGTTCACCTGGAAACCGATCTGCTCGCCTTCATATTCGGTGACGACGTGAACGTCGTGCAGCCCGGCCAGGAAGCTGCGGAAAACGCCTCGCTCTGTCGGCAGATCGCCATTGATGATGTCGATCGGTGGGCCGAAGGTCACGACCATCGGGACGCCGGCGAAGGGCGGCTGGAGGCGGCGCATGGGCGTCAGCGCCCGCTCGCGATAGCCGCAATAGTCGATGACGTAGGGCGTGAGCCGGGAATCGGGCGCGCGCGTGACGAGCGCCCAGCTATGCTCGTCCGAACGATGAATGTTAACCTGCACGCCCGATGCTGCGGCCGGCATCCATGCCCCTCCTTGGTTAGCAAAGTGCTGGCGGCAATTTCGCCCGCAGGCCGCGAAGGAACGTCAACCGCGGCGCGCCGCCTCGATCGCGGCGACGTCGATTTTCCTCATGGTCATCATGGCCTCGAAGGCGCGCCTCGCTTCGTCGCCGCCAGCCGCCATCGCGTCGGTCAGTACGCGCGGAGTGATTTGCCAGGAAATCCCCCACTTGTCTTTGCACCAGCCGCACGCGCTCTCCTGGCCGCCATTGCCGACGATGGCATTCCAGTAGCGGTCGGTCTCCTCCTGATCGTCGGTGGCGATCTGGAACGAGAAGGCTTCGTTGTGTGTGAAAACGGGACCGCCGTTCAGGCCGAGACACGGAATGCCAGCCACCGTGAATTCGACCGTCAACACATCGCCCTCTTTGCCGCCGGGGTAATCACTGGGTGCACGGTGCACGGCATGCACCCTGCTGTCCGGAAAGATCTCGGAATAGAAGCGGGCGGCGGCCTCGGCATCCCTATCGTACCAGAGGCAAATCGTATTCTTTGCCATTGCGCGTTCCTTTCGCTGTGAAACCCTCGGACTTGTTTTTCATGGCTACCCTCCGAGATAGGCTGCCAACCGTTTTTCTCCACCCCGGAAGTCTCTCTCGGTTCCGATTCAAGGAACCATGCAGTAGGGTCATGCCCCGTGAATCCTGTCAAAGCAATCTGGAGTCAGCAGCAAATGGCCAAAGTCGCATTCCTCGGTCTCGGCGTCATGGGATACCCCATGGCCGGACATCTCAAGCTCCGCGGCGGACATGAGGTGACGGTCTACAACCGCACCGCCGCCAAGGCGGAAAGGTGGGCGGCCGAATTCGGGGGACGCGCGGCGGCGACTCCTGCCGAAGCCGCCAAGGATCAGGAGTTCATATTCGCCTGTGTCGGCAATGACGACGACCTGCGGTCGGTCACAACCGGAGACCATGGTGCCTTCGAGACGATCGGGGCCGGCGCAATCTTCATCGACAACACGACGGCCTCCGCCGAAGTCGCCCGCGAGCTTGATGCCGCCGCGCGCGCCAAGGGCGCGCATTTCATCGACGCACCGGTTTCCGGCGGTCAGGCGGGCGCCGAGAACGGCGTACTCACGGTGATGTGCGGCGGCGATGAGGAGGTCTTTGAAAAGGCAAAGCCCGTCATCGAGGCCTATGCCCGCATGGTCGGCCTGATGGGACCTGCAGGCTCCGGCCAACTGACCAAGATGATCAACCAGATCTGCATCGCCGGCCTCGTCCAGGGGCTCGCCGAAGGTATCCATTTCGGCAAGAAGGCGGGGCTCGACATCGAGAAGGTGATCGAGGTCATCTCCAAGGGAGCGGCCGGCTCCTGGCAGATGGAGAACCGTCACAAGACGATGAATGCCGGCAAATACGATTTCGGCTTCGCCGTGGACTGGATGCGCAAAGACCTCGATATCGTGCTGGCCGAAGCCCGGCGCAACGGAGCCAAGCTTCCCGTCACGGCCCTGGTCGACCAGTTCTACGCGGATGTCCAGGCGCTGGGCGGCAATCGTTGGGACACGTCGTCCCTGCTTGCCCGCCTGGAAAAATGACCCTCGCGCCGACGTCTTCGGCTGAAGAAATCATTGCTCATCTCCGCGCCGCCGGCTCGGCCGAAAATATTGCGGGCATGGCCCGCTTCGGCATCGAGACGGGGGCGGCGCTTGGCGTTTCGAGCGTCGCCCTTCGTCATATGGCCAGGCAGGTGAAGAAAGATCACAGCCGCGCGATCGAGCTCTGGCAATCCGGAATCCGCGAGGCGCGCATCCTTGCGGCCTATACCGCCGGTCCCGACGCCATGGCGCTCCCCGAAGCGCGCCGCTGGGTCGCCGATTGCAACTCCTGGGAAGTCGTCGATACGCTTGCCGGCCTTCTCGTCGCCGCTCGGCTGGAACAGGTGCTGATCCCTGAATGCGCGGCCGAAGAGCGCGAATTCGTTCGCCGCATTGCCTTTGCGATGATCGCCACCGCCGCCGTTCACCGCAAGAAGGAGCCCGATGCCACGATCCTTGCCTGGCTGCCACTCATCGAGGCCCATGCCAGTGACGGGCGCAACTTCGTCAAGAAGAGTGTCAATTGGGCGCTGAGGCAGGTCGGGAAGCGGAGCGCCGGTTGCCATGGACCTGCATTGGCAATCGCGGAAAAACTCGCCGCAAGCGAAGATCGCACGGCGCGATGGATCGGAAAGGATGCCGTGCGGGAACTGACGAGCGAGAAGACCCGAAGTCGGTTCCGTCTCTCCAGGTAAATTCCGCGTGCGATTGGAGTTCGGAAAGTCCCAGCAAGATCAAGGTACTGTCGAAAGAACCTGCAGCGCCTCCTGAACTTTGGATGACCTATTCCTCGCCCGACTTCGCCTGATCGATGACCATGTAGTCGAGCGGCAATTGGGTCGTGTATTTGATCTGCTCCATGGCGAAGGCAGAGGAGACATCGCGGATCTCGATCTTCGCGATCAATCGCTTGTAAAAGGCGTCATAGGCCGCGATATCCGGAACCACCACGCGCAGCAGGTAGTCCACATCGCCGCTCATGCGGTAGAACTCCACCACTTCCGGAAAATCGGCGACCACTTCGGCGAAGCGGCGCAGCCACTCCATGGAATGGGAATTGGTGCGGACCGAAACGAACACCGTGACCTTCGTATTGACCTTCACGGGATCGAGGAGCGCCACGCGCCGGCGGATGACGCCATCCTCTTCCATCTTCTGGATCCGACGCCAGCAGGGGGTCGTCGAGAGACCGACCTTCTTGGCAAGGTCGGCAACGGCCAAAGTCGAGTCCTCCTGCAAAAGGCGCAGGATTTTGCGGTCCAGACGGTCCATGGAAAATCCTCTCGAATATTTTTCCTTCTATAGCGCGAAATTGGTGAAGATAAAGAAAATTGTTTCAGGCGATGAGCGCCCTCACCCGCTCGCGCAGGAAGGGCAGCAGGTCGGCCTCGAACCAGGGATTTCGGCGCAACCAGCCCGTATTGCGCCAGCTCGGATGCGGCAGCGGCAATATGGCGCTGCCCGAATTGCGCCGGACGTAATGCTGCCAGTTGCCGACGGTCTCGCTCATCGATTTCGGACAGTCGGGCCCGAGATGCCAGCGCTGCGCGTAATGGCCGACGGCAAGCACCAATTCGATCTGCGGCATCGCCTCCACCACCCGCCGCCGCCAGAGCGGCGCACACTCGCCGCGCGGCGGCAGATCGCTACCATGGCTGTCATAGCCCGGAAAGCAGAACCCCATCGGCACGATCGCGAAATTCTGCGGGGCGTAAAAGGCGGCGCGATCGACGGCGAGCCATTGCCGCAGCCGGTCGCCGGAGGCGTCGTTGAAAGGCAGGCCGGATTCATGCACCCGAAGGCCGGGTGCCTGGCCGGCAATCAGGATGCGCGCGGAGGCAGAAAGGACGGTCACCGGCCGCGGTTCATGCGGCAGCCGATGCGCGAGGCCCCGCGCTGGGTCGTCCCGGCAGACTCGGCAGGCGGCGATAGCGGCGCGCAACGCCTGCAGCCGATCCTCTACGCTATCCGCCACCGATGATCCTCTCTGCCATCATGCGGACTTCATTCTCGATCCATTGCGCGATGAGTTCCAGCAAATCGCCGGCGCGGTGCGGCGTCTCCGCCGGTTCGCCATTGGTGCGGCGCCATTCCTGCGGCCGGACGAAATCCCCGCTCCACAACCCGGCCTGCCGCTCTCGTGCCGTCTCTTCCTCTGCGCGGTAAAGGCCATAGCTGACCGCCAGGCCCGAGAGAACCATTGCTCGGCCGACGTCGCGTCCTCCGCTTTCGCAGATGCCGAGCTCGCGGCCATAGCGATCGCGCCCATGCAGGCGGCAGCGCGTTGTTGCGCCTTCGACCAATGACGCCAGCCGCCGGCGCGCCTCCGCGCCGCAGTCCCAGGCATCCTCCCCGCGCCGGCAGCTCTGGCCGATCTCCGGCGCGTCGATGCCCTCGATCCGAACGCGCCGGCCGTCGAGCCGCAGGCTGTCGCCATCGCTCGCGATGGCCGCACCCTGCAGTTCTCCGGTCATGGGCTTTTCCGGCGGCGGGAGACGGGAGGCGAAATAGGCGCCGATACTCAACACAAGGAGGAACAGCCAGCCGCCGATCAGGCTGCCGCGTCCTTGCGGATCCCGGCTGCGCCCGGTCCGGCCCGCCGAACGGCCGAAGTCGAAGCGCCGGCCGGGATTTCGCCTGGGGCTGCCCACCGCGCCGAACCTGCCGCGTCCTATCCTCAAGCGAAGGCCTCCTCGTTCCGCACCGTCATCGCCATTCTCCATGCCGAGCCGAAAACGCAATCGCGCCACAATGGTTTTCGAATCCTTCATACCGGGCAGCAACTTCTTAAGGATTGCGCCCTAGACTGCAAGCCACACGCAATCCTCGAATCCGAGCATGAGCATCGCCGTCAGCACATCGACCGATAAGATCATCGTCGACAAATCGCGCGCCCATCGAAACAAGACGGTTTCGAGAACCGTTCGCGCGACGCGGCAACGGCTGCAGACCGGTTCGTCCGCACCCTCCGGCTTCGACCGCGAAATGCTCCTGCTCCACATCGACTCCGTCCTTTACGGAGCGATCGCCCTTCCGGTGCTCATCGTCCTGATCGCGGCCACCGGCATCTATCTTTCGGGTGACAGAAGCATTCTCTTATGGGCGCTGATGGCGCTTTCGGCCCACGCGGTCACCGTCTTCCTGGCGCGCAAGGCCAAGCGCGACAATATCGGAACCGAGAAGGTCACAACCTGGCGCCGCCGCTTCCTCGGCGGTCAAGTCCTGATGGGGTTCTGCTGGGCGATCTTCGCGCTTCGGGACTGCGACGCCTGCGGAGGCGTCAGCTTCGCCCTTTTCCAGGGCACGGGTCTGTTCATCGCGCTCGCAGCCACGGCGATCGGCACATTCCTCTTGCGCAATGCCCTGGTCTACACCTTCACGCCGGTCATCGTCGCACTTGCCGTCACTTCTTTGACCGGCGGCAACCCTGTCCATATCGGCCTGACCGGCATGCTGTCGCTGTCGCTCGCCTTTCTCGTCTTCATGACCGGTCGCATGAATCGCGCCAACGTCCATATCCTCTCGGTGCAGTCGGAAAAGGACGACCTGATCGCCGAGCTCGAGGTGGCGAAATCGATGTCGGACGAGGCGCGCCGGCGGGCGGAAGAAGCCAACCTCGCCAAGTCCCGCTTTCTCGCATCCATGTCGCACGAGCTGCGCACCCCGCTTAACGCCATCCTCGGCTTCTCCGAGGTCATGTCGAGCGAGGTTCTGGGGCCGCTCAACAATCCGACCTACAAGGAATACACGGTCGATATCCACCGCTCGGGCGAACATCTCTTGAACCTCATCAACGAGATCCTCGACCTGTCCCGGATCGAGGCCGGCAAGTACGAGCTCAATGAGGAGGCGGTGAACCTGGTCGAGATCGCCGAAGACTGCATCGGCATGGTGCAACTGCGCGCGCGCGGAAAGAACATCACGATCAGCGAGCAGTTCGAGCAGGGCATGCCCTCCGTCTGGATCGATGAAAAGGCGATGCGCCAGGTGACGCTGAACCTCCTGTCGAATGCGGTGAAGTTCACGCCCGCCGGCGGCGAGATCACCGTCAAGAGTGGCTGGACCGCCGGCGGCGGCCAGTACATCTCGATCAAGGACAACGGTCCCGGCATTCCCGAGGAGGAAATCCCGATCGTCCTCTCCGCCTTCGGGCAAGGCTCCATCGCAATCAAGAGCGCCGAGCAGGGCACAGGCCTCGGCCTGCCGATCGTTCAGGCGATCCTCGCCAAGCACAACGGCCAGTTCATCCTTCGCTCCAGGCTTCGCGAAGGCACCGAGGCGATCGCCATACTGCCGCCTCGCCGCGTGCTGCAGAGTCTGCCGCCGGTCGAGGACGCCCCCGCGCCCGCCCGCCGGCGCAGGAGCTTCGCGTAGAGCCTTAAATGGAAACAATTCTGTTGACTGAAGCGGAGCGGGATGTTTGCTCATACGTCCTACAGCGCCGCGCGTCTTATGAGACGCGCAAAGCGAGATTAACTTCAACAGTTCTTTGAAAGAGTTATATGCATTGCATGGGCTCCAATTGCCCGTTCGACGATCGAGAATCCTAGCGCGGGAAAATCTAGTCCTGGAAACAAGGATTCACCTTGCCCAAGGAAAGTAGGCGAGATTGAAAGCTGTAGTTCGTCAACCAGACCGGCCTTTACATACTGGCGAACCGTTGAGACCCCGCCCCCGATTTTTACATTCTTTGCTCCAGCGGCCTTTTTCGCTCGTTCCAGGGCTTCGAATATTCCGGTGGTGACAAAATAGAACGTGGTGCCGCCTTCCATTTCGATCGGAGGGCGCGGGAAGTGTGTGAGGATGAAGGTCGGCGCGCGCCAGGGTGGATCGTCACCCCACCACCCCTTCCAGCTGTCATCACCCCATTCTCCCCGGTTCGGACCGAACATGTTCCTCCCCAGAACAAACGAACCGAATCCATCCATTGCCCTTTGCGCAACGCGCTCATCTACTTGTGCAGAAATGGCCGTCGCCCCAGTCATGGCCGGGTTTTGCTTGTTTTCGAAGAACCATTCATGCAGTTCGAGCCCCCTGATCCCGAGCGGGTCATGAAGGCTTTGTTGCGGACCGGCAGCAAACCCGTCTATCGAAACAGAAAGTCCCGAAACGATCACCTTGGGCATTGACAGCCTCTGCATTCATTTTGCAACCAGTTTTGGGTTACCAAAACTGGTGGCAAATCGCAATCGGAATTTCAGTTGCGTGTTGCCTCGCCGCGCGACACTCCCCAGGAAGCATCAAGGCTTCGCCAGTGCGGCTTCAGCCGCGCGGCAAACGGGACGTACTTTTTGATTAGGTTTCCGGTCCCCGGTCCCACACAGCGCGCCGCGTCTTTTCAAACGCGCAAAGGTGGGTGTAATTCTTCGAAACTGCGGATCGGCCGTCCGCCTGCGTCGCCAGCGCCTCGACGCGACCCCTAACGAGCTCAAAGCGAATGCCTTCGGAGGAGCCGCCTCGCTGCTGCAGGCGCCATGTCAGCCCAGGAGCCGAGCCAAAAACACCACGTAAAAGGCATAGGTGGCATTGGCCACGATCAGACAGAGGCAGGCGAAGGAGCCGAGGTCCTTGGCGTGCTTGCCCATTTCCGAGATTTCGGGCGAAACGCGGTCGACGATCTCCTCGATTGCCGTATTGATCGCCTCGAAGGCCATCATCAGCAGGAACAGGATCGCCATCGCGACGTATTGAAAGAGATTCGCACCGGCGATGACGAAAGCGACCATGGCAGCGGCAAAGGCGATGAGCTCGTGCCGGAAGGCCGCCTCGCCGATCAGCCGCTTCGCGCCGCCGAGCGAATAGCTGGCCGCGGCAAAGAGATGCCGGACGCCGGTGTGCTTGTGAACGCGGCCGGTCGGGCCGCTCTGGGGGGTGGTATTCTTGGCGTCCATTTCGTCTCGACGAGCTTCAAAACTCTGGGGTCAGAACCTTCCGATGAATGAATGCGAGGCGGCATTCTCCTGGTCGGTGCCGCTCCCGGATAGGCGAGAAGGCGCCTCGCATCAAGCCATCCGGGTGGCCAGCATAGCATGGCCGACAGCCGATCGACAGAAACGCCCGGATGTCAGCTCTTGTTGCTGACGCCGGCCTGCGCGAAGGTCGCCATGCCGCCATGGCAAGCCGCAGCCGCCTTGACGATGCCGGCGGCGAGTGCCGCGCCCGTGCCCTCGCCAAGCCGCATGCCGAGCGCGAGCAGCGGCGTCTTGCCGAGTTTCTCGATGGCGCGGATGTGCCCGGGTTCCGCCGACACATGGCCGATCAGGCAATGGTCGAGCGCCGACGGGTTGGCCGCCTTGAGGACGGCCGCCGCGGCCGTGGCGACATAGCCGTCGATGATCACCGGAACCTTCTGCATGCGCGCGGCGAGGATGGCGCCCGCCATGGCCGCGATCTCCCGTCCGCCGAGCCGGCGCAACAGTTCGAGCGGATCGGAGAGATGGTCGCGGTGGAGTGCCACAGCCCTCTCGACCGCCGCGACCTTGCGCTGCAGGATCTCTCCGTCCGAGCCGGTACCCGGTCCCACCCACTCCTCCGCACTGCCACCATAGAGGCCGAGATTGATGGCGGCGGCAATCGTCGTGTTGCCGATGCCCATCTCGCCGATGCAAAGCAGGTCCGTGCCGCCGGCGATCGCCTCCATGCCGAAGGCCATGGTCGCGGCGCAATCGCGCTCGGAAAGCGCCGCCTCTTCGGTGATGTCACCGGTCGGATATTCCAGCGCCAGGTCGAAGACCTTCAAACCGAGATCATGACTGATGCAGATCTGATTGATGGCCGCGCCGCCGGCAGCGAAATTCTCGACCATCTGCGCCGTCACGGATGACGGAAACGGCGTCACGCCCTGCCTTGTGACGCCGTGATTGCCGGCAAAGATCGCGACCAGCGGCCGATTGACGGCCGGGGAACGGCCCGTCCAGGCGGCGAGCCAGAAGGCGATTTCCTCGAGTCGACCAAGCGCGCCCGGCGGTTTCGTCAGCTGCGCATCCCGCTCGCGCGCCGCCACGAGCGCCGTCGTGTCCGGTCCCGGCAGGTTGCGCAACAATTCGCGGAAATCATCAAACGGCAGGCCGCTGGCACTCATGTGGAATCCTTGCATGTCCGAAGCTATGTCAGGCGCACCTCATAGAGGCTCCGGGCTTTTCCGGCAACGGCATTTGCGCCAGACGCCGTCGCCGGAGCATGATCCGGCAAAGGACGGGCGATTCGGCACGATCCGACGGGTCCCTGGGAGGGGCAATGACCAGACTTGGCGACCTTTGCGACGACTTGGCACGAGCATTGGCCTTCTTGAGCCGTGTGCCGATGCCGAACCGCCATTTCGTCGGGCACGACGGCCGGCTGGGCCGCGCTGTGAGAACCTTCCCGCTTGCCGGAATGCTGATCGCCCTCCCTGCTGCCCTTGTCGCAGCAGTGCTGGTATTGCTGCAGGCAAACGCCCTCTTTGCGGCGTTCCTCCTCGTCGGCGTTCAGGTGCTCGTCACCGGGGCGCTGCATGAGGACGGGCTTGGAGATACGGCCGATGGCCTCGGCGGCGGCCGCGATCGGGAAAGCGCATTGGCGATCATGAAGGACAGTCGGGTCGGCACCTATGGCGCGGTGGCGCTCATCCTCTCCTTCGGCCTTCGCGTCTCGGCGCTTGCCTCCTTCCTGCCGCTGCTGTCGCCCAGCGGGGCGGCGCTTGCGCTCCTCGGCACCGCCGCGCTCAGCCGCACGGCCATGGTCTGGCACTGGTCGCGCCTGCCGCCCGCGCGACGCGACGGCGTTGCCGCCTCGGCCGGCATTCCCGAAGCGCAGGCAACAGCAATGGCGCTCGGCTCCGGACCGGTTTTCGCTCTTCCGATGTATTTCGCAGCCGGCATTCCGTTCTTGGCGGTACTGCTTGCGCTTGCCGCTTTCGCCCTCGTCGTGCCCGCCTTCGGCAGGATCGTGGCGCGCAAGCTCGGCGGCCATACCGGCGACACGATCGGCGCCACCCAGCAATTGGCGGAGATCGTTCTTCTCGGCGCTCTTGCGCTGGCGATCTGAAACACTGATATAATTTCAAGGAAACGAAGGAGAGCAAGCCAAGGCCATGGAATCTCCCTGCATTCTCGTCTGCGCAATCGACGACAGAACCGGCTACTGCTTCGGCTGCGGACGCACGCGCGACGAAATCGGCTCCTGGACGCTCTATACCGACGCCGAGCGGCACGGCATCATGCAGACGCTCCCGGCGCGACTGGAAACCGTGGAGCGCAAGCCGCGGCGCGAAACGCGCCGCTCGCGGCTGGCGCGGGAACGAAACGGCGCATGAACCGTCTGACACTTCTGCTGGCCATCCTGGCCATCGGCCTCGCCCTCCTGATCTTCAATCACGATAGCGGCCAGACGCTTGGCATGAACAATGACGACTTCGGCCGGCTTGTTGCCTTGGCGGCTCTGGCGACGCTGCTCAGCGCCGCCGTGCTGCGCGGCCGGCAGCACTTCGGCGAGGCGATGCGCCTGATAGCCATCTGGATCCTCATCATCCTGGCGCTCGTCTCGGCCTATGTCTACCGCTTCGAGCTGCAGTCCTTCGGCGATCGGGTTCTGTCCGGCCTGATCCCCGGCCGGACCATGGTGGTCACGGACAGCGAGGACCAGGTTGAAGTCGTTCTCCAGAAGCGCATCGACGGCCATTTCCAGGCCGACACGACGGTCAACGGCGAACCCGTCAACATGATCGTCGACACCGGTGCAAGCAGCATCGCGCTCACCTACCGGGACGCCGAAAGGATCGGCCTCGATCCGGAAAATCTCGCCTATACGGTCACGGTGATGACGGCGAACGGACCTGCGCGTGCCGCCCCGGTGGTTCTGTCGGAAGTCGCGATCGGCCCGATCGTGCGAAGGAATGTCCGCGCCATGGTGGCGTCCGAGGGCAGGCTCGACCGCAGCCTGCTCGGCATGAGCTTCCTCTCCAGTCTCGACTTCCTGCAAATGCGAAGTGACGAGTTGCGGCTGAGGGACTGATGCCAACGGCTGTAGGGGTCACAATTAGCCGGTGCGGTGGTGACGGGTCGACCTCGCCAGGGCGCCCAAAGCATCGGCGTTGCGAACTCCACACTGATAGGCGTGGATCAGCCTTGCAGCGAGCGTTTCGGCTTCATCGCACTCGCGTGAGATCGTCCGCACCTGCAGTTCCACCTGGAAAATTTTATCGATCAGCTCGAGCTCACTGGGACCGATCGGATCGAACGTGAAATCTTGAGCGGCTATCATCCCATCTCCTTATGGGCCGCTACCGGGCTGGTAGCACGGTCACTCTACGCCGCTTCGGCAAAATGGCGAGTCTTTCAGGAGTTTCTCGCATCAAGCGTCAAATACCGTACGAACCGGCATCGTGATCATGGAAAGGCCGTCGATCAGGAGCTGCAACTGCAGCCCGGTTGCAAGGGATCGGCGGCGACCCGCAATCATGCTATTGTGAAACATCGCCTCGCGACCAGCCGCGGGCGATAGAGGAGCAACTGGTCCTCGCTCCAGAAGGGGCAAAACTGATGGCTCTGTCTTTCCCGAGCCCAACGCGCAATCAGCTGTTGGCAATGCTTCCCGCGGGCGACTACAGCCAGATCGCATCCGATCTCGAATATGTCGATCTGCCGCGCGGAACGCTTCTGGCAAAGGCGGGTGAACCCATCGATCATATCTACTATCTCACTTCCGGAATTGGCTCGCTTGTTGCCACCACGCCCGAGGGCAACAAGGCCGAGGCCGGCATCTTCGGCAGCGAAGGATATGTTCCGACCTCCGCTGCCACAGGCGTGGAGCTCAGCATGCATGATGTGATCATGCAAATTGGAGGGGATGCCTACAGGATGGATTTCGCATCGTTCCGCCGGGGAATAGAGCACAACAGGAACTTCAATCGTGTGATGATCCGGTCCATTGAGGCCTTCTCGATCCAGCTCACTTACACGGCGATCTCAAACGCGGTGCATGGAGTCGATGAGAGGCTCGCCCGCTGGATACTCATGTGCCACGACCGGGTGCCCGGCGACCAGATCCCGCTCACGCACGAATTCATCTCGCTGATGCTGGCGGTCCGCCGCCCGAGTGTCACGACATCATTGCACATTCTTGAGGGAAACGGCTTCATTCGCTCTTTGCGGGGGCAAATCATCATCCGGAACCGTCCGGCCCTCGAAGAATTCGCACGGGACGCCTACGGCAAGCCGGAAGCGGAATACCGGCGGCTCATGACCGGGCTCTTCTAAAGAGAAGATCGGCGCGTGATCCCGTGGCCCACCGCATTGGCAGCCCTCAACTCCTGAGCCTGTAGCCCGTCCGGAAGATCCAGGTCAGAACCGATAGGCAAAGCGCCAGGAACGTGAGAATGATCGCCGCGCTCGCGAGCGGGCTGACGTCGGAGACTTCGAAAAAGCTCCAGCGGAAGCCACTGATGAGGTAGAGCACCGGGTTCAAGTGGCTGACGGCCTGCCAGAAGGGCGGCAGCATGTCGATCGAGTAGAAGCTGCCGCCGAGAAAGACGAGCGGCGGCACGACCAGCATCGGGATGAGGTTCAACTGCTCGAAATCCTTCGCCCAGATGCCGATGATGAAGCCGAAGAGGCTGAAGGTTATCGCCGTCAGCACGAAGAAAAACAGCATGGCGAACGGATGGGCGATACTGAGGTCGACGAAGAGGGATGCAGTCGCAAGAATGATCGTGCCGATCATCAGCCCCTTGGTAGCCGCCGCTCCGACATAACCGAGCACGATTTCGATCATGGAGATCGGCGAGGACAGGACCTCGTAGATCGTGCCGGTGAATTTGGGGAAATAGATGCCGAAGGAACCGTTGCCGACGCATTGAGTGAGGAGCGTCAGCATCATCAGGCCGGGCGTGATGAAGGCCCCGTAGGAGACGCCGTCGATCTGCTGGATCCGTTCCCCGATCGCGGCACCGAAGACGATGAAATAGAGCGATGTGGAAATGACCGGCGACACCACGCTCTGCAGCAGCGTGCGGCGCGTTCGCGCCATCTCGAAGAAATAGATGGACTTGACCGCCTCGAAATTCATTGCCCCGCCTCCACGATCTCCACGAAAATATCCTCGAGCGAACTCTGGCGCGTCGAAATATCCCGGAGCCTGATGCCGGCCTCCGAAAGCGCCGCCAGCAAGGCGGTGATTCCGGTCCGCTCGGCGCTGGTGTCATAGTCGTAGATCAGGCACTGTCCATTTTCCCGGAGCGATAGACTGTAGGACGACAGCGTTTCGGGGACCTCGTCGATCGGCTGCGCGAGATCGACCCGCAATTGCTTGCGGCCGAGCTTCGTCATCAGCGCCGCCTTCTCTTCCACCAGCAGGATCTCGCCACCATTGATGACCGCGATGCGGTCGGCGATCTCCTCCGCCTCCTCGATGTAGTGCGTCGTCAGAATGATGGTCACGCCCGAGGCACGCAACCTTTCCACGACCTCCCACATGCTCTTGCGCAGGCTGACGTCGACGCCGGCGGTCGGCTCGTCTAGGAAGAGCACGCGCGGCTCGTGCGACAGCGCCTTGGCGATCAGCACGCGCCGCTTCATGCCGCCCGAGAGTTCGCGCAGCATGTTGTCCTTCTTGTCCCATAGCGACAGATCCTTCAGCACCTTTTCGATATGGACGGGATCGGGCTTCTTGCCGTGGAGCCCGCGCGAGAAGGAAACGGTGTTCCATACGGTCTCGAAGGCGTCCGTCGTCAATTCCTGCGGCACCAGCCCGATCATCGCCCGCGTCTGGCGGAAGTCGCGCACCACATCGAAGCCATTGACGGCCACCTTGCCTCCGCTTGGATTGACGATGCCGCAGATGATCGAGATCAGGGTCGTCTTGCCGGCACCGTTCGGTCCGAGCAAAGCCAGAATTTCACCCTCTTCAATGTCGAGGCTGACGCCTTTCAGCGCCTGAAAGCCGGAAGCATAGGTTTTCGAAAGGTTCGAAACGGAAACAATAGGCGCCATGAAACGGATCCGGAAACGGTGGGAGTGCCGCTTCTATATGGGCCGATTCACGCAGATTTTCAGCCCGTCCCGGGCAAATTTTGCGGTGACGCTCCGTCAACGTATCAGGCAGCGCCCGTGCCCTTCAGCAGAACGTAACCGGCAACGCACAATACCAGTACCGCGAAAAGGCGGTTGAGAACGCCCTTGCGCGACGACATCCGCCGGGCCGCCATGATGCCGGCAGCACCGCCGAGAACGCCGCCGCCGATGAATTCCGCGGCAACCGTCCAATTCACGAAGCCGGACGCGGCATAATTCAGCGCCGTCGCCAGGCCGAAGGCGCTGATCGCAAGAAGCGACGAGCCGATCGCATTGATCATCGGCATTCCGGTCGCGGCAATCAGCCCCGGCACGATCAGGAGACCGCCGCCTATGCCGAAGAAGCCGGAGAGCGCGCCCGTCGCCAGAGCCACGGCCGCCGTCAGCCAGCACATACGCGCATCGACCGGACGCGGCTCAGCCTTCGCCGCGCGCCGCGGCCACAGCATGGCGAGGCCGACAGCGACCATGACGAGACCGAAGAGGAAGAGCAGCTTTTCGCCGTCGACCGTCTTGGCCACGGAGGATGCGACAAGCGCGCCCACTGTGCCGACGAGAGCGAAAACAATGGCGCAGCGCCACCAAACGTGTCCGGCTCGCGCGTGACCGGCAAAGTTCGCCAGCGCGCTCGCCGAAACGGCAAGAGCGCTCGTGCCGATCGCCACATGCGTTCCGCCGACGCCGACCACGTAGATGAGGAGCGGCACGGCGAGGATCGAGCCCCCGCCCCCGAGCAGTCCCAGCGAAAACCCGACAAGCCCTCCGGAGGCGATGGCCGCCATCATACCCGCTGCCACGGCCGCGCTCCCTGCAGACGATCATGCGCTGCCATTCCGGCGAACATTGCTGCGACGAAGAGGACCGTCGCCGGAAGACCGAGCGACAGCGATGCCAATGCCGGCCCCGGGCAGAGCCCGACCATGCCCCAGCCGACGCCGAAGATCGCCGAGCCGACGATGAGTCGCCGGTCGATCACCCGCGTCTCCGGCAGGTAGAACCGATCATCGAGAAGCGGCCTTGGCATACGGCGCACCAGCGCCAGGCCGGCCGCCGATACGATCACGGCGCCCCCGAGCACGAAGGCGAGCGTCGGATCCCAGTCGCGGGTTATGTCGAGAAAGCCGCGCACGCGGGCCGGGTTCAGCATTCCCGAAATCGAAAGACCGAGACCGAAAATCACGCCCGAGGCGAGGGCCGCGGCAACGCGATAGACTGCGTTCCTGTTCATTGGAAAAACCCCATCAGGTAGACCGTTGCGACTGCCGTGGCCATGAAGGTGCCGACCGCCGCCATGGACCGGCGCGAAAGCCGGGCGAGACCGACGACGCCGTGGCCGCTGGTGCAGCCGGAGCCCATGCGCGATCCGTAGCCGACCAGCAACCCGCCCGCGACGACGATCGGCCAGGACGCCGCCAGTACGACCGGGGGCCACTCGCCGAGGACCAGGCGGTAGAGAACCGGCCCCAGGCTCAATCCGATGACAAAGGCGGTGCCGGTCGCCGTCTGCACACCCTGCAACAGACGTCCGGCAATGCCGCTGACGCCCGCAACCCGGCCGTTTGCCAGAACGAGAACCACGGCCGAGAGTCCGATCAACATTCCACCCAGCAATCCGCTGGCATAGGTCGCCATCATTTCCTGTCCTCACCGCAGAAGATGTCGTAGAGCGCCATCACCAGCCGCGCGGCCTTGTCGTCCGTCAGCCGGTAGAAGACATGCTTGGCGTCACGCCGCGTTGCCACGAAGCCGGCCTCGCGCAGCACCGTCAGTTGCTGCGAAAGCGTCGGCTGATGAATGCCGAGCATCTCTTCCAGTTGGCTGACCGAATACTCGCCTTCCACCAGCGTGCAGACGATCATCAGCCGATTGTGGTTGGCGAGCGTCTTCAGGAGCGTCGCCGCCTCGCCTGCCCGCTCGCCCATGTCCGGAGGGATATCCGGGATCTTCATCACACGTGCCATGCTTACTCCTTTCAGTCCCATGCCGCGCCCTGCAGCGCGTTGAGGGGAAACTTCAGATAGCGGGCACCGTTCGACTCCGGTTCCGGCAGGCGTCCGGCGCGTATATTCACCAGCAGCGCATGCAGGATCAGCTTAGGCATCGGCAGCGTCTTGTCGCGCGCCTCGCGCAATTCCACGAAGCCATCTTCGTTCATGCCGGCAAGATGCGGATTGGAGCGCTTCTCCTCGCCGACCGTGCTCTCCCAGCGCGCCTCGCGGCCGTCCGGCTGATAATCATGCCCGGTGAAGAGGCGGGTTTCCTCCGGCAGGGCAAGGATCCTGCTGATCGAGCGCCACAATTGCCGCGCATCGCCACCGGGAAAATCCGCACGCGCCGTGCCGCTGTCCGGCATGAAAATCGTGTCGTGCACGAAGGCGGCATCGCCGATCACATAAGTGATCGAGGCGAGCGTGTGACCCGGCGAATAGATGACGTACCCACCGATCGAGCCGACCGAAAAGCGCTCCCCGTCGGCGAAGAGGTGGTCCCATTGCGACCCGTCCGTTTCGAGTTCGGGCAAATTATAGATGCCCTTCCAAAGCCTCTGAACACGCACCACCTCCGAACCGATCCCGGTCGGCGCACCGGTCTTTTCCTTCAGATAGGCGGCGGCCGAGAGGTGGTCGGCATGGGGATGGGTATCGAGGATCCATTCGACCGTCAGCCCCTTTGCGGCCACGTAGTCGAGGATCCGGTCCGCCTGCACCGTCGCGGTCGCGCCCGACTTCTCGTCGAAGTCGAGCACCGGGTCGATGATGACGCAGCGCTTGGTCAGCGGATCCGAAACCACATATTGGATGCTGCCCGTACGCTCCTCGTAAAAGCCTTTGACATCCGGCCTCGAAGTCGTTGCTGCAGGCATTGGTGCCTCCGTTTACGTTATCAATATACAATTAAATATATTGTATATTGATTGCCTGAACAAGTCCGTTGCGGGGCTGCGGCAATTTGACCGCCGCGCCTGTAACGGAGCGCTGAAAGCAAGAATTATCGCACGGCCGCTGGCCCACCCGCGATCAAAATTGGTGTTGCAGCGGCGCGCAGGCAAAGCCGCATTGAGCCTATGATTCGTGCCTTGCGAGAATCGGGGCCGGCTTTCGGCACCGTGCGCTAAGCAGGCATTCGCGGGTTTCCCCACGAATGCCTGCTTAGATTCCTTTGTTTTGCCGCAGGTTCTGATCGCAAAACCGTGACACACTTTTGCGGAACCTGCTCAGCCATAGAGGCTATAGAAGAACCGGAACGCGATCAGCGTCATGAAGATGCCGAAGCCGGCCTCGAGTTGGCGCCGGCCCATGGCATGGGCGAGTGCCACCCCAACCGGCGCGACCAGGAGCGTGATCGGGATGATCAGCCCCACGGCAATCCAATTGATGAAACCCGTCGAAAGCGGCGGCAGACCCGCCTCGCCCCAACCGGCCCAGACATAGCCGAACAGGCCCGGGATCGAGATCAGTACGCCGACCCCGGAAGAAGTCGCGACCGCCTGGTGGATCGGCCGGCTGTAGAGGGTCATGAAGGTGTTGTTCAGCACCCCGCCGCCGACCCCCATAAGGCCGGAGAGAACACCGATCGCCACGCCGACCAGCCATTTGACCGGATTATTCGGAAGATCCGCGCCGATGCGCCAGCTTGCCCGGTTGAAGATCATCCGGAAGGCGATGGCAAGGGCGATCACCGCAAAGATCAGCCGCAGCGTTTCGCTGCTGACATAGGCTGCTATCACGGTGGCGAGAATGGCGCCGAGTGGCACGGCGACGAGCCAGTTGCGCAAGAGATCGATGTCGACGACCCCGCGCCGGTAGTGCGACAGGAAGGAACGCACCGATGTCGGCACGATAATCGCGAGCGACGTGCCGACGGACAGATGCATCCTCACTGCATCGTCGACGCCGAGAAGGCCGAAGACCTGATAGAAGACCGGCACCAGGATCGCGCCGCCGCCGATGCCGAACAGGCCGGCCAATACACCCGCAACCACGCCGGCCGCAGCCAGCGCCAGCGCGAACATCATCAGTTCCGTAATCGGCGGCATGAAATATCCCAGGGCGCTGAAGCGGGCAACGGACGTGGCCCGTTTTGAAACGCCACCACTGTCATGAAACGGTGATGCTTTTCAATCACTTTGGAGCCGCTGGAGCGACCTCGCTCCCGTGATTTGCACCGGAGCCTTCCCCTGTAACAAGCTCCGGGCCTTTCGGCCCGCGCACCCCGCCGGCCTTTTTTTGTCCGCTCAAAAGCGCGTCGCGGTCAAGCTACTCGACGTACTCGTGCAACCCGCTTCATGTCCTTGTATTGATGCGTATCGTTCCCAAAGACGGCTGCACAGGTGCACTAATCGCAATGCCGGTAACCGGATTTGCGCGTCCTCAAGTCGAAGTGGAAGTGATCCTTGTGGTGCCGATCGCTACCCGGGCCGAGCACGGTGTTGAAATATTTGCAGCTATCGGCGCGCACGGCCTTCAGGAGCCCACGCTCGCGGAAGGCGAAGAGGCCTTTCTTGCGCACATCGATCTTCTTGCCGTTCTTCAGCACGAACTTGCCGACGTCGATCGCATTGCCGCGGGCATGCTCGGACATCGGATTGCCCCGGCGCGAGTTCATCGTGCGGCAGGAATAGCCGCCGAGCGGCCGGATCGTCTTGACCCCCGACCAGTAGCGATAGCGCGAGGACGGCGCGAGCTCATATTTCACCCACTTCGCAAAAGCCGCCGTAACCTGGCAGTTTAGCTTCACCGCCGGCTTCACATCGATGTTGCCGGAAAGGCCGCTGAGCTCGACCGGATAGTCAATGCCGCAGGACGGTCCGTCATGGATGCGCGGGAGGTCGCGGTAGACGACGCCGAGCTTTTTCAACTGCTGCCGGCAGGCAATTTCCGAGGCCGGCATCCGACCAGTATAGTCCGGCGCCGCCAGCGGATTACGGGCGCGCGGCAGGAAGGCGACCTGCTGCTCCTCGATGCGCCGCGGCCCCCGCTGCTTTACGGGGGAACGCGTCGTCTCGACGGAACCGGTCGAGCTCCGCGCCGGCGCCAGCGGCGGCAGGTCGGGGTCGTAGCCAAGGTCCGCCTGTTGCGGGGCCGGCGGTGCCGCCGGTCCGCCGAGCTGGCGCACAGTATCCCCGCCGATTCCGCCCACCACCGGCTGCGCCGTGGCGGCCTCGGCGATCTGGTCGGATTGCTCCTCGGCAAGCCCGACCACCGGCTCGACGCCGAGCATCGCATCCATATTCACGCCTTCAGGCGGAATGCTCATCGGACCGGCGCTCGCCGTCATCGTTGCCGCAGGCTCGCTGTCGATCATCGGCAGCGCCCCAGGCCCAGCCGGATCGACCGGCAATCCGGCATCCGACGCCTCGCTGAAGCTCGGCACCGGCGCCGCCGGATAGGCAGCGGTCAGTTCCTGCTCCGGATTGGGCAGCACACGGCTCGGCCTGATGGCGCCGACCCTGGAATCCGAATCGATCCTCGCCGGCGGCGAAAGAATGTCGGTCGTGCAGGCGACAAGGGAAGCGGAGAGAAGCAGCGCCGTGAAGGGCCGGTGGAGAAGAGAAACATACGCCATACCCATTGCCGCCTTCGTCCGTGGCGAGGCTCTGCGCTCCGCCGATGCGCCCCACGGCCCGAAGGTGAACGCCGGCTATGTCGCCATGCGGGCACGCGGCCGGAAAACTGTCTTTCCGGCCGACTTTATGCGAACAGGGTAAACGAAGCCTTGCGCCCCCACCCGCCGGTTGCGCTATCCTGCCCGTCTTAAGCGACGTCCCTTGGATCACGATGATTTCAGGTGGGATCGACCTAAATCATAAGCGGGTCCAACTCCAAGAAGTTGGCGCGGGATGCGGGCGGAAGAGCGAGCACACTTTTCCTTATCCCGCGCTAGCGGCATTCGCCGGGATAGAGGATCCGGAACCCGTCCACCCGAGCCATGCAGGCATTGGCGAAGGTCTCGATCCGCCTTCCCCGCACGGCGCAGACCGGCGCGTATTCGCGGGTGCATATCCGCGGCGTCACCGGACGGAAATCCACGCGGCACGCGCCGCGATGCACGACACGGAAGCCGTCGACACGCGCGTGGCAGGCATTGGGGAAGGTGCGCAGCAGATCGCCGCGCTGGCCGCAAACCGGGGCATATTCCATCGTGCAAACCTGCGGCAGCGGCCTTGGCCCGGGACGCGGCTCCTCCACCACCACCGTGCAGGCGGAAAGAAGCCCGAGCGACAGCAGAATGGCGGCACCGCGCGGCGACGCGAGAAGTTCAAAGGTCGACATCGTATCCTCCTCGGCGGGGCGAGAGACCGAATTCGTCCTCGGCCCGGTTGCCCTTGGCATCCTGTCAAAACTTTTGGATGCAATCCAGCCGAACACGGAACGCGGCAACCGGTTCCCTGCGAATTCGGCTCCAACGAAAAGCCCGCGTTCTTTCGAACGCGGGCCGGATTTTCGAACGTGCCAGCAGCGTTTGTCAGGCGGCCTTGACGTAGCCCGTCTGTCGCGGCTGCTCCTGCAGCTGGAATTTCTGCAGAAGAGACTTCAGCTCGCGGCTTTCCTGCGCCAGCATCTGACTTGCGGCGGTCGTCTCCTCGACCATAGCCGCATTCTGCTGCGTCATCTGGTCCATGCTGTTGACGGACGTGTTGACCTCCTGGAGGCCGGTCGCCTGTTCCCGGGCGGCCGTGGCGATCGAGGCGACCTGCTCGTTCACGCGGTTGACGAGCGTTTCGATCTCCATCAGCGCGTCGCCGGTCGAGCGGACGAGTTCCACGCCGGCACCGACCTCGTGGACCGAGGCGTTGATCAGTTCCTTGATCTCCTTGGCGGCACCGGCCGAGCGCTGGGCGAGTTCGCGCACTTCCTGGGCGACGACCGCAAAGCCGCGCCCTGCCTCGCCGGCCCGCGCTGCCTCCACGCCCGCATTAAGGGCGAGCAGGTTCGTCTGGAAGGCGATCTCGTCGATGACGCCGATGATCTGGCTGATGCGGCTGGAAGAGCTCTCGATCCGCCCCATGGCATCGACGGCATTGCGCACGATCCCGCCGGATTTCGCCGCGCTCGCCTTGGTCTCGTTGACCATGTCGCGAGCCTCGTTCGCCCGGTCGGACGCGTGGCGAACGGTCGAGGTGATCTCGTCGAGCGCGGCCGCGGTTTCCTCCAGGGCGGCGGCCTGCTGCTCCGTGCGGCGGGCCAGGTTGTTCGCCGCCTCGGAAATGTCGCCGGCGCTGCCGTAAACCACTTCGGTCGAATGCGAGATGGCGCGGACGACGTCGCGCAGCGCAGAGACGGCCGCGTTGAAGTCGTCCTTCAGCTTACCGTATTCCGGCGCGATGCGCGCGACCTCGGCGGTGAGGTCGCCGGCAGCTAGCCGCTCCAGCGCCGCGCCGATCGTGTCCATCGCTTCGGCCTGCGCCGCGGCCGTCGAGCGCTGGCGCTCCTCGTTGCCGCGCCGTTCGGCGTCCAGCCGGTCCTGCTGCTCCGCTTCACGCGAGCGCAGATCCAGCCGCTCCCGGACCGAATCACGGAGGACGACGAGCACCTTCGCCATCTGCCCGATCTCGTCGCCGCGGTCGGTTTCCGGAACTTCGGCGGAAACGTCCTCGTCGGCGATCGCCCGCATCGAAGTCATCAGCCGGCCGACCGGACGCACGACGCTGCGCACGATTGCAAGAGCTGCGGCGATCGTCACCAGTCCGGCCGCGGCGAGAAGCGCGACCACCTCCAGGGCTCCGTTGCGGAACACCACCGCGAGGTCGTCGGCATAGACACCGGTGCCGACCACCCAGCCCCACGGCTTGAAGCCGGCCACATGCGAATATTTCAGCACCGGCTCATCGGCGCCCGGTTTCGGCCAGTGGTAATCGACGAAGCCCTTGCCCTGGGCTTGGACGGTCTTGACGAATTCGACGAACAGGAATTTCCCGTGCGGATCCTTGTTCTGGGAGAGGTCCTTGCCATCCAGTTCCGGCTTGATCGGATGCATCACCATCGTCGGATGCATGTCGTTGACCCAGAAATAGCCGCTGTCCTGGTAGCGCATCGCCTTGATGGCTTCGAGCGCCCGCTGCTGTGCTTCCTCGCGCGACATCGTCCCCGCGACCTCGAGCTTGTGATAGGACTCGAAAATCGCGATCGCATTGTCGTTCATCGCCGCGAGCATCGCCTTGCGCTCGGCTACCAGCTGCTTGTCAGCCTCGAACAGGCCGAACACCAGAGCGGCCGCCATGGCGAGCAGCGCAACGGCCACCAGCGCATAGAGACGCGCGGCAATCGAAAATCTCTTCATTAGTGCCTCCAACGAGAAAGTTCCCCCACTCAGAGCCTGCAGGATAGAAGAAGGGTTTTGCAAATATCCTAACAAAACCCCCAAAATATTAGGATCGACTTCGATTCGGCGATGGACGCCGCGGCAGTCGGAGCCTCTTCCTGCGCCAGCGGTCCTGCGCTAAACCTCCGGGTGAAACAGGGAGACTGGCGGAATGACTGCAGTGATCAAGCCGAACGGCGAACTGACCTTGCGTACGCTGGCGATGCCGGGCGATGCCAATGCCGCCGGCGATATATTCGGTGGGTGGGTGATGGCGCAGATGGACCTCTCCTGCGGCATCCGTGCCGCCGAGCGCGCCCGCGGCCGCGTCGTCACCGCCGCCGTCAAGGAAATGGCCTTCGCCCTGCCGGTGAAGATCGGCGACACGCTCTGCATCTATACGGATATCGTCACGGTCGGCCGCACCTCGATGACGCTGAAGGTCGAGGCCTGGGCACAGCGCTATCTCTCGCATGTGATGGAAAAGGTCACCGACGCCATCTTCGTGATGGTGGCGCTCGATGGCAACGGAAAACCCACGCCGGTCCCTGAGGAATAGGGCTTTCCACACTTGCATCGTCTTGGGATTGCCCCTCACCTAGCCCTCTCCCCGCATGCGGGGAGAGGGTGCCCGGGAGGGCGGATGAGGGGCAAACCGCAGCCCTCACCCCTCATCCCTTGAATATAAACGACGCCCCCGCCGCGATCAGCGCGAAGCCGATGAGCTGGTGCCAGCCGATCGGCTCCTTCAGCCATAAGACGGAGAAGACGACGAAGATGGTGAGCGTGATCACCTCCTGCATCGTCTTCAATTGCGCCGCCGAATAGACGGTGTGACCGATGCGGTTGGCCGGCACCGCCAGCCAATATTCGAAGAAGGCGATGCCCCAGCTCGCGACGATGACGACGTAGAGCGGCGAATGGGAGAACTTCAGGTGCCCATACCAGGCGAAAGTCATGAACACGTTTGAAGCGAGCAGCAGCAGAACCGGCCAGACATAGGCGGCATTAATGGCGAAGGGCATGGAATCCTCGGGAGGAAGCGAATCGACATCGTGGACGATGCCGAGCGGAAATAGCGGCGGCAAGGGACTTGATGGCACAATCCCTGCCTCCCTCACGCCTGTGCAGCAAACCCCGGAAAACCCATCGCACCGTTTCCCTTTTGTACTCCCTCCCCCTTCCCTTTCGAGCGGAGTCTCTCCATATTCGCGGCCATGGCCCAGGAACCCAAAAAGTCTCCGAAGAAATCACCGGCTCCGAGCGGTTTCGAAGAAGCCCCACAGGCGCCGCTTTCCGGCACGCCGCTCTCAGGCAACGTCTCCGACTGGGTGAAGCAGTTGGAGGCGGAGGCGGAAGCGTCCACTTTCGAGAACCGGCGTGAAGTCGCCTCCAGGGCCGGCAAACACCGCAAGAAGGTGGAGATTTCCGCTTCCAAATCCGCTCGCGGTACCTCGATGGGCGGTTCGACCGATCCGAAGACCCGCGCCGCCGCCGGGCTCAACCCGGTCGCCGGTCTCGATGTCGCGCTGGAGGATGCGGACAAGCTCAGTGCAGGCTCCGGCGTCACCGCCACGGTCGAAGCCTTGGCCAGGCTGATCGAGAGCGGCAATCCGCTGTTTAAGGACGGAAAGCTCTGGACGCCGCACCGCCCGCACCGGCCGGACAAGTCGGAGGGCGGCATTGCCATCCGCATGCAATCGGACTACGAGCCCGCCGGCGACCAGCCGACGGCGATCGGCGATCTCGTCGAAGGTCTCTCCTCCGGCGAACGCAACCAGGTGCTTCTGGGCGTTACCGGCTCGGGCAAGACCTTCACCATGGCCAAGGTGATCGACGCCACGCAGCGCCCCGCGGTCATCCTCGCGCCGAACAAGACGCTCGCCGCCCAGCTCTATTCCGAGTTCAAGAACTTCTTCCCGGACAACGCGGTCGAGTATTTCGTCTCCTATTACGATTACTATCAGCCGGAAGCCTACGTCCCGCGCTCCGACACCTATATCGAGAAGGAATCCTCGATCAACGAGCAGATCGACCGCATGCGCCACTCGGCGACGCGCTCGCTGCTCGAGCGCGACGACGTCATCATCGTCGCCTCGGTCTCCTGCATCTACGGTATCGGCTCGGTCGAGACCTATACGGCGATGACCTTCCAGATGAATGTCGGCGACCGGCTCGACCAGCGGCAATTGCTCGCCGACCTGGTGGCGCAGCAATACAAGCGCCGCGACATGGATTTCCAGCGCGGCTCATTCCGCGTGCGCGGCGACACGATCGAGATCTTCCCCGCTCACCTGGAGGATGCCGCCTGGCGCATCTCCATGTTCGGCGACGAGATCGACGCGATCACCGAGTTCGACCCGCTGACCGGCCAGAAGACCGGCGACCTGAAATCGGTGAAGATCTACGCCAACTCGCACTATGTGACGCCGCGCCCGACATTGAACACCGCCATCAAGGCGATCAAGGAGGAATTGGCCTTCCGGCTCGAGGAACTGGAAAGGGCCGGCCGCCTGCTCGAGGCGCAGCGGCTGGAGCAGCGTACTCGCTATGATCTCGAAATGCTGGAAGCCACCGGCTCCTGCCAGGGCATCGAGAACTATTCGCGCTACCTGACCGGCCGCAAGCCCGGCGAGCCGCCGCCGACGCTGTTCGAATATATCCCGGACAACGCCATCATCTTCATCGACGAGAGCCACGTCACCATTCCGCAGATCGGCGGCATGTATCGCGGCGACTTCCGCCGCAAGGCGACGCTGGCCGAATACGGCTTCCGCCTGCCTTCCTGCATGGACAACAGGCCCTTGCGCTTCGAGGAATGGGACGCGATGCGGCCGGACACGATCGCCGTCTCGGCTACCCCCGGCGGCTGGGAGCTGGAGCAGTCCGGCGGCGTTTTCGCCGAGCAGGTGATCCGACCGACCGGCCTCATCGACCCGCCGGTCGAAGTACGCCCGGCCAAGACTCAGGTCGACGACGTGCTCGGCGAGATCCGCGCCACTGCGGCCGCTGGCTACCGCACGCTCGTCACCGTTCTGACCAAACGCATGGCCGAGGACCTGACGGAATATCTGCACGAACAGGGCATCCGCGTGCGCTACATGCATTCCGATATCGACACGCTGGAGCGCATCGAGATCATCCGCGACCTGCGGCTCGGCGCCTTCGACGTGCTGGTCGGCATCAACCTCCTGCGCGAGGGCCTCGACATTCCCGAATGCGGCTTCGTCGCCATCCTCGACGCCGACAAGGAGGGTTTCCTGCGCTCGGAAACCTCGCTCGTCCAGACGATCGGCCGCGCCGCCCGCAACGTCGACGGCAAGGTCATCCTCTATGCCGACACGATCACCGGCTCGATGCAACGGGCGATGGAGGAGACCGGCCGGCGCCGCGAGAAGCAGATGGCCTATAATGCCGAGCATGGCATCACGCCGGAATCGGTGAAGGCGAAGATCTCCGACATCCTCGATTCGGTCTACGAGCGCGACCACGTCCGCGCCGACATCTCCGGCGTCGCCGGCAAGGGCTTCGCCGCGGCCGGCCACCTCGTCGGCAACAATCTGCAGGCGCATCTCAATGCGCTCGAAAAACAGATGCGCGACGCCGCCGCCGACCTCGACTTCGAAACCGCCGCCCGGATCCGCGACGAGATCAAGCGCCTCAAGGCCGCGGAACTCGCCGTGCTGGACGATCCGATGGCGCGCGAAGAGGCAAAGAATCAGGAAGGCGGAAAGCGGAGCACCAAGGGCGCCACAAGCACACCGGGCAAAGCCCCTCCCGACCCTTCGGGCCACCCTCCCCACACGGGGGAGGGAAAGACCGCGTCCTACTTCGCCAAACCCTCGCTCGACGACATGGGCCCGGGCACCGACACGGAACGCCCCCTCTTCCGCAAGCCCGACCTCGACGAGATGGGCCGCGATGTCGCGATCCCCGCCGGCGATGGCCGCTCGCTGTTCCGCAAGAATTCGCTGGACGAGATGACCGTCGGCCGCACCGAGAAGCCGGTCGCCGGCAAGGTCCCGGAAAAGCCGGTTCTCAACCGTGCCAAGCCGGGCATCGGGTCCTATGAGGACCCGGCGGAGGAGAAGCGGCGCAAGGGGCGGACGAAGGGGAAGACGGGGCGGCCGGGCCGGTAAGCGGCAGGCCGCCGATCCTGTTCATCCGAATATCCTGCCTCGGCCAGCGTCGCCCTTCATTCGAGGAAGTCCAAGGAGAGCAGCGAAGGCTTGCCTAGCCCAATCTCCCCTTTGTGGGGAGACCATCTAGGAGTTACTTCACTTCGCCGACTTCTTGCTCGACGACATCGCTCGGGCACCGAGACCAGTTGCAGGTTTCAGCTTTAACGCCTTCGAAAACGCATCCTCAAACTCCGCTTTTTCCTTTAGCTCAAGGTATTTCACACGGTTCGACCACCGTCAGAGGGCGGTCGATGTTCGCCCACGCGGAAGCGGTGGCGTTCCAGTTCCAGGATGTGAGAGCGGTTCCTGACGGATCGTCGGGTGTTTTCAGCGTATCGCCTCGACAGGGTCGAAGCTGTCTGGCGCGTGCTCGTCGAGAATGAACTCGTTTCGCCGCAACGGCGGCAACTTCTGCTCCTTGCTGGACACGATCGACGCCTATAATTTGCGCGACCGGCTTCCTGTCCGCCTCGGCGCCGCGCGCATCTCACCATCCTCTCTATTCGCTGCCCCCCAGGGAACATTCCTGCCATTTTGTAATTTAAGCATATACTAAATTATGGAGAGCAAAAATGAGAGCCCTAGAAACCCTTTTTACGAGCACTGGCCTGGCGCTGATGTCGGCTGGATTTCTTTCAACGGCAGCGATCCCGGCGAACGCCCAGGCGGTCGAGCGCCCCATTCTGTCAGCGGCGCAGTGCAGCCCCCTGACGGAGGCGAATTATGAGCTTTGCTGCATTGCCCTCAACCGGGTCGAGATCCTCTCCCCCAGGCAGCTGGCGCAATGTCCGCCTTTGACCACGACCCTCATTCGCAACACGCTGCAATCGACGACCACCGACCGCGGTGCCGATGACGACGGCGGCGGAATCGGCAATGGCGACGGCAACGGCAATGGCGGCGGCAACGGTAATGGCGGCGGCAACGGGAACGGAGATGGCGACGGCAACGGCGGCAATGGCAATGGCGGCAATGGTAACGGAGGTAATGGTAACGGCGGCGATGGTAACGGCGGCAATGGTGACGGCAATGGTGACGGCAATGGCGGCGGTGACGGCAACGGCGCTGGCGGCGGCGGCGGCGGTGGCGGTGGCGGCGCCGATGGCGGCGGTGACGGTGGCGACGGTGGCGATGCCGGTGGCGGCGGCGCTAGCGGCGGCGAAGGCGGTGCCGGCGGCGGCGGCAGCTCGGGCGGTGGCGATGGCGGCGACGGCGGGGACTCGTGAGTAAGCGCACCGGCTCCGGCTCGCTTATGAAGATGCCGTAGCCCGGGACGTGAGACGCAGGGCCGACCGAACCGCCTCGGCGGCCCCTGGCGCATCGGCCGGAACTCGGCCCGATTTTCGGATGTTTGCAGGCGGTGCCTCTTCCCCAATCCTGTGCTCGTCACAGGATTGGGGCGGAAAGAGCAGCGAAACCCAGTTCGTTACTGTCGCGACCTGAGCGTCTGACAGACCGGCGCTACGAGGCAAAACAACCGGCCAGCGGCGTGGCCATCGACAGGACGCATGGGCACGCTCTACTCCGCCGCGTTTGCCTTCACCTCCAGGGCCTCCAGCTCATAGGAATAGCCCTCGAGCATCGAATAGGCCTGCTCGATCGCCTCGATCTGCGCCTCGGCATTCTTGATCGCCTCGGCGATCGACTGGCTGCGGGCGCGCAGCATCGAGCCGAGCACGTCGGTCTCCGGCCGCCGGCCGAGGCGGTCGAGGTGCTTGCGCACGCGGGAACGGTGGCGCTCCAGTTCAAGGATGTGGAAGCGGTTCTTGACGATATCGTCAGAGAGCTTTCTGCGCATCGCCGCGACCGGATCGAAGCTGCCGGGTTCGCGCTCGTCGAGGATGAACTCGTTGACCAGCGTCTCCAGCATCATCAGGCCCTTGAGGTCCTTCGGGTCGGCGAGCTGGGGATCGTAGCCGGTGTCGTCATAGACCTTGCGCCGCACCGGATCCTTGAGCAATTCATAGGCCGCCTGCAGCTTGCCGAAGGCTTCGGCATCGCCGCCGCGGTCGGGATGCGCCGTCTTCACCGTGCGGCGATAGGCCGACCGGACCGCCCGCTCGTCGGCGTCGCGCTCAATTCCAAGGAGGGCATAGGGATCGATCACGCCGGCCACCTGCTCTTCATCGATTTCACTTCCATAAACCGGTCCAGACCTACCGGTTCGCCGCGCCGGCAGCAACCCCGCGCCGGCAACGCCACGCTCACAAGAGCCTCGCGACGAAAATGTGGTCGAAACGAGGCAATCCACGGGATTTGCCGTGCACCATTCACGCGTGTGAGGAGCCGGAGAAACGGCGCGGCGCCGGGCTTTTCGGCGTTCGCCAGCGCGGGTAAATTCTCCTCTTGCCTTTTCCCGCAAACGCTGCCACTGCTATCGCCGTTCGGGCGATTTCAATCCCGGAGACTGGACTTTCGTATCGACCCCGGCCCTTGCCGGGTCTGCCGCAAGCGGCATCGTAGACGTCTTTTCCCCGATATCGTGACCACTCGACGCCTTTCAGCGCTGCTCGCATGATTCCAGGACTGGAAAATCCATGTGGCGGTCCTAATTCTTACAGCGATCGTTCCGGGTATTCCAGAACGCGCGGCGCGGTAAGACGCTGAAGACGACCGGTTCGTATCCCTTCGGGGGCACGAACACACTACCTAAAGCAGCCGAAGCGTGATACGTAATCGCTGGGTTGCGGCAACTGACAGACTGAAGGAAAAGGACTTCTTCCATGGCCACCAAGGGCATCGTTAAATTCTTCAACCAGGACAAGGGCTTCGGCTTCATCACGCCGGACGGCGGCGCGAAGGACGTCTTCGTCCACATCTCCGCCGTCCAGGCCGCCGGCCTCGCAACGCTCAAGGATGGCCAGCAGGTTTCCTTCGACACCGAGCCGGATCGCATGGGCAAGGGCCCGAAGGCCGTGAACCTCCAGGCCATCTGAGCCGGACGCGTTCTGATTTCTGGAAAGCGGCGCCTCGCGAGGGGCGCCGTTTTTCGTTATGTGGGGCTCGGAAAAGGCCCCTCATCCGGCCGGCCCGTCCTCCGCAGCTGCTGCGCTGCAGCTGCGGAGGGTGGACCGGCCACCTTCTCCCCGCTCAGGGGGCGAAGGAGACTCGCGGCAACGCTCTGCCCTAACCCTCTCCCCGCTTGCGCCGAGAGGGTTGGTCCTCGGTTAAACCGGAGGAGAGGGGCAAAGCGAGAAGCACTCCTACTCCGCCGCCTGGCGCGCCGTCACGGCCCCGAACACCGCGTCGAAAGCGGCGTGGATCACTTCGGGCCCGGCGCCCTTGCTTGTGGCGTCGGCGGAGAGGATCTGACGATAGCGCCGCGCGCCGGGCCAACCCTGGAAGAGGCCGACCATGTGGCGCGTCACGTGGATCAGACGGCCGCCCTTGTCGAGATGGGCTGCGGCGTAGTCCGCCATGGCGTCACGCACACACGCCCAGTATTCGAGCGACAGGCGGTGGTGTCGATCGGACAGGGCGTCCGCCGCGATCGGCGCCGGTAACGCACCGGTCAGCGGATGCGCAACATAGCCGTCCGCCGCCGTGAGCAGGCCGCTGTCGTGATAGGCGGCGCGGCCGAGCATGACGCCGTCGAGCGGCGCGCCGTCCCCGGCCGGCTCCGCCACCGGGACCTCCGCCGGCAGCGAGCACGGATCGAGATGCGAAAGCGCCTGATTCAGCGTCTGAAGACCGCCATTGAGACCGATGAAAAGATTCGGGTTTTCCGCCTTCAGCCGGTGCACGAGGCCATAGTCGAGCGGCGGGATTTCGCGGTTCTCCTTCGGGCTCAGACCCTGCAGCCAGGCCTTGCGCGCATGCACCCAGACGGCATCCGCCCCGGCATCCTTCACACGGGCGACGAGATCGCGCAGGGCCAGTTCCGGGTCCTGGTCGTCGACGCCGATGCGGCATTTGACGGTGACGGGAATTTTGACCACCGCCTTCATCGCCGCCACGCATTCGGCGACCAGTGCCGGCTCCTGCATCAGGCAGGCGCCGAAGGTGCCGGATTGTACCCGATCGGACGGGCAGCCGACATTCATGTTGATCTCGTCATAGCCGAAGCCTTCGGCGATCCGCGCCGCCTCCGCCATCTTCGCCGGATCATTGCCGCCAAGCTGCAGTGCGAGCGGATGCTCGCTGGCGTCATGGCCGAGCAGCCTCTCCCGGTCGCCCCGCAGGATCGCATCGGCGACGATCATCTCGGTATAGAGCAGCGCATGGCGCGACAGCTGCCGCGCGAAGAAACGGTAATGGCGGTCGGTCCAATCGATCATAGGTGCCACGGCAAAGACCGGGGCCTTGAAATACTGTCCCGCCGCGGCGGGCATGATTGCGTCGGTCGTCACGTCTGGTTCCGCCATATCCTGTCGTCGCCGCTGCTCCCGCTTCGGCAAGATGCGAAGACGCGGAATTGCCGCAGCGACGGGTGAGCCGGCAAGGCACGGCCGAATTGTTCGGCTCATATATAACCATGCCCGCGACAATTCCAGCCGGTCGCAGGCAGGCGCCAGCCGACGGACGCGATCGGACGCTTTCTATTATTCGAAGCCGGCCTGGCGGAACCAGTCCTGTATGCCGGCCAGTACTTCCGATTTCGCACCTTCGAGCGTCGGCGCATAGTTAAAGCCGGTCTGCGAGGTGCCGTTGCAATGCGAAATCCGCCAGGCCCAATCACTCGCCGACTCGCGCCTCATGACGAAGGCGACTTCGTGACGGCCGAGCATGGCGCAATAAGTGCCGTTGCGCAACGGCAACCAGGTCAATCGAATATCTGAAATCGCTATCATACCACTCTCCCCAGCAGGGGAGATATTAGCCGACTGCCAAGCGCTTTGAACCCCGGCAATTTAGGGGCTTTCGCCGCGACTTACATTCGCGGTAAAATTGCGGACAAATCGTCATTCCTGCGCTACATTGGGGCACCTGGCCCGATCCCGCGCGGGGGAGTTGTGCGGAACCTGGGCTTGGCCGAAGACGTTCTTGCATAAGGGCTCGTGTGGTCGAGGAGCGACGCAGCCCCCCGCCCCGCCTGGCGGTAAAATATCAACTTCGGCGATAGACGGTCATTCCGATCGTCGGCGCCCCGAGGAGGAGAAGAATGCAGCAAGTGTTGTGGAGCCAGCCTATCGAACTCGACTTGACCAGCGGCGACGTGCGCACGGTGAAGGGGCCGTCCGACGCGTTGGCCTGCCTTGCCGGGCAGTGGCCGCACCGCGGTCCCTATTACGTCGCCGCCCGCAGCGCCTGCCGCGCGGCCATTGCCGGCCGGCGGACGCCCGACGAGGCAAGAAGGCTCTTCATGTTCGCCGCCGAGGAAGCCCATCTGACGGCGCATTGAATTCCGGCCGCCTGCAGCGCTGGACATCTTACCGGATGCGCTCGGGGTTGCCGGTGGCTCGTTCAATATCCTTGCACGCCGATCCATGATTGTTCCCAAAACGCTTTCCCATGGGCGGTGAAGCCCGTATTTGTATTATAATTCGCACCGGATAAGTAGTATTAAACGTCGCCATCGATGCATTCGCTTGAAGCGGGGAGCGCTTTCTAATATAAGCGATGTCGCAATCTGAAGAGCAATTACTTTCGTTCATGGCCGCGGTTTCTCGCGGCCTGATCGTGACATGACCCGAAATCTCCGCGAAAGCGTCCCATTTCCGTCGTCAAACCTTCATTTATCGACTTTATAGTTCTGAGGTGCCTCATAAAGAACAAGTTCGGGGTGTTTGACTCCGGACCAAAAGGGACAAAAAAATAATCTACGGGAGAGACACATGACTGAACGCAATCTCCGTCGCATCGTAGAAGTGAGCGTCAGGCGCGACAGCGGCCGCAAGGACCTCGGTATCATGACCGTACGTCAGGCGCTGGAACTTCCCGATGTGCCGAGCCTTGAATACAGCCACCCGGATCTCAACTCGCGCTCGGACGGCCGTTTCCTGACCCGTGACCAACTTGAAGACTATGCACGCTACGCCTGAAAACAGGCGAGCGCCCGTTCACCCTGCGCATAAGTTTACCTATTGCGGCAGCCTTTCCGGCTGCTAACTTCCTTCTCGAAGATTCGCTACGGCACCACGCGCCCATTCCGGCACGACCGGTGCCGTAGCGTTCCGATTTCCTGATACTGGAACTGCGCCGGCTCCCGTGCAGGGCGCAGCCGAGAATGGACAATCATGGAAACAATCATACCGCCCGCCCCGCCCGTCCTGCTGCCGATAGCGGGAAGCGCCGCGGCCTTCCCGGCGCGCCGGGTCTATTGCGTCGGCCGCAACTATGCCGACCATGCCCGCGAGATGGGCCACGACCCGGACCGCGAACCGCCCTTCTTCTTCCAGAAGAACGCCGACAATCTGCTGCCGCCTGGAAAGGATTTCCCCTATCCGCCGCGCTCCTCGGACGTGCATCACGAAGTTGAGCTGGTGGTGGCGCTCAGGAGCGGCGGCATCGACATCCGTGCCGAAGACGCGCTCGAGCATGTCTATGGCTACGCCGTCGGGATCGATTTCACCCGCCGGGACCTGCAGGCGGAGGCGAAGAAGGCCGGGCGCCCCTGGACGGCGGCCAAGGCCTTCGAGCATTCCGCGCCGATCTCGGCGCTTACGCCGGCAACGGCGATCGGCCATCCGGCAAGCGGCGGCATCTGGCTCAAGGTCAATGGCGAAATCCGTCAGCAGGGCGATCTCGCGCAGATGATCTGGACCGTGCCGGAGATCGTCGCCGAACTCTCTCGCCTCTTTACCCTTGCGCCGGGCGACGTCATCATGACGGGTACGCCTGCGGGGGTCGGTGCCGTGGTGCGCGGCGATGTCGTCACCGGCGGCGTCGACGGCGTCGCCTCGCTCTCCGTCAAGATCATCTGAGCGTATACAACGGACGGGCCGCACCCGCCTCTTCCAGCGCATCGGCCACGCTTGAAAAGACGCGCGGCGCTGTAGAGAAGAAAGGACAGAGAATGCCACGTTACGCCCTCGGACCGCTGCAGCCGAAGACGCCGCCGGAAGGCAGCTACTGGGCCGCGCCCGATGCCAATCTGATCGGCCAGGTGGAGATCGGCGAGGATGTCGGCATCTGGTTCGGCGCGACCTTGCGCGGCGACAACGAGCCGATCCGCATCGGCGCGCGCACCAATATCCAGGAGGCCGTTATCATCCACGTCGACCCCGGCTTTCCGGTGACGATCGGCGAAGGCTGCACTGTCGGCCATGGGGCGATCGTGCACGGCTGCACCATCGGCGACAATTCGCTGATCGGCATGGGCGCAACGATACTGAACGGCGTCAAGATCGGCCGCAACTGCCTCGTAGGAGCCAATGCGCTCGTGACCGAAGGCAAGGAATTCCCGGACAACTCGCTGATCGTCGGTGCGCCTGCAAAGGCGATCCGCATGCTCGACCACGCCGCCGTCGAACGGCTGAGACGCTCCGCCGACCACTATGTGAAGAACTGGCAGCACTATGCTGCGCAGCTGAGAAGGCTGGATTGATCGGCGCGCATGCCGGTCGGGCGCCTACCCCCTCCGGCTTTCTAGCCCGCCTCACGCGCAGCTCTTGCACTGCCCGCGGATCTCGATCGTCGTCTTTTCCGTCTTGAAGCTCCGGGCGCGCACCAGCGCTGCAAGGCGCTGCTCGATCGTGTCGTCGTGGAACTCCGTCACCTGGCCGCAGCCCTCGCAGATGGTGAAGGCGGTGACGCCGTGGTCGTGCTCGTGCTCGTGCGGGCAGGAGCAGGCGACGAAGGCGTTGATGCTTTCTAGCCGGTGCACGAGGCCGTATTCGAGCAGCTTGTCAAGCGCGCGATAGACCTGCAACGGTGCACGGAAGCCCTGGTCCCGGAGCTTGTCGAGGATCGTATAGGCGCTCATCGGACCGTCGGAGTGGGAGAGCGCTCCCAGCACCAGCGACTGGTTTTTCGTCAGTTGGGGCATGCTCATCAATTCTGTCCTCCGCGCAAGGAATGTGATGCGCGCAGGCCCCGACCGAGAGGCAGGAGACTCAGCACGAAAAGCGCCAGCGCCGCGACGACGATAGACGGTCCCGACGGCGTATCCCAGTGGAGCGATCCGAAAAGACCGCCGGCGACCGCGAGCGCGCCGATCAGCGAAGCGAACACGGCCATGATTTCCGGCGAGGCGGCGAAGCGGCGGGCGGTCGCTGCGGGAATGATCAGCAGCGAGGTAATCAGCAATATGCCGACGATCTTCATGGCGATCGCGATCACCAGCGCCATCAGCAGCATGAAGAAGAGCCGCGCCCTTTCCGGCTTCAGACCTTCCGCCTCGGCCAGTTCCGGATTGACGGTGGCCGCGAGCAGCGGCCGCCACAGATAGACGAGCGCGAAGATCACCAGAATGCCCCCGCCCCAGATGATGTCGATGTCGCTCCTCGAGACGGCGAGGATGTCGCCGAAGAGGAAGCCGATAAGATCGATCCGGACCCAGGTCATGAAGGCGACGATGACGAGGCCGATCGAGAGCGCCGAATGCGACAGGATGCCGAGCAGCGCGTCCGTCGACAGCGCGCCCCGCCTCTGCAGGAAAAGCAGGAGCAGTGACACGATGGAAGCAACGATGAAGACGCTGATCATCAGGTTGAGTTCGAGGAGCAGCGAAAGGGCGACACCGAGCAGCGCCGAATGCGCCATGGTGTCGCCGAAATAGGCCATGCGCCGCCAGATGACAAAGCAGCCGAGCGGGCCCGCCACCAGGGCAATCCCGATCCCGGCGACGAGCGCGCGAATGAAGAAGTCGTCAAGCATCGCGCTTCTCCGTCCCCTCGAAACCATTGAGCCGGGCATGATGGCCGCAGCCGCAATCCGGATCGTGGTCGTGGATGTTTTCGGCCTCGTCGTGGTGATGATGGCCGTCGCCCGGGAAGCAGCTGTCGGTGATGCTGCCGTCGGCATGCAGCACCCGCCCGTCCGGCAGGTGGGTATGGTCGTGGTGGTGGCTGTAGACCGCAAGCGCACCGGCGGCGCGGCCCCCGAACAGCTTCAGATATTCCGGGCTCTGGCTGACCGCCTGCGGCGTACCGCGGCAGCAGACATGGCCGTTCAGGCACACCACCGTATCGGTCTCCGCCATGACGATATGGAGGTCATGCGAGATAAGCAGGATGCCGCAGCCGGTACGGTTGCGGATCTGCTTGATCAGTTCGTAAAGGGCGATCTCGCCGGAGAAATCGACCCCCTGCACCGGCTCGTCGAGAACGAGCAGATTCGGCTTGCGGGCGATCGCGCGCGCCAGCAGCGCCCGCTGGAACTCGCCGCCCGAAAGGTGCTGCACCTCCGCCTTTGCCATGTGCAGCATGCCCGTTGCCGACAGCGCCTCTTCGATCTCGCGTCCCTTCAACGGCCCGGTCAGCGTCATCAGCCGCTCGACCGTGAGCGGCAGGGTCCAATCAACCGACAGTTTCTGCGGAACATAGCCGACCTTCAGGCCGGTCATGCGTTCGACACTGCCTTCGTCCGGCTTCAGGATGCCGATCGCCGTCTTCGCCGTCGTCGATTTCCCCGAGCCATTGGGGCCGATGAGGGTGACGATCTCGCCGCGGCTGATCGAAAAGTCGACGCCGCGCACGAGCCAGCGCCCGTTGCGGCGCACGCCGGCATTGCTCAGCCTGACGAGTGTCGTCTTCTCCTGGGAGTGGAAGTTCAGCATAAAAATTCCGATTTCGACGGTTGCCTCTGGCTATCGCACACGTTATAGCATAACGCAATTGATGTAATAACATTACACGACCATCTGCACAATATCACAGCTCCCGCAAATCTCGCGGGTGCCAAGCCAGTTGAAACCAATCCGGAGTTACCGATGAAATCGACGCCCGCCCTGCTCTTTGCATCCACCGTCCTCCTCTCGTCTCCGGCTCTGGCGGACGCCCCGAACGTCGTCGTTTCCATCAAACCCATTCACTCGCTCGTCGCCTCGATCATGCAGGGCGTCGGCGAGCCGTCGCTGATCGTCGAAGGCGGCGCCTCGCCGCATACCTACAGCATGAAGCCCTCGAACGCCGCCGCCCTGCAGGCGGCCGATGTGGTGTTCTGGATCGGACCCGGGCTCGAGGCCTTCCTCGACAAGCCGCTCGACGCACTCGGCAGCGGCGCGAAGGCGGTGGAGCTCAGCGAAGCGCCAGGGGTGGAGAAGTTGAAGTTGCGCGAAGGCGGCGCCTTCGAAGCGCATGACGATGCCCATGAGGGCCATGAAGAAGAAGGCCACCACGCCGAAGAAGCCGGCCACGAGGGGCACGATCACCATGCCGGAGAAGAGGAAGCGGCCGAGAACGAGCACGAACACGATCATCATGGCGAAGGCGAGTTCGACATGCATATGTGGCTCGATCCGATGAACGCCAAGGCCATGGCGGCGGAGATCGAAAAGTCCCTGGCCAAAGCCGATCCGGACAATGCCGCCGCCTACAAGGCCAATCTGGAGGCATTCAACCAACGCGTCGACGCGCTGGACAAGAGCCTGGCCGAGACGGTCGCGCCGATCAAGGACAAACCCTTCGTCGTCTTCCACGATGCCTATCAATATTTCGAGCATCACTATCATGTGCGGGTCGCGGGCTCGATCACCGTCAGCCCGGAGGTGCTGCCGGGCGCGGAGCGGCTCTCGCAGATCCACGCCAAAATCGAGGAACTCGGCGCGACCTGCGTCTTCGCCGAGCCGCAGTTCGAACCGAAGCTCGTCAATGTCGTGCTCGAGGGCACGCCGGCGAAATCCGGTACGCTGGACCCGGAAGGTGGATCGCTCGATGCCGGCCCGGATCTCTACTTCCACCTGATGGAAGGGATCGGCGCTTCGCTCAAGACCTGCCTCTCCTCGGCAAGCTGAGGAGCCACCTTGGCGAAGGCGGGCGCAGCCCGCCTTTTCCACGGCAGTCGTACGTAATGATATAACATTAACCAACGAGGTGCAGCACATGGAAAAACTGCCGGTCACCGTCCTCTCCGGCTTTCTCGGCGCGGGCAAGACGACCTTGCTCAATCATGTCGTCTCGAACCGAGAGGGTCTGCGGGTCGCCGTCATCGTCAACGACATGAGCGAGATCAACATCGACGCCTCCCTGATCCGCGACGGCGGCGCCAATCTGTCGCGCACCGAGGAGCAGCTCGTCGAGATGACCAACGGCTGCATCTGTTGCACGCTGCGCGACGACCTGTTGCGTGAGGTCCGCAGCCTCGCCGAACAAGACCGCTTCGACTATCTGCTGATCGAATCGAGCGGCATTTCGGAGCCCCTCCCCGTCGCCACTACCTTCGATTTCCGCGATGAGGACGGCCAAAGCCTTTCCGACGTCGCCCGGCTCGACACTATGGTCACACTTGTCGATGCCGCCAACCTCCTCGCCGACTATTCGTCGACGGATTTTCTCGCCGATCGCGGCGAGACGGCCGGCGAAGGCGACACGCGCACGCTGGTCGACCTGCTGGTCGAACAGATCGAGTTCGCCGACGTGGTCGTGCTCAACAAGGTCGGCGCCGCGACGGCGGCGCAACTCGATGCCGCGCGGAAGATCATCGTCGGCCTCAATCCGGACGCACGGCTGATCGAGACGGATTTCGGCCGGGTGGATTTGAGAGATGTCCTCGGCACCGGCCGCTTCGATCTGCTGAAGGCCGAGCAGCACCCGCTCTGGTACAAGGAGCTCCACGGCTTCAAGGACCACGTGCCGGAGACGGAAGAATACGGGATCCGTTCCTTCGTCTATCGCGCCCGCCAACCCTTCGATCCGATGCGCTTCCAGGCTTTCCTCAACCGCACCTGGCCGGGCGTGCTGCGCGCCAAGGGCTTCTTTTGGCTGGCGACGCGCCCGCATCATGTCGGGGAACTGAGCCAGGCGGGCCCGCTGGTGCGCACGGCCAGGATGGGGCTCTGGTGGGCCGCCGTGCCGCGCGAGCAATGGCCGCACCATGCCGGTTTTCTCGAGGCGATCGGCCCCTATGTCGACCCGGTCTGGGGCGACCGGCGCCAGGAAATCGTCTTCATCGGCGCCGATCCGATGGACGAAGCCGCGCTCCGCGCCGAGCTCGACGCCTGCCTGATCGCCGATGAAGCCTTCCGCCCTGAGCGCTGGCGCAACCTGCCCGACCCCTTCGCGAGCTGGAGCCAGCAGGCAGCCTGATGGCAAATGGCCGGCCGCAACACCGTCCCCGCTACGTCTGCATGGCGCTAAATGCAGCGGGACGCCCCGTGCCGATGTTCGATCCGTTCCTGGACGAGGCCGAAGCGGAAGAGCCGCCGGAAGCGCCGGGGCCGGTCGAACGGGCCCTTTTCGGACCGCCGGAAGAAACGAGGGGGCGGCCGGCGGTCGCTAGCGCTTAGACACGAAAATCGTAACCAATTTTCCAAAAACTTGAGGCGTAGATTCGAAGAGAGTTACACAGCGACCTTTGCGCGTCTGATAAGACGCGCGGCGCTGTAGTGGTGAAAGCATGACGTTTGGGACCCAAGCTGAGGGCTGCCAAGGGTGGTGAGCGGAAGTCCGAGATCGGCACTCAGGATGGACGCAACTGGGGAACAGAGCCGCCTTTCGCCGCAGGAAACGGGTGGCCGCGGAGTCCGCCCCACCGCTAGACATCCATGACGCAATGTTCAGGAGAAACACGTCATGGAACTAGAAAACAAATCAATCATCGTCACCGGAGCGAGCAGTGGAATCGGCGCGGCGGCAGCTTTACTGTTTGCAGCAGAGGGAGCCAATGTGGTCCTCGGCGCGCGTCGGTCGGCGGAATTGAAAACCCTCGCCGCGACAATCAACCGCGGCAATGGCAAAGCCGTATACCTAGCCGGCAACCTTAAGGATGAGAGCTATGCCGATGCTCTCGTCGCTCTCGCCGAGAAGGAGTTCGGCGGGCTGGACGGAGCGTTCAATAATGCCGGCATCGTGGGAGAGATGGGTCCAATATCCGAAATGACGATCGGCAACTGGAACGATGTCATATCGGTCAACCTGACGGCCGCCTTCCTTGCGGCGAAAGCCCAGATACCGGCCATGAAGAAGCAGGGCCAAGGTTCAATCGTCTTCACGTCTTCCTTCGTCGGCTTCAGCAACGGCGGCATGCCTGGAATGGGAGCCTATGCGGCGTCCAAGGCCGGCCTGATCGGCTTGGCCCAGTCGCTGGCATCCGACCACGCGGCAGAAGGCATTCGCGTCAATGCACTGCTGCCCGGCGGCACAATCACCCCAAGCGGCGGAGAGGGGAATCCCGCCGCGTTGCAATTCATCGCAAACCTGCATCCCATGAAGCGCATGGCAAGCGCGAAGGAAATTGCCCAGGCAGCCCTTTTCCTTCTCTCCGACCGGTCGAGCTTCATGACGGGAAGCCCGATGACCGTGGATGGCGGCATGTCCGTTCGGCTTACGTAGCGGTCACACAGACATCACCCAAATGGCCGCGAGGGCTATTTGGGTGATCATCGTCTATGACAAGGTTGCAGAAACCACCGGGACCTTCCCTCTGCCTGCCACCGGCCGACTGCTTCGGGCCGATAGTGGTGAAGAAGTGAGGCTTTTAGCCGGCGTGCCGCCGCAGAGGACACCTTCGACGATCAACCCTAGACCGCTGATGCTCGGCTCCGCTCGAGATAAATCTGCCGCAAGCGCTGGGTGACCACGCCCGGCAGCCCGGCGCCGATCGGTGTATCATCGATCCTGACGACCGGATTCACTAGCCCGGACGCGGAGGTGGAAAAGGCTCGGCCGCACATCTGGCCTCGTCCACCGTGAACGGACGTTCCTCCACCCGCAGTTGAAGATCACTGGCGCACTGCAGAACAGCTGCCCGGGTAATCCCGTGCAGGATATCGGTCGAGAGATCCCGCGTGACGATCGTCCCATCCGGGGTCACGATATAGGCGTTGTTTGCCTCAGGTCGCCAGCCCAGAGTTTGCTGATCTGGCTCAGTCGTCAAGAGCGAGAGAAACTCGTAGGTTCACTTCAATGCACTTCGCAGTGCGGTGACGAAACCATCGAGATCACTCTCCAGCATGTAAATGTGCGGTGAAACCCGCAGCCCCTCGACGTGCTCGACCTTCCGATACTTCATGTGGACCTGATGCTTCTCGCGCAGATCGCGCTCGAGTTCCTTCATGTCCAGGGCCGTCGATCGAGAAGAGGATGATCGCACCGAGGCAGTCAGTGTCGGTGGGCGTATGGAGCCTGAAACCGGGGATGTCCTTGGCGAGGCTGACCCAGTATCGGGTGAGCTCGCGGAGTCGCACGTGCATTCTCTCTGCACCGATCTTCTTGTGGAATTGAATCGCCGGGGCGATCCCAGCCTGTATCGCGGAATTGTAGGTACCCAGATTCCAGTGATCGAACTTGTCTATGCCCACGGCTGGCTGGTCGAAGGGTGCTAGCAAGGGCCAGGTCCGGTCGATCTGGCGCTTATCGACGATGAGCATGCCGTTGCCCACGGGCGCGCCAAGCCATTTGTGAAGGCTGGTGACAAAGAAGTCGCAGTCGAGTTCGCGAAAGCTAACCGGCATTTGGGCGAATGTCTGGGCGCGGGCGCCAACGACAACAATGGGTCGAATTGTGCCGTTCGGTTGGATACGAAGCGTCAAGCTTTCAGTCTATCGACAAAAGACACACGACAACCCCCGTCGCCACTTCAAATCACCTCATAGCGGAAGCGATCGAAATCCGCGTGCAGTCCGCTGCCGGATGTGTCGAAGGCGAACAGGCCGGCGAAGGCGCCGGTGAACGAGCCGTGCTCGCCGCGTCCGCCCTCATCCGAGATAACGGCCGCGTCGAGCGCCGGCCCGATTGCCGCCCAATCCTCCTTCGGCGAGGCCCGCCAGAAAAACTGCAGATCATTCTCCCGGATCTCCATCGCCAAATGGACCGGCCCGTCGCCAAGCGCCACGCCGCTGCCAGACGGATAGGTCAGGCGTCCGTGCGGAAAATCGCCCGGGCAGGAAAGAATGGTGACGACCCGTCCGAGCTTCTCATGCCAGGTGACGCCGAGCGCATGGAACTTGTGGCGGTTATAATAATGTGTCAGTCCCGCGACCTGCTGATAGGTGCACGGCGCGAAGGCGAAGACGGTTTCCACCCGGAAGGAATGATGCTCCTGGCGCCGCGCCACGAGCGCCTGCTCGAACCAGCTGCCGATGCTCTCGCGGCCGAAGAGGCGCAAGTACCCTTCCCGGCGCGTCAGCGAGAAGATCCGCTCCGGCAACGGCGTGCGCAGCCATTGAAACTCGACCGGAAGATCCGGCTCGTCGAAATCGGTCTCGATCACTTTCGGTTCCGGGATCGCGTCGGTCATCACCGGCGCCGGCACCGTGACCTCCGGCACGACGCCGCCGCTTTCCAGGTAGAGCCAGCCATCCTCCCTCCAGACGCATTTCTGCAGCGCCGTTTCGCGGCCGAGCGGTGAGCGGCGATGCGGCGGCAGCGGCCGGCCGCAGAGATGCGTGTGATAGGCCTGCCCATCCGGCGTCTCGACATATTGCCCGTGGCCGGCGCGCTGCAGCGCCGCCTCCGGGTGGTCCTTCGCAGTGATGAGGTGGGGGTTCGGGTGCAGCTCGTAGGGACCGTCGATCGTGCGGGAGCGCGCCATGGTCACCGCATGGTCGTAGCCGGTCCCGCCCTCGGCAACCGTCAGGTAATACCAGCCATCCCGCTTGAACAGATGCGGCCCTTCGACGAGCCCGAGCGAACTCCCGGCGAAAATGTTCTTCACGGGACCTGTGAGCTTGCGCGTACGCTCGTCCCATTCCTGCAGCAGGATGCCGTCGAAAGCCGGGCTCTTCGGCGCGCCGCCGAAACTTTCGGTGCGGTGGTTCCACTGCATGTTCAAGAACCATTTGCGGCCGTCCTCGTCATGGAAGAGCGACGGATCGAAGCCCGACGAATTGACGTAGACCGGATCGGACCAGGTCGCCTCGACGGACTCGGCCGTGACGATATAATTATGGGCGTCCTTGAAGTTGCCGTCGAAGCGCTTGACGTCGGTATAGACCAGCCAGAACAAGCCGTCGAAATAGGAAAGGCAGGGCGCCCAAATGCCGCAGCTGTCGGGATTGCCGCGCATGTCGAGCTGGCTCGCGCGCTCGAGCGGCCGCCGGACGAGCCGCCAGTTCACCAGGTCACGCGAGTGGTGGATCTGCACCCCCGGATACCACTCGAAGGTGGAGGTGGCGATGTAGTAATCGTCTCCGACGCGGCAGATCGAGGGATCGGGATTGAAGCCCGGCAGGATCGGATTGCGGATCGATGCGGCCATGTTCTCTCCTCCAGAGTCGCCAGCATCCAGCCCGAAAGTCGCGGCAGTTTCAAGGCGTCGCTTGCCGCTGAAGAAACAGCCCTGTCCCGGGGCTGCACGCATCCCGGCTCGGCCGCACAGCCTCACCCCTGTGCCCTGCCGGCATCTCCCCCAGGTGAGAATCGATGCGGCACGCACGGAGCCATCAAGGGTCTCCGCATTGCCCGGCCTTTCTAAAGGGCGATCGGGTTGCCGCAGGCAATCTCGTCCTTGGGACATTTCGGGGAGATGGCCGGCCAGAGAGGATGAGGCTTCCGCGCTTTTACAGCGCTGGTTGGCAAAGCGCGCGGGCATTCAGGAGTCCCCAGCCGAAAACCGGATCCTTGCCGGGATCGCCGAGGTCCTCCACACTTCGCGTCAGCATTTCGCGGATGCGGTCAGCTGCGAGATAGGGGTCGGCGGCCTTCATGAGCGCCGCCGCGGCGGTCACGAAGGGCGCGGCGAACGAGGTCCCCGTCTTCGGGCGTGCGCCGCTGATGGAGGCTGCGGTCCAGACCGCGACACCAGGTGCGGCAAAGTCAATATGCTCTCCGCGTCCGGCGCGCCTGTAAGGCCGTTTCTCTTTGTCAGTCGCTGTCACCGCCATCACTTCGGCATAAGCCGCGGGATAGACCGGTTCGGCCTTCGGCCCCTTGTTACCCGCGGCGGCAACCATGATGACTCCCTGTCCGCTCACCTTCTTCACGGCCTGTTCAAGCAGCAGGTTTGCGGGACCCGCCAGGCTCAAATTGACGACGTGGACCTTCCGCCCGGCGAGCAGGTCGAGCGCTCGCACGAGATCATAGGCATCGGCGCGGTCATCCTGGCGCTTGGCGCGGTAAAATGCGTCGACGGCAACCAACGTCCCGCCGGGTACGAGGCCTGGTGTTCGGCTCGCCGCTGATCCAATGAGCAGCGCGGCAACGGCTGTGCCGTGCTGTTTGCCGGATTCCGGCAATTTGGTGCCAGAAGGCCGGATGATCTCAATGTTGGCTCCTTCAAAAGCGCTGTGATCGGGATTGATCGCCGTGTCGACCAGTCCGATGCGCACATTGCCGCCGCATGATCCCCGCCACTCCTTCGGCTCGGGCCAGCCGATCAATGTGCGCGCCAGGCAGTCGGCCGCGGCACAGGGGTGCGAACGCTGCTCCGGGCGATAGAAGTGATTGAAGTCGACCACCGCCTGCGGCGCGAGGGTAGCAGCCTGTTCTCGGGCAGCTTCGAGGGTGAGGCCGGAGGGAATGCGAAGCTTCACCACGTCCGCGCCGAAGGCACCCAATGTCTCTCGTTCGAACACGCTGTAGCCGGAGGCCGAAAGCTGATCGAGTTGCGCCGCCGTCAGGCCGAGGCCGATGATCTCGATCTGCGCGCGGGTCGGCAATGGAACCACGCGGCGGGGAGCACGGCGCGGCAGGCGCGGCGTCGACCGGCCCCGGAATATCCGGAAGAAATCGTTTCTGCCGCCCGAACCGTCGCGCGCCGAGGAGGAGCCCCGGTCATCGTCGTCATCGTCGTCATCGTCGTCGGCCAGCGCTTCGCTCGTTCCAAGCACATGCAGAAGAGCGGGGTTCCCGATGGCCAGCATGTCGCCGACGACGAGTATCGTCCCGGCAAGCAAGGCTATCAGGGCCATTTTCGATGAGTGAAAACCAGCGAACACCTTGATCCTCAAACGACTCGAGCCGAATTAGCTCAGATGGCGCATTCCTGGACAGCCAGGGCGATGCATGTAGATTGGGTCAAACGATCGAAGCGGCAACCTATTCCCTAGGCCGTGGAATTCTGCGGGAGGCATTGGAAATGAGCAATACGGCGGAGGAAGTCGGCGCGCGTCTCATCGCCTTCCTGCCCAATCTACGCCGCTTCGCCATTTCCCTCTGCGGCTCCCGCGATCTGGCGGACGATCTCGTGCAGGCGGCGTGCGAAAGGGCGCTCGCCAATGCGGGCCGTTTCGAGCCAGGCACTCGGTTCGACGCGTGGATGTTCCGCATCCTGCGCAATTTGTGGATCGATCAGGTCAGAAGGCAAAAGACCGCCGGCGTCCGCGTCGACATCGTCGAGCAGCCGGACATTGTCGGCGCCTCCGGGGAGCGCGACGCCGAGGCGCGGCTGATCCTCAAGACGGTCGCCGAAGCGATCGCACAATTGCCGGACGAACACCGGGAAGTGCTGCTGTTGGTCTGCGTCGAAGAGCTTTCCTATCGCGAGGCCGCCGACATCCTCGGAATTCCGATCGGGACGGTGATGAGCCGCCTCGCGAGAGCGCGCAAGAATCTGGCTGAGGCCGCCGGAATAACCATGCCAGCCGCACGTTCTGTAGCCGTGAAGGACGCTGAAGAATGACGAGAACGTTGTATCCCGACGAGACACTGATGCGGTTTGCCGATGGCGAACTGGATGCTGACGCGATGGCAGAGATCGAGCAGGCGATGCAAACCGACGACGAGTTGGTCTCGCGCGTGTCGCTCTTCATGGAAACGCGCCGCGCGGCACAGGCGGCCCTGAAGCCGCTCCTCGACGAGCCGGTACCCGCCGGACTGACCGCCGCCGTCGAAAAGATGATTGCTGAAAAGACGTCGGCGCAAGGTGCACGGGGAGCTGTCGTCTTGCCATTCCCGCGTCGCTCTGCCAACGACCGCCAGGCAAACCGCTGGCTCGCACCGATCGCGGCTTCGCTTGGGGCCGTTATCGCCGGATTCGGCGGATACTGGCTGCGCGGTGCCGCCGAACCGGCTCAACAAAGCCCGCTCAATGTCGCCGGCATCATCGGTCCCGCTCTCGATGAAGCACTTGTGACGGTGGCTTCAGGCGAGGAAATGCAACTTCCCGATTCCAACGAACGCTTCCGGGCGATCGCGACCTTCCGCGACAGCACCCAGGCGCTTTGCCGCGAGTTCGAGGTGGATTCGCCCGATCGGTCGACGGTGGTTTCGGTCGCCTGCCGTTCCGGAGAGGAATGGCGCGTCACCTTCGCCGTGGTCGCGCCGGGTGACAGTGGTGGCTATGCTCCCGCCGCGTCGACCGAGACTCTCGACGCCTATCTCGCGGCGATCGACGCCAGGCCGCAGATGGATGCGGCTGAAGAGGCGCAGGCCCTCGGCGAAATCCGAGCCGACGCAGAAAGATAAGGATGCGGTGAACCTGATGATGGAATAGACGCGCGTGTCGCCCGTTACTCCGCCGGGCCTGAAGAACCGGTCCGCATCTCAAGAGGAGTAAACGGCATGACGAAGCACTGGAAACTGAGTACGGCACTCATCGCCGGCCTGGGCGCATTCGCGGGCTTTACCGCGGAGGCAAGGGAGCACCCCCTGACGTTCCCTGACGTCGAGAACCCGTCCGTGCCGCCGACGCAAACGAGCCGAACCGACAGCGAATTCATCGTTGCGGGCAACAGCTCGTCGAACTCGAGTTCCAACTCTTCGAGCAACTCCAGTTCCAACTCGTCGTCAAACTCTTCATCGAACAGCTCGTCGAACTCGAGCTCAAACTCCTCGAGCAATTCAAGCTCGAATTCATCGTCGAACAGTTCCTCCAATTCGAGTTCCAACGGCTCCGACCGGACCTATCGTCCCGGCAAGTTGTGGCATGTGCGCTGATACCGCAGCACGAAGCGGGGGGCTCCGAATGGCCCCCGCTTTGACCTCCTCCGATCTTCAAAGGCGCGCAACGGCATTGTTTGATCGCCAGCAACCCATGTCAGTCTTGCGGATCGGTGTACCTGCTCCTGCCGCCATCAGGGCCGGACGGATTCGTGCACTTCAATATCGTTCCCCCAAGAGTGCTGGCGCGAAGCCTGCTGGACGAGGTAGAAGAGAAGCAAGAGGGCCGCGTCGAACTCCAGAACCTCTTCGACAGCCGACAACGCCTTGGAGGACGTGGCGACGTCAATTGCCTGCGCCAGTCCGACAAAGCCAACATGGAGGAACACCAGGGCGTGCTCAGCGAGCCACGATCCACCGCCCTCCGCTACTTTCCTGATCTGCCTTAGTGCAATCAGTATGATCCCGGCGGAAGCCGCGAAGATCAGTCCCACCCACAGCCAGCCGAGGCCCGGACTTAAGTCGCCCAGCAGCCGGTAAGCCAGAATCATGAGATCATGGAAGCCATCGAGTTCGCCGCCGCCAAAAAGAGGTGGCGGCTGAAATCCGAAAATTCGGGCACCGAAGCTCGTCTCGTCCATCAATTCCACGAGCCCGATCAGGCCGGCCAACAAGAAAGGCAAGCGCGGACCGCGCACGGCAGAGGCCACTCCGGCTCCGAGGGTGGCGATCGCCAGACCTATTGCACTCGCCGTTTCAATGATGCCGTCTTCACGTAGGAGCACCATTCGCACGTTTGGTGCAACGATCGCTATCAGGGCACTCGCAATTGTAACCGTTCCCGTTAGGACCAAGGCGCCGATCAACCACCGCTGATGCGTCGTGCCCGTCAGCGCGTGAAAGGTCTGAGTAAAGGAAATGGAGCGGCCAGTGATACCAGCGTGGGGCCTTTCCGTTGTCTCCAGGGCCTTGGAACGCATTTCACGCCTCCGCTACGTGAGCTGTCACGAAAGTGTCATGAAACTGTTCTCTGTGGCCAATTTCAGGTAACCGAAGCGGCCCAGTGCGAACAGCGAAGATATTCTGGCGAATGAATCAACCGCACCCTGCCTCAACGGGCAGAGCGAGCCACCTTGCGATACCAGCCTGCAGCCGCGATGGTGTTCCGGTGGACCGTCTCCCGTGCCGCGGCCTCTTCCCGGGTTTCCGCCCGGATCTCGGCAGTGACCGCCGCGTCAGCGCGGCGAAACGGGATGACCTGGACGAGCGGCGTCCCCTTTTCGACGACATAGAGGCCGTCAGGCGCCGTTGCAAAGAACGGGAAATGAATGTGGGCGGCGTAGGTGTCCGTATCGACGATTCCTGCCACGCACTCGAAGGGCTGTCCCGGACGGTTGAGCGGCGGCAGAAACAGAGAACTCCAGCCGGGCGGCGTGTTGATCGACCAGTAATTGTGGAACTTGCAAGGAGGATTGGGCTCTAACGGATTTCCCGCAACCTGATGGGCGCCGTGATAACTGACCATCACCCTGTCGAATTCCCATCCCGCCTCGACATTGCGACCACCATCCTTGATCTCGAGGCGTACCGTCGCCGCGAGCGGCAGTATCCAGCCGGTCGTCATCGCGTCAAGGAAGGGCATGCAGCGCTTGACGGTCAAGCCGTTGTTGGTGGTCGACAGGTGCTCCCGGTCGACCGGCGGCAGTTTGCGGTACCAGTCAGGCAGGACCGACTTGGCCGGAACCGGCGGCGCGATGACGTCACGGTCCTCCGGGCGGCAGAGAAAGCGAATCAGGCGCGGCTCTTTGTGCAGAAGATGAAACATCCCGGTTCTCCCTACTCATGGCATGGAAGAAACGCGGCAGCGCGCCCATTATTCCCCAGAGCTTCCGACAGGGCGACACGACGTTTCGTATAGACGTGCATCGACGGACCGGTCCCCGGCACTCTCATTCCCTCGAAGTGTGAGTGTCTTCAGTGATGGCCGGCATGCGACTTTCGCGTGAGGACCTGCTGCGCTGCGGAAAAATGAAGGCGCGGGCTTGAAAGCACTCTTGAAATCGGCACTGTGACTGTGCTTGGCAGAAGAAAAAACAGTTACTGCGGGGAGGCAATTCGATGCAGATGTTACTCGGCTTGAGCCGACTGATAGACGCCATAACCGAGAGGATCGGCAAGGCGGTCTCGTGGCTCATTCTCGTCGCGGTGCTCGTCAGCGCCGGCAACGCCGTCATCCGAAAGGCATTCAACATGTCGTCGAATGCCTGGCTCGAGGCGCAATGGTACCTGTTCGGCGCCGCTTTCATGTTCGCTGCCGCCTATACGTTGAGCCAGAACGAACATATCCGCATCGATATCGTGTACGGTCAGTTTTCGCGCCGCGTGCAGCACTGGATCGACCTCTTCGGACACATTGTCTTTCTGATGCCCTTCGTGCTGCTGATGATCTATTTCCTCGTGCCCTACGTGCGCATGTCCTATCTCTCGGGGGAGCTCTCCTCCAGCGCCGGGGGGCTGATCATCTGGCCCGCCAAGGCCGTGCTTTTGATCGGCTTCATTCTGCTGGCGCTGCAGGGCGTCTCCGAGATCATCAAGAAGATCGCCGTCATGACCGGCAACATGGACGACCCGACGCCTCACGTGCCGACTCATGCGCCGCTCGTTGAGGCGACCGCTCCGGAGGTGCGCCCGTGATTGAGTTCATCGCGCACAACCTGGCGCCGATCATGTTCGTGTCGTTGATCGTGTTCCTGCTGCTGGGCTATCCCGTTGCCTTCTCGCTTGCCGCGAACGGCCTCCTGTTCTTCATCATCGGCGTGGAGCTCGCGCCGCTTTCCGATTCGATCAATCTCTCCTGGCCGCTGCTCAACGCGCTTCCGGAACGGTTCTGGGGGGTGATGTCGAACGACACCCTGCTTGCCATCCCGTTCTTCACCTTTATGGGGATCGTGCTGGAACGCTCCGGCATGGCCGAGGATCTGCTCGATACGATCGGGCAGCTCTTCGGTCCGGTCCGCGGCGGCCTTGCCTATGCAGTCATCTTCGTCGGCGCCCTTCTTGCCGCCACCACGGGCGTCGTCGCCGCGTCCGTCATCGCCATGGGCCTGATCTCCCTGCCGATCATGCTGCGCTACGGCTATGACCGGCGGGTCGCCACCGGCGTCATCGCCGCCTCCGGCACGCTCGCCCAGATCATTCCGCCGTCGCTGGTGCTGATCGTTCTCGCCGACCAGCTCGGCCGCTCCGTCGGCGACATGTATGCCGGCGCGCTGATCCCGGGTCTCGTGCTGACCGGTCTCTACATGAGCTACATCCTGCTGATGTCGTTCCTGAAGCGCGACTCGATGCCGGCGCTGCCGCTCGAAGCCCGCACCCTCGGATCAGGCGTCATGTCCCTGGTCGTCGCTCTCGTCGTCGCCGTCGGGATTGCGTATGCCGCCCACCTCTACCTGTCGCCGACGCAAGGCGAGAACGCCGATATCCTCGGCGCCACGGTGGGCGTGGTCTTCATCTATTTCGTCGCCGTGCTCGATCGCCTGTTCAGGATCAATGCCCTGTCGCGTTTGGCGCAGCAGGTCATCATCGTGTTGATCCCCCCGCTGGCGCTGATCTTTCTCGTTCTCGGCACGATCTTTCTCGGCATCGCAACACCGACCGAGGGCGGCGCGATGGGCGCGGTCGGCGCGCTGATCATGGCCGCGGCCAAGGGACGGCTCACTATGGAAGTGGTCCGCTCGGCGCTTGCCTCCACCACGCGCCTCTCCGCCTTCGTGCTGTTCATCCTCATCGGAGCGCGCGTCTTCTCGCTGACCTTCTACGGCGTCAACGGTCATCTCTGGGTGGAACACCTGCTCACGGGATTGCCCGGAGGCGAGGTCGGCTTCCTGATCGCCGTCAACCTGCTCGTCTTCTTCCTGGCCTTCTTCCTCGATTTCTTCGAACTCGCCTTCATTATCGTGCCGCTGCTGGCACCGGCGGCCGAGAAGCTCGGGATCGATCTCATCTGGTTCGGCGTGCTGCTCGGCATCAACATGCAGACGAGCTTCATGCATCCGCCCTTCGGCTTTGCGCTGTTCTATCTCCGCTCGGTCGCGGCTAGGGTGCCCTATCTCGACAAGGTGACCGGCAAGATGATGCAACCGGTTACGACGGGCCAGATCTACTGGGGCGCCGTGCCTTTCGTCTGCATCCAGATCGTGATGGTCGCGCTGACGCTCATGTTCCCGCAGATGGTGATGCACTACAAGGGCACCGGCGCGGGGGTCGACCCCTCGACCATCAAGATCGAGCTGCCCGGCCTTGGCACACCCGGCACCGGCCTGGGACTGCCCGATAATGGCGGCGGGCTCGGCCTGCCGGGCGGCCTGCAACTGCCGGGCGGAAGCCCGCTCGACGGCGGCCAGCAGCCGGCCCAGCCGAATGTCGCGCCCCAGCCGGAGACGCCGTCGGCGCCCGACCTCAGCGCGCCGCCGTCCTTTGATTGAGGGTGGAGAGCTTTCTTCGTATGGCAGCCCCTCAACCGCCTGCCGGCACCTTCTCCCCGTTTTGACGAGGAGAAGGACCGCGCGGTACCCGCTCGGGTGAGGGCACCGAGCGAGAGGCGCAAAAAGTCCCCTCTCCCCGCGGGCGGGGAGAGAGTTAGCGTGAGGGGGCAGATTTCATCCACCGCCTTCAGTGGCGATCAAAAGAAAACCCCGGAGCAGCGCCCCGGGGTTTTCCAGTTCCGCGATTGAAAGGCAGCGTCAGATCTTGCCGTTGCGCTGCTGGATCATCATGAAGGTGTCGTAGTTGTATTCGGCGATCTGCGCATTGAGGTAATACTCGCCGCGGAACGCCTTGATCGATTCCCAGATCTTCTTGAAGGCCGGATTGGTGGCCTCCATCTCCGCATAGATCTCGTTCGACGCGTCGAAGCAGGCGGAAAGGACATCTGCGCTGAACGGCCGCAACTGCGCGCCGGCGGCGACGAGGCGCTTGATGGCCGCCGGGTTCAGATAGTCGTATTTCTGCAGCATGTTGGCGTCGGCCGCCTGGCAGGCCGTGCGCAGGAGCGACTGATAGGCCTTCGGCAGGCCCTCGAACGCCGCCTTGTTGAACATCGCATGCACGGTCGGGCCGCCTTCCCACCAGCCGGGATAGTAGTAATAGGGCGCGACCTTGTAGAAGCCGAGCTTCTCGTCGTCATAAGGACCAACCCATTCCGCGGCGTCGATCGTGCCCTTTTCCAGGGCCGGGTAGATATCGCCGCCGGCGATCTGCTGCGGCACGGCGCCGAGCTTTTCCAGGACCTTGCCGGCGAAGCCGCCGACGCGCATCTTCAGCCCCTTCAGGTCGTCGACCGTCTTGATTTCCTTGCGGTACCAGCCGCCCATCTGCACCCCGGTATTGCCGTTGGGGAAGCCGACCAGGCCCTGCTCGCCGAGGAATTCGTTGAATATGTCAATGCCGCCGCCGTGATAGTGCCAGGCGTTGAAGCCGCGCGCATTGAGCGAGAACGGCACCGCAGCGCCGAGCGCCCAGGTCGGGTCCTTGCCCCAGTAATAATAGGCCACCGTGTGGCACGCCTCGACCGTACCCGCGGCCGCCGCATCGGCCGCCTGCAGGCCCGGAACGATTTCGCCGGCCGCGAAGACCTGGATCTGGAAATTGCCGTCGGTCGCTTCGGACACGTATTTCGACAGGACTTCCCCGCCGCCATAGATGGTATCCAGCGACTTCGGGAAGGACGACGTCAAACGCCAGGTGACCTTCGGGTTTGTCTGGGCAATGGCCGGAGCTGCGAGTGCCGTCGCGGCAGCCGCTCCAAGGCCGCCAAGACCCGCATTTTTGATGAATGAACGGCGATCCATGATTCCTCCCTTTTCCCGCCATGACGGTTGCAGGCGTGGTCCGCCGAACCGTCGCTTGAGCTTCCCCCCGCCTCAGCGCGTGGAGGGCCCATTGTCATGATTTGCCGGCGCCGGGCAGAAGCGCCCCAAATCGGACCGGCACAACCGCACCATACAGAGATGGCAAGGCATGTCCAGTGGCCGTATCCGGCCGCCGCCACGAGTTTTGTCGAAGAGGCGACCGGACGGCGCGAAATTGCCTAAAATACGAGGCAAATCAACGCATTCGGGCTCGCAGCTGACTCGGTTTTGCGGCCTTCGACGGGCCGCTCTCCAAAACGCCGAGGCGGCCTTTCCCGCGGTCTGGCGCAGGAAGTCGTCAGCGCTCCGCCGACGCAGCCCAGAGGTTGATGTCGGCCTCGCGCGCATAGGCGTCGATCTCGGACAGTTCCTCTGCGGTGAAACAATCGTTCTCGAGTGCCTTGACGCTGTCGACGATCTGCCCGGAACGGCTGGCGCCCACCAGCGCGGAGGTGATCCGCCCGCCGCGCAGCACCCAGGCGATCGCCATCTGCGCCAGCGTCTGGCCTCGGCGCTCGGCAATCGCATTCAATTTCCGGATGTTCTCGACGATCTCCGGCCGGATGAAGTCCTTCTTGAGGAAGTGATTCTGCGCTGCGCGGCTGTCCTCGGGGATACCGCTCAGATACTTCGTCGACAGCATGCCCTGAGCCAGCGGCGAGAAGACGATCGATCCGATGCCGAGCTCTTCGAGCGTATCGATGAGGCCGTCGTCCTCGATCCAGCGGTTGAGCATGGAGTAGCTCGGCTGGTGGATGATGCAGGGCGTGCCGAGATCCTTCAGGATCGCCGCCGCCTCGCGGGTGCGCTGGGAATTGTAGGAGGAAATGCCGACATAGAGCGCCCTGCCCGAGCGCACGATTTGGTCGAGCGCGCCGCAGGTCTCCTCGAGCGGTGTGTCGGGATCGAAGCGGTGGGAATAGAAGATGTCGACATAGTCCAGCCCCATGCGCTTCAGGCTCTGATCGCAGGAGGCGATCAGATATTTGCGGCTGCCCCATTCGCCATAGGGCCCGGGCCACATGTCGTAGCCGGCCTTGGAGGAAATGATCAGCTCGTCGCGCAGGCCGGCGAACTGGGTGCGCAGGATTTCGCCGAAGGCGATCTCCGCAGACCCCGGAGGCGGTCCGTAATTATTGGCGAGATCGAAATGGGTGATGCCGAGATCGAAAGCGGTCCGGCACATGTCCACTTTTCGCTCATGCGGCGTGTCGCCGCCGAAATTGTGCCACAGCCCCAGCGAGATTGCCGGCAGCCTCAACCCGCTCCTGCCGCAGCGGTTGTATTTCATCTTCTCGTATCGGTTTTCCGCCGGTTGCCAGGCCATGGGTTGTGTTCCTCGCCAATGATGGGGGGTTGAATACCCCTCCCCAACCCCTCCCCACAAGGGGGAAGGACTTACTTTGCCGCACCCTCCCGCCTCCGTCTCGGTGGGATCGACCACCAAAGGCTGAAGATGGGCGGGCGAGCGCCGCAGGCACCGAGCCCATCCTCCTAATGGGGCGGGGTTGGGGAGAGGTTCTTTTCATCCGCAATTCACCGCAGAAGCGCCCTCGCCTCCTCTATCCCAAGCGCCGCCGGCTGGGTGCACGTGGTCGCCAGCGTCACGAATCGCCCTTCCTCGCCGGATTTCAGGATCGACACCATCGCGTCGACGGCATGCAGCGCGCGATCGAGCGAGCAGCGCGGGTCGCGCCCCTTGAGGATGGCGTCGGCCATGTCGGCGAGGCCGGCGGTGCGGTAGTTGGCGATCGGCCCCAGCGGATGCTCCCAATTGTCGACGGCAAAGGGGTGGTCCCACATCTCCAGTGGCTGGATCTCCTTGCTCCGGCCGCTCGCCTCGACAGTGCCGCCAAAGAAATTCGGGTCGGGCACGAACAGCGACCCCTCGGTGCCGTAGAGCTCCATATTGGCGTGGCGATGCGCCCAGACGTCCCAGCTCGCGGAAAGCGTGATGGTCGCGCCGTTATGGAATTCGAGCAGCGCGTGGATATTGGTCGGTGTCTTGACCGGGATTACCTCCCCTTTGCGCGGCTCGCTGGTGATGGTGCGCGTCTGGCTCGCCATCGACGAGAGCGCCGCCACGCGCTTTACCGGTCCGATCAGGTTGATCAGATTGGCGATGTAATAGGGGCCGAGGTCGAGCACTGGCCCCCCGCCGGGCAGGAAGAAGAAGTCCGGGTTCGGATGCCACATCTCCATGCCCGGGCTCATCACGTGGCAGGTGCCGGAGGTCACGCGGCCGATCCTGCCGTCATCGATGTAGCTGCGGGCGAGCTGGTGGGCGCCGCCGAGGAAAGTATCCGGCGCACTGCCGACCACCAGCCCCTTTTCCTTGGCGGTCGCCCTCAATTCCTCGCCCTGCTCGAGCGACAGGACAAGCGGCTTCTCGGAATAGACATGCTTTCCGGCTTCGAGGATCGCCTTCGAAACCGGAAAATGTGCCTCCGGAATGGTGAGGTTGACGATGATGTCCACCTCCGGATTGGCCAGCAGCGCCTCGATGCTCTGTGCCGTCGCGTCGAATTCGGCGGCGCGCGCCTCGGACGCCGCCGGGTTGAGATCCGCGCAGGCGACGACCCGGATGCCCTTGAAGAGCGGCGCAAGCTTGAAATAGGTCGTGGAAATATTGCCGCATCCGATGATGCCGACGCCAAGTTCTTTCGTCATGGAGTTATCCGTTCCTCTAGGCAGGACCCGCAAAAACTGTGGTCTTGCGGGATCCTGCGACAAACAAAGAATTCAAAGCAGACAGTCGTGGTCAGCCACAACCGACCGCTTAGTAGGATTGAATGGAAGCGAGCGACCGCTTGGCAAAGCGGCGGAAGTCGCTCGGATTGTCGTGCTCCGCGATGAAATATTGCGCCGGGGTCTCCGCGAGCGCCTTGGTGAGCCCCTTCCAGTCGAGCGTGCCCTCGCCGACATCCGCCCAGCCGTCCTCGTTCGTCTTTTCGCCCTTGGGCGCGATGTCCTTGACATGGACGGCGGTGATGCGGTCGCCATATTTCGCGATCCAGGCAAAGGGGTCGCCGCCGCCGCGCACGATCCAGGCGATGTCGGCTTCCCAGGAAAGGTTCGGTCCACCGGCAAAGATGTGCTCCAGCGGCACCGAACCGTCCGGCAGGGCATGAAATTCGAAGTCATGATTGTGCCAGCCGAAGTCGATGCCGGCGTCGCGAAATGGCTTTCCGGCCGCCTGCAGTCGTGCGCCGAATTCCCGCCATCCGGCCGCATCGCTCGGGCGCTGATCGGGCATCAGATAGGGGCAGTAGATGGCGCGGATGCCGAGCGCATTGGCAATCTGCATCACCCGCAAGGGGTCCGTTTCCAACATGTCGAGGCTGAAATGGGCCGTCGGCATGGCAAGGCCATTGCGCTCGAGCCCGCTCCTGAAATCCGCGATCTGCTCGTCGCTGAGCGCGGCATAAAGCGCCCCATAGCCTTCGACCTGCGTATAGCCGGCGTCGCCGAGAGCGGAGAGCACTTCGGCGAAGGGCGGGAAGTTGCGGGCGCTGTAGAGCTGAAAACTGACGTCTTTCATCGACACTCTCCTCGTGGGTTTTGCGGATTCAAATCGTGGCAGGGGCGCAGCGGAGCGACGCGCGGTTGATCTTCGCAGGCGAAGAGCCAGCCATGACGGCGGATCGCGCTTCACTCGCTCACCCCCTTCCCTGGCAGGATTCGAGGTCGTAGGCGTTGAAGCGCGGCCTCGCGCCAGGATCGAGCGGCACTTTCGGCGTGAAGCGGATCGTCTTCGCTTCTCCGGCCGCAAGGTCGAAGGCGTTATCGGAATAGCGTCCCTCGACATCCGCTTCGACCATCACATGCAGCGCGAGGCCGGCTGCGGTCACGGTCACGTTGTAACCCTCGTCGCCGGACACCGCCTCGATTGCGAGGCCTGCGGGCTTGAGGTCGAGTGCCTTGTAGGTGCCGCAGACGTAGTGCCCCTCGCCGCGTAGGCCGTTCGACGCTTCGAAGGACCAGAAGACGAGCGCATCGGCCGGAACATCGGCGGCCGTGATGGTGACGAGCGTCTCTGCCCGTTCCGGCGAGCATGCGCCCGCCGCCGCCACCAGGGGCCGTTGCTTGCCGTCGAGCGAAACCAGGAAGGTCTCTAGCTCGACCGTCACCGGCTCGGCCGTATCGTTGACCATCGAGAAGGCGATCGTCTTGCCGTCCGCGGACGGAATGGCCGCCACCGTCACCGGCTGGAAGAAGCGGCGCGCCATGTAGTGCATGGCCTTCCAGTGGCCGCCATAGTCGAGGCTCGACCAGGAGGCGACCGGCCAGGTGTCGTTGAGCTGCCAATAGAGCGTGCCCATGCAATGGGGCTTCAGCGAGCGCCAGTAGTCGACGGCGGTGCGGATCGCGAGCCCCTGCTGGATCTGGCTCAGATAGACGAAGCTCGGGAAGTCCTTGGGGAAGCGGAAATAGCGGAACATCGTACCGGCAATCCGCTCGTTGCCGCCGGCATTCTTCTGATGCGCCTCCATCACCGGCGAGGCGATGTTGAGGTCGCGCGCCTCGGCGAACCTTCGGATCACCGGCATCGAGGTATAGGACTGGAAGCCGAACTCCGAGCAGAAGCGCGGCCGCACCGTCCTGTAATTGTCGAAGGACTTGTTCTCGTGCCAGACGGACCAGTAGTGCATGTCGCCGGAACCGTCGGCATGCCAGGCATCGCCGAAATCAAGGTATCCGACGGACGGGCTCGACGGCCACCAGCTCGCCTCCGGACAGGCCGCCTTCATCGCCGCCTCGATCGTGCGGTTGAGACGGTCATAGGAAACGAGGTAACGGTCGCGATCCTTGCGGCTTTCCTCGAACCAGGTAAGGGCGCCGACAAGTTCATTGTCGCCGCACCAGAGGGCGATGGAGGGATGCGAGGCAAGCCGCTTCACCTGGTAGTCCACTTCCGCCGTGACATTCTCCAGGAAGTCCGGCGTCGAGGGATAGAGGTTGCAGGCGAACATGAAGTCCTGCCACACCAGGAGGCCGAGCCGGTCGCACAGATCATAGAACCAGTCGGGCTCGTAGAAGCCGCCACCCCAGACGCGGATCATGTTCATATTGGCGTCGGCCGCCGAACGCAGGAGGTCTTCGACGCCCTCCGGCGTGACCCGCGCCATCAGCGCATCCCCCGGTATCCAGTTCGCACCGCGGCAGAAGATGTCGCGGCCGTTGACGCGGAAGGCGAAGCGATTGCCCGCCTCGTCGCGGTCGGTCACGAGCTCGATCGTGCGGAAGCCGATCTGCCGCCTCACCGTTTCCTCGGGCGTCTCGACCGTCAGCATCGACAGCGCCTGCTCGCCGCTGCCGGACGGCCACCAGCGCTTCGGCTCCGCAATGCTGAAGACGTGCGTGATGCGCGTCTCGCCGGCGGCGACCGCGCAGTCCAGGCGCTCGCGCTGCCCGTCGAGGTCGAAATGGATCGGCACGATGCCGCGATCGCGGGCAAAAAGCGTGACCGTCACCTGCAGGTCGACGGAGCCGTCCTTAAGCCAGACCTGGCGCGTCGTCACGTGCTCGATGCGCGCCGCCTCCAGCCGGCAGAGCGCCAGCGGCCCATAGATGCCGAGCGGTGCGATTGCGATGTTCCAGTCCCAGCCGAAATGGCATTGCGGCTTGCGAAGCATGTTGCCGTTGGGGATCGGCGAGTTGCCCTCGTGATAGGGCACGCGGAAGGGCTGTTCGGCCTGCCGCCTTGCCGCCTCGGCGATCGCGGAGTGGAGCACCACGCGGATGCGGTTCTCCCCGGCCACGAGAGCGCCCGAGACGTCCGGGCGGTAGCGGCGGAAGCAATTTTCCGCCTGCAGCACCAGCCGGTCGTTGACATGGACCGAGGCCGCCGTGTCGATGCTGTCGAAATCGAGATACCAGTATCCGCCGAGGTCGTCCGCATCGATCGAGACGGTGCGCTCGAGCACCCAGTCCTTGTGCGCCACCCATTGCACTTCGGCCTCGTTGCGACCGCGATAGGGGTCGGCGATGACGCCGGCGTGCTGCAGGGCGCTGTGCACATCGCCTGGCAGCGCAATCGTCAGCGCATGGCTGTTGTCCGCGGAGGCGAGCAGCCAATCGCCGGAAAGATCGATGCGGATGGCGTCGCCATTCAGGGTCTCGGGAGGCATGTCCACTATCCATTCGTGACCGGCGCTGGCCGCCGGAATACTGTCCTCGGCCGGCGCCTTCCAGGCCCGGCCGGCTCCAAGAGGTTGGGGCCGTTGCGCTATGCGGCTGTCAAAGGCGGTTCTCGCTGACAGCGTCGAAGATCGAGGCAACCCCCATGTCGAGGGAGAGCCGCACGGTGCTTCCAGGCGGATAGCGGCGCTGGCCGGCGATCCTCACCGACATGGATTGCCCGGCGAGCGTCAGCCAAAGGAGGTTGTCGGCGCCCATCGGCTCCTCGATATCCACCGTCGCCTCGTACACCTCGCCCGCCCCGGCCTCATCGACCTTGATATGTTCCGGACGCAGGCCGAGCACCACCTTCTGTCCCGGTTGCAGCGGTGTGCGCGCCGGATAGGCGGTGACGTCGAAGGCGACGCCGTCGACGCGGACGAAGCTGCGGCCTTCCCTCGCCTCCACTTCGCCGCGGAAGAAGTTCATGGAGGGAGAACCGATGAAGCCGGCGACGAAAAGGTTCTCCGGCGCATTGTAGATCGTCATCGGATCGGCGAGTTGCTGGATCACTCCGCTCTTCATCACCGCAATGCGATCGGCGAGCGTCAGCGCCTCGATCTGGTCGTGGGTGACGTAGATCATCGTATTCTTCAACGACTGGTGCAGCCGCTTGATTTCGACGCGCAGTTCCGAGCGCAGCTTGGCGTCGAGGTTCGACAGGGGCTCGTCGAAAAGGAAGACGTCGACGTCGCGCACCAGCGCCCGGCCGATTGCCACGCGCTGGCGCTGACCGCCGGAAAGCTCGGAGGGCCTGCGCTTGAGCAGGGGCCGGATCTGCAGGATCTCCGCCGCCCGCGCGACGCGCTTGTCGATTTCCGCCTGCGGCACCCGCGCGACCTGCAGGCCGAAGGAGAGATTTTTCTCGACCGACATTTGCGGGTAGAGCGCATAGGACTGGAACACCATACCGATGCCGCGGTCCTTCGGTTCCTCCCAGGTGACATTGCGATCATGGATGAATATCTGCCCGTCGGTGACGTCGAGCAGTCCGGCGATGCAGTTGAGCAGCGTGGACTTGCCGCAACCGGACGATCCGAGCAGGACAAGAAACTCTCCGTGATCGATGTCGATATTGAGCTTGTCGAGGACCGTGACGGCGCCGAAGCTCAAGGAAAGACCCCTGACAGAAACGCTAGCCCGCATTTTTCACACTCCTTGTGCCCTGCGTTGGATTGTGGCGAGGCGGATACGGGGGAAAGCCGCGAAAAGCGTAGCTGGTCCTACGGTCGAGCGGCTTTCGCCCGGAGGCGGCCGACACAATCCAACCCTGCGGGCCAGTTGAAAATGGCGACAGTGGGCGTCGAATGACTTGCCCGATGAACCACATCGGGCTGCGCCATCCTCCTACCCTGTCGCCATTTTGAACCGGCGCAGGGCACAAGGAGTGTGAAAAATGCGGGCTAGTCATGCTTGCTTATCCTTTCACTGCGCCGGCTGCGATGCCGCGTACGAACAGGCGGCCCGAGACGAAGTAGACCGTCAGCGGCACGAGACCGGTGAGGATGGTGGCGGCCATGTTGACGTTGTATTCCTTCACGCCCTGGACCGAGTTGACGATGTTGTTGAGCTGCACCGTCATCGGGTAGTATTCCGGCCGGGTGAAGACCACGCCGAACAGGAAGTCGTTCCAGATTCCGGTCACCTGCAGGATCATCGCGACAACGAAGATCGGCAGCGACATCGGCAGCATGATCTTCAGATAGATCGTCCAGAAGCCGGCGCCGTCGACGCGCGCCGCCTTGAACAATTCCTCCGGCAGCCCGGCGAAATAGTTGCGGAAGAGCAGCGTCAGGATCGGCATGCCGAAGATCGTATGGACGATCACGAGGCCGGTCAGGGTACCGTAGACGCCCAGTTCTCTCAGCACGATGACGATCGGGTAGATCATCACCTGGTAGGGGATGAAGGCGCTGACGATCAGGATGGTGAAGAAGAGATCGGCGCCCTTGAAACGCCAGTTCGCCAGCGCATAGCCGTTCACCGACGCGACCGCGATCGAGATGATAACCGAAGGCACGGTGATGCGGACCGAATTCCAGAACCCCCGCGAAAGCCCGTCGCAATTGAGCCCGGTGCAGGCCTCGGCCCAGGCCTTTACCCAGGGTTGGAAGGTGACCTCCAGCGGCGGCGCGAAGATATTGCCGACGCGGATCTCCGGCATGCCCTTGAGCGAGGTCACGATCATCACGTAGAGCGGCAGCAGATAATAGAGCGATACGACGATCAGCGTGCCATAGACGATGATGTTGCGGCGCGAGAGCGTCCGTTTCGGCTTGGCGCCGCGCGGGCCGTCCTCGAGCCTGCCCCCGACCGCATCGATAGAGGCAGCCATGCTGTTCTTGGCGATGTTATCCACGCTTGCGGCCCCCTCCGAATTCGAGATACGCCCACGGCACGATGATGATGGCGACGGTCAAAAGCATCATGGTCGAGGCGGCAAAGCCCTGACCCAGGTTCTGGGCGAGGAACATGTAGTCGTAGACATATTTGGCGGGTACCTCCGAGGCGATGCCGGGGCCGCCGCTCGTCTGCGCCACCACAAGGTCGTAGACCTTGACGATGCCGCTCGCGATGATGACGAGCGTCGTGATGATGACCCCGCGCATCATCGGGATGATGATGAGGACATAGGTCTTCCACATCGGGATGCCGTCGACGCGCGCCGCCTTCCAGATGTCCTCGTCGATGCCGCGCAAGCCCGCGAGCATGAGACACATGACGAGACCCGTGCCCTGCCAGAGCGCCGCGATGAGGATGCCGTAGATGACGATATCCGCATCATAGAGCGGATCGAAGGAGAAGCTCTCCCAGCCAAGGGACCGCACGATCGACTGAATGCCGTATTGCGGGTTGAGCAGCCATTGCCAGACCAGGCCCGTGACGATGAAGGACAGGGCGAAGGGATAGAGCATGATGGTGCGGAACGTGTTTTCGAAACGGATCTTCTGATCCATCAGCGCCGCAAGCACGAAGCCGATCACCAGGCTGAAGACCAGTGAGAGGAAGCCGAAAATCGCCAGATTCTGGATCGAAACGATCCAGCGCGGCGCCTCCCACAGCCGCTCGTACTGATCGAGCCCGACGAAATTGAGCCGCGGCAGCAGCTTCGAATTGGTGAAGGAATAGACGACCGTCCAGACCGTGCCGCCGAGGAAGATGACCACGGCCGTCAGGATCATCGGTATAGAGGCGATCTTCGCATTCAGGTTACGCAGCCACTGGTTCGGACGAACCGAACCACGGGTTAGACCTGTCATATTCCCTCCTCCGGAACTGCTATGGTTTTCGGATGGCGGCAGCCCGGCTCCGCAGCCGCACGGCGACGCCTGCCAAATCACGCACCGCCCGCGCGCGCCAATGCCGCGACCGAGCCGCCCAACGAGCTCGGGGCCGGCCCCGCGACAAAAGCGGGGCCGTCATGCGCCGGACGTTAGTCCGCCGCCGCGATGATGTCAGCAAAGCGCTTCTGGGCGTCCTCGGGCGTCATGGAGGGGTTGGCGAAGAACTCCGAGAAGAGGTCCTCCTTCTGCTTCTGGCTGTCCGGCGAAAGCAACTGGTCCGTGCCCTGGATCACATTGCCCTTAGCGAGAATGTCGAGACCCTTCCGCATGCAGTCATTGGCCGCTGCAAGGTCGACATCGCTGCGAACGGGCAGCGAGCCCTTCTTCAGATTGAAGGCGACCTGGGTTTCGGGGTTCAGCAGGGTGGAAGCGAGCACCTCCTGCGCCTTCGACTTCTCTTCGTCGTCAAGCACCGGGAAATAGAAGGCATCGCCGCCGGTCGAGATCACCTCGTTGACGCCGAGACCCGGCAGGCAGGTGTAGTCGACGCCGGCCTTCTTGCCCGCGACCTGGAACTCGCCCTGGGCCCAGTCACCCATGATCTGGCCGCCGGCCTTGCCGGTGATCACCAGGTTCGTCGCCTGGTTCCAGTCCTGGACATTGCTGCCCTTCGCCATGCGGCGCGCGTCGTCGGCGGCATTGAAGACCTTGGCGATTTCAGGACCGGCCGCCACTTCGGCGTCCTTCTTGGCGAAGACCTGCTCGAACACGTCCTTGCCGGCGATCGCCACCATCAGCACGTCGAAGGCGCCGGCTGCCTGCCAGGGCTGACCGCCGAGCGCCAGCGGAATGATGCCGGCCTTTTCGAGCGCCGGCGCCGCAGCGACGAATTCATCCCAGTTCTTCGGCACGGGCACGCCCGCCTGTTCGAATGCGGCATTGGAAAGCCACAGCCATTGCCAGGAATGGATATTGACCGGGGCGCAATAGATCTTGCCCTCGATCGTGCAGGAGTCGAGCAGGCTCGACGGCTTGACGATTTCCCGCCAGTTTTCCCGCTCGGCCACATCGCTCAGGTCGCGCATCAGCCCGGCCTCGACCAGTTCCTCCGCCTGGCGGCCGTGGTTGAACTGCGTTGCCCCCATCGGGTCGCCGCCGGTGATGCGGCTGATCATGATCGGACGCGCCGTGCCGCCGGAACCCGCGATCGCGCCATCGACCCATTTGTTGCCGGTCGCATCGAAGGCCTTCGCCAGTTCGGCGACCGCCGCGGCTTCACCGCCGGAGGTCCACCAATGCGTGACCTCCAGTTCCGCGGCGTTGGCCGCGCCGAACGGCAGAGCGACGGTTGCGGCCAGAGCGCCAGCCAGAGAACGTAATTTCATGAGTCTCCTCCCTCACTGTAACGTTACCGTAAAAAACTTAGTTCAAACAATTTGCGGAAGCAACACCCACAACGGAGGTTTCAAAACAAATGTTAAGACACACGTTTAGAGAGCATTAGAGGGACCTGACGGCACGCGGCCGTAGGCGCCGACAAGTGCCGAAAGACACGAGTCTTTCATGCACAACCACCTGTAAAGGCTAACATAATCCCCCATGAAGATACATGTGTTCATAATCAGCGCTTCGCAGGCGTAATACCGCAGGAAGCACGTGCTGAACTCAACTCCTTGGATACATGTTTCGCAGTGCAGCAACAAAAATGCTCGACATTGGACCTGTATCGTTACAGATTTTTCGGCGCGGCGCCATTCCGCGTCACTCTGGCGGCCACCTGCAAATCAGATATAAGCGGGCTAGAGCACTGGATGGGGCGGAGACGCAGCACAGGCGCTTGCAGTGTATTTTTTTGGGGACGGGCATGGAAGGCAGGACGAAGAACAAGTCAGCGGGAGCGCCGCCAGCGGAAGGCGGCAGACCGACGCTGAAGACGATCGCCTTCATGACTGGGCTCGGCATCACCACCGTTTCCCGCGCGCTGAAGGACGCGCCCGATATCGGCGCCGAAACCAAGGAACGCGTGCGCCTGGTGGCAAAGCAGATCGGTTATCAGCCGAACCGGGCGGGCGTACGGCTCAGGACTGGCAAGACCAATGTCATCAGCCTGGTGCTGACACTCGAGGAAGAGATCATGGGCATCACCAGCCCGATGGTCATCGGCATCACGGAAATCCTGGCGGGTACGCCCTATCACCTGGTCGTCACCCCTTACAGCTCCACCAAGGATCCGCTCGGACCCATCCGCTACATTCTCGACACCGGCGCCGCGGACGGCGTCATCATCTCGCGGATGGAGCCGAACGACCCGCGCGTGACGCTGCTGACGGAACGTCAGTTGCCGTTCGTCACCCATGGACGCACCAAGATGGGCATCGTCCACCCCTATCACGATTTCGACAACGAGCGGTTTGCCTACGAGGCGGTGCGCAAGCTGGTGGAGCGCGGCCGCCGTCGGCTCGTCCTGCTCGAGCCGCCACCCCACCTCTCCTTCCACCAGCACATGCGTACGGGCTTCGAACGCGGCCTGAGAGATTTCGGCGCCGAGTCCGTCAGCTTTCACCAGGTCAATATCGACCACAGCTTAAAGACCATCCGCGATGCCTTCGAAGCGCTGATGCGCTCGAACGAAGCGCCGGACGGCATCGTCTCCGGCAGCGGCTCCGGCGCCATCGCGCTGATCGCCGGGCTCGAGGCGGCCGGCAAAAAGGCCGGCGTTGATGCCGACATGGTCTCGAAGGTGCCGAGCGACTTCCTGCGCTGGCTGCGCCCGGAGGTCATCACCATGTATGAGGATATCCGCCTTGCCGGCCGCGAGCTCGCCAAAGCGGTGATCGGCCATATCGAGGGCCGCCCGCCCGAAACGCTGCAGAGCCTCGGCCAGCCGGAGTTCCAGTCGACGATACCGGGGCAGCAGACGTAATCTTCCGGTTACTTTGCTGCCTGCGACTGTCACGCGGGCCGATGCAGCGGCCTTTCCTTACAGCGCCGCGCGCCATTTCAGACGCCACAGTACACGAGGGTAGCCTATGTTGCCGTCCGTTGCGGCACGGTATGGCCTTCCCCGATCCTCATTCCCGTGCTCATCACTGGAATCCAGTCAGCCCAAGTCCTGGGCTGAAAAGACTCATCCGCGCCGCAGACGCGGCGCTGCTGGATCCCTGTGACAAGCATAGGGATGAGGGCGAAGAGAGCATCCGCCAAACCCAATTAAGTGACTGTCGTGTACGGTGTCAGACGCGCAAAGGTCAAAGGTCGCTGTAACCCTTTGAAACTGCGCATCGAGCTTTCCGAAGATCGGCTACGATATTCGGGCCGATGCGCTAGATACTGACGGTAGGCCAGTATTTGTCGTCGGCAAAGTCGTGCGGAATGGTACTGAGCTGCCTGAGTTTCTCGGCAACGAAGTCGATCTGCATCTTCAGGTACTGGATCGAACTTGGGATCGGCGCTCCGGTTGCGAGGCTGCGCACCCGCCATTGCTCGTAGCCCGACGCCTTTATGCGCCGGTCCGCCTCCTGGCTGATCCTTGCTGGCCCGGTGACGGGCGTGGTTTCGACCGCTTTACCCCCTTCGATCACCCTGAATTTCATTCTACCTTCCTACCTTCCGATTGCTCCTTCCTGAGATGCCATCAGCTTGTCGTGAAAGGGTGACCGGCGCCACCCTTCCTTTGGTAGAACCGCACTAAACCGGAACCGGGATCAAACGCTGCCCCATGGCCCATGATGACTGTCGGCGCCGTCGACGCGGTCGAAGCCGTGAGCGCCGAAGAAGTCGCGCTGCGCCTGGATCAGGTTGGCCGTGCCGCGGCCGCGGCGATAGCTGTCGAAATAGCCGAGCGCGGAGGCGAGCGCCGGCACCGGCAGTCCGCCGAGCACCGCCGCCGAGACGATGCGGCGCAACGCCCCGTCGGTTTCCTTGACCATCGCCGCGAAGGCCGGGGTGACGATCAGGTTCGCGGCATCCGGCGCCTTGGTGAAGGCCGAGGTGATCTCGTCGAGGAACTGCGAGCGGATGATGCAGCCGGCGCGCCAGATCCTCGCGATCGTCGGCATCGGCAGGCTCCAGCCGAATTCCTTCGAGGCGGCCGACATCACGGCAAAGCCCTGCGCATAGGCGCCGATCTTGGCGGCGAGCAGCGCATTCTCGAGATCCTTGATGAACGCCGCCCTGTCGGCGACCTGAAATTCGCCGATCGACGGCAGGCCGAGGATCTTCTCGGCGGCTTCGCGCTCGCCCTTCATTGAGGAGATGCTGCGGGCGGCAACGGCGGCTTCGATGGCGGTCGCGGGCACGCCCATGTTCTGCGCCTCGATCGCCGACCACTTGCCGGTGCCCTTCTGGCCGGCCTTGTCGAGGATCATGTCGACCATCGGCTTGCCGGTGAGCGGGTCTGTCGCCTCCAGCACCTTTTCGGTGATCTCGATCAGGTAGGAATTGAGGCGGCCCCTGTTCCAGGTGCCGAAGACGTCGCCGATCTCCTCGGCCGTCATCTTCAGGCCGTCGCGCAGGATGCCGTAGATTTCGGCGATCATCTGCATGTCGGCATATTCGATGCCGTTGTGGATCGTCTTGACGAAGTGGCCGGCGCCGTTTTCGCCGAGCCAGGCGACGCAGGGCTCGCCGTCATATTTCGCGGCGATCGAGGTCAGCACCTTTTCCACGCGGGCATAGGACTCCTCCGTGCCGCCGACCATGATCGACGGTCCGTGGCGTGCGCCCTCCTCGCCGCCCGAAACGCCCATGCCGATGAAGGTCAGGCCTGTATCCTTCAAGGCGTCGAAGCGGCGCATCGTATCGCGGAAATTGGCGTTGCCGGCATCGATCATGATGTCGCCCCCGGCGAGATGGGGCTTCAAGGCCTCCATCTGCTGGTCGACCGCCTCGCCCGCCTTGATCATGATGATGATCGGCCGCGGCGGACGGATCGCGGCGACGAACGCCTCGATCGTTTCGCAGGGGACGATCTGGCTTTTGAGTTCACCGGCATCGGCATGGAACTTTCGCGTCGTCTCGACCGTACGGTTGAAGACCGCGATCCTGTTGCCCTTCTCGGCGATGTTGAGCGCGAGGTTGGCCCCCATGACGCCGAGACCGATTAGGCCGATTTCCGCCTGTGACACGTGATTGCCTCCATTGGACAGAAGGACCCGGCACAGCGCGCCGTAGCGCATGCGTGCTGGCCCTTCGAATTGATCTGCGCATGCCGCTCACACGAGGGAAGGAATGGAGTGGGGGCACGCGACGGCGGAGGTGTTTTGGCATTCAAATCGATTTACGACAAGCGTTTCCTTCTGAAACGGAACCTGGTGGTGAAGACCTGTCCGATGCCCAATACGGAGCGCGGCTCAGGGCGAGTGAGCAGCCTTCTTCTCGCTCGGGAGAAGAAAACTGCGCCAGAAGCGGTCATCTCGAATGTGGTTGGCATGACCAAGATGGGGCCGACGGCAGACCGTCCGGTGCTGGCACCCCAACGCGAAAAGCGGACACGCAAGTGGCCGGTGCGCGGGATGGGATCGGCTTGAACCCCTAGAGAAATAACTCGGCTGGTCAGAATATTCTTTCAATCAACGAAAAGAGCAACCGGCCTTTTGGGTCCGTTCCGCGCGCGGCATCGTCAGCCTACGACGTTTCACGTTCCATGATCTGGAACCCGATGTCGGTCACGGCTCCTACCAACGGGATTTTTGCAAACCGCGCAAGCAGCGCATCCGCAGCCGCGCTTCCGAGCATATCGCGATCGACTCTGACGCTGGTCAGCGGCGGATCTGTGTGAGGCGCGAACTCCTGATCACCGAATCCGATCACCGCCAGCTCTCGTGGCACTGCCAAACCACGCGCCTTTGCTTCGACCAGAATTCCCTGGGCAAACTGGTCCGAACTGCAGAAGACGACGCCGCCTGAGAATCCATGATCGGCAATGAGGGTTGCCAGTGCCTGTCTGCCGCCACCCAGCGATGCGTGTCCCTTGAAATCTATCGTCGCCACTGGCGCCCCGCGGAGCATCTCAAACTGCTTTACAAAGGCGTCCCGTCGGCGCGCCGCCCTTTCATCGCCGGCCGTAACGGCTGCGGCGCGCTCGTAGCCCCTTCCGTGCGCATAATTCGCGGCGGCAACCGCGGCAGCGACATGCGAAAAGCCCACGCAGCAGTCGATCGGGGTTTCGGTGATGTCCCAGACTTCGACAACAGGTATGGCTGCGCTCATGAGCATGCGCCGGGAACCGGGCGAATGATGAATTCCCGTCAGCAACATGGCGTCCGGGCGACGGGACAAGTGCGTTGCGATGACGGCCTCTTCCTCCGCAGGATCAAAACCGGTCTCGCCTACCATCAATTGGTAACCGCGCTCGCGCATGATCTTGGAGAAGGCATGAAGCAGACTGGAATAGACGACATTTGTCACCGAGGGGACGAGCGCTGAGATTAAGTTGCTCCTGTTTGAGGCAAGGGCACCAGCCAGAGCATTGGGCACGTAGCCGGTGACGCGGATGGCTTCCTGGATACGCCTCAGCGTCTCTGCGGAGACCATCGACGGATCCGAGAGCGCGCGCGAAACGGTTACCTGAGAGACCCCGGCAAGGCGTCCGACATCGGCCATGGTTACACCACCGCCACTTGGGCGGGCAGTGCGCTTGCCGGCGGTACGATCTTGGCTTTCGCGACTGCGCATGCCCTATTCAAACTCCCGGCTGTGCCAATGCCTCAAGCTGCTTCGCTCTTCTAGCGAGTACAGCGGATGCCACCAGCGAAGCTGTTATCAGAAGCCAGAGGATTAGCGCAATCCAGCTCTTCGTTAAGAAGATCGTGACGTCGCCAAATGACTCCAGGCTCTTCACGAAGTAGATCTCTGCAGACGGGCCGAGGATGAAGCCGATGATGAAGGGGGCAACCTCGATCTTCAGCTTGACGAAGATCCAGCCGAGCACACCAAAGATGAGCACCGTCCAGACGTCGAACATGATGCCGTAGTTGATGGTATAGGCCCCGATGACGCACATCATCAGGATGACCGGATAGAGGATGTGCTTGGGAACGGCCACCACCATGGCGAACCAGCGGATGGCAAAGTACATCATCACGAACATCGCGATGTTGGCAAGGATCATGGCGATCATCATCGAGTTCCAGGTCCCCGGGTTGTTGCCGATGAACAATGGACCGACCTGAATCCCCTGGAGTGCAAAGGCACCCACCAGGAGGGCGGTGGTGGAATCGCCAGGAATGCCCAAGGAAAGCAAGGGAACCAAGGCGCCGCCGGTCAGTGCGTTGTTACCTGCCTCTGTCGCGATGATTCCTTCGGCCGATCCCTTGCCATACTCCTCGGGATTGCGCGAGGTGGTCTTCGCTGCGGTATAAGAAAGGATGGATGCCGCGGATCCGCCCACACCCGGCAGGATGCCAACGAAGGTTCCGATGGCGGACGACTGGAGGAGGTTGCGGATCTGGCCCTTGAAGATGGAAAGAGAAAAGCGCGAGCTTTTGCCGACCTTGATCTCCCGGACAGACATGCTCTGCGGCATTCCGGTTTCGGCCTCCTCGAGGATGGCGCTGACGCCGAAAAGGGCAATCAGGACGGGCAGCAGGGAAAAGCCGCTCTCAAGCCAGTATTCCGTTCCCGGTGGGACAAGCCGAAAATGCCCATTGCCGCCGTCGGTGACGTCATAGACACCGACGAGGCTGAGGAAGATGCCGAGGAAGCCGGAAAAAATGCCCAGAAGCAGGTTGCTCGAGAGAGCTCCCATGACCGTCAGGGCGAACAGAATGATCAGAAACTTTTCCACATAAGAGAACTGGATGGCGAAATCTGCCAGCAAAGGGGCGAAGAAATAGAGGGCGATCAGTGACAGCATTCCACCCCCAAGGGAAGCAATGATGCTGATGCGCAACGCCTTTTCCCCTTCGCCGCGTTGAGCCATCGGATAGGCGTCGAAACAGGTGGCGATAGATGACGGGGTACCGGGAATTCCAAGCAGTACCGCCGGCACCAGGCCTCCGGAGATGCCTCCGACATACAGGCCCAGCAGCAGAGCCAATCCGTTTTCCAACCCTAGCGAGTAGGTCAACGGCAGACAGACTGCCACAGCCATGGTCGCCGTCATTCCAGGGATCGCGCCAAAGATCAGGCCCACAAAGGTCCCGCCGAAAACCAGCGCCACGAAGAGCGGTGTGATCAGTTCAAAAACGTCCATGATCGAAGGGACCTTTGCTTATGGGAGCGTCAGAACGAAGATTTCGCTGAGGAGCCACCAGGTAAGCAGCGGCGCGATCACGGCGACAATCAGCATCGGGACAAGTTTGGACAGGCGGCGATCGTGGGTGAACAGGATGCCCGTCAAAGCCACAAATGGAATGGAACACAGCAGGAAACCCATGCCAGTGTTCGGCCAGAGCTCCCCCACCGGCACCATCAAGACGAAATAAAGTACCGTCAGCAACAGGGTGCCAAAGAAGCGCAGCTTGTCCATGCGTTCGAAGGTGTCGCGCCACATGGTCCCGGCGCCCAGAACTTCACGGCGCCGAATTATGAGAAGTACCACGCCCAAGATTAGCAATATGATGCCGATCAGCGTGGGGAAAATCAGATGCGAGGTCGCGAAGTCGATTTCGACTTTTGTCAATCCGCCCATGGCCGTATCCAGTACTGATGGGGTATGGCTCTCCCGGCCGGCACCTCCGGCCGGGGCACTGACAACAAAGTTATTTCGTCTTGAGCTGCTCGATCAGAATGCCGATGGTCTTGCTCTTCTCGCCCAAATGCGCCTGGGCTTCAGCCTGCGGTAGATTGTTCGGGATGAAGAAGGCTTCCTTTTGCCGCTTCTCGAGATCGCCCTTCTGGTAGATTTCCGCCAGAGCCTTGTCGATGACAGCCATCTGGGCCGGATCCATCTCCTTGTTGTAGATAAGGAAGAACTCCTTATCGAAGGCGAAGTCCTTCTGGCCGTCCAGCGTAACGCTGGTCTTCGGGCTGGCATACTGCATGAACTGATCGCGGGTCGTGTTGCCCATGCCCTGTTCCGGTGCCTGCTCCAGCGTCTGGGGCCGTGCTGTGATCCAGATGAAGCGCATTGCCTTGGCATCGTCGGCGGACAACTGGGTGAACTGCTCGTTTGCCTGAATGGAGCCGTTGATCAGGTCTGCCAGGCCGTCCCACATGGCCTGGTTCTTGTCTGCCTGGGATCCGGTATTGACAGGAACGAAGTTCTTCTCGGAGCCGGGTGCACGCGTCTTGGCGGCATTGCGCATTGCCGTGAAGCCGATCTCGGAGACGCCGCCCGGTTGGATGGCAACCCGGATCTGCTTTCCTGCTTCGGCTGCCTTGAACACGTTTTCCATGGTCTTGTAGGGCGAATCTGCCGGTACCAGGAATGCATCGCCCGGATTGATCGCAACCGTAGGCCCGACCGAGTAGTTAGCAAAAGGATCTTCGTTGCCCGGCACGCCGTAGAGGTACGACAGATAGACCTGATCATGATGGAGCATGATCGTGGTGCCGCGCTTGTCGCGCCCGAGCGCCTTGAGCCCTTCGCTCGTGCCAACCGGATCCACTTTGACGTTGATGTCGAGGTGCTGTGAAAGCGCGTCAGCAACCAGGGCCGCGTTCTGATAGGTATCGCCCCCGGTCGAGGTTGAGCCGATCACCATGCGGATATTACGAGGCAGTTCCTGCGCAACGGCCATGACGGGATGCGCCACCAATGCCGCGACGCTGACGGCCGCCAATAGGGTCCTACGTGTAAACATCTAGTCTCCTCCTCCGTCGCGGTAACGCGAGTTGTTTGATCGCGGTGAACGCTTCCTCCCGTCCACTTCGTCTTGCGCCATGTATGCGCATTCATAGTGTTGCCCCCCAAGGATGTGCACTGTCAAGAGGAAGAGGTAACATTCTTGTACCCATAAGTGCTCTCACCAGCCGATCCGCTTGACAGGAAGAAATGTATACGCATACATCAAGCCTGGACTAAGGAGACGCCATGAAAGACAATGTCCGTAAAACCCCCGATACCCTGCGCTCATCCCGCTGGTTCGCGCCGGACGACCTGCGCAGCTTCGGCCATCGCTCGCGCCTCATGCAGCTCGGATATTCGGAAGAAGACTTCATGGGCAAGCCGGTCATCGGCATCCTCAACACCTGGTCCGAACTGAACTCCTGCCACGGCCATTTCCCGGAGCGCGTCAAGGATGTGAAGCGCGGCGTTGCCCAGGCCGGCGGCTTTGCCGTCGAGATGCCGTCCCTTTCGGTCGATGAGAGCTTCACCAAGCCCACATCCATGCTCTACCGCAACATGCTGGCCATGGAGGTGGAGGAAATGATCCGCTCCCACCCGCTGGACGGCGTCGTTCTGATGGGGGGGTGCGACAAGACCACACCCGGACTGGTGATGGGAGCACTCTCGGCGGGGGTGCCAATGATCTTCCTTCCCGCCGGCCCGATGCTTCGGGGCAATTTCGCCGGCAAGATCTTGGGATCGGGGTCGGACGCTTGGAAATACTGGGACGAGCGGCGAGCCGGCAATGTGACGGATGCGGAATGGACGGGCCTACAAGGCGGAATTGCGCGCTCCGCGGGCGTCTGCATGACGATGGGCACCGCCTCGACGATGACCGCCATCGCCGAGGCCATGGGTCTCACCTTTGCCGGCGCATCCTCCATTCCCGCCGTCGATTCGACCCATGTTCGCATGTCGGCATCCTGCGGCCGCCGAATCGTTGAAATGGTCTGGGAGGATCTCACGCCCGACAAGATCGTGACCGATGAAGCGATCCGCAACGCGGCAATCGTAGCCATGGCAACGGGATGTTCCACCAATGCCGTTGTTCACCTGATCGCCATGGCGCGGCGCGCCGGCGTCAATCTCACCCTCGACCATCTGGACGAACTGGGTCGGACGACACCGTTGATTGCCAATGTAAGGCCCTCTGGCAAGGACTACCTCATGGAGGACTTCTACTATGCCGGTGGCCTTGCAGCCCTGATGAAGCAGATCGAGGACCGGCTGGACGTGTCCTGCATGACGGTTACCGGCCGGACGCTCTGCGAAAATCTCGAGGGCGCGCAGGTCTATAACGAGGACGTCATCCGCCCTCTGTCCAATCCGGTCTATCATGAGGGATCGCTCGCGGTCCTCAGGGGTAATCTCTGCCCGGACGGCGCCGTCATCAAGCCGGCGGCATGCGATCCGAGGTTTCACCTCCATGAGGGACCCGCCCTAGTCTTCGACAGCTATCCCGAGATGAAGAAAGCTATCGATGACGAAAATCTCGACGTCACGCCGGACCACGTGCTGGTTCTGCGTAATGCCGGCCCCCAGGGCGGCCCCGGTTTTCCGGAATGGGGAATGCTGCCGATCCCAAAGGCGCTTATCAAACAGGGACACCGCGACATGCTGCGCATTTCCGACGCCAGGATGTCCGGCACCTCCTATGGCGCCTGCGTGCTGCATGTCGCGCCGGAATCCTACATCGGCGGTCCCCTGGCGCTGCTGAAGACCGGCGACCGGGTCCGGCTCGACCTGCCCAACCGGCGACTCGACATGCTGGTTTCCGACGAGGAGCTCGCCCGCCGCCGAAGCGCGTGGATTGCGCCCGCCCCCCACTACGACCGCGGCTACGGGTATCTCTTCTCCCGTCATGTCACACAGGCCGACAAGGGCTGCGACTTCGACTTCCTGGAGCGCCAGTTCGGTGGTGCGACAGCCGAACCCTCCATCTTCTGAAGGTGCATGACCATGGCTCTTTCGCTTGAACAGGCGTTGACCGGCATCTCCGGCATCCTTGTCACCCCATTCGGCAGCGATGGGGAGCTTGCGCCGCAGCGTCTCGTTCCCATCGTGGATCGTGCCCTGACCGCGGGGCTGCACATGCCGGTGGTCAATGGCAATACCGGCGAATTCTATTCACTCACCACGGATGAAGCCTGCGCCATGGTCATAGACGTTGCCGGCATCGTCAATGGCCGGGCTCCGCTTCTTGCTGGCGTGGGGCGCAGCGTGCGGGACGCATGCCGCCTCGCAAAAGCTTCGGCCGATGCCGGTGCTGCGGCGCTGATGATACACCAGCCTCCGGACGCGTTCGTTGCCCCGCGCGGAATCGTCGATTACCTCAAGGCCGTGGCCGATGCCGCAGGGCTTCCCATGATGGTCTATCTTCGCAACGACGTCATCGGAACGGCAGCGATTGCCGACCTGTGTGCCGTGCAGGGGGTGAAGGGCGTGAAATGGGCGACGCCAAACCCGCTCAAGTTGGCGGAAGCGAAGGCGGCTTGCGATCCATCCATCGTCTGGGTGGGCGGACTTGCCGAAGTTTGGGCACCGGCCTTCTACGCCGTCGGCGCCAGGGGGTTCACCTCCGGCCTCATCAATGTCTGGCCGGAGCGGTCCCTTCAGATCCATTCAGCGCTCGAAGCCGGACACTACTCTGAAGCCAACCGTCTGATCGCGGGAATGAAAGCTTTCGAAGAAGTTCGGGCCGAGGAAATGAACGGCACCAATGTGACCGGCGTCAAGGCCGCCTTACTCGCGCTCGGCCGCGACTGCGGGCCTACTCGCCCGCCATCCGCATGGCCGCTGACGGCTTCGCAGCAGACCAAGCTCGACGAGTTCATAGCGCGCAACGCCCTCACCTGATCCCATTATTCAAGTGCGGCTTCCAGACCGCCGGGCTTCTCCAGTCTAATAAAAAGGGAACACGTATGATGAACGAGGAACTGCGGCAGAAACTGATGGGAGTCTCCGTCGCCACGCTTGCGACCGCGCTTTACAAGCGGGGGTTGAGGAACCAGGTTATTCAGGATGTTCGTCCCGTTCGACAAAAGGGGCGGAACATGGTTGGTCCCGCCTATACACTCCGTTACATACCGGCGCGGGAAGATCGCAATCAGTTGAGCGAATTCCGCAAGCCCACTCATCCGCAACGCGTCGCCGTCGAAACCTGCCCTGAGGGGCATGTGCTGGTGATGGACAGCCGCAAGGATCCTCGCGCTGCGTCAGCCGGCGACATCCTCGTCACACGCTTGATGATGCGCGGAGTAGCCGGCGTCGTCACGGATGGCGGCTTCCGCGATGCCGCCACGATCGCCGAATTGGACATTCCTGCCTATCACACCCGTCCTTCTAGTCCGACCAACCTGACGCTGCACGAGGCGCTGGATCTGAACGTCCCGATCGGCTGCGGTGATGTTCCGGTCTTTCCCGGAGATATCATCGTTGGCGACGATGACAGCGTGATCGTCATCCCGCAGAACATTGTAGCGGAAGCGGCCGACGAAGCCGTCGAGATGACCGCGTACGAAGATTTCGTCATTGGACAGGTTAAGCAGGGCGCCGCCATTATAGGGCTCTATCCGTGCACAAAGGACGAACATGCGGAAGCATTCGCCGAGTGGCGGGCGGCAAATGGACGCTAGGTGCTTAGTTTACCGCAGCACGTTCGGACGTGATCGCATCTCCTCGATCATAGAATCTCTTTGAGAGTGCGCGCGATGAATGCTTCCGGTCACGGCCACTGAACTTGCTGAGAAGAGCCGGAGGAACAACCTTCGCAACGGCAGAGCTAGGACGAATGACCGGCTTTGCGCCGGAACGGGCCGTCTGCCGACCCATCCCGCCGGTCGCGAGATTAAGCGGGGACGTAGGTCAACCTAATCACATCCTCGCCAATCCGATCATGAGTCATAAGGCGGAGCGGCGGCCGGGGTCCGGCGAAATATGACTTGCCGTGACCAAGCACGACGGGGTGCAGGTAGATTCGATATTCATCGATCAGGCCAAGCTCGGTGAGGCTTTGCGCCAAGTCCGGGCCAGCAACTTCGATTTCCCCGTCGCAAGCGGCCTTCAACTCACGGATCCCGCCCTCAAGATCATCCCCCACAATCCTGGCGTTGGGGCCGACAGACTTTAGCGAGCGCGAGACGACCCATTTCGGCTGGTTTCGCCAAGCCGCCGCGAAGGCCTGTTGCTCTCCATCCCATTCAGGATGATCGTCGTCCCAGTAACGCATGATCTCATACATTTTACGTCCGTAGAGACTGCCCGCCTGCCCCTGAGCCTCCTCGATGAAGTGGCGGAAAAGCGTGGGGTCTGGCGCAAACGCCATGTGATCGACGTAGCCGTCCAGGGACTGGTTCATTCCGAACACGAGCCTTGCCATACTCTCATTCTCCTCCCAAGCGCCGCGCGACCGAGGCTTAAATCCCATATGGCCTGCCGTTGGACGCAGTCAAATTGCTATGTGCTTGCCCGGTCCGCCAGAGAGCGCCGGCGTAATGCCCTATACGGTGCGGGGTCGCCACGGCTCGTGCTCGTGCGCGAGCCAGACCAGCTCGGGCTCGAGCGCGCGCACCCGCAGCTGGCCTTCGGTGTGCGGTTCGTCAAGCTCGCCAAACCAAACCGCCACATCGCCGCCAACGACGACTGGGCGCCCGTCAGTCTCGACGACCACGACCTGCATGCCGGCTGTGTGGCCCGGCGCCGGGACGAGCCGGAGCCCTGGAAGCAGCTCGAGTTCGCCGTCGACCGGCACATATCGCACGGCGGGCGCATCGACCCACTCGCGAATGGGGTACTCACCCGCGTCGCTGCGCGCGTCGTCGAGCTCCCGACGCTGGACGTAAATCGGTTTGCCGGCGAAGAGGTGGTTGCCGCCGCAATGGTCGGCGTGCAGGTGTGTGTTGACGACGATGTCGATGCCGGCGAGGTCGAAGTCCTGCTTGCTCAGTGGATAGAGGCGGGGATCGAAGGCGGCCACCACCGCCGGGTGCAGCTCCGTCATGCCGGTGTCGACCAGTATGCGCGCGTCGGGATGGTCGATGACGTGCACATAGACCGGCATCACCTCGCCCTTGACGAGCAGGTCGGCAACGAGGATCGGCGTGATGGTGACTGAGGCGTGAGTGTTCATCAATTCATCTCCGCTCAACATTTGCCCGCTGCCGGCAGGGCTGCGTATGTCCCGATGAACGCCCTATGGTCGCCGTAGCCGTCCAAGTTCCGACCGTGGGTTTGGCCATGCCATCTGCTTTCCTCACGGCGCATCTGCCGTTTTGATTGCATAACGCAACCGGTTGCAGACTAGATCAACTGATCTTATCTTGCAATCGGTTTTTGGGAAGTGCGCTTGACAGCATACGCTCGGGCTGACCAATCAGTCTCACTCTCGAGGCGCACTTGTGTGGCTCAAGCTGCCCGACGGGCGGCAGACTCGCTAAACGGCTAAGAAAGGGAGCAGGCCGCCGGGCCGCTTCTCTGGCGGCCGCGCCGGTTCCAGGCTCTGCGGCGAAGGAGCTCAAGTCCCGCCGCAGCCGGCGGCACGCGCCACCTGGACATCACAACGGCGCAAGTCTTGATCGCTTGATCGTGCGGAAGGCTACCGTTTATTGTTTCACACTCTCCGGCGCCTGTGCCGGCAAGGACGAGAGCGGAATGACGAAGCTGACAATCGGCGCCGAGGGGGCGTTGGCCTCTCGACGCGCACGCTGGGCGGCCCTGGCTATTTTCTTCGTGATGTCGACGCACGCGGCAGCCCAACCTGCCGACGAGCCCGCCGCGCCCGAGCAGGAGGTGGCCATCGAGCCCGTGGCGGGCGACGAAGCGATTGCGGAGCGGATCGGCCGGATCCTCGAAGCCACCGGCTGGTATCGCAACGTCGGGGTCGCGGTCGACGAGGGGATCGTGTTCCTTGACGGGGTCGCGGGTTCCCAGGATCAGCGGACGTGGGCGCGCGATCTCGCAGCGCGGACCGAGGGCACGGTTGCCGTAGTGAACCGGATCGAAGTGCGTGAGGAGGTGAACTGGGACTTCGCGCCCGCTTTGTTGGAGACCGAGGCGCTGGCCCGCAGGATCGCAGTTGCGCTGCCGCTGATCGCGCTTGCGGTGCTGATCCTGCCATTCGCCTGGTGGCTCTCAAGCGCTATCGCCTCGCTCATGCGCCGGGTGCTCGCGCCCCGCGTCGAGCAGGAGTTCCTGCGCAACGTGATCGCGCGGGCGATCGCAGTTCCGGTCCTGCTGCTTGGCGTTTATCTTATGCTGCAGGTTGCGGGGCTGACGGGGCTTGCGGTCTCGCTGCTGGGCGGCGCGGGCGTGATCGGCATCGTGCTGGGTTTTGCCTTCCGGGACATCGCCGAGAATTTCCTCGCGAGCCTTGTGCTCAGCATCCGCCGGCCTTTCAGGCAGGGCGACGTGATCAGTGTGGCGGGCTTTGAAGGCGTGGTGCAGACGATGAACACGCGATCGACGATTCTGGTGACGATCGACGGCAACCACGCGCAGATACCTAACGCGACGGTTTTCAAAAGCACGATCTTGAACTACACGGCGGCGCCGGCACGCCGGGTGACGGCGGAGGTCGGCATTGGCTACGATGCCTCGATTGACGACACGCAACGCCTGATCGCGGAAGTCTTGCGCGACCACGACGCGATCCTGAACGAGCCACCGCCGATGGTGCTGGTCGATGCGTTAGGGGCAGCGACGGTGAACCTGAAGGCGCATTTCTGGATAGACGGGCGTACGCTTTCACCGCATCGCGTGCGATCCTCGGCGCTGCGTCTCATCAAGCGGGCGCTCGTCGAGCACGGCGTCTCCATGCCGGATGAAGCGCGCGAGGTCATTTTTCCACAGGGCGTGCCGATTGTTCGTCTGGACGAAATGCCGCCGAACGAGGTGCCCGCCCCAGGTGCGGCGGCAGTTCCAGGCAAGCCTGAGGCCAGGACGGCCGAGCCGAGCACGGAGGCAAGCTCGGCCGAGGGCGGCCTGGGAAATGAAATTAGCGAACTGCCGCAGGACATCGCCGACGCGACCATTCCCGAGGCGGCTTCAGGAAACCTCTTGGCGGGCGATAGCCGAGAGCACTGATCGCCATGGCATCCGCCCTCTTGATCATCCCTTTTCCGGCCTTCCGTCGCCATCGTCGAGGACGCGCCAGGAGGCACCGTCGAGATCTTCGTATTGGCCGCTCTTCAGTGCCCAGAGAAAGGCGGCGAGGCCGAGCCCGCCCAGGAAAAGCGCAATGGGGATGAGATAGACGAGCGTGTTCATCGGGCGTCCCCGGCGGGCAGCAGCGCCGCATGCATCGGTGCTTGTCGTTGAGGTTCCGTGATACCCCCTCCCCTCAGCCGCAACGCATTGGCGACGACGATCACCGACGAGGTGGACATGGCGATTGCGGCGACGAGCGGCGTCGCATAGCCGAGGATCGCGATTGGAACGGCGATCACGTTATAGCAGATCGCCAGTGCGAAATTCTGGCGGATCAGCCGCCCCGCCTGGCGCGAGGTCTCGATCGCGAAGGGAACGGCCGTCAAAGTCTGGTGCATGAAGACGAAGTCGGCGGCCTGGCGGCCGACATCGGCGGCGGTTGCCGGCGCCATCGACACATGGGCGGCGCGCAGCGCCGGCGCGTCGTTGATGCCGTCGCCGACCATCAGGACCCGGTGTCCGCCCTCGACCGCAGAGGCGCAGGCCTCGACCTTGCCGCGCGGCGACAGTTCCGCGATCCACCGCCTGATGCCGAGCTTTCGGCCGCTCTCGGCGACGACCGGCTCGCGGTCGCCGGAGAGGATGCCCGTTTCGAGCCCGAGCCGGTGGAGTTCCGCGACGCTCTCGCCTGCGCCGGCACGCAAGCGGTCCTCGAAACGGAAGGAGGCAAGTTCCCCCCCGTCAAGTGACAGGACCGCTTCCGATTGGCGGCTCGCTTCGCCGGCACCGGCACAGGCAAAGGCACGGCTGCCGAACCGGTAGACGCCTTCCTTCGTGTTCGCCTCGATGCCCGCGCCGGCTATCTCCCTGATCTCCCCGGCCAGCGGTGCCGCCGCACCGGCGGCATCATGCAGCGCCCTCGCGATCGGATGGCGGGAATGCGCCGCGAGTGCCGCGGCAATCGCCATCGCCGCCGGCGCGATCTCGTCGGCATTCACAAGCCGAGGTTCGCCGATCGTCAGCGTGCCGGTCTTGTCGAAGAGCACCGTGTCGATCTCAGCCAGCCGTTCCATGGCCGAGCCGTCCTTGACCATGACGCCGCCCTGGAAGAGCCGCCCCGCGGCGACCACCTGCACGACCGGCACCGCCAGACCCAATGCACAGGGACAGGTAATGATGAGAACCGCGACGGAGACCAGCATCGCATGGCGCACATCGCCTTCGACGAACATCCAGCCGATGAAGGTGAGGAACGCCAGAAGATGGACCGCCGGCGAATAATATCGCGCTGCTCGATCGGCGATACGGCGATAGCGCGCCCTGCCCCCTTCGGCTGCCTCCATCAGCCCCATGATCTCGGCGAGGAAGGAGTCGCGGGCTGCCGCCGTCGCCTCGAGTGTGAGCGGTCCTGTGAGGTTGAGCGTGCCCGCCTGGATCAGTTCGCCGACGCCGACCGGTACCGGCGCGCTCTCGCCATTGACGACGGATCGGTCGAGGTCACTGGCGCCGGCGAGCACGCGCCCGTCGACAGGGATGCGCTCCCCTGCCGCAATCATCAGGCGTTCGCCGGGCCTGATTTCCTCGACAGGCCGGTACTCGCGGCTGCCGTCGGCATCGACCACAGTCGCACCGCGCGGCGAGAGGCGCGCAAGCCCGCTGATCGCCGAGCGTGCCCGCCCCCGCATCATATGGTCCAGCGTGCGGCCGATCAGCAGGAAGAAGAGGAGCGTGACAGAGGCATCGAACCAGGCATGTTCGCCATGGCCGATCGTCTCGTGGAGCGACATGCCATAGGACAGCGTCACCGCGAGCGCGATCGGCACGTCCATGTTGGTGCGGCCATATCGCAGGGCGTTCCAGGCGGACTGATAGAAGAATCGTCCGGCATAGACGAGCGCCGGCGCGGCGATCAATGCCGAGATCCAGTGAAAAAGATCGCGGGTTGCGGCATCCGCACCCGACCAGACCGAAACCGAGAGCAGCATGATGTTGGTGGCGGCGAAGCCGGCAACGGCGACGGCCCGGATCAGTTGCTTCAGGACGGCGTCTTCCTCCTCCTCGCCGGCGGCGAAGAGATGCGCTTCATAGCCGCGATCACGGATGACGCGGGCGAATTCGCGGGGATCCGTGCGCTTGCCGGCAACCTCCTCCTTCCAGACGATCGAAACGCGCCTAGAGGACAGGTTGACCCGGACGCGCTCAACCTCCGGCCTTCTACGCAGTGCGCCTTCGATCGTGGTGATGCAGGCGCCGCAATGGACACCCGGCACGCTCAGCTCCGTCTGGCGTGACCCGCCTCCGAGGCACTGGCTCGCAAGCCAGAGCTCCTCGGAGGCGGGCAGCCCCAGCCCCCCCTCGGGTTCTACAGCAGTTTCGACACCCGGGGCGCAGCAACTCATTGGGCGTCTCCCGGCGCGATGAAGCGAATGGCCTGCCGGTAGACGACCTCGTCTCCGGCCATCGCCGTCAGATCGGCAATCCATTGTCCGGGCTTGAGCGCCAGCGCGGCGACGAACATGCCCTCGCCCGTGCGCTTGAACTCAATGTTAAGATCCTCGTGCTCCTCGACCGGGCGTTTCAGGATCGCGACGATCCTGTCCGCTCTCCGCTCCGGCTCGCCTTTGCGGGTGAGCGTGTAGCGGATGGAGCCGCGTCCCGGTACCAATTGCCCCTTGATCCCGCTTTCGGCAAAGGCGCGTGTCTCCGCCACCTTGCCGTTGAACTGCTGGCTGGCGACATAGGTGTTCTCCACCACAAGACCGCTCCAGCTGCGGCTGGCGTTCCAGGCCATCACCAGATTGATCGAGATAACCGTGCCGAAGAACAGGGCCATCACCGCGACCATGTGCCAACCGGTGAACACGTGCGGACGGTCGGTACGTATCTTGCTCATCGTTCGGTTCCCGGCTGGTTGAAGTTTGCCTGGTAAGTGTCGCGCTCGTTGCTCGAAGGGTCCTCGACGACCAGCGAGAAGCCGTCCTCCGCCTCGTCAAGTCTGTTTTTCGGCAGGGTGACGAAGACCTTGAGCGGCGTGACCTTGTCCGGATCGACGGCAATGGTGAAGCTGCGGCCGTCCCCTGGGGATTGACCGGCAATGCGCATCTGCGCCGACGCCATGCCGTCGATCGAAAGCGTGATGTTGCGCTGCTCCGGGATCATGTTCAGCAGCTTGACCATGTAGCCGTTGCGCACCGAGCCATCGGACTCGACGACGAATTGCGGGTTGCGGTCGTGCAGCACATTGAGTTCGAGCCGATCGCGCGACACCAGCGCGTAGAGCATGGCGATGCCGACCAGGGTCCAGACGCCGAAATAGATGAGGACGCGCGGCCGGAAGACGATATGCCAGTCGAAGTGCCTGACCTTGTCGACGAAGGCGCCGTTTGCATCGCGCACGCGAGTCGGGTCGATGGCCGTCGTGCCGTTACCGGTGGCGAGCGCCATATTGGCCGCGTAGTCGCTGAGCGTCGCATAGGAGATCAGTCCCCGTTCGCGGCCGAGTTTGTCCATGACGCCGTCGCAGGCGTCGATGCAGAGCGCGCAGGTGATGCATTCGAGCTGCTGGCCGTCGCGAATATCGATGCCCATCGGACAGACGGCGACGCAGGCATTGCAGTCGACGCAATCGCCGACCACCTGACCGGCCGCCACGGCCTTCTTTGCGTGGCGCGAGCGCGGCTCGCCGCGCCAGTCGTTATAGGTCACGACGAGCGAGTTCTCGTCCAGCATTGCCGCCTGGATGCGCGGCCAGGGGCACATATAGGTGCAGACCTGCTCGCGCATCAAACCGCCGAAGACATAGGTCGTGAAGGTCAGGGTGCCGACGGTGAAATAGGCGACGGGCGGCGCCTCGAGCGCGACGAAGCTCTTGAGCAGGGACGGCGCGTCGGCGAAATAGAAGATCCAGGCGCCGCCGGTCGCAAGGCCGATTACCAGCCATATCGAATGCTTGGCGACGCGCTTGCGGATCTTGTCGAGCGTCCAGGGTCCGGCATCGAGACGCATGCGGGCGTTGCGGTCGCCTTCGATGAAGCGCTCGACAACCAGGAACAGATCGACCCAGACGGTCTGCGGACAGGCGTAACCGCACCAGGCGCGACCAACGGCGGAGGTCACGAGGAAGAGGCCGAAGCCGGCCATCACCAGAAGGCCGGCGACGAAGAAGAACTCCTGCGGCCAGATTTCGATGAAGAAGAAGTAGAAGCGGCGGGCGGCAAGATCGACCAGGACCGCCTGGTCCGGCGCATGCGCGCCCCGGTCCCAGCGGATCCACGGCGTCAGATAGTAGATGCTGAGCGTCACAAGCATCACCAGCCACTTGAACCGGCGGAAACTGCCTTCGGCCCGCTTCGGGAAAATCTTGCGGCGCTTTTCGTAAAGCGGCTTTCGCACGCGCGCCGCATTGACCGGCTCGGCCTCGAAGAGTTCTACGGACCGGGATTGATTGACCGATTGAGGCTGCATCTGCGGGAGTTCCCAAGGGTATTCACATCTATCGGTCCGACTTGTGCCCGATCGATCGCCCCGGAGCCTTGATCTGCGTCAAGTTTGCGCCCTAATGCCGCATGGTGCGTCGAAACGCGCTCGTGGTTCAGCTGGAGCCGCCCGATCTTGAGGGAGAGTTTGGCAGCTAAGTACGATTGCCTTTGCTCTTTCGACTTCGATCGAGCGCAAATTCGGTGACAAAGCCGCGCGGTCGTCTTTGTGCCGGCGAATTGAAATCACCAGGCGCAAAGCGACCGCGACGTCGGTGTTAGGCATGTCGCTTCGATTCTCCGCCAACAGTGGCCGTCCATCCGTGGATAGACTTCGTCCGACCAACCGACGTGCTGTAGCAACTGCTCTTGATGGCGGGCTGCACTTTCCACGTCCTTATGGCACTCGAACCAGACAAACACCGTCTCCCCCTCACGAACCGGGAGCCTCGGAAAGCCGTTTACGCTTCGCTCCGTGACAAATACAGCTTCTATACGGGCGCCTGCATCCAGCAATATTGGCAGTGCATTTTCACTGAAGAACTTTGTGAATTCGTCCTCCGTCCCGGGCGCCAGCGAGCAGATATTCACGAGAATGAGGCCGTCTGGTTGGGGCCGCGTCATCTCCTGTTTCCGTTGTAGGTTGTGTGAGAACGGTCGCACGTCGCCTGCCGACCGCAGGAGCAGCACATTATCTGAATTGAGCATCGTCTCGTTGGCCGCCGGACCATATTTCTTCCAGATCGGACCCGAGTAGAAAGAACTAAGCGCTTCCGTTCGTGATTCCATATCCTTGAAAGAGCGTACCCAGACGAAGGCATCGGGATCGTCCAGGTCGCGGAACTCGCCCTCGATGCGCATGCCCAGTTCTTCCTGCGGCTCTACGAATTCACTGTCAAACAGGGCGATCAATGCCTCCCTGCCTCCCGGGCGCAGCCGATAGCGGCGGAGTTCATACACAGTGTGCGAGTTCATGGAAACTCCTAACAGGTCAATCATCCTGTTCTACAGGAGGACGATTGACCTGTTTTGTCAAGGGCGTATTGTAGTCGAAAATCTCAAAAGGGCTCCGATGATCGAAAACAAGAGAACCAATGACCCCAAGGGCGTGCGTCGCCGGATTATCGACGCAGCCTATGATGCCTTTGTGACCCAGGGATACCTGGCAACGGGAATGCTAGAGCTCCGGGCCAAGGCCTCCGTGTCCGGCGGTGCTATGGCATATCATTTCCCGGCAAAGCGGGATCTCGGGCTCGCGGTCATCCGCAGCCGTGTAGCCGAAGCCGTACGAAAGACATGGATAGACCCGCTTCATGGGTGTGCAGACGCACCAAGCGCCATAGATCGCATTTTTGGAAACATCATCGGAGAATTGGCACGCAAAGGCTCGGTTCGCGGCTGCCCCCTCAACAACATGAGCATGGAGGTCGCCCAGCACGATGATGAGATGCGCGATGCGCTCGGTGGTGTTTTCGCCATTTGGCATGAGGCGCTGTCGGCAAAGTTTCAGTCGGACATCGACTCAAACCGGGTTGTCGGCATAGACCCTGGCAGCCTTGCCACGCTGGTAGTCGCCGCCTATTCCGGAGCCATGGCGATAGCAAAAGCCAGCCAGGATGTTCGCCCGCTCGTCGACTGCCGTGCGGAACTCGCGGCGCTTATGACATCGAAATATTTCCCGAGGGCTCCGGCCAGCTGATGCCCGCTCCGACGTGAGCGGCCTTGGAGGAATTTTGTTGCACGGCAGCAACAAGTCGAGGCCGAGCGGCCATCAGCCGAGAACGTGCTTCCTGGCGTGCAGCAGGATGGCCTGCCGGCACCGCCTTACCGAAGCCTTCCTTCGACGGGCGCTCCGCCTTCTTCTGTCATCCACCGCATGCACGATCGGGAGATTGTCGCCGGCTCCTGCCACTATGGCTGCGGCCGGTTGAGTGCGGTCGCGCTGCGGCCTGAGAGATCGGTGATTGCTGCGATCCTCTTCACGTCTCGGGCGCCTCTGTGGGGGCGGTACCGAGCACTTCATCCAAGTCGGTGATCTGCTGGGCCGCGCCGACCTTGCTCGACATCGTTGTCTTGCCGTTCGCGATAACGACGAGGACGTGACGCTCTGGCGTTTCAAATTGCAGGCTTAACAATCATTCGCTGGGCGGAGCGATTTCATCAGAAGCACCCAGTGCTCCGTATCGGTCTCCCAGCCTTCTTTCACACAGGGGAGTGTTGCAGCTTCTTGGTAGCCATGCCGCTCGTACAGTCGTCTTGCACCTGTATTGTTGCTGGCGACGATGACACTCATCCGGCGAAGCGACTCATCCTGCGCTAATCGTTCTGCAACATCGAGCAGCCGTGAACCAAGCCCTTGCCCGCGGTACTCGGGGTAGCAGGCCAGCACATTGACGTACCAGCTTTCGAGTGCCTTGTTCTCCAGTTCTTGAAGCGGCCGGAACAGGGCGGGGAAGTCATCGGCAATTGGCTCGGGCTCGGAGCCGATCGGGTAGCCGGTCAGACTTGCTACCGCACCGTCTCCAAAGTCCACAACGACGATCTGGTCCTCGCGCACCTTTTGTAGTTGCCGGGAGCGACCGATCTCCCAAGGATCCTGTCCCTCCTTTGCAAGTCCCTCCCAAATGTACAAGGGCAAACCCTCGCCAGCAAAGTTGACGAGATCGGCCAGCGCCCTTGCATCTGCTTCGCCTGCGAGGCGTAGGGGTGGCTCAAGCCGGATCATGTGGATCTCCGGAAAGTTTCGGGCGGAAATCTATCATAGGCGGTTTTTCGAATGACGTCAGGTGATCTTCAATTCGTCCTCACCGCCCGACCGATCAGCGCTCGCGCATGATCACCGCAAAGACGACGCCGGAGGCGAATCCCGGAAGGGCGCTAATTAGGCCTTGCGCTGCCTTCGTACATGAACGTCAGTGGCTTCGGCCCTCGCATATAGCCCGTCTCGATCCGATCGATCCGAAAGCCTGCGTCTTCTATCAATGATTGGATCGGTCGGTTGAGGTGACAGCCACCACTGATGCGACGCCAAACCGGCGTGAGGCTATCCTGCCACCAGCGCACGCCCCGATCAGGCGAGAGCCCGTGCTCGACGAACAGCAGCTTGCCCTGGGGCCTCAACACCCGGCGCATCTCCGCCAACGCCGTCGCAGCTCCGGGGATCGTGCATAAGGTCCAGGTCGTGACGACGGTGTCGACGCTCTTGTCCTCAAACGGAATGGCTTCCGCAGAAGCTTCGATGAAATCGACCGACAGTCCAGAATACGGCACGCGACGGGCCATGGTGAGCAGGGTTGGGTCAGGCTCCAGCGCCAGAACTTCCTGGGCGACCGGACGGTAAAAGGGCAGATTCAGGCCCGAGCCGCTGCCTATCTCCAGAACGCGGCCCTCCGCCGCTCCGATCACGCGCTCGCGATAGGGATGCAGGCGCTCGTTGCGCATGGACAGATCGCACAACTTCGGCAGGATCACATCTCTGTATATTCCCATCGCCGCTCCTCCGAATTGACGCAACGGTCTGCGCCTATGGACTGCGTTTCGCGGTTTCCGGTCTGATCTGCTTCCGATCTCCCGATGACCACTTGCCAGGCTCCTCCTGGTGAGCGGAGGCTCAGTGGAGTTCGATGCAGCCTTACTCCCACTCCCCTCCCCAGATGACCCGGCCGCCATAGCGATAAGCAAATCGCTCGGCCTTGCGGCAACTTGTCGGTGGCGGCTGATGCCCGGCCGGGCGATCGTAGAACCAAACGCGGCAGAGTCCCGGCGGAGGCAAGTGGCCAGGGGGAATGCGATCTGAATAGCGCTGGTGATTATTCCAGCCGCCTTGCCGATCCCCTCTCCAGACAGGGGACGAACGATTGCCGCTCTCGTCCTTGTAAGGGTCAGCAAGTGCGGGCGAGGTGATCAGGACGGAAGCAGCAGCGAAGAAGAGATATTTGAGCATTGCATGCCTCTTAAGTCTATTCTTGATTGCATAGGCCGCAAATGTGGCCTGAACACGCGCTGAGTAGCTCAATAACGGATACCGTTCACCGATCGCCTTGTTCAATCGAGGTCCCGAAACGACAGGAGCATGCCCATGCCCCCGATGCCCGCCAGAATCGTCCACATCTCGATCGCGCGCGATTGGCGCGAGGTCTATGCCTTCATGGCGGAGCGCGAGAAGATGCCGCTTTGGGCCTCCGGCCTCTCCTCCGGGCTGACGCGCGACGGCGAGGATTGGATCGCGCCCGGGCCGCTCGGCAATGCCCGCGTACGTTTCGTGGCCAAGAATGATTACGGCGTCGTCGATCACCTGGTCACCTTCGAAGACGGCCGGCAGGTGCAAAACGCCCTGCGTGTCGTGCCGAACGGCGACGGCGCCGAGGTGATGTTCACCCTGCTCAGGCAACCGGGGATGAGCGATGCGCAATTTGCCGACGACGCGGCGTGGGTGGAAAAAGATCTCGCCACGCTTAAATCCATCCTGGAATCCGACAAGGACTGATTGGAAGGACGGGAACGACATGAGCCGCAAAGAGAACGACCGCCGCATCGATTACGTCGAATTCAACGTCGCGGATATCGCCGCCAGCAAGGCCTTCTATGGCAGCGCCTTCGGCTGGACCTTCACCGATTACGGGCCGGAATATTGCGAGTTTGCCGATGGTCGGCTGACGGGCGGCTTCACCACGCTCGGACCGGTGCGAAGCGGCGGACCACTCGTCATCATCTATGCCGACCGGATCGAGGAAGCGCAGGCCGGCGTCGAGGCGGCCGGCGGCAAGATCGTCAAGCCGATCTACGCCTTTCCCGGCGGACGGCGTTTCCATTTCACCGACCCGGACGGCTATGAACTGGCGGTCTGGTCGGAGCAATAGAGCATTCTGCAGTCAGGTGAGATCCCCTGCCGGCGCACAAATGCGGTAAAACCAAACGAATAGCACGCAGGGCACAAGGAGTATGAGAAATGCGGCTCGAGCGGTGGCGCGGACGCACATGAGCGCGGCCCGCTCCCGAACTGACGAGCGCGACAGTTTCGCCGTCACTTTACTTCCTCAAGGGCCAGGGACCCGCCCCCCAAGGGCCGACATGAGAAGTGGCGGCACTTGATCGAGAATTGCACCCAGCGGCTCGAGAAATGGCGCCGGATCGCCACCGTTACGGCAATACCGACAGAAGCTTAGGAGCCATAGCCCGCCTCTCTCTTCAAGGTTTTCCCGGACGTTCGGCTTGGGAACCAGGACGAGCATAGTCGGGAATCTTGAAGCGTCGCCGATAGCTCCCGGGCGACAGGCCGGTGACGCGTTTGAAGAGGCGACGGAAGAAGGCAGGCTCCTCGTAGCCGGCCCGCCAGCTGATTTCGTCTACCGTGTCTTCTGTCCGCTCAAGACGACGCTTGGCGTCTTCTACTCGCAGGCGCTGCACATAGGCGATCGGGCTAAAGCCCGTGGCGTTTGTGAACCGACGTTTGAAGGTGCGTTCGGCAAGACCAGTGCGCCGGATCATCTCTTCCACGGGATTGGCCACAGAGAAGTGTTTGGCAACCCAGTCTTGGGCCGTCTGAATCGCCTGATCGCCGTGTTCCTTGCGCCCCTCGAATACGATGTAGGGTGCGAGCCCGTCCTGATGCCATTGGAGGGCGAAGGATCGTGCGACGCTCTGTGCCGAGGTCGCGCCGGCATGGCGGGCTATCAGGTACAGCACCAGATCGTGCCACGTCATGGAAGCGCCGGAAGTGATCAGTTCCTCGCTCTTACCGGAGACGACCAGCACGCGCTCCGGGCGGATCGACACCTCCGGAAAGGCGCGGGCAAAGGCTCCCGCATAACCGAAATGCACCGTCGCTTCCTCGCCATCGAAGAGCCCGGTTTCGGCGAGCAGGAAAATGCCTGAGCAGGCGGAGCACAGGAGTGCGCCACGGCTATGCATCGTGCGAAGCCAATCGACCAGTTCTGGATGCAGATCCTTCTGCCAGCCCTCCGGGCCAAGCAGGATCGATGGGACGATGATGATATCGGTTTCACTGAGTTCATCGACGCTGCGCTGCACCATAACCGGGATGCGGCTGGCTAGTTCCAGCAGGCCGGGTTTGAGCCCAACGATCTCGACGTGAAACGGCGGTGCCTGCAAACATACGATCTCCGACAACGGCATCATGGCAAAGGCGTTCATCACGTCGAAGATGCCGGAGAGCGTCGATACGACGGCCTCCGGAATGGCGACGAGGCTCACGTGGAACGGCTCGGATCTGGTCGCAACGGTATGGTGCTGCATGTCAACGCCTTGTAGCGCATCGGCCCGAAAATCGGACCCGATTTTCAAAAAGCGCGCTACCTCGATTCATGAGCTTACAGCAACGCCCGTACGGACGCACCGGTACTATAGCGGGAGCAAGAATAACGCTGTCGGTTTGGCACAAAAGACCCGATTCCGGAAAATCCGGCTCTGCCCGTCTTCTCCTGTCTCTGCGATTCTTCGAGCCAGCCGCCGCCCTTCCCTGGGCGCGTTGACAGGAGACATTGATATGGAACACACCCACCACGGCACAATCGATTCTGCGAAACTCAACGCGCTGGTCGCACGGGCGATCGAGGACTTATCAGCCGGCTACGGCGGCGTCATGATCAGCCTTGGTAACCGGCTCGGCCTGTACAAGGAAATGGCCGGGGCCGGCCCGCTCAGCGCACGCGAACTGGCCAAGCGCAGCGGATGCGCTGAACGCTACGTCCGCGAATGGCTCAATTCGCAGGTTGCCGGCGGTTACGTCGCCTACCACGCCGTCAGCAATACCTACGAGCTGACGCCGGAGCAGGCCCTCGTGCTTGCCGACACCAACAGCCCCACCTTCATTCCCAACGCCTGGGCCGTACCCGCCTCGATGTGGGCCGATGAGGACAAGGCCGTGGAGGCGTTCCGCACAGGTAAAGGTATTCCCTGGGGCGACCACGACGGACGGCTCTCCTGCGGAGTCGCCTCGTTCTACCGCAACGCCTACAAGGCGAGCCTCGTCTCCGAATGGCTGCCTGCTCTCGACGGTATCGTCGACAAGCTCAAAGCCGGTGCCCTTGTCGCCGATACCGGGTGCGGTCATGGCCATTCGACAGTGCTTATGGCAGAGGCCTTCCCGGCATCCGAGTTCCGCGGCTTCGACTCGCACCAGGAGTCGCTGGTTGAGGCCCGGAAAGCCGCGGCCGAAGCGTGCGTTTCCGAGCAGGTTACCTTCGCGGCCGCGCGAGCCGATAGCTATCCCGGTGAGGATTACGACCTGATCTGCTTTTTCGATGCGCTCCACGACATGGGCGATCCGGTCGCGGCAGCGCGTCATGCCGCCCAGGCACTCGCACCGGACGGCACGGTGATGTTGGTGGAGCCCTTCGCCAACGATCGGGTCGAGGACAACATCTCCCCGGTGGGGAGATTGTACTACGCGGCCTCGACCACGATCTGCTGCGCCCATGCGATCTCGGATGGTGGCCGCCTGGTGCTTGGCGCGCAGGCCGGCGCGGCGCGGCTGGCCGACGTCTTCCGCAAAGCCGGCTTTACCCGCTTCCGCCGCGCTTTCGAGACGCCATTCAATCTCGTTCTCGAAGCGAGGCTCTGACCCGTCCACCCGCTCTCGGACGGCCGACCGATCTGCCAGCCCCGATCCGCCTGCGGGACGGGTCGTAACCTCGTGTAGGGTCCCGGAGATAGTCCGCCCTCCCGGCGGGCCTATTTTCCGGCTGCGCCGCGTGCAGCGACGTCGGCTGATTCCATCTGACTGCAAACGCTCAGCGCCGTGGGCCCTTTGGACGCGCAAAGGGCGCTGCAGCTCTTTGAACCTAGCCATGGTGATTTCGAGAATCGGATCCGATTTTCGGGCCGACGCGCTAGCCGTGCCGACCGCGCTACTCGCCGAAACGGATGAACAAGGCGGCGACCAGACCGAAGACGACGAGGCACTGCAGGATGTACATCGGCCATTCCTCTGCCATCTCGCGTCCTCCATTCGAGTATCTCTACAGAGACGCACGAAGTCGCTGCAGATCGTGCACTTTAGCACCTCTGCAGATTGGCGCGCAAAAATGCCGCGCGCCCCGATCAGGAACGCGCGGCAGGAGCGGCGAAGGAAAAGTGTGAGGATTTTCCCCGCCGTTCCTTTGCCGGATCGGCGAACCGCGGCAGCAATTCACGGCGGTACGGCGGCCTTTGCGCGTCTGATAGACGCCCGGCGCTAGCCTACTCGCCGCCACCCAGCGAATGGACGAAAACCGCGAGCTGCTTGACGGTAGAGTCGCCAATGCGCGGCAGCCAGGCGGGCATCACCCCGTGCTTCGGTGCCTTCATCTGTTCGATGATCGCCTGCTCGCCGCTCCCCTTCAGCCAGATCGCATCGGCGAGGTTCGGCGCCCCGAATTCACGGCTGCCGGTTGCATCCACCCCGTGGCACGAGGCGCAATTATCCGCAAAGAGCTGCTTTCCGGGCTCCACCAGAGCCGCATCGGACGGCGCGCTGGTGAGGCTTACGACATAGGCGGCGGTCTGCCGCAGTTCATCCTGCGTCAGCATGTCGGTGAAGGACGGCATCTCCGAGATGCGCGTCTCGTCATCGCCGGCATGGCGGACGCCGTGGGCGATCGTCTGGTAGAGCGCCTCAGGGTCACCGCCCCAGAGCCAATCATCGTCGTTCAGGTTCGGGAAGCCCTCGGCACCGGCCGCACCCGATCCATGGCATTGCGCGCAGTTCACCTTGAAGGCCGAAGCACCGGCCGCAATCGCGAATTGCTGCAGTTGCGGATCGGCGATGATCTCTTCGACCGTCCTTGAAGCGATGCGTTCCATATTGCCGGCCTGGGCCGCCCTCGCCGCGGCGAGTTCCGCGCTGACTTCGGCGCGGCTGGAGTAACCGAGCACCCCCTTGGTGGCCTCGGTCAGCAACGGCCAGGAGGGATAGGCGATCGCGTAACCGATGCCCCAGAGGATGGTCGCGTAGAAGGTGTAGACCCACCAGCGCGGCATCGGGTTGTTGAGCTCGCGGATGCCGTCCCACTCATGTCCGGTGGTTTCGACTCCGCTGATCTCGTCGATATGTTTGTCCGCCATGGATCAGTCCTCCTTCAGCGGGATAATGGCGGCCTGTCGGGCGGCCTTCTTGGCGCCCGGCCGAAAAACGAAAAGGACGACGCCGAGGAAGAAGACCGTCATGGCGAGCAGTCCCCAGCTATCGGCGAAATGGCGCATAGCCGTGTAGGTTTCCATGGGAGCCTCCTTCTTAGCGATAGCCGGTGGTGTCGTCATAGGTTGAGAAGTCGACGAGCGTGCCGAGCATCTGCAGATAGGCGACGAGCGCGTCCATCTCCGTCAACTTCTGCGGGTCGCCGTCGAAGTCCCCGAGCTTGGCCTTCGGGTAGCGCGCCTCGACGCCGGAGGTGTCGGCATCGGGATCGGCCTGTGCCTCGAGGTCGTCGAGCGCGTGGGCGATCATCTCGTCCGTATAGGGAACCCCGACCGCCCTGTTGGCCTTGAGGCTCATGGCGACATTCTTCACGTCGAGCGGCGTCTCCTTGAGGAAGGCGTAGCTCGGCATCACCGATTCCGGCACGACGGAGCGCGGCTCGATCATGTGCTGGACGTGCCATTCGTTGGAATAGCGATCGCCGACCCGGGCGAGGTCCGGCCCCGTCCGCTTGGAGCCCCACTGGAACGGATGGTCGTACATGGACTCCGCCGCCAGCGAATAATGGCCGTAGCGCTCCACCTCGTCGCGGAACGGCCGGATCATTTGGCTGTGGCAGACATAGCAGCCCTCGCGGACGTAGATGTCGCGCCCGGCGAGCTCCAGCGGCGAATAGGGCCGCATGCCCTCCACTTTCTCGATCGTGTTCTCGAGATAGAAGAGCGGCGCGATTTCCACGATGCCGCCGACGGAGACGACGAGCAGGGAGCCGACGAGCAGTAGCGTGGCATTGCGTTCGAGGATGGCGTGTTTATCGAGAATGGACATGGTTTAGCCCTCCTATTCCGCAGGCTGTGCGATCGGCGCCGCACCGATGATCGGCTCCTCGTCACGGACGCGTCCGAGGATTGTCATTGTGATGTTGAAGGCCATGACCAGGGCGCCGGCGAGGAACAGGGCGCCGCCGATGGCACGCATCACGTAGTACGGGAACATCGCCGCCACCGTTTCCGCGAAGGAATAGACGAGGAAACCCTGGTCGTCGTACTCGCGCCACATGAGTCCCTGCTGGATGCCGGCGACCCACATGACGGCGGCGTAGATGACGATGCCGAGGGTGGCGAGCCAGAAGTGCCAGTTGACCATGCGCATGCTGTAGAGCCGCTCGCGGTTCCAGAGCTTCGGCACGAGATAGTAGAGCGCACCGAACGTGATCAGGCCGTTCCAGCCGAGCGCGCCGGAATGCACGTGGCCGATGGTCCAGTCGGTATAATGGCTGAGGGAGTTCACGGTCTTGATCGACATCATCGGCCCCTCGAAGGTCGCCATGCCGTAGAAGGCGACGGCCATGACCATCATGCGCACGATCGGATCGGTGCGGACCTTGTCCCAGGCGCCCGAGAGCGTCATCAGACCGTTGATCATGCCGCCCCAGGAGGGCATCCAGAGCATGACGGAGAAGACCATGCCGAGGGTCTGCGCCCAGTCCGGCAGCGCGGTGTAATGCAGGTGGTGGGGACCGGCCCAGATATACATAAAGATCAGCGCCCAGAAGTGGATGATCGACAGCCGGTAGGAATAGACAGGACGGTTCACCTGCTTGGGGATGAAGTAGTACATCATCGCCAGGAACCCGGCCGTCAGGAAGAAGCCGACGGCGTTATGGCCGTACCACCATTGCGTCAGTGCATCCTGCACGCCCGAAAAGGCCGAATAGCTCTTGGAGCCGAGGAAGGAGACCGGCACCGCGAGATTGTTGACGACGTGCAGCATGGCGATGGTGACGATGAAGGACAGGTAGAACCAGTTCGCCACATAGATATGCGGCTCCTTGCGCACGAGGATCGTGCCGAGGAAGACGACGAGATAGGCGACCCAGACGATCGTCAGCCAGAGATCCACATACCATTCCGGCTCCGCATATTCGCGGCTTTGGGTGATGCCGAGCAGGTAGCCGGTGGCGGCGAGGAGGATAAAGAGCTGGTAGCCCCAGAAGACGAACCAGGCGAGATCGCCGCCGAAGAGGCGTGCGCGGCTCGTGCGCTGCACGACATAGAAGGACGTGGCGATCAGCGCATTGCCGCCGAAGGCAAAGATGACCGCGGAGGTGTGGAGCGGCCGCACGCGCCCGAAATTGAACCAGGGCTCGATGTTGAGATCGGGAAAGGCGAGTTGCAGCGCGACGACGACGCCGACGAGGAAGCCAACCACCCCCCAGAAGGCCGTGGCGATGACACCGTATTTCACGACCTCATCGAAATATTCCGATTGCGGTGCGGGCGCCCGGCTTGCAACCGCCGGCCGGAACTCCATGCGGCGCATGAGCACGATCGTGCCAGCGACGAGCACGAAGAACAGAACCCACATATGCGCCCCGAACAGGCGGTCCTGGGCGAAGCCAGCCCCGATCAGCGCCAGGAAGGCGCCGACCGCAAGCACGAGCATCTCGAGAGTGTATTTCATGGTTGGGTCCCCAACTTTTCTCAGGTTGCCGGCGATCGCGCGCAATTGCGGCGCGAACCAGCCGGCCTGAGAATTGTCAGAATCACCCCTTTGCCGCCTTGACTCAGATCAAGGTTGGGCCCGGCGCCGTGTCGCATACTCGTCGATGAAGGAGGACCATCCTTGAGGAGATATTGGAAGGGACCGGAGCGCATGGCAGCAAGGATCAATTGGCCGCCGCCTCCGGGCGGCGCGCGCGCCGCGGCGAACGAGGCCTATGCCGAGCCGCTCGCCTGGCTCGCAAGCGTCCATAGGGAGCAGCTGGCGCTCTGCGATTGCCTCGAGGCGATCGCCGACAGCCTTCCGGGCGAAGTCGATCGTGAGATTTGCGCCTATGCGGCCAAGATGCTGGCTCCGATGCTGCGCCAGTTTCACGCTGGCGAGGAGCGCATCGTCTTCGACTGGGCCGAGCAGCGCTCCGGCGACGATCCGTCGGCGCGCGCATTGCTGGAGCGGCTGAAATACGAGCACTGCGAGGACGAATGCTTCGCCGAGGAATTGACGGAGATGCTGGATCGACTGGGCACGGACGACCGCACCGTCAACCCCGAGACGGCCGGCTACATGCTGCGCGGCTTCTTCACCAACCTGCGCCGCCATGTCAGCTTCGAACAGGAGTACCTGCGCGGCATTGTCGCTCGTCAGACGCATGATCCGAGCTGATTGCCTGGTCCGACGGGGAACAACACTCCGACCTCATGGCTGCGTTGGCTGCTGCCGTTGGCCGCGTCTTCTGCGCCTGGGCGGCGAAATACCAACCATCGTCGAGCGGCTGATAGCCGGGGAGAAATCCCGGGCGTTCAATTCCCCGTGACACCTGCCCTTATCAGGGAACAGCCAACTCTTCCAACCGTTGCGAGGAAAAGCTTTTCTGAATGGGAGAGACAGCCATGGAGTATCGGGAATACATACACATGCCGCTGACACCGCGCGACATGAGATGGGGCCTTCGACAGGGCGCCATCGCCGGTATCGTTGCAGGAATCGTGTTTGCCGCCTTCGAGATGATTGTCAGCGCAGCGATGATGGGAGCAGAGGCTTTCTTCATGCCGCTGCGCATGATCGGTGCCATTGCGCTCGGAGCGGAGGCACTCGATCCCGGCTATTCACTGCTGACGGCGGGCATCGCCGGCCTCATTGTCCATATGGTACTCGCAATCATCTACGGAGTGATCTTCGGGGAGATCGGCGCCGCGTTGCGAGGGCCGGTCGCTTTCATCGGCGCAGGCAGCATATTCGGCCTCGTCCTTTGGCTGATCAACTTCTATGTCATCGCACCGATTCTCTTCCCGTGGTTCCTCGACGCGAACCCGCTGGTGCAGTTCATTGCGCACACCTTCTTCTTCGGTGCCGTGCTCGGATACTACCTGTGGAAGTCGCACCAGAGAAGCGGGTTGGAACAACCGCTCTGAAGGCTGTGCTCGGGGACATTCACGGCAGCGCTTTGACGGCCAATCAAGTCGCTTCCCGACTCAGGCCGCGATCGCCCGCCGGCAGTCGGCCTGCTCCTGGATAACGAGAATGGCGCCGATGACCCTGCTTTTGCTCGACAGGCAGGGCGTCATGCGACAGCGGACCGCGACCGTATTTCCGCCGACGGACTTGGCGAAGGAATAGTCGACGATTTCCCCCGCAAAGCAGCGGTCGAGATAGGCTTTGACCCGCTGCTCGAAACGCTGCAGGCCGATGAATTCGACGATGTGGCGGCCGATGAGATCGATCGGCTTGCTTCCGAGATGATCCGCATTGACCCGGTTGGCGTAGAGATAACGGTAGTCGGGCGTGATCACGGCGATCCGGTCGGGAAAGGAATCGAGGATCGCCTCGTTGAGCAGGCCTTCGTCGGCACGCCCCCTTTTCGGCAGCTTCGGGGTGCGTTCGAGATCAAGCCCCGCGACGTCGGCCGCGCCGGTCGCTGCGAAATACCGGTCGATCAGGGAGCGAAGCAATTGCGAATGGCGCAGCACGCAGGTGAGATCGTCCGCCTCGGCGCGCAGCATGTCCACCAGAAATTGAAATTGGAGGCGCGCCTCCTCGACGCTAGCGGCCTTCCGGTCATAGACGGCCTTGAGGATGGGATCGAGTTCGCGGTCCAGAATTCCGATCAGATGTTCGTCCGCCACCTTCACGGCAAATTGCATTTGCGAATATTTGAACCAGAACAGTTCAATCAGTTCCTTCAATTCGAAACCCCATTGCCAGCCCGACGCACCGAGCCAACCGGCCTGTCGCAGCCGATCGCTTCGGTTGGCGGATTGCCCCTCATGCGGAATGCAGGGCCCTTGAGGCGCCCACGCATGTTCCCCCGAACACAACAATAAGTTTACACTCTATGCGCGCGTGTTCAACAGGAGAAAGCGAAACTGATGGACCTGCAACGTTACCGGAAGTCGCCGCCGGGCGAAAATCCAGGCATAAACGGCCAATCCCAACCGTCCCCCCTGCGCGATGGGCAACGTTCGGGCGATCTGGAGAAACGCGCCGGCGGTTCGCCCCCAAAAGTCGATCCTGTCTTCTGAAGACACGATGCGGGCGCAGTGCCGGAGGATCAGAAAACGCCAGCGATCCCGGAAAGGGATCGACGAATTACAGATTGCGCTTGATATGCCAGCGGTCGTGGTACCAGAGCCATTGGCCCGGATATTCCCGAACCCAGCTCTCGACCTTGTCGTTCAGCATCTGTGCCGTTGCGGTGACGTCGACGCTGCCGTCCGCCCGGCGCGGAATTTCGACTGCGGGCTCCAGTTCGAGCCGGAAGCGGCCGCCCGGCAAGCGGATGCAGCGGGCCGGATAGACTTCGCAATTGAACTGCCGGACGAGCTTGGCAAGCAGCGGATTGGTCTGCACGTCGCGGCCGAAAAACTTGGTCTTGAGCCCTTTTCGAAATTTCTGGTCGACGAGGACACCGACGCCGCCGCCGCGTTCGAGCTGGCGGGCGAGCGCGAAGGAGGAGCCCGCATGCGACGGCACGAGATTGCCCATGCGGGCCTTGCGGAACTCGAACACCTTGTCGGCGAGATAGGGATTGTTCGGAGGCCGGAAGAGAACCGTCACCTCCAGCCCGAAGGCGGAACCCGCGACCGGCAGCATTTCGAAATTGCCGCTATGCGCCGTGAAGACGATGAAGGGTCGCGGGTTGTCGCGCAGTTCCATGAAGAGCGGGATGCCGGAGACCTCCACCCTGCCCGGCTCGGCGCGTTCCGGATCGAAGTCGAAGAGGCGGTCGAGGAACACATATTCCGCAGCGAGCCGGCCCATATTGCCCCAGCTTTCGAGCGCGATCTCCTTGATCTCCGCCTCGCCCTTTTCCGGGAAGGCATTGCGCAGATTGGTGAGCGTCAGCCTGTGGCGGCGCGTTTTCGGGCCGATCCAGCGCGCGACGCGATCCATGAAATTGATCGCCGCATCCGGCGGAAGAAGCTTCAACACCGAAAGAAGCAGGAGCACGAACTGGGCGATCGCCCATTGCCTGAAGCGATCGGCGGCAAGCACCAGCCGTGTGATCAGCATGCGCACCGGGTTCAGTCCATCCTGAGGACGATCTTGCCGAAGATCTGGCGGGACTCCATCCGTTCGAGCGCGCGATCGATGTCGGTGAGCCCGACCTCCGTATCGATCACCGGATGAACGAGCCCGCGCGCCATCTTCTGCATGGCGTTGGCCATGTTCTCCATGCGGCAGCCGAAGGAGCCGAGCAGCTTCAACTGCTGCTGGAAGAGCATCATCAGGTTGACTTCCGTCGAAACGCCGGAGGTGGAGCCGCAGGTAACGAGCCGTCCGCCGCGCTTCATCGACAGCATCGAGCCCGCCCAGGTGTCCTTGCCGACGTGCTCGAAGACGACGTCTACGCCCTTCTTCTTGGTAAGCTTGCGCACCACGCCCTCGAAGCGATCGGTGCGGTAGTTGATGACGTGATCGGCGCCGAGGGCCTTGGCCTTTTCGATCTTGTCGTCCGAGCCGACCGTGGTGATGACCGTGCAACCGATCTTCTTGGCAAGCTGGATGGCGGCCGTGCCGATGCCGGAGCCGCCCGCATGGACGAGGATCGTCTCGCCCGGCTCGAGCTTGGCATTGTCGAAGAGCATGTGCTCGACCGTGCCGAAGGTGACCGGCGCCAGCGCCGCGCCGACCGCATCGACGCCGGGAGGCGCCGGCACCAGCAGGCGCGCCGGCAGGTTGACCTTCTCCTGCGCGAAGCCGTCGAGATGGAAGCCGTGCACGCCGCCCACATGTTCGCAGAGATTGTCGCGTCCCTCCCTGCAGGGGCGGCAAAGGCCGCAGGTGCGCGCGCCATAGATCGACACGAGCTGCCCCGGCAGCACATTGCCGACGCCCGGCCCGATGCTCTCGACGACGCCGGATGCCTCCGCGCCGATGACGAGTGGCATCTTGCGCTTGGCGAAGGCCATGCCGCGCCAGCCCCAGACGTCGATGTGGTTGAGCGCAACCGCCTTGACGCGCAGCGTCACCTCGCCGGGACCGGGGGCCTCCGGCTCCGGCAGGTCGGTGATTTCGAGCTTGCGGTCATCGAGCAATTGCAGGGCGCGCATGGTTTTTCCTTTGAAGTATTTCGATGGTCGAGCAGGTGGCCGCTATTGCTAATGGCGAGGCGCTAATCCCCTCTGGCCGGTCCACCCTTTGCAGCTGCAGCACAGCTGCTGCGGAGGACGGGCAGGCCAGAGGGGGGCTCGCTTGCACCATCTTCAAACCGGCTCGGCCGTCATCACGAGGCTGGCGTTCTGGCCGCCGAATCCGAAGGAGTTCGACAGCACGGCCGTCACCTGCTGGTCGCGCTTCACGTTCGGCACGACATCGAGAACGATGGCCGGATCCGGATTCTGGTAGTTGATCGTCGGCGGCAGCGTTCCGGTCAGCATCGTCTGGATCGAGAACACGGCCTCGACCGCACCGGCGGCCGTCAGCGTATGGCCGATCATCGACTTGTTGGACGAAACCGGGATCGACGGCAGGCGATCGCCGAAGACAGCCGACATGGAGAGATATTCCATCTTGTCGTTTTCCGGCGTCGAAGTGCCATGGGCATTGATGTAGCCGATGCCGCCTTCGTCAATGCCGGCATCCGCAAGCGCCGCCCGAATCGTCGCGATGGCCGGACCGCCGTCCGGCGAGGAACGCGTGCGGTGGAAGAGATCCGCCTTCTCGCCGCAGCCCCTCAAGATGCCGTAGACACGCGCGCCGCGGGCAACTGCCGCCTCCAGCGACTCGAGCACCAGCGTCGCCGCCCCTTCGGCGATGACGAAGCCGTCGCGGTCCTTGGTGAAGGGCTTCGATGCTTTTTCCGGCGGATCGTTCTGGGTCGAGAGCGCCGAAAGCAGCGAGAAGCGGATCAGCGCTTCCGCACTGACCGAGCCGTCGGTCGCGACCGTCAGCGCGCGATCGGTGCGGCCCTGACGGATCGCTTCGACGCCAAGCTGGATCGCCGTGGCGCCGGAAGCGCAAGCGGTCGACAGCGTCACCGGAAGGCCGCGGGTGCCGAAACGGTCGGCGAGGCGCTCGGAAATCGAGCCGAAGAGCACCGCCTCGTGAAATACCGGATCGGCCTTCTGCCGCATGGCGGCGAGGAAGCGGTTGTAGGCATCGCCAGGACGCTCCGACGGCGGCGAGCGGTCGGCAAGCTCGAAGCGGGCATTCCATTCCGGCTCGATCGGCGGTGCGGCGAGGAAAAGCGGGCCGTTGAAGTCGCCCGAAATCCCGGCCTGCGAAAGCGCCTCCAGGGTCGTCTCCCGCGCCATCGCATAGGAGCGCTCGACGGCATTTTCGGCCGGCAGCTCGATGAAGTCGACCGTACCGCAGATGCGGGTCGAGAGGCTGTCCGTCGGGAAACGGGTGATCTTGTGAATACCCGATACGCCGCCCGTCAGCGCCGCCCAGTTATCTTCGATCCCCTGGCCGAGCGAGGTGATGACGCCCATGCCCGTCACGGCGACGATCGGACGGCCGAGATGGTCCTTGTATGCCTTGCTCATGGTCGAGCTCCCTTATTCAGCGGCAAGCACGGCGATGCCTTCGCCGCGGGCATGTCCGATGGTCGTCACGACGGCTGCCTTTGCGGGCGCCGTCATCCGCGTTTCGGCAGGATCGAAGGGCGGGATTTCGGCATCATTGCCGAGCGCAAGCGCGGCAAGCGCCATCCCGACCGGGAATTGCGCCTCGACCCCATGGCCGACAAGGCCACCGAAGGCGCGGACCGGCCGGCCGGCGAGTTCGGTCTCGAGGAAGGACTTTTCGCGGCGAACGAGGTCGTGGAACCCCGAGGTGCCGGAAAAGACGACGGTCGACTGCGGGTCGGTATCTGCGGCCGGCTGCGCCAGGTCCTTGAGGCGCGCCTCGAGCTTGCCCTCGTCGCGGCTGCCGCGGTCGCCGCCGATCGCATCGATCGTCGCATAGATGCGGGCGCCGCGCGCCTCGGCATATTCGCGCGATTCGAGCACGAGGAAAGCGCCTACGGAACCGAGTATCATGCCGCCGCCATTCCCGGCCTCGCGAGACCAGATCGGATGCCACTCGCCGGTCGCATGCGCTTGGATGGCCTCGAACAGCAGGACGATATCGAGACGCTCGGCCGAAAAGGCCCCGCCGACGAGCGTGTGGGTCGACTGCCCGGCCTTGATGCGGGCGAAAGCCGTCTCGACCGCCGAGATGCCGGCTGCCTCCTCGCCCATGAAGGTGCGCGAGGAGCCGGTGACCTTGTGCACGATGGAAATATTGCCGGCAAGCAGGTTGGAAAGCTGGGCGAGAAAGAGCGTCGGGCGCAGTTCGGTGGTCAGCTTCTCGTTCAGGAGCCGCTCGCGGTCATTGCGCTTCAAGGCCTCGTCGACGATCAGCGAGTCGACATTGATGTCGCGCTCGCCGCCGCCGGCGGCGACGATCATGTCCATGCTGCCGCAGGCGTCGAGATCGTCCTTCAGGCCGGCATCGTCGAGCGCAAGGCCGGCGGCGAAGACACCAAGGCGCTGCCAGTTCTCCATCTGCCGCTGGTCGCCGCGCTTCGGGATCTGCTCGGACCAGTCGATTTCCGGCAGCGGATGAATGGGATAAGGCGCGAAACGTTCGGTTTCGATCCGCACTTCTGGTGCCTTGGCCGCGGTCAGGAGCTTCACATGCGGCTCGGTACCGACACCCTGGCTCGTCACGATGCCGATGCCGGTGATCACCACGTCGTTTGCGGATTTCGTCATCTTATTTCTCCGAACCGGCCGTTGCGGCCATGAGACCCAGTTCCTCGGCGCGTTTGCGAACGATTTCGCCGAGCGGCACCTGATCGAAGGCTACCGTTCTCAGCTTCAACTGGGCATCGCAGATCTTCTTGCCGCCCGAGGCAATCTTCGCCTTGGTGACGGCGAAACCGGACCCCTCATGCTCCAGCAGCGCCTCGATCTCGAGTTCGGCCGAGGGCTCGACGAAGCTGCGCATCTTGGCGCCGTCGACCGACATCAGGAACGGCATCGCCGCGAATTTCGTCGCCGCGAGGACGAGGAAGCCGGAGGCTTGCGCCATCGTTTCGATCAGGAGGACGCCCGGCACCAGCGGATAGCCGGGGAAATGCCCCTCGAACACGGGACTCTTTTCCGGGACGACCGATCGCGCCGTGAGCCGGCCGGCCGTCAGATCGACGCTCTCGATCCTGTCGATCATCTGGAAATACTCAAGGAGCATGAGGGCTCACCCCGTTGGTTTCGCGGCTGAAGTAAAAATGCCGATGCCGCCTGTCAAGCGAAGGACGCAGCAGGCGGCATCGGAATTGGATCGAACCCGGATGGAGGCGTCAATCAGGCCTTGGCGGCCCGCAATTCGTCGATCTTGGCGCAGAGGTTCTTCAGAACGAAATATTCCTCGGTCGAGACCTTGCCTTCATTGACTTCCTGAGTCCACTGCTCAAGCGGGATCTTGATGCCGAATTCCTTGTCGATCGCGAAAACGATGTCGAGGAAATCCAGGCTGTCGATGCCGAGATCGTCGATGGTGTGGCTCTCCGGCTTGATCGTCTCGCGATCGATCTCGCTCGTTTCCGCAATAATGTCGGCAACCTTGTCGAATGTAGCTGTCACGCGCAATACCTCATGAAATTCGAGTCTTGGCGATCCCTATAGAAAAATGCACCGCAAAAGCCAATGCCTCCTTGGCTTCAGCGGTTGAGAATTGAAGGCAGCTGTTGCTAAACGGCGACCGAGTGCCGTCCCCGCCCCGAGCGAAGATGCGCGTCGAAGGCGGCCGCGACCGTCCTGGCGAAGGGCCTGCCGCGCGGGGTCAGGCCGAAGACGCCGTCCTCGATCACGGTGAGACCATCGGCGTCCCGGGCGCGAAAGAGCCGCGCCTCCTCTATGACCGCTGCGGAAAGCCCGGGAAACTCCGCCGCGATCCGCTCGAAGGAGAATCCAAACTCGCACATGATGAGCGCGATCACCCGCGCCCGCAGCCGGTCGTCCGGCGTCATGAGATAACCGCGGACGGCGGCAAGCCCGCCCTCCCGGACCCCACGCAGATATTCTCCCGTCGCCGGATTATTCTGCACGTAACCTTGCCGGAACTGACCGATTGCCGATGCGCCGAGGCCGATCAGCGTTTCGGCGGCATCATCGGTATAACCCTGGAAGTTGCGCCGGAGCCGCCCCTCCCGGCTGGCGACGGCGAGCGAATCCGCTGGCCTGGCGAAATGATCGATGCCGATCGGCTGGTAGCCGGCGACGACCAGCATTTCGGCTGCCCGCGACATCTGCGCATAGCGCTCGACGATGCCCGGCAGGCTCTCCTCCGGGATCATCGCCTGGTGCTTCTTCATCCACGGCACATGCGCGTAGCCGAAGAGCGCGACCCGATCCGGAGCGAGAGAAAGCACCGCGCCGATGGTGCGCTCCAGCGACGACATCGTCTGGTAAGGCAGGCCGTAGAGCACGTCGCAATTGACGGAACGCACGCCGCGAGCCCGCGACGCCTCGATTGCGTCGCGCGTCTGCTCATAGGTCTGTATGCGGTTGATCGCCTTCTGCACCCTCGGATCGAAATCCTGGATGCCGAAGCTCGCCCGTGTCATGCCGATCGCCGCGAGCGCGTCGTGGCGGCCGGCGTCGAGATCGTTCGGATCCATCTCGACGCTGACTTCGCACTGCTCGGCAAAGGCGAAGTGGCGGGTGAGCTGTTCCTTGAGCGCAATCAGGTCCTCCGGCCGGAGCAATGTCGGCGAACCGCCGCCGAGATGCAGCGCGGTAACGCGGGCGCCGACACCCGTAAGCCCGCCGACCGTCGCGATTTCACGGCGCAACGCCTGAAGATAGGAGGCGACCGGATCGTAGCGCAACGTCTGCTTTGTATGACAGGCGCAGAACCAGCAGAGCCGGTCGCAATAGGGAATATGGGCGTAGAGCGACAGCCTGTCGCCGGCGGCGAGTGCGCCGAGCCAACTCGCATATCGTGAATTGTCGACCTCTGCCGAGAAATGCGGCGCCGTCGGATAGCTGGTATAGCGCGGCACCGGCGCGGCATGCCTCAGTACAAGTGCATCGTCCATCTTCGTCTCCGCTCACGGTGCGAGCAGAGATAGGATGAAAGGGCTGAGCATCCTTTGATATTGATCAAGTCGAATGACGAGTGGGACTAATTGATAAACGTCAACTTTGCATGAGACATAGTTTCGCGCCTGCACAAACGGCACCTACTAAGCCTTGATTTGCCATCGACGATCCTTTTTGTTTCGATGAGTGCTAATCGAGACGGGCAGAAAAAAATTGCAGATTGCCGCCGAGAACCGCCGCAAGGACATCCATAACTCCGAAATCCCCGTCGTGTGCATCGCCTGTGAGGCGCGCCACGGCGGCGTTTGCGGCGCGCTCACGCCCGGCCAACTGACGGAACTCAGCCGATACGCGACGCGGCGCGCGGTTGAGGCCGGCAGCGAGATGATCGGCCAGGGCCAAGCGACCCAGAACCATGCCAACATCATCCGCGGCGTCGTGAAATTGAGCAAGATGATGTCGGATGGCCGGCAGCAGATCGTCGGTCTTCAGTTCGCGCCGGACTTCATGGGCAGGCCCTTCACACGCGAAAGCGCGCTGAGTGCGGAAGCGGCGACCGATATCGACATCTGCGCCTTTCCCCATGCGATCGTCGAGCGGCTGATGGCCGAGGCACCGGGTCTAGAGCACCGGCTGCACGAGCAGGCGCTCAAGGAACTCGACGAGGCGCGCGAATGGTTGCTAACGCTGGGCCGCAAGACGGCCCAGGAGAAGGTTGCAAGCTTCCTTTATCTCATCGCAACCCATGTTGATCCCGGGGAGGACGCGGCGAACGAATTCGACCTGCCCCTGTCGCGTGCCGACATTGCCGACTATCTCGGCCTCACCATCGAGACCGTCAGCCGCCAGATCACCAAACTGCGCAAGGACGGCGTGATCCGCATCGACAACAACCGCCGCGTCTTCGTGCCCGTCATGGCGCGCCTGATGCGCTACGCCGGGATCGATGCCTGAGTTTCTGGAGAATTCGAGCGCGAGCAGACGGAAAAGCCGCGCTATTCCTCATCAGAGCAACAACGGCAGCGCCAGCACGGCACAGGACGCGGCCAAGACCGAACAGGCCGCGGAGAAGACCGAGACGGCACCGTCGATATCCTCCACGGACGCGACAGGCCGGCCGCTCCCATGGATCATCGGCTCGTCCACCATCGCGCCGCCATAAATCCGTGGCCCGGCAAGCTGCAGATCGAGCGCCCCGGCCATTGCCGCCTCCGGCCATCCGGAATTGGGCGAGCGGTGCAGGCCGTGGTCGCGCCGCGCCACGTCGACTGCGGCTCTTGCCGCCTCCGCGCCGCGCTTCAGATAGGCGCCGGCGGCAACGAGAAGGACCGAAAGCCGCGCGGCCGGTAGATTGACGAGGTCGTCGAGCCGCGCGGAGGCCCAGCCGAAATGCAGATAGCGGGGGCTCTTGTGGCCGATCATCGAGTCCGCGGTGTTCAGCATCTTGTAGGCGAGCAATCCCGGAAGGCCGGCCAGGGCATACCAGAAGGCCGGAGCAACGACACCGTCGGAGAAATTCTCGGCCAGACTCTCGATCGCGGCGCGGCAGACGGCCGGCTCGTCGAGCGTGTTCGGATCGCGCCCGACAATCATCGACACCGCCTCGCGGCCACCCGCAAGGCCGTCGCGGCGCAACCCGTCGGCGACGCGTATCACGTGATCGGCGAGGCTCTTCTGCGCCAGGAAGACGGCAACGATGATTGCCTCGACGAGAAAACCGACGGCGCCGAGGACATCGAAAAGGCGGTCGAGCACGACGCCGACGACAATGCTCGTAACAACCAGGGCGACGATCGTCACCAGCCCGCGCAGCCTCAAGGAACCCTTCCCTAGTCCGGCGCGGTTGAATCCTTTGTCGAAAAGACTGATCGCCCGACCGAAGTGGACGATCGGATGCGTAATCCGCGACCACAGCCAATCCGGATCGCCGACGAGACGGTCGAGCAGCAGCGCAACCGCCAGGATGAGAAGGGTTTCAAACATCTAGGCCCCTGCCATTTGCAAGGCTTCGGCGAAGCGGCGATCCCCATGCTCGTCCGCCGCAAGGCCGATTCGCAGCCAGTGCGGATTGTAGTCGAACCTTCGGGTCAGGATGCGCGCCCCGCAAAGGGCCTCGTGAAGGTCGTGGGCTCGCACATGTTCCACGAGAGCGAACAGCCCCGTGCCGCCGATCACCTTGAGCCCGGCTCCCGCGAGCACCGCATCCAAGCCGGCCTTCCGCTCCAAAATGCGCTGGGCGACCGCCTCGCTCTGCGCATCCATCAGGTTCGCCGACAGGGCCAGCGCCGGACCGGAAACGGCCCACGGACCCAGCCACTCGCGCAGCGACTCGAGCACCGCTGCCGCGGCAACGACGAAGCCGAGCCGCAGACCGGCAAGCCCGAAAAACTTTCCGAAGGAACGCAAGACGATCAGATTGTCGTGGTCCGCCACATGCGGAGCAACGCTTGCCGCCGGATAGAGATCGCCGAAGGCTTCGTCGACCACAAGCAGGCCGCCGCGCGAGGCCATCGCCTCGGCCATGGCCAGGATTTCCTCCGGTTGGAACAGCCTGCCGGTGGGATTGTTGGGATTGACGACCACGGCGAATTGGGCGGCGGCGAGATCCTCGACGCGCTCGACGAAATCGACCACCATGCCGGCCGCCTGCAGCACGCGGGCATATTCGCCATAGGTCGGCGCAAAGATCGCGGCACGCTTCGCAGAGCCCGCCAGCCGCGGCAGCAATTGAATTGCCGCTTGCGTGCCGGGCACCGGCAATGGCAGCAGGTTGCCGGTCCGGTAACGGCGGCTTGCCGCCGCACGCGCCGCCTGCTCCAGATGCCCGTCCGGCAGGCGGTGCCAGACGCGCGGGTCGACCTGGGGAAGGGCAACCGGACACGGGTTGATGCCGGTCGAAAGGTCGAGCCAGTCTTCTGGCGTGCCGCCGAAACGCGCCGCAGCCTCGCTGATGCCGCCGCCGTGCACGATCGGAGCCGTCATGGGGCCTCCAGCCGGTCGATGAGGTGCATGAAGGAGCCCGCGACGTTGTTTCGGCGCAAGCCCGCCCGCCCGAGGTCCGCTCCGGCCGCGTCGGTCAGCGAGAAGAGCGGCTCGGCCGCCCCTTCCGAGACGATGGTCGCGTAGTGGAATTCGTGTGCCGTCATGGGTCCGTCGAAAAAAGCGGTGTCGAACGGCTGGACGCGACGATAGCCGAGGTGCCGCCTGCGCTCGGCAAAACTGGTGACGAGCGGCAGGAGGCCCAGCATCTCGTGCCGGCGACCGTCGGCGGCAACAAGCCCCTCCCCGAGCGCCATGTAGCCGCCGCATTCGCCGAAGACGCGAACGCCCCGCGCCGCCGCAGCACGCACGCCGTTGCGGAAGGTGCTTGCGCCGGCGAGGCGTTCCGCCTGCAGTTCCGGATAGCCGCCGGGAAGATAGATCGCGTCAACGGCGCCGTCCGGCGCATCGTCGGCAAGCGGCGAGAAGAAGGAGAGTTCGGCGCCCTGCCCGCGCCAGCCGGCAATGAGATGTTCGTAAACGAAGGCGAAGGCGACATCGCGGGCAATGGCAATGCGCTGGCCGAGCGGCTTGAGCGCGGGGGGGTCGGGTCTTGCCTGCAATGGCAGCGGCATGGCGGCGGCGAGAATGGCATCGAGATCGCAATCGGCCTCGATTGTGGCGGCAGCATGGTCGATGAAAGTTTCGAGCGCGCCGTGCTCCCCTGCCTGGACGAGACCCAGATGGCGTTCGGGCAGCCTGAGCGCGGCATCCTGCCGGATGACGCCGAAGATCGGCACCGAAATCCGGCCGAGCGCATCGCGCAGCATCGCCTCGTGGCGGTCACTGCCGACCCGGTTGAGGATGACTCCCGCGACGCGGACATCGTCGCGATGGACGGCATAGCCGCGCACCAGCGCCGCGACCGAATGGGACAGGCGGGCGCAATCGACGACGAGAACCACCGCAAGACCGAGCGTGGCGGCGAGATCGGCCGGGGTTCCACTGCCGTCGGCGGCGCCATCATAAAGCCCCATCATCGCCTCGACGATGAGCGTGGATCCGTCGGCCGAGGCCTGCACCGCATTGGCGAGAAGCAGATCCCGCCGCATCGCCCAGGGATCGTAGTTGAGGCAGGGCCTTCCGCTCGCCGCCGCATGGAAGGCCGGGTCGATGTAATCCGGCCCCGCCTTACCGGGCGAAATAGAATGTCCCCGCCTCTTAAGCGCCCGCATCAGGCCGAGCGTTACCGTCGTCTTGCCCGAGCCGGAGCTCGGAGCAGCAATCATCAGGCCGCTCATGCCGGGTTCCGGAAGCGATCTGGCAACGGATCGGTTACAAGTTTGCGGCCTTCGAGCGCGCCCCTCCAGTCGAGCGACGGGCGCAGCCGCACGACCTCGCCCACGACGACGATCGCGGGCGGCTCGAGGCCGGAAGCCGCGACATCGGCTTCCGCCCGCGAGAGCGTGGTTTCGAGCACCACCTGGTCCGCCGTCGCCGCATTGCAGACGAAGGCAACCGGCTCGTCCGGCGCGCGACCGGCGGCAATGAGGTTCGCGGCAATCTGGCCGATATGCTTCATCGCCATATACATGACGATGACCGGCGAGCCTTTGGCGATGCCTTCCCAATTGATCCGGTCCGGCACGACGCCGGAGGAATCATGGCCCGTGAGGAAAGTAACCGCATGGTTCACTTCCCTATGGGTAACGGGGATACCCGCATAGGCGAGGCCGCCGATGCCCGCCGTAATGCCCGGCACGATGCGGAACGGAATGCCGTGCTCGACCAGCGTCAGCGCCTCCTCGCCGCCTCGCCCGAAGACGAAGGGATCGCCGCCCTTCAACCGCAGCACCCGCAGCCCCGAGCGAGCCAGTTCGACCAGCCGCAGCGAGATGTCGCGCTGCTTCGGCGAAGGCTTGCCGCCGCGCTTGCCCGCGAACTCGAGCGTCGCCCCGGGTTTGGCGAGCTTCAGGCACTCGCTGTTGACCAGCGCGTCGTGGACGATGACATCCGCCTGGCGCAGCGCATTGGCCGCGTGAAGCGTGAGAAGACCGGGGTCGCCCGGCCCCGCCCCGACCAGCCACACGGTCCCCGGATCAAGGTCGGGCAGACCGGAGAAAAAGGTTTCCGTCATCGTCTCTTACTCCCGACCGCACGAAGCACCCGCCCCCAGAGGGGGGTTGACCTTGCCTCCATCATTCCATTCCTTCTTGACCTTTGAGAACCATACCGGCGACCGCCGCGGTGGCGCGAGCCGAGCGGATCTTCGGCACGATCAGAACCGCATCCCGGCCGGCGGCGGCAAGGGCGGCCCCCTCCGCCACGCCATGGCAGCCGGTATGGGCGAAGACGATTTCAGAGGGATTTTGCAAGCGGTCTTTCTCCGCCTCGAGCGCCGCCGCATCGAAAAAGCGAAGCGGCACCGCAAAGTGCTGCGCTGCGGCGCGAATGGCCGGTTCCTCGGCACGCGCATCGAGTGACGCGATAAATGATAGTTCGCCGCTGCTGGCGCCTGCCTCCGCGAGCGCCTGTTCGGCAAGCGCGATCACTTCCTCCGGCGCTGTCCGGCGCTCGCAACCGAGACCGAGAACGAGATTTCCATTGGTGACGGCTGTCCCCTCGGCCGAAGGCATGCGGTGCGGCTCCCTGCAGCGCGGCCTCTCTCGGCACGCAAGCTGAAACTCGGTTGATTGCTGCACGGGGATTGCTTCCTGGGCCCGGCGCAGCGGTCGGCGTTCCATACGAAGCGCCGGCCGGGGCATTGGGGCCCGCACCGGTCTGGACAGCACCGGATCAGGCCCCCTGCATGGGTCGGCCGCACCGGACGCTCTTTCAGTCCGCCTCCGCGGACGCCGTCGCATGATCCGTATATCTACCCGAAGCCCATCCGGGCGGTCAAACCGGATTGCGTCATCGGCGCGTCGTAAATTGGTGGGGTGCATTGGCTTGGCCCGCTTGCGGGGAGAAGGTCGCGGCAGCGGGATGAGGGGCGACCGGAGCGACAGCCGGGCATTCTTGCACCAGATCGTCCTCCATTTGCATTTGCGCACGGCGTCTGACACAAGACGGATCAAACGCTGCCATTCCCTTTGAGCCTTCCGTGACCGACCTCGCCTTCCATCTCCTGCTCTTTCTGTTTGCGGCTGCTTTCATCGCCGGTTTCATCGATTCGATCGCCGGCGGCGGCGGCATGGTCACCATTCCGGCCATGCTGATCGCAGGCATTCCGCCGCTGGAAACGCTCGGCACCAACAAGCTGCAATCCCTCTTCGGATCGGGGTCGGCGAGCCTCGCCTATGCGCGGCATGGGCATGTGAGCCTGAAGGAGCAATTGCCGATGGCCCTGATGTCGGCGCTGGGTTCCGTCTTCGGCGCCCTCCTCGCGACAATTGTTCCCGCCGACGCGCTCAAAGGTGTGCTGCCGTTCCTCCTGATCGCGATTGCCATTTACTTCGGCCTGAAGCCGAACGTTGGCGATATCGAGAGGCACCGCCGCATATCGGCGTTCCTCTTCACGCTCACCTTCGTGCCGCTGATCGGCCTCTATGACGGCGTCTTCGGGCCCGGCACCGGCTCCTTCTTCATGCTCGGTTTCGTCTCGCTCGCGGGCTACGGTATCCTGAAGGCCACGGCGCACACGAAGTTGCTGAACTTCGGCTCCAATCTCGGCGCCTTTGTCGTCTTCGTCCTCAACGGCGTGGTGCTCTGGAAGGTCGGACTGGTGATGGGTGTCGGCCAGTTCGTCGGTGCGCAAGTCGGCTCGCGCTATGCCATGGCCAAAGGCGCGAAGATCATCAAGCCGCTGCTCGTTATCGTCTCGATTGCACTGGCAATCCGCCTGCTGGCGGACCCGGCGCATCCGCTGAGGGTCTGGTGGGGGATTTGATCATCAGCCTCGCCCCACGGCCCCCACGACTGTAAGCCTGGGGGGCCGTCTCGGTAATATGCCCGCCCTCGCCCGTCAGAACTCGACGCCCTTCTGCGCCTTGATGCCGGAGCGGAAGGGATGTTTGACCAGTTCCATCTCGGTCACGAGATCGGCGGCCTCGATCAGGTCTTCCTTGGCATTGCGGCCGGTCAGGACCACATGGGTCATGTGCGGCTTTTCCTCTTTCAGGAACCGGATCACCTCGGCGACGTCGATGTAGTCGTAGCGAAGCGCGATGTTGATCTCGTCGAGCAGCACCATGGAATTGCGCTCGTCGCGGATCAGTTCCTTGGCCTTTTCCCAGGCTTTCTCCGCCATGGCCACGTCGCGGGCGCGATCCTGCGTTTCCCAGGTGAAGCCTTCGCCGAGCGTGTAGAACTGGCAGAGGTCGCCGAAATGCTTCTCGATCAGGTCGCGCTCGCCCGTCTGCATGGCACCCTTGATGAACTGCACCACGGCGCAGGGCATGCCATGGGCGATATGGCGGAAGATCATGCCGAAGCCGGCGGTCGACTTGCCCTTGCCCTTGCCGGTATGGACGATGACAAGACCCTTTTCGTCCGTCTTCGTCGCCATGATTTTCTCGCGCGCAGTCTTCTTCTTCGCCATCTTGACGGCGTGGCGGGCATCGTCCTTCTCCGCCGTCGGCTCGTTGACCGTCTCTTCGCTCATCGTCTCACTCCCTGTTGTTTCCGGCCTTGCCGGTGCGCGCGGCAAGGCCGCTCAGTTCAAATCGTGCCGAATTGGAGCGCGGGCTCCATAGCCCCCGCTCGACCGCCTCCAAGAGCCGCTCCGCCAGTTCGGCGAGAGCGGCCGGGTTCTTGTCCCGCAGGAACTCGAGCACTTTCTCGTCGGCGATATAGGCCAGGTAGGCGGCCTCGAAATGATGGTCGCGCACCGCCCCGGTCGTCGCGGCGAAGGCGAACATGTAGTCGACCGTCGCGGCGATCTCGAAGGCACCCTTGTAGCCGTGGCGCATCACGCCGTCGATCCATTTCGGATTGACGACACGGGCGCGCACCACCCGCCCGATCTCCTCTTCCAGCGAGCGGATCACCGGCTTTTCCGGCCGCGAATGATCGTTGTGGTAGATCGCCGGACGCGCGCCGCTCAAATGCTCGGCCGCCGCGCTCATGCCCCCTTCGAACTGGTAATAGTCGTCGCTGTCGAGCAGGTCGTGCTCGCGATTGTCCTGGTTCTGGACGACGGCCTCGATCGAGCGCAGGCGTTGCTCGAAAATGCTCCGCTCCGCCTTGCCATCCTCGCCGGCGCCATAGGCATAGCCGCCCCAGGTCAGATAGGCCTCGGCAAGATCGCCGCGCTTTTCCCAGCCCTTCTCGTCGATCAGCGCCTGCAGGCCCGCTCCGTAAGCACCGGGTTTCGCGCCGAAGACGCGATAGGACGCCCGCCGCGCCGCCTCCTTGGCATCGATGCCCTCCCCTTCGAGACGCCGGGCCTCCGCGCGCATGCGGGCGGCGATCATATTGTCGGCATCGTCCTCGTCGAGCGCGCCGATGGCGCGGATCGCCTTGTCGAAAAGTGCGATCTGATCCGGAAAGGCGTCGCGGAAGAAGCCGGAAATGCGCAGGGTAACATCGACGCGAGGACGGCCGAGCACGGCAAGCGGCACGATTTCGTAGCCGGTCACCCGGCGCGAGGCCATGTCCCAGAGGGGCTTGGCGCCGATCAGCGCCAGCGCCTGGGCGATGTCGTCGCCGCCGGTGCGCATGTTGGAAGTGCCCCAGGCGGTGAGCCCGAAGGAGGTCGGCCATTCGCCGTGGTCCTGCAGGTAGCGACGGATGAGCAGTTCGGCCGATTTCTTACCGAGCTCATAGGCCGCCGGTGTCGGCACGGCGCGGCTGTCGACGGAATAGAAGTTACGGCCGGTCGGCAGCACGTCGGGGCGCCCGCGCGTCGGAGCGCCGGATGGGCCAGGCGGAACGAAGCGGCCGTCGAGGCCGGTGAGCAGGCCCTTGATCTCGGCTGCACCGGAGCTTTCGATCGAGGGCTTCAGCCGAAGTTCGACCTCGTTGAGCACGGCCCGCGTGTTGGTCCAGTCCTCCGGGCAGGCGATTTCGCCGGAGACGAGCTTCGCCGCAAGCAGTTCGATGCGCTCGACCGTGTCGCCGGCGGTGCGCCAGGGAGCGTCCGAGAGGGTGGCGAGTAGGTCGGGCTTGGGGCCGGGCCATGGAGTGGAGTGGATGCAGTCGAGGGGGTCGAAGGGTTGAGGCGGGAGCGGGGAGATGGCCGATAGGCCATAGGGGGTAACTTCAGCACCACGCCCCAATCCCGCATCCACCGCAATCGCCCGCTGCAGGCTCTGGTCCCCGCCCTCGCTTAAGCCCCGCGGCACACGCGCAAGCGCAACGGTAAGGTCGGTCAGCAGCCGTCCTTGAGGCGCCACGCCGAAAATATGGAGCCCGTCGCGGATCTGCATCTCCTTGAGATCGCAGAGATAGGCGTCAAGCTTCTCCAGCGCCGCCTCGTCGCTGTCGCCCCTGTCGATGCCGGCGTCGTGGTCGAGGCCGATGTCGCGCACGAGGTCGAGGATCTGGCGGCTGAGCAGACGCAGGCGGCGCGGATCGCCGCCTGCCGCCTCGTAATACTCGTCGACCAGCGCCTCCAGATCCTTGAGCGGCCCGTAGGATTCCGCCCGCGTCAAAGGCGGGGTCAGGTGGTCGATGATGACGGCACTCGTTCGGCGCTTGGCCTGCGTGCCCTCGCCCGGATCGTTGACGATGAAGGGATAGAGGTGCGGCGTCGGCCCGAAGATTGCCTCGGGATAGCAGGCCTCGGAGAGCGCCAGCGCCTTTCCGGGCAGCCATTCGAGATTGCCGTGCTTGCCCATGTGAATGATCGCATCGGCACCGAAGACCTGGCGCAGATAGGCGTAGAAGGCGATGTAGCCATGCGGCGGCACGAGGTCCGGCGCATGATAGGTCTCCTTCGGATCGATATTGTAGCCGCGCGCCGGCTGGATGCCGACCAGGACATCGCCGAAACGGGCGAGCGGAAGCGCAAAGGCATCATCGAGGAAGAAAGGATCGGCCTCGGGCGCCCCCCAGCGCTCCGTCACCTCCTCTTGAATCTTTCTCGGAAGAGACGCGAAGAAGTCCCTGTATCGATTCAGGGAAATGCTCTCGCGGATCTCCCGGTCGCGGCTCGCGGCATTGGTCGGCCCGGCCATCAGGAAGCGCATCAGCGCGTCGCCGTCGTCGGGCACTTGGCCGGCCGGATAGCCCTCCGCCGCCATCGCCCTCAGCACCTCGACCGTGCCCGCCGGCGTGTCGAGGCCGACGCCGTTGCCGAGGCGGCCGTCGCGGTTCGGGTAATTGGCCATGACGACGGCGATCCGGCGCGCATCGGTCTCGGTCCGTCTGAGCTTCGCCCAATTGGCGGCGAGACGGGCGGAAAATTGCACGCGGTCGTCAAGCGGCTCGTGACCGACGATATTGGCTTCGACCAGCGGGTCGTAAACCGAGGCCGCCTTGAAAGAGACGGCGCGGGAAAGGATGCGCCCGTCCACTTCCGGCAAGGCGACATTCATGCCGAGATCGCGCGCCATCAGCCCCTGCGGCGAGGCTTCCCAGGCCGCGCGCGACGAACCCGAGAAAATCACCTGCAAGACCGGCGCCCCCGTCGATTCGAGCACTGTCGGCCGGCGATCGGCACCGGGCGCCGAGACTGCAAAGCCCGTGGCATTCATCACCACGTCAGGAGCAGCCTCGGCAAAGATCGCCTCGAGCGTGCCGATAGAGACCGCGTCCTTGAGGCTGGAGACGAAGACCGGCAAGGCCCGCATGCCTTCCGCAGCCAGTGCCTCGATCATCGCTTCGACAGGCTTGGTCTCGCCGCTCTGGACGAGGGCGCGGTAGAAGCAGATGGCAATGGTGGGCGGGCTATCCGTCTGCGGAACGGTACCCCCGCCGAAACCAACCTGCCGCATCCATTCCCCTACCCCGATCACCCCTGCCCCCGGCCACCAGATGCCGGCCTTGAGCAAGGGCCGCGCCGGTTCCGGCCTCTCTCCGCCATCGATCAACGCCTCGGCATAGTCGAGGAAAAGGCGCGCATTGTCGGCACCGCCTTCGGTGAAATAGGCCCAGAGACGCTCACGGTCCTCAGCCGAAACGGTCGAAAAAGGCTCGAGGCCCGCATCGGGCTTGTCGTCGCCGGGCACCACGGCGATCTGGAACTTGTTCGCGATCGCCGCTGCGTGTAGCGCCTCCAGCACATAGCGGAAATAGCTGGCGCCGCCGAGCGGACGCACGACGATCAGCTTGGCATGCCGTGCCGTCCGCTCGACATAGGTGTCGACCGACATCGGATGCATCAGGTTCATCAGGCTGGCAATGCGCAGGCTCTTTGCGCCCGATCGCTGGCGATGGGCGGCGGCGATCGAGGCAATTTCCGTGTCGGCGGCCGAGAGGAACAGAATATCGGCCGGGCTCTGGCCGAGATCGATCGCTTCATTGCCGTCGGCAATCGTGCCTTTCTGGGCTAGGAGGAGGTGCATGGGACCTCCTCGTGAAAACACCCCTCCCCAATCCCTCCCCACCAGGGGGAAGGGCTGGGCGCCTGCGGCCCTCGCCTGCCCGCTTTCCGCCCCTCAGTCTGACTGAGCCGTTTTTTACGGAGGTGGAGGCGGCGCGGCAAGGTAAGCCCCTCCCCCTGGTGGGGAGGGGTTGGGGAGGGGCTCCTATTGGAGGGGTTCCTCTTGCAAGAGGAGGGGTATTTCGCGTTCAAACCCAAGACCATCTCACACGAGCGCCGCGATCGCCGCGCGTACCGCTGCTTCGTCCATGTCGTGCAGGCCGATGACGACGAGGCGCGTGCCGCGAGTTTCCCCGGGTGCCCAGGTGCGGTCGTAGTATTGATCGATGCGGCTGCCGACCGCCTGGATCAGGAGCCGCATCGGCTTGCCGGGCACATCGGCAAAACCCTTGAGACGCAGTATGTCGTGCTCGGCGATGACGCTCTTCAGCCGCTCGACGAATCCGGCCGGGTCCGTGATCGCACCGACTTCGACGACGAAGCTCTCGAACTCGTCGTGGTCGTGTTCCTCACCTGCCTCGTGCTCCATTTCGTGATGCGACTTGCGATTGGCGATCTCGTCCTCCGTGCCGACGCCGAGGCCGAGCAGGATGGCGGCGGCAACCTCGCCGTTCCGCGCCTCGATCATTGCCGGCCTGCGGCGGATGCGGGAGGCGACCTCCTCGCGCACGGCCTTCACCCCATCGACATCGATGAGGTCGGTCTTGTTGAGGACGATCAGGTCGGCGGCGGTCAGTTGGTCCTCGAAAAGTTCCTCGAGCGGGCTCTCATGGTCGAGATTGTCGTCATTGGCGCGCAGCGCATCGACCTTGTCGTGATCGTCGGCAAAGCGTCCGGCAGCGACCGCGGCGCTGTCCACGACGGTGACAACGCCATCGACCGTCACTTCGCTGCGAATGTCCGGCCAGTTGAAGGCGGCGACCAGCGGCTGCGGCAGCGCAAGACCCGACGTCTCGATGACGATATGGTCGGGGCGATTCTCGCGCTCGAGCAGCTTCGTCATGGTCGGGATGAAGTCGTCGGCGACGGTGCAGCAGATGCAGCCATTGGTGAGCTCGATGATGTCCTCCTCCGAGCAGGCCTCGGCGCCGCAGCCCTTCAAGACGTCGCCGTCGACCCCGAGATCGCCGAATTCGTTGATGATGAGCGCGATGCGCTTGCCGTCGGCATTCTGCAACAGGTTGCGGATCATCGTCGTCTTGCCGGCTCCGAGGAAGCCGGTAATGACGGTGGCCGGGATCTTGCCCTGCTGGGCCTTTGCGCGTGTCATGGTCAACCTTTCATTTTCAGCGGCAGTCCGGCCGCGACGAAATAGACTTCGGCGGATTTCTCCGCGACGATCTGGTGGAGCCGGCCCGCATGGTCTCGAAATTCGCGCGCCATGCGGTTTTCCGGGACGATGCCGAGGCCGACTTCATTGGAAACGAAAACAAGACGGGCCCGAGCGCCCGGCAGGAAGGCGGCGAGAGTCGCGAACTCCGCCGCCATGTCGCGCCCCTCCATCATCAGGTTCGTGACCCAAAGCGTCAGGCAGTCGACGAGGACGGCGTGCTCCGGCGCATCGATGTGGCTGAGCAGACCGACGAGGTCGAGCGGCTCCTCATGGGTCGTCCAGCCTTTGCCCTGCCGCGCCGCCTGGTGATGGACGATGCGGTCGCGCATCTCCTCGTCGAATGCGCGCCCGGTCGCGACATAATGCATCGACAGACCGCTGCCTTCGACGAGTCTTTCGGCAAAGCCGGACTTGCCGGAGCGGGCACCGCCGAGGACGAGCGTCGGGCCGACATTGGAGAGGGTCATGCGAAAAGCCTCAGTTCACGAATGACCAAGGCAGAAAGCAATGCGCTAGGCGCCCGCGGGTCGCGGGACGGAGAAATCTGAAAGCCACGACAACCTCCGTGCTGGCATCGGGGACAATTCTCCCCTCGGGCGGGATGCCCTGACGGATGGCAGGTCTCCTGGCTCACGGCTTCACGGGCCAAGGCATCACACGGAACAGCGCGACGATGCCTGGACCCGAACGGGTCCGCCTCACCTTCCCAGTGCTTACGGCTTCGTGAAAGGCGGACGATTCGTAGAAGAAGAGGCGTCCTGCCCGGCTGATCACGATGCCACACCAGTGGCTTTTCCGGCACGCCACCGCTCCCCGGTGAAACTGCCCATGCAGTCCATCGAAGAGAGGATGGGCATACCCGATAGCGGCCCCTGACCGTTCTACAGTCGCGGGGTCGGCTGCGATAAGGGCGCCCGGTGTGGGTCCGCCCCGCCGCATTCCCATTTACTCCCTCGCACCGGCCCGGCACGAGGGAACCATCCAATTCCCGTTAATTATGAAGCCCTGGCTGCGATGTCAATCGACGCCCTGCGACGCGTTGCCCGCGAATTGCGCCAGATGCCCTCCGTTCGTCCTCCAGGACGCACAAGGGGCGCTGCAACTTTTTGAATCTACGGGGTCGTGGCTACTCACAACAGGTGAGCAGACACTGCTTACCACCGCATGGTAAAAAGCACCGTCTGGAGCTGACCGCGGTGAAGGTGCAGCTCCCGTCTGCCGATCATGTCCGCGAACCTCAAGGAGGTTCGCGTCGGAGGGTGCGATGTCGTATCTGCGTCGTGCCGTAATTGTTGGGTTGAGTTTTGCGCTTGCTGGCTCCCCCCCGGCAGGCGCGGCCGAACCGGTAGGCCAAGCGGTCCGCATCAAGACCGAGGTCAGGGGCGCGGCCGGCCCGCTCGCCGTGCAGGACGCGGTGCACCGCGACGAGCGGATATCGACATCCAGGTCCGGCCTCGGCCAGTTCGTCTTCCGGGATGGCAGCAAGCTCGCGCTCGGCGCCGGCTCCTCCGTAGTCATCGACCGGTTCGTCTTCGACGACTCGAAAACCGTGCAGAATCTGACGATTGCGGCGGCGAAGGGAACGTTCCGCTGGATCAGCGGCAATTCCAGGCACTCCGCCTACCGGATCCTGACGCCGGCCGGAACGATCGGCGTTCGCGGCACCGTATTCGACTTCTATGTCGGCGGCGACGGCACGACGGCCGTCGTGCTGCTGTCGGGCGCGGCCGACTTTTGCGGCCGCGGCGGCTGCCGGCAACTGACGCGCCGCTGCGACTGCGTGATCGCAAAACCCAACGGCGCGATGTCGGACACCCGGCCGGTCAATCGCGGCACGCTCAGGGCGCTTGGCAACCCGCGGGCATTGCCGTTCCTGTCGGGCCAGCAACGGCTTTCGTCTGGCTGGAGCGGCAGCGGCTGCGGCCTTGCGGCTGCCCTTCAAATCCGGCCCGACAAGCTTCCGCCGCCGCGCGTCGACCAGGCGCCGATTACCCCGGAACCCGGGGAGCCTGTAAGGCCGCCCAAGCCGAAGCCGCACAAGCCGGACAGGCCTCATAAGCCCCATAAGCCTGACAAGCCTGACAAGCCTGGCAAACCGGACAGGCCGGACAGGCCTGATAGGCCTGATAGGCCCGACCGACCGGATAGGCCGGATCATCCGAACGGCCACTCTCGCCCGGACAGGCCCGACCGACCCGACAGACCGGATCGCCCAGACAGACCGGACAGGCCGGCCCGGTGGAAATGAGGGCGGAACTCACTCGCCTGCCCCTCCCCTTTCCGTCTCTTCGGCAGGAAAGTGGTCGGCGCGGCGCGGGATGCGGCGATAGAACTCCTCAAGTCCGGGTGCCAAGCCGCCGGCCTTGAGTTTCGCCATGCTCAGAATACGGCGCGTATCGGGCGAACGCACCTGCAGAGCCGCGATCAGCTGCCCATGAATGCGCTGCAGCTCGAAGAATTCCGGGGACGTGGCAAGCGCCTTGCCGCCGACCACGGCGAAAAGCCTCGTTCGCGTCGTCTTGCCCTTGAGAGGCAGAGCCCCGGCATCGAGCAGGGCGCAGCCACCGAGGGCCTTTGCCGTCGTTTCGGATACGAGAATGTCGAAGCCGATGTCCTTGCAGGCGCTTTCGATGCGGGCGGCGACATTCACGGCGTCGCCCACCGCCGAATAGTTGAAATGTATTTCCGCTCCCATATTGCCGACGCAGGCGAGTCCCGTATGGATGCCGACCCCGATCGCGACCTTGCGCTCGTCACCAAAGCCGAAGGCATCGGCCTCGTTGAGCCGGGCGAGCGTCTCGCGCATGGCCAGCGCCGCATGGACGGCCTTGCCGGGGTGCCCCGCTACGTCGACCGGCGCGTTCCAGAAGGCCATGATCGAATCGCCGATGAACTTGTCGAGCGTGCCCTCATTGTCGATCACGTGGTGGCTCAGCGCGTCGAGCAGCCTGTTGAGAAAGTGCACCACTTCCGTCGGCGCCAGGCGCTCGCTGATCTCGGTGAAATTGCGCACGTCGACGAACATCAGCGTGAGCTCCCGGTCGTCGCCGCCGAGGCGCAAGGCGTTTCGCGTGTGCTCGATCCGGTAGAGCAAAGAGGGAGACAGGTACTGCCCGAAGGCACGCCGGACGACGCGCCGCTCCCGGTCGCTCACCAGGAAGCGGTAGGCCGTTGCTGCGAAATGGATGATCGAACCGAAGACGATCGGCGCCAGCGGATCGAAGAGAAGCCCGCCATGGACGAAGGCGAGCCATGAGGCAACGAGCGCGAGCACGGTGATCAGCAGGCCGCAGGCCAGCGCCACGGCCGGGCTGACGAAGGTCGTGAGCAGGACGAGCAGGCTGCCTGCGACTGCAACCGACAGGATTTCGAGTCCGTCGGCCCAATCCGGGCGGGAGAGAAAGCGTCCGGATAGGATCTGCTCGACGGTCTGCGCGTGCAGCGACACGCCGGGAACATTATCTCCAAGAGCGGTTGCACGGATATCCAGCAAGCCGGCGGCCGAGGTGCCGACGAAGACGATGCTGCCTCCGATTGCAGCCCTCGCTTCCGTCGCGGCGCTGCCCGGAGCAAGGACCTCGGCGGCCGAGACATATCTCTCCGGCCGATCCGGGCTCACATAGAGCCAGAGCTCTCCGGCCGCCGTCACCGGTACGACGAAATCGCCGACCCTGATCAGCGTTATCGTGTCCGCCACATCCGTTGCCCCCGCGAGGAGATAGGTCGAGGCGCCTTGCGCGACCCGCAGAGCCTCAAGGGCGAGATTGGGATAGAGCTGCTCGCCGTCGCTCAAGAGCAACGGCACGGCGCGCACGACGGCGGAGGAACTTTCGGGATTGAGGCTGATATGGCCGACGCCGGCCGCATTCGTTTCGAGTTCCGGCCTGATCGGCGTTGCCGCGGCGAGCCTGGGCGGCGCATCGAAGGGGCTTTCGCCCGTGAAGGCAAAGCCCGCCTTTACCGGCGGTCGATAGTTTCCACTATTGGAAAGTCCGAAGCCAAGCACGACCGGCTTTCCCGCGATCGCCCGCGCAAACGTCTCGTCATTGTCCGGCAGGCGGGCGACGAGCGCCGGATCCAGGTCTCCGACGTCGCGCATGACGCTCCGAGGCGAAAGACGATCCGGTTCGGCGAAGAGAATATCGAAGGCAATGACGGCCGCGCCCATTTCGGTAAGCCGATCGACCAGATCCGCCATCCGGTCTCTCGGCCAGGGCCACTGGCCGAATTGCTCGAGCGACGCCTCGTCGATGTCGACGACGCGCACCGGGAGTACCTCGAAAGGCCGCGGCGCGAGGCGCTGATACTCGTCGAACGTGACTTCGCGGGCGAATTTCAGCAATGGCGGATCACTGGTCCGCAGCATTGTCAGTGCCGCGACGATTGCCAGGCCGAGAAGGACGCAAACGAGCTGCGCGCGTGTCATGGCTGCGGTCCGAGCTTTTCCTGCGGGTCCGCACCCCATGCGCCCCGGGGAAACCATCTGCCGCCGCTTGCGCCATGCTGCATCTAATGCGGCGGCGGCGCAATCATGAACAATCGTGGTAGGCGCGTAAGGACGACGGGCTCCGCGGTGGCTTCGCAGACTTGTTGGTGAAGGGCGTGCCTAGCCGAACAACTGATCGAGCCAGTCCCGATCGAGCACCGTATCGAGCTCTGCGGCGATATCGTCGAGTGCGCCATCGACCGATTGGCGGTAGCTCGCGCCCCCGCCCTCGATCCCGAAGCTCTGGAGCAGCGCGGCGCGATAGGCATCGCTGCCGAAAAGGCCGTGCAGATAGGTGCCCATCACCCTGCCGTCCGCCGACATCGCCCCGTCGGGGCGACCGTCGATCAAGACCGGTGCGCGGTCGCAATCCGGCCCCGTCGTCCTGCCGAGGTGGATCTCGTAGCCTTCGAGCGCCACGTCGTGCTGCAGCGACCGAGCGCGGCTGTTGCGCACGGTCTTTTCCGGTGCCATCTCGGTCTCGACTGCAAGCAGGCCGAGGCCGGCGATCTCACGCTCGCTGCCTTCAATGCCGAGCGGATCGGTGACGCGGCTGCCGAGCATCTGATAGCCTCCGCATATGCCGATCACCCTGCCCCCGCGCCGCACATGCCGCTCGAGGTCGCGGTCCCAGCCCTGGGCGCGGAAGTCCTTGAGGTCCGCGATGGTCGATTTCGAGCCCGGGATGACGACCAGCCCTGCATCCGCGGGAAGCGGTATACCCGGCCGGACGAAGACGAGGTCGACCTCCGGCTCGCCGGCCAATGGATCGAGATCATCGAAATTGGCGATCCGCGACAGCACCGGAACGGCGACCTTCAGCGCCTTTTCGCTGCCGCGCGCCAATCTCTCCAGCACGACGGAGTCCTCCGCCGGCAAACGTCCGGCGCTCTTCAGCCACGGCACCACGCCGAAGCAGGGCCAGCCGGTGAATCGCCCGATTGCCGCCACCCCGTCGTCGAAGAGCGAGACATCGCCGCGGAACTTGTTGATGAGATAGCCGGTAATCATCTGCCGGTCTTCCTCCGGCAGGATCGCATGCGTGCCGACGAGCGAGGCGATGACGCCGCCCCGGTCGATGTCGCCGACGAGAACGACCGGCACGCCGGCGCGGATCGCAAAGCCCATGTTGGCGATGTCGCCAGGGCGCAGGTTGATTTCAGCGGGCGACCCCGCCCCTTCGACCACGACGAGATCGGCGCCGGCGGAGACGAGCTCGAAGCTCTCCATCACCGCGCCGAGAAGCTTCGGCTTCAGCGCCTGATATTCCCGACCCTTGGCCTGGCCGGCGACCTTGCCCTGCAGGATGATCTGGCTGCCCACGTCCGATTGCGGCTTCAGGAGCACCGGGTTCATGTGCACCGATGACGGCACGCGGGCCGCGAGCGACTGCAGCCATTGCGCACGGCCGATCTCCCCGCCGTCATCGGAGACGGCGGCATTGTTCGACATGTTCTGTGGCTTGAAGGGCCTGACCTTGAGGCCGCGATTCGAGGCAAGCCGGCAGAGCCCGGCCACCAGTACCGATTTTCCGACATCCGAGCCGGTGCCCTGCAGCATGATCGTTCGCGTCATGCCTTCCCCGTATCATCCAAAGCTTCGGACGCAAAGAAACGGCAGCGGCTTTTTCCGGGCTGGCGGCGACAAAATGTGCAACGACGCCCCGCACGACTGAGCGGATTGGTCACCGGAGGCTGACGAAAGAATGGTCCGGCACGCAACACCTGATCCGGACCTGAGGCAGTTGCCCGCCGCAGGCAAACAATTAGCCTGACATCCTTACCGGATCGTTATTGAGAGCTTAAGCAAAGGTGAATTCCGCATTTTTGCTCGCCCGTACCCGAAGCCGCTGCCGCAAGTCTTTTGCCATTGGATCGGTTACGGGTTAAAGAAGCATACAGTAGGGTCGGAAAGCCGCTTGACCGGAGACGTAGCGAAAGATCGTGACGCCATGAGGAAATTCATCGCAGCAACACTCCTGGCTGCGTGTATCCATGCGCTGGCAGGCTCGGCCGAAGCTGCGGAATGCGGCAATGTCAGCATTGCCGAAATGAATTGGGCCTCCGCCGGTATCGCCGCGCATGTGGACAAGATCATCCTCGAACACGGCTATGGTTGCAGCGTCACGCTGGTTGCGGGCGACACGATACCGACCTTCGCCTCGATGAACGAAAAGGGCGAACCCGACGTCGCGCCGGAGCTTTGGATCAGCTCGGTGCGCACGCCGCTCAACGCGGCGATCGAGGAGGGTCGTCTCATCCAGGCGGCGAGGATCTTGACCGAAGGGGGCGTGGAAGGCTGGTGGATGCCGAAATCCGTCGCCGACGCGCATCCGGACATCAGGACCGTCCACGATGCCTTGAGCCATCCAGAGCTATTTCCCGCCGCCGATGAACCCTCAAAAGGGGTGATCCACAATTGCCCTGCCGGCTGGAACTGTCGAACCTCGACGGCAAACCTCTTCAAGGCGCTCGACGCGGAGAAGGCCGGCTTCCAGCTCGTCAATCCCGAATCGGCCGCCGCCCTCGACGACTCCATCGCCGATGCCTTCGAGAAGAAGGCAGGCTGGCTCGGCTATTACTGGGCGCCAACCGCCATCCTCGGCAAATACCAGATGGTGCGCCTGTCTTTCGGCGTCGATCACGACAAGGCCGAGTGGGACAGATGCACTGCCGTTCCCGATTGCCCGAACCCGAAGGTCAACTCCTATCCGATCTCCGACGTCTTCACCGTCGTGACAAAATCCTTCTCGGGCAAGGCAGGCGTCGCCATGGACTACATGATGGCCCGGGAGTGGGACAACGCGACGGTCAACAGGATACTCGCCTGGATGGACCAGAACCGCGCCACCAATATGGACGCCGCCCGCTATTTCCTGCAGAATTTCCAGGATATCTGGGGGAAGTGGGTGCGCCCCGACGTGGCGGAAAAGGTCAAGGCGGCGCTCTGAGGGAATATGAACGGCACAAACCCATACGGCGGCCCTGCCATTGCGATCCGTGCTTTCGCGACGAAACTGCATCGGCGGCGCAAACAGCACAGCGAACGACGCTCTGCCCTGTCACATTACTATTCTCTCTGGCAATCGCAGAATGCGGGTGTCGGGTCTGCGCAAAAGTGCTCTCAACGGCGTTGCCGTCTTCGGCAGCGCCATTCATTTCGATCGTGCCAGCCAGGCCTTCGGCAGACGGCTGCAGACGCATTCGGAGGTAGTTCATGGCTAGCCACGCAATCGAGGTGAAGAACCTCTACAAGATCTTCGGCCCGCGCGGGCGGGGGTACATCGACCTCGTCAAGAACGGCATGAGCAAAGCTGAGCTCAACGAGAAACACGGACACGTACTCGGGCTCCAGGACATCAACATCTCCATGCCAGGCGGGTGCATCACGGTGGTGATGGGCCTGTCCGGCTCGGGCAAGTCGACGCTGATCCGCCACATCAACCGGCTGATAGACCCGACCGCGGGCGAAGTGCTCTATGACGGCGTCGACGTCTGTCAGATGAACGAAAACGATCTTCGCCAGTTCCGCCGCCACAAGACGGCCATGGTGTTTCAGAAATTCGCACTGCTGCCGCACCGGACGGTTCTTGAAAACACCGTCTACGGGCTGGAAATCCAAGGCGTCGACCGCCGCGAGAGCGAGAAGCGTGCCCTCGGCTGGATCGAACGCGTCGGGCTCAGCGGCTTTGAGAAGCACTATCCCAACCAGCTTTCCGGCGGCATGCAGCAGCGTGTCGGCCTTGCTCGGGCGCTCACCAACGACGCCGAAATTCTGCTCATGGACGAGGCCTATTCCGCACTCGATCCGCTGATCCGCGTCGACATGCAGACGGTGCTGCTCGAACTGCAGAAGGAACTCAAGAAAACCGTTGTCTTCATTACGCACGACCTCGACGAGGCGCTGAGGCTCGGCGACAAGATCGCCATCCTGCGCGATGGTGGCGTCGTGCAGCAAGGAACCGGGCAGGACATCGTGCTCTCGCCGGCCGATGACTACATCACAGCCTTCGTGAAGGAAGTGAACCGTGGCCGCGTGATCAATGTCGAAACCGTCATGCGCCCGCTCTCGGGTAATCCGGAGGGCCTGCCGCTTGCGGCGGGCACCGTACTCGAGACGGCCGCCCGTATGATGACGGGAGCGCGGATCGACAAGGCCCATGTCATCGATGTCAGCGGCCGCCCGATCGGCGTCATCGACCTGCAGACGATCATTTCGGCGATGGTAAGCCCGGCAAGTCACGACGGCGACCGAAAGGCGGCGTGACTCTCCGTCTTGGACGACGAAGGGCGCCCACCCGCACGTCGCCCTAAGCGACTTTCCTGACGCGCAGCGTCGCTGTTGCGCGTCCCATTGCTCCTATCATGCTGCTCCGCTCTCGGATGAAACGCCGCGAGCGACCGGCGTCGGCAGAGCATCGCCGCCGAACAGAGCCGGAAGTGAGCAGCCCTACTGCATGTCTCGTTAAATCGACCTCGCAAAGACACGCAGCGATTCAACGTGCTGCAGCGACCTTTGCCCGTCTGATACGACGCGCGGCGCCGTAGTCTGGATCGCGCCCGTGTTCCGCACCGTTCAAAAAAACCTGCTCTTAACCGAAAGCTGTCATGTTCGGTGTCGAAGCGATTATGGCAAAGACCTGTTGGAAGCGCGGTGCCGGAACACTTTAGGATAGCAATACATGAAAGGCTGGAGGATCTCTCGCCGGAGTGGCCCCGTGATGGTCGGTCGGCGGGCCCGGCGGTGCAATTCCACGCATTTCAGACGGCAACGTTTCTGCAGGCGTGGCTGAACAGCTTCGGACGCTCTGGCAGCCAGAGCTTTCATTTCGTCGAGGTGCGAGACGAAGCTTCGCGGCCCGTGATGTTCCTTCCCCTACGGATCTTGAACCGGGGCGGCGCACGGCTTCTCCAGTGCATGGACCATGAGGCCGCCGACTACAACGCGCCCATTCTCTTCAATTCGCAGATCATCTGGTCGCAGGAGATCGCGGAGTATCTGTGGCAGCAGATTGCCCTGATGCTGCCCCCGTTCGACGTCGTCGACCTCGTTAAGATGCCGGCGGACGTGGAGGGGCTGGTCAATCCGCTCGCCTTTCTCGGCGAGCGTCAAAGCGAACTCTCGTGCCATGCGACGGATCTGCGGCGGCCCTGGAACAAAATCGACGAGGAGGTGCCTCGCCGCAGCACGCTGCTTCGAAAAATCCGGGGTCTTGAGCGGGTAGCGCCCGTGGGCTTTCACATCGCGCGGGCTCCCGACGCAGTGAAGAAGGTCACGGAGATCATGCTCCGCCAGAAGCAGCGCCGTTTCGAGGAGACGATGGTGCCGGGCTTCGATGTCGACCGCGACAAGCACGACTTCTTTCACGGCGGGACACCCCTCTTCCATCACGAAGGGATGCTGATCCTCTTCTACCTGATGGTTGGGGAGACGGTCGTCGCCACCATTTGGGGCCTGGTCGCAGGCAAGCGTTACTACGCCATCATGCTGTCCTACGAAGGCGACGAGTGGTCGAAGCATTCCCCCGGCAGCATCCTTTTTTACAAATCACTGAAGTGGCTGCACGACAACGGCTTCGAATGGATGGATCTGGGCATCGGAAACGAGCCCTGGAAGCTGGAAAGCTGCAGGACGACGACAGCGCTTTCGGAACGCAACGAGGCCGTAACGATGCGGGGCCGATTCTATCACGCGGGGCTGCGCGTGAGAGGACGGCTTCGAGCGACCCGGATTTATCAAAGGCTGCGGCCGCTGAAATGGCTCGTCTTGCGTTCCCTGCGGCGGCGCTGATTCGTTTGGGCAGGATGCACCAGCGGCTTGTGAAGCATGACAGCAGCCGGCGTGCATTCACAACGCGCAGCGCCGCCGCGCATATTTCGCTTGCCTCTCCGATCGCAAAGACATAAACATATCTTTATATCTTGTTACAACCTCTTCAGCCGGGGAAAGCCGATGTCCGTTGCCACTAACGCCCTTTCCGACCTCCTCGCCCAGAAAGGCGTTCTGCTTGCAGACGGCGCCACCGGCACGTCACTTTTTGCCATGGGGCTCGAAGCGGGCGAAGCGCCGGAGCTTTGGAACGAGTCGAAGCCGGAAAACATCACCAAGCTGCACCAGGACTTCGTCGATGCCGGCGCCGATATCATCCTCACCAATTCCTTCGGCGGCACCCGCCACCGGCTGAAGCTGCACCAGGCCGAGGACCGGGTGCATGCGCTGAACAAGCGCGCCGCCGAGATCGCCCGCGCCGTTGCCGACAAAGCGCCGCGCAAGGTCATCACCGCCGGCTCCGTCGGTCCGACGGGCGAACTGCTGGTACCGCTCGGTGCGCTCTCCTATGAGGATGCCGTCTCGGCTTTCGTCGAGCAGATCGAGGGCTTGAAGGCCGGCGGCGCGGAAGTCGCCTGGATCGAAACCATGTCCTCGCCGGATGAAATTCGCGCCGCTGCCGAAGCCGCCACCAAAGTTGGCCTTCCCTTTGTCTACACCGGTTCCTTCGACACCGCCGGCAAGACGATGATGGGCCTGCACCCGAAGAATATCCATGGTGTCGCCGGCGACATTGGCGATGGCCCGGTCGCCGTCGGCGCCAATTGCGGCGTAGGGGCCTCCGACATTCTCTCTTCGCTGCTCGACATGACGGCGGCAAATCCGGATGCCACCGTCGTCGTCAAGGGCAATTGCGGTATTCCCGAGTTCCGCGGGTCCGAGATCCACTATTCCGGCACGCCGCCGCTGATGGCGGAATATGCCCGCCTTGCCATCGATGCCGGCGCCCGGATCGTCGGCGGCTGCTGCGGCACCTCCTGCACCCATCTCGCCGCCATGCGGCTTGCACTCGACAACCACGCGAAGGGCGAGCGCCCGACGCTGGAGGTGATCGTCGAAAAGATCGGCCCAATGCGCAACAAGACGGCAAATGAGGGCCCTGCCGCGCCGGCGCGCGAACGAAGAAGCCGCCGGGCGTAACAGGCGCGAGCGCCATATCCAACGAAAGGCTCTGCCGATCGCCGGATTCGGAGCGAACGCCATTGCGCTCCGGCAGCCAAACACTCCTCATCCAGTTCTGCGCTTTGGGTTGAGCATCTTTAGGCGCGCATTTGCTTTGTGATGCAGCTGCCGCTCCGATGAGCTCAGCAGCCGCCTTGCGTATGATGGTCGCCTGTCCTATCCCCGAACGGATGTTCGAATCGAGGGAGACGATGCGATGAGTGGACCAGCCGCCTTTCCGGACAGGGATACGACCGCCGCCAAGCTTTCGAGCTTCGGCGAAGCCGACCAGGCCTTCATCAAGCTGTTGATGGAAAACCCCGAGCAGGACGAGAATTTGATGGACGGCCTCTATCGCCATCTCGACTTCGCCTCGGAGGCGCGTTTCCTGAACTCGCTGAAGCTGGAAACTCTCGGAGCATGGCTGGGTAGCGCGGCACCGGCCCGCCTGCAGATGCGGCTCTTGGAGGCCGCGCGTTCCAGTCAGCACCCGGCCTACCAGGCCTTCAAGGCGGGACTGACGAAATCCGGCGGGTTGCAGAAGGCCTATCCGACGGCTTGACGGCTCCGCATGCGGGATTTCAACGCGGAAACGGCGCCACGACGGCGATGATCGGCCCCAGCGGGAATAACCGATCGTGGCGGTCGATCTCCGGCGCATAGAGGCTCGATATCGAGCCGTCGAGGAAAAGCGCATTGGGGCAGCCAAGCGTGTCGCGGAACAGAGTCGCAAAATCATGGAAGCGCACCGGCCGTTTCGATACCGCGAAGACGACGTCTCCCGAACCGGTCACGCCGACGCCGTTGCGCGTCTTCAAGCTGTCGCTGTCCGGCAGGAACCGCGGATGCAGCACACCGTCGATCACCAGCATTGGCCCGGACTGCGTGGCGAAGCGTGGTCGAATGCCGGCGGCGCGGTAAGCTTCCGCGGCCATCACCCCCGCCTTCCCTTCGGCGACATGGAAGACGCCGTTCGGCAGCATGTGGAAATTGCCCCAGCCGGGATTGGTATTGAGCGGAGCTTTCTCCGCGCCTTCTTCAATGTGCAGGCCGACGGGCGAGAGATCCTCGTGATACATGCCGCCATTCATGGCGAAGACGAGATATTCGTTGCGCTGCCGCAGTTCCAGCGACAATGCCTTGAAGGATCTGAACGGCACACCGGACTGGTCCTTGTTGTAAAGGCGGATGTCGCTCGATGCCGGATCGAAGCTGCAGGCTATGTACTCCTCACCGAGATGGGTGACGTTGCGGCAGCTTGCTGACGCAGGGGCAGACAGACTTGCCGAGAGAATGGCGGCGCCGGCGAGGAAGACTTTGGGAAACAGCGGCATGGCATGGACTCAGGTTGAATCGTGTCGCTTAGCATCGCATGAATTGCGGCGGATTGATGCGAACCCCTTCGGCCGATGGCTGATGCTGGCTACAGCGCCGCGCGTCTTTTCAGACGCGCAAAGGTCGCTGTCTCTCTTTGACTCTGCGCATCGAGCTTTCCGAAAATCGGGTACGGTTTTCGGGCCGATGCGCTAGCCGCTTGGCTACGGCTGCAGCCGATCCAATGCCGCCTCCGCCGAGAAGCCGGAGAACGACCGAATGGATGGCCTATATTGCCCGATCCAGATGCGTATAACCGCCGTCCGGAAAAATCCACTGGCCAGTGGTGTGACTGGCGCGATCGGACAGAAGAAATGCGCATGTGTCGGCAATCTCCCTGGCCGTGGTCATTCGCCGCCCCAGGGGTATCCGGGCGGTGATATCCGCGAGCGCCGCATCGCCATCCGCGAGTGTATCGAGCCAGCGACGATAAAGCGGCGTCATGACCTCGGCCACGACGATGGCGTTTACGCGGATGCCGTCGGGCAGGAACTCGACTGCCCATTCCCGGGTCAAGCCGAGTTGTGCGGCTTTGGCCGCGACATAAGCGGACGTGCCGCCCTGCCCGGTAAGCGCAGTCTTTGAGCTGATGTTTACGATGGCTCCTTTCGTGGCGCGAAGGTCGTCACGCAGCAGGTGGACCATCATGTAGTAGTGCACCAGGTTTTGGTCGAGACTGGCGCGGAATGCGTCCGGTCCTTTGTCGAGCCCGATACCGTCATTGGCTCCGGCATTGTTGACGAGGCCGTGAACGGCTCCATGGCGCTTCCTGATGACATCCACCGCTGCCCGGCAAGCATTGTCGTCACCCAGTTCCGCCTGAACGAAATCGGCACCGGTACGGGCGAGCCACTCGTCTGCCGGAGGACGACGGGCAACCACCACCGGTCGGGCCCCCTCCTCCGAAAGAACCTCCGTGATCGCGGCTCCGATACCCGAACCGCCGCCGGTCACGACGATGACCTTGTGCTTGAGGTGCAGATCCATCAAACCATCCTGAACCGGTGGGTTTCGAGGCTCTCCGGCTTCATTTCGATCGAAAACCCCGGCATGGCGGGCGGCATGTAGGCCGCATTGCGGATCACGCACGGGTCGAGAAAGTGTTCGTGCAAGTGGTCGACATACTCGATCACGCGGCCCTCGCGGGTTCCGGCGATGCAGAGATAATCAATCATGCTGAGGTGCTGGACGTATTCGCACAATCCGACGCCGCCGGCATGCGGGCAGACCTTCAAGCCGTACTTGGCAGCCATGAGCATCACCGCGAGGATTTCGTTGACCCCGCCGAGGCGGCAACTGTCGATCTGAACGACATCGATTGCGCCACGCATGATGAACTGCTTGAACAGAATCCGGTTCTGGCACATCTCGCCGGTCGCGACCTGGACCGGGGCGACGCCCTCGCGGATTTTCCGGTGACCCTCCACATCGTCGGGGCTCGTCGGCTCCTCGATGAACCAGGGGTTCACGAAGGCAAGCTTCCTAACCCAGTCGATGGCCTCGTCGACTTCCCAGACCTGGTTGGCGTCAATCATCAGGTTGACGTCCGGACCGACCTCGTCGCGGGCAATGCTCAGGCGGCGAATGTCGTCGGCAAGATCACGGCCGACCTTCATCTTGACGTATTTGAAGCCGGCGTCGACTGCCTCGCGGCAAAGACGCCGCAGCTTGGCGTCGTCATAGCCGAGCCAGCCGGCCGAGGTCGTATAGCAGGGATAGCCTTCAGCCTTGAGCATTGCGATGCGCTCGGCCTTGCCCTCCGCCTGTTTCGTCAGGAAATCGAGCGCCCACTGCGGAGTGATGCAATCGGTGAGATAGCGGAAGTCGATGCACCGAACGAGTTCCTCCGGGCTCATGTCGGCGACAAGCTGCCAGACCGGCTTGCCCGCGATCTTCGCCCATAGGTCCCAGACGGCGTTGACGACGGCACCCGTTGCGAGATGGATGGCGCCTTTGTCGGGACCGATCCAGCGCAACTGGCTGTCAGACGTGATATGGCGCCAGAAGCGCCCCATGTCCGCTGCCACCCAATCCATGTCGACGCCGACGACGAGCGGACGAAGCGCCTCGATGGCCGCGACGCAAATCTCGTTGCCGCGACCGATGGTGAAGGTCAAGCCGTGTCCCTCGTGCGGGCCATCCGTTTCGAGAATGACATAGGCGGCCGAGTAGTCGGGATCGGGGTTCATCGCATCCGAACCGTCCAGATGCTGGCTGGTGGGAAAGCGCACGTCCACCGTGCGGAGGGCGGTAATCTTCATGCCCTGACCACCTTCTGCGTTTGCTCGCCGAGCCCGTCGATCCCGAGCCGGATCACTTCTCCCCCCTTCAGGAATACCGGCGGCTTCTGTCCGAGCCCCACGCCCGGAGGCGTGCCCGTTGAAATGACGTCGCCTGGCTGAAGGGACAGGAAACGCGTGAGATAACTGATCAGATGCGCGACGCCGAAGATCATCGTGGCGGTCGTGCCGTTCTGGAAACGATGGCCGTCGACTTCGAGCCACATGCCCAGATTGCCGATGTCGCCAGCTTCGTCGGGCGTGACGAGCCAGGGTCCAATCGGGCCGAAGCTGTCACACCCTTTCCCCTTGTCCCAGGTACCCCCGCGCTCGATCTGCCATTCGCGCTCCGAGACGTCGTTGACGACGCAGAAGCCCGCCACGTGCGAGAGGGCATCTTCTTCCTCAATGTAGCGGCCGCCCTTGCCGATGACCACACCGAGTTCCACTTCCCAATCGGTCTTGACGGAGCCACGCGGGATCTCGATGTCGTCATTCGGCCCGCTGATCGCGCTCGTCCATTTGTTGAAGACGACGGGCTCCTTCGGGATCTCAGCGCCGGTTTCGGCCGCGTGATCGGCGTAGTTCAGCCCGATGCAGATGAACTTGCCCACCCCGCCGACGCAGGGGCCGAGACGCGGAGTGCCGTCGACGAGTGGCAGTCCGCTCGGGTCGATGGCCGCCAGGCGCCTCAGGCCCTCGGGGGAAAGCACGTCACCCGCAATGTCGTCCACATGGACCGAAAGGTCCCGAATTCGGCCGGAGGCGTCGAGAAGGCCCGGTTTTTCCTGCCCCTTGGGGCCATAGCGCAGCAGTTTCATCGTTGTCCCATGTGCTGGCGTCGGGGGCGCAGGCCCCCGACGGGATTGATCGGATCAGTCGTAGAGAACGGCGGAGATTTCGGGCGAGTCGATATTGGTCTTGTCGTACCAGTAGAAGCCGGTATCGATGGTCTTCTCGATCTTCTCGCCCTTTGCGGCGGCGACGGCGACCTTGACGGTCTCATAGCCGATGCCCACCGGGTTCTGTGTGATCGCACCCGCCATCAGACCTTCACGGATCGCATCCTTCTGGGCCTTGCCCGAGTCGTAGCCGATGATCACCACCTTGGCGCCCTGCTCCTTCACGCCGTTGACGACCCCAATGGCCGAGCCCTCATTGGTGCCGAAGATGCCCTTGATGTCGGGGTTTGCCGTCAGGATTGCTTTGGTGATTTCCGTCGACTTCAAGTGGTCTCCGCCGCCGTACTCGATAGCAACGATTTCGACGTTCGGGTGGGCTTCCTTCATACGGTTGACGAAACCGTCGCGTCGGTCGACGCCGGTGCGTGAGGTCTGATCATGCGCCACGACAGCGACTTTGCCGGCATCGCCGATCAGTTCGGCCAGGGTATCGGCAGCGAGCGCTGCAGCCGCGGCGTTATTGGTGGCGGCAGTGGCCTGCGGGATATCGCTGTCGACGCCCGAGTCAAAGGCGATAACTGGTATTCCGGCGTCGTTCGCCTGTTTCAGCAGCGGGATGGCCGCCTGGCTGTCTAACGCCGCAAAACCAATGGCGGCTGGCTTTTTCGCCAGCGCGGCTGCGAGCATATCAATCTGCTTGTCGACCTGGCTTTCGCTGTCCGGTCCTTCGAAGGTGACTTCGACGCCGAATTCCGCTGCAGCTTGGTCGGCGCCGGCCTTCACCGCCTGCCAGAATTGGTGCTGGAAGCCCTTGGAGATCAGCGGGACATAAAGCTTGTCCTGGGCGCCGGCACCGGTGGCGCCGGCCATTAGGGAAAGCGCGGCTACGGCGCCGAGCAGGGTTCGTCTTGTGAACATGGTATCTCCTCCTTGGTGTTCACGGTTGAAATGCTGAGGTGAGCTTTGACCGTGGCGTTTCCGCCAGCGGCCTTATTTGCGTGCGCGGACGCGCATCTGATCGGCATAGACAGCGATGATGATGATCGCGCCGGTGACGACCGTCTGCCATTCCGGCGCGACCGACAGGACGCGCAGACCATTGGTCAGAACCGACATGATCAAGGCGCCGATGAGTGTGCCGAGTATGGTTCCGCGGCCGCCGGCAAGGCTGGTGCCGCCAATCACTACTGCGGCAATCGCCTCGAGTTCGTAACCGAGGCCGAGCGCCGGCTGGGCCGAGTTGAGGCGGCTGGCAATGAGCAAGCCGGCAATCCCGCAGATGCCGCCGGCCAGCGTGTAGATTGCGATCTTCCAGAAATCGGTGTTGACGCCAGAGAGCCGGACAGCCTCCTCATTGGAGCCGAGTGCGAACGTGTAGCGGCCGAGCACCGTGCGCCCGAGAATCCACGCTGAAACGCCCGCGACGAGAAAGAGAACCAGCACGCCGTTCGGCATGGGGAAGGCCGGGATAAGCTCGCCGACTACCGAGCCTTGCGCAATGAAGGTGAAGCCGGGTGTGTCGTTGAAATAGATGGGCTTGGTGCCCGTGACGATCAGCGACAGGCCTTTCAGCACCAGCATCATGCCGAGCGTCGCGATGAAGGGTGGGATCTTCATGCGGGCGACGAGGCTGCCAGAGAACAAGCCGCACAAGGCGCCAGTAGTGATCGCCGTCAAAACGCCGAGCGACAGCGGCATGCCCGCCCAGGTCAGCACCACGCCCGCCATCACCGCACAGAAGGTCATCAGCGTGCCGATGGACAGGTCGATGCCGCCGGTGATGATGATCAGCGTCACGCCGACGGCAAGGACGCCGTTGACCGAAGTCGCCTGCAGGATCGCCATGATGTTGGAGACCTGGAAGAAGTTGGGGCTGGCCAGCGAGAAGCCGATGACCAGCACGATGAGGCTGGCGAAGGCCAGAAGTTTCTGCTGTGCGCCGCCGCGCCCGCTCTGCTTTACACCCATGGTTGCGCTTCCCCCTCAGGCCGCCGTCTTGCCGTTACGTTCCGTTGCCAGTTCCATGATCTTTTCCTGATCGGCTCCGCCCGACAGAATGCCGGTCAGACGCCCCTCGCACATCACGGCGATGCGATGGGAAAGCCGCAGAACCTCCGGCAGCTCGCTGGAAATGACGATGATTGCCTTGCCCTGCGCGGCCAGTTCCTTGAGCAGGCGGTAGATTTCCGCCTTTGCGCCGACGTCGATGCCGCGCGTCGGCTCGTCGAAAATCAGAATGTCGCAATCGCGCAGCAGCCACTTGGCGATGACCACCTTCTGCTGGTTGCCGCCCGACAGCAGCCCGACCTCCTGCCGGTCGCCCGGCGTGCGGATATTGAGTTTGCCGATATAGTCCTTGGCCACACGGCCGAGCGCTTTCTCGTCGACGCGGCCGATCGCATCGGAATGGCGCCCGAGGCTCGCCATCGCGATATTGGCGCGCACGTCCATGCCGAGCGCCAGGCCGAAATGCTTGCGGTCCTCGGAGAGGTAACCGATGCCGGCGCGTACCGCCTGCGCCGGGCTCGTAATGCGCACGGGCTTGCCGTGCACCAGGATCTCACCGCTGTCGATCGGCTCGGCACCGAATATGGCGCGGGCAAGCTCGGTGCGCCCGGCGCCCATCAGGCCGGCGAAGCCGAGGATCTCGCCCTTTTTCAGACTGAAGCTGATATTCTTCAGCTCACGGCCGCGGCTGGCATTGCGGACCTCCAGCGCCGTTTCGGCATTGGAAAGGTCCGGAATGGCCGCAACCTCGTCCTTCAACTCCCGCCCGACCATCATGGAGATGATCCTCGAGATCGGCGTGTCCTCGGCCGCAACCGTCCCGACATAGGCGCCGTCGCGCATGACCGTCACGCGATCGGCAATGCGCTTGATCTCGTCCATCTTGTGGCTGATGTAGATGATGCCGACGCCCTCAGCCTTCAGGCGGCGGATGATGGTGAAGAGTTCGGCAATCTCGGCGTCGTTCAGCGCCGCCGTCGGCTCGTCCATGATGAGCACGCGGGAATGATAGCTAAGCGCCTTGGCGATCTCGACCATCTGCTGGCGGGCAATGGTGAGTCCCGCAACCGGCGTTCGGGGGTCCATCCTGATATTCATGCCGGCGAAGATCGCCACCGCATCGGCATTCAGCTTAGCCTCGTCGATGCGTCCGAACGGCAGGCGCGGCTCGCGGCCGATCCAGATATTCTGCGCGACATTCAGGTCGCGCATCAGCGCCAGTTCCTGATGGATGATACCGATGCCGAGGTCCTGTGCCGCCTTGGGCGTCGGCAGATGAACTTCCTGTCCGTCGACGAGAACGCGACCGCCGTCCGGGGTATAGACGCCCGACAGAACCTTCATCAGCGTCGACTTGCCGGCTCCGTTCTCGCCCATCAGGGCGTGAACCTCGCCCCTGCGCAGATCAAAGTTGACCGATTTGAGTGCATGCACCCCGGGAAAGGCCTTCTCGATGGCTTCCATCCGAATAATGTCGGTCATGGTCCGCGCCTCCCGCCGCAGTCAGATTGTGACGCCGCCGTCGACCAGCACGGCCTGACCGGTCACGAAACGGCTTTCGTCTGAAAGAAGGAAGACGACCATGGGGGTGATGTCGTCGACTGTCGCCAGGCGCCCCATTGGCTGACGCGCGATGAAATCCTTTTCTGCCTGGATGGGATCGGCGGCCGAGGCGATCCGGCCACGCAGAGACGGCGTATCGACCGTTCCGGGGCAAAGGGCGTTGCAGCGGACGCCGTGCTTCACAAAGTCAGCGGCAATAGCCTTCGTCAGACCGATGACGGCAGCCTTGCTGGCGCCATAGGCCGTCCGGTTGACGAAACCCTTAATGGACGAAGCCATCGAGGCCATATTGAGGATGGAGGCAGTTCCGGTTTCGGCAGCGCGCTCCAGCATGCCGGGAAGACAGGCGCGCGCAAGGCGCATCATTGCCGTCACGTTCAGATCGAAGCTGAAGGCCCAATCGTCGTCACTTACGTCCAGCAGCGTGCCGTGATGAACGAAGCCGGCGCAATTGAACAGACCGTCCAGGGGACCGATGCGAGATGCAAGCGCCTTGATGGCCGCCGGATCCCTCACGTCGAGCGCTGCCGTCTCCATGCCGTCGAGGCCTGAAAGAAGCGATTCATTCACATCCGTTGCGATGACGTTCGCTCCCTCCTTCAGACAGGCCAGGGCGCTGGCGCGCCCGATCCCCTGCCCGGCCGCGGTGACGAGAATCGTTTTTCCGTGCAGCCGCATGGTCTCCTCCCATGTGCGACGTTCGTTCGTATATGAAATGATATTTCACATAAGAAATTCCCTGGCAAGAGAAAATCGTGCTATCCCCCTCTCGCAAGAGGTCGATCAGGGGGCATGGAAGGAAGCGACGACGTGGATAAAAAGCCGGCGAATGGATTGGGTGGAGAACAGGAGCAGGACGACAAATACAGAGCGCCTGCCCTGGATAAGGGATTGGATATTCTAGAGATTCTGGCCGAACAAAGCGGCAGCATGACCCGGACGGAGATCGTGCGCGAAATGGGTTTGAGCCCCTCGCAAATCTTTCGCATGCTCGAAAGGCTCGTGGCACGGGGATATGTTGCACGCTCCGAAGGCGGTGATCGTTATTCCCTGACGATGAAGATGTTCCTGCTTGCCAACCGCCATCCGCCAACACGGCGCCTTATCGCGCAGGCCCAGCCGCTAATGGACAATTTCGCCCAGGAGACGGGGCAAGCCTGCCATCTCGTTGTGCCGGAAGCCGGAAACGGTCTCATCGTCGCGCAGGCGAGCCCAAAGGGGCACTGGGAATTCCGAGCCCGCGTCGGCGGGGAACTCGACCTTTACACGACGGGCTCGGGCCTTACGCTGATTGCCTTTCAACGTCCGGAGAGACGGGTTCAGGCCCTGGAACACTGGGGCTGCAAGCAGCCCGAACAACACCTCGCGGCGATAGGCGCGCATCTCGAGGACGTTCGAGCCGCCGGTTTTCGTCTCGGCCCCTCAGGCTACCTGGTGGGCGTCACAGACATAAGCGCGCCAATCTGCGATCCGGGCGGAGAAGCATTCGCAGTCTTGACTTGCGCATTTATCGAGCACCCCGCCGACAGGGACAGCGAAGCAAGGAGCAAAACGCTTGCGAAGTTGTTGCAGTTGTCGGCGGAACTCTCTTGTTCCCATTAGCGGCTTTTCTCTTGGAAAAGTGCGCCCGCCAGCGCGAGTTCGACATGATTGAAACCACCCTTCAATTCAACGGAGCCACGCAGTGACGCTTGCACTTTACGGGCACCCGTTTGCCTCCTTCGTATGGAAACCGCTGATCGCACTCTACGAGCG